>CAVXPR010000034.1:0-102003 GCA_963763585.1 uncultured Acidobacteriaceae bacterium | reverse complement strand
ACCTGGACCAACGGCACTACGCAACGGAGCTCTGGTAGATCCACGGAGTATGGCGGCTCACCCGAAGGCAACGCCGAGTCTACTCTGGATGCAACTCCCAAAGTGCTCGATTTTCTGGCCTCGAGTCTTGTCCAAACTTCTCCGCCAGCCGCGGCAAAGGAGTGATCCAGTTCGATCCCTGATCGATCCCTCACCCATGCAGCCGAACGAATCCCATCTAATTTGAAAACGCGGCCCAAATGACAATCCCGACGATCGTGAACACCAGAGCCAGCCAGATTCCCACCATGGTTGTCGCCAGCTTGCGCACTGGCGGAGGGGTCCATGCGACTCCGTGATTGGCGAAGACGGGCCGCAACGCATATTTCAGCTTGGCCGAGGGCTTGCCGAAACCAAGAAAGCGCGGCAGCGTCTTCAGCGTAAAGATGCGGCGCGTCAAGTCGATATAGTGCGCGGTCCAGTCGGGATCGAAATATAAGATTCCCCGCAGCGATCCCACGTTTCCCCAAGGGCTATTGCTATGCGCGAACTCCGGCAACGGCTTGGGGAAGACAGCTTCTGCGCGCCGGCGAATCGCTTCGCGCGTCGTCTTGTCGGCAATCCGCGGAACGAATACCAGCAATTGCTCCGGCCGCATCTTTCCAATCGCCTGTTCCAGCTCCCACCACAAGCCTTCTGTCTGCCCCAGCCGAAGTACCACCAGCTTGGCGCTCTGCATCAGCGCGGCGACTTTCTCGTGCCACTCCTGCTCGCCCACATACATGCGCGCCGCACCCAGCTCGCGCAATTGCTCACCAGGCCTGCCGATCGTCACCATGGGGCCGAAATCGTTTAGGGTTCGCGCCACAATTTCCTCTTCCGTTACGAGTTCCTTGGGGAAGAGCAGCGCCCACCCCGGTGGGCCTGACATCACAGGCATCGCCGCCCATGGGTCGTCTTTGAATGAGCGCATGTAGATCACCGGCGGCCTGGGATCTGCGGTCAGAACTTCTTCCGCGCTGGCAACTGTAAATTTCCGCGCACGCAGAAACATCTGGATCACGCCCACGGTGATCAGAATGGAGATGAACATGGACACGTAAAGCCAAAACCCGCTCAGGTGCAGAAACAGGGGAACAACGAAGAGCGCCACCGCGATGCCAACGGCGGTGAACTTGAGCCTGCGTCCCGCGCTCGCGCTCGTGCGCGGCAGCTGAACAGGCGAGGGCGGCTGCTGTGGCGGCTCATGTTTGGTGGGAGCTTCACGCATCCTCAAGATGTGCGGCGGCTGAGCAGGCGAGAGCGGCTGCTGTAGCGGCTCATGCTTGGTGGGGACTTCACGCATCCCTAAAGCTCCTCCAGGGCTATTGCTTCGCCGCGGTTCTCATTTTGATGAGTGGCGGCCCTAATTCCGATGACGTTGAAGACGCTGTTTTGGTTGCGGCGGTGCTACTCGCCGGAACGAATCGCGCTCCCAACCGCTTACGAAGGTTGCCAATCTATGGAAAGATTTCAGAAGGGTGAACTTGGGGTCAAGCGTGGTGAGCTCGCTGGGATTCGAACCCAGGACCCACGCCTTAAAAGGGCGTTGCTCTACCAACTGAGCTACGAGCTCGCAATTAGACCGCTCTCTCAAAACTACCACAGGGTCACGGACCTACCTTTTTGGCCCGAAGCAGTGAATCGGCGAAGAGAATCTAGACAGGGAGTCAGGGCACGGACCCATGGCCTAAAATCGACCAACTCAACGCTGCCTTCCCGTCTCCTCAGTCTGCGGCAAATCGGGACAAAGCGCGCTTCACCTCATTCGTGAAATCATTTTAAGTTTGGTAACCAGAGCCGCTGATACGATGGTACCGATGGTGGTTAGAAAAACGATTACGAATGGACGATAAGTACTCGTATCGCATAGAAAATGGGGCGTTTCTAACACATTTAATGGCTTGAAAGTGTTAGCTCGGCGGCGGTGCAAGTGTTATTGTTCCGACGACCTCGGCGACACTAGGATAAGTGGTAAGGATTCATCCGCCCCCCGGCCTTGCGTTGCCGGTGTTCATTATCGAAACAGCCGGCATTTGGGGCCCAGCATGAACTAAGAATCGTGCACGGCGAGATTGCTGGCGATGCTAACAATTGAATTGGAAACGCTTTAGACCTTGGGATAAATTATGACGGATCACAAAGGGCAATCCGACCCGAATGAGACTCCGGAAGATGTTGCGGCGCTTTACTCGTGGGCCAATTTGCACGGCGCAAAGTATCGCGACTTTTCCGCCTCCCGGGCGCAGACTCGCGAGAAGGCTCGTCAGCGCGTTGAGCAAGCCATGGAAGAGCAACATCAACGAGCGCAGCTAAGCCCCGAGCCGAAACGCGGCAATGGCGACACGCGCCATGATGAAGTACGCAAAGAAGACGAAGTCAGTCCACAACCTCCCGCGTCGCAGCCCTCATTGCATGCGTGGCGTCCGATTCAACCGGGCGGGACGCTTCCAGATCGTCCGAATCCAGACAGGCCTAATTTCGACCGGCCGAATCTTGATCGTCCGAATCCCGACAGGCCGAATCTCGACAGGCCAAGTCTGGATCGCCCAAGTCTTGATCGCGCGAGTCTCGACAGGCAACAAGTTGAACATCCCGTCCGAGAAGATCTTGCCTCAGCTCTTCGCGGATTAGCTGTGCCTCCTTCGTACCGGTCGGCGAGCCAGTCTCCGCATCCGCCTCTGCGCGAAGAAAATTTCCCAGCGCACCGCAATCCCCGGTCCTCCGACACCGCAGAAAATGCCGGCCGGCCCGCATGGCTCACGCCCGAGCGCGCTGAGTCGTCGAGTCCTTCCAATCTTCCGCCGGCGCCTGAAGATACGCTGCAGGGATCGCGTGAGCGCCTGGCCACGCGCTGGTTCGCGTTGCGCGGTGTTCTAGAGGGCACCGCTCCGCCCGCGCAAGCTGCTCCTGCTCCTACTGCCGCGCGTCCTCCGGTGATGGCCATCTTCTCGCTTGCCGGTGGCGTTGGAAAGACCAGCCTTGTAGCGACGCTCGGTCGCGCGCTATCAGCCCGCGGCGAGCGCGTTTTGCTCGTGGATACCGCTGCCTATGGCTTGCTTCCATTCTTTTTCGGCGCAGGCGATCAGCGCCCCGGGATGTTGCGCACCTTCAACCCGCCTGCTGCCAGCGGTGACGCGCCCATTCAAATGATCACGCTTGACCCGGAGAACTTCGGCCCGGAGACTGCGCCGCAGGAAGCGCTCAGCGCGGAAATACTAAAGCATGCGCGCGGAGTAGGTCGCGTCATTATCGATTTGGCCACCGCATCCGGCTCCACTACTCGCCGCATCATGCGTCTTTCCCCGCAGATTCTCGTCCCGCTGATTCCGGACATGAACTCCGTGGTCAGCGTCAGCTCCATTGACGCTTTCTTCGATCACAACGGCGGAACAGCGGCCTCGCATTCATTGCCTCATTATGTCCTCAACCAGTTTGATGCTTCGCTGCCGCTGCATCTGGATGTGCGCGAGGTTCTCCGCGAGCAACTCGGTGACCGCCTGCTTCCGTTTGCGCTGCGCCGCGCGCCCGCTGTCAGCGAGGCGCTGGCTGAGGGCATGACTATCATCGACTACGCACCAAACTCCACCGTGGCCGAGGATTTTGCCAGCCTCGCGAGTTGGGTCAAGAGCCTCTCCGCCGCTGCAACCACGACCTTCCGAGGGGTACGCTGGAGCGAGCGATGACTCCCGCCGGGGTGTGGCAGGATATCGGCGCCGGCGAAAATCTGCTTACTCGAATTCTTCGTTCTCTTCTTCTCATCGTCGCCGCAGCGATCCTGATCTTTCTGGCAACAGCGCCTCTCAACTGGGAGCAGCAGGCGGTTCTGGGCTGCGTTAGCCTGGTTGCCGCGCTGGTGCTGGCGCGCAGTTCTGATTCCTATCTCGTCACTCTCGCCCTCATGATGATGTCCATGTTCTGTACCTTCCGATACGGATACTGGCGCGTCGAACAGGTCCTTCGCCTCTTTCAATATCCCGTCGATCATTGGGCAGCGCTGGACGCATTTTTTGTCGTCTGCCTGCTTCTTGCTGAGGCATACGCTTTCGTTATTCTCTTTCTTGGCTACTTCCAGACCATCTGGCCTCTGCGCCGCGCTCCGGTGTCGCTGCCGGAGAATCTTGAGGACTGGCCCGATATCGACGTCCTCATCCCCACCATCAATGAGTCGCTCGACGTGGTCCGCTTCACCGCCTTCGGTGCGCTCAACATGGATTGGCCCACCGACAAACTTCACGTCTACCTTCTCGACGACGGCCGCCGCAAAGAGTTTGAGCAATTCGCCGACGAGGCCGGCATCGGCTACAGGACCCGGCCCGACAATCAGTTTGCCAAGGCCGGCAACATCAACGCCGCGCTCAAAACTACGACATCTCCGCTGGTTGCCGTCTTCGATTCTGACCACGTGCCCACGCGCAGTTTCTTGCAAATGACCGTCGGTTGGTTCTTGCGCGACCCCAAACTGGCCGTGATGCAAACGCCGCATCGCTTCTATTCTCCCGATCCCTTCGAGCGCAATCTCAAGCAGTTCCACATCATTCCCAATGAAGGTGAGCTGTTCTACGGCGTGGTTCAGGATGGCAACGACTTCTGGAACGCGTCTTTCTTTTGCGGCTCCTGCGCGGTGCTGCGCCGCGCCGCTCTCGACGAGATTGGCGGCATCGCCGGCGAAACCGTCACCGAAGATGCGCACACCTCTCTGCGCATGCAGATGGCCGGCTGGAACACCGCCTATATCAACATTCCCCAGGCTGCGGGCCTCGCAGCCGAGCGGCTCTCTGCCCACGTCACCCAACGCATCCGGTGGGCGCGCGGCATGATTCAGATCCTGCGCATCGAGAATCCGCTCTTTGCTGCCGGCCTCACATTTCCGCAGCGCCTTTGCTACTTCAACGCCGTTGGGCATTTTCTTTATGCCGTGCCGCGCCTCATCTTTCTCACGGCGCCGCTCATCTTTCTGCTGCTCGGCCGCACCATCATTCCCGGCTTCTGGGCTGCCATTCTCGCCTATGCACTGCCGCATCTCATCCTCTCCAGCGTCACCAATTCGCGCATTCAGGGCGAGCACCGCAATTCCTTCTGGAACGAAATCTACGAGACTGTGCTGGCGCCTTACATACTGTTCCCAACTATGATGGCGCTCATCAATCCAAAGCTGGGCAAGTTCAACGTCACCTCGAAAGGCGGCGTAGTCAAGCGCACCTTTTTTGATTCACGCATCGCCCACCCGTTTCTCATCATGCTCGCCCTCAACCTCGCAGGGCTTGTGGTTGCCATTCCGCGCTTCTTCATCTGGGACATCTCGCACCGCGGCACCGTGCTCATGAACGTTCTGTGGTGCGGCTTCAATGTGGTTATTCTCGGAGTTTGCATCGCGGTGGCACGCGAGCTCATGCAGCGCCGCGTCACGGTGCGCCTTAACATTGCCACGCCGCTCATTGTCAGGCTGCCCGGCGGAAGAACAATTGCTACTGAGACCATCGACATGTCCAATGGCGGCGCTGGCATCCGCCTCGTGGGCCAAGTCGATCTCGCGCCTGACGCAATGGTCCATCTGGCTTTTCCGCAATCGTCGAAACCCAACGCCCTGCACGCCACTGTAGTTTCGTTAGAGAATTCAGAGCTGCGCGTCCGTTTCGACGATTTGTCGATCGCCGAACAGGAGGTTCTGACCCTGCAGCTCTATTCCCGCGCCGATTCATGGCTCGGTTGGGGCGAGTCCCGCGAAAACGACAAAGTGCTGCGCTCGCTCGGCCGCATTTTCAAGATCTCCATGAGTGGCCTCATGGCAACAGTATTCACCCTCTTCGGCCGCGATGACCTCGCTGCCCGCCGCAAGTCGAATCCGCTTTCCATCGCCCAGGCGGGAATGGTCCTGCTTCTCGCCGGACTGCTTATTCTCGGTTCGCCAATTTCCCGCGCGCAATCGCCGCTGCCAGCGTCGATCTCTGCCAGCACCGCAAGGCCAGCCAATGCCGCCAGCTCCGCCGCAGCCAGCACCGCTAACCCCGCTGACTCCGCCAACCCCGCCGTCTTACCGGGCCAGTATCGCGACTCATTCACTCTCGCCGATGCCGGCTCGCCGCAGATCGAGCTGCACTCCACCGATCGCCGGCACAACATCCACTTCACGCTGCCGCAATCGCAGGTTGTTCGCACCGCAGCTATTCATGTAAATTACGCATTTTCTCCGTCTCTCATTCCGCAATTAAGCCACCTCAAGCTCATCCTGAACGGAACGCTCTTCGCCACCATCCAGCCAGCCGCGGGAAAATTCAGCGGCTCCGACGGTAGCGACACAGAGGCCGACTTCAACATTCCTCCCGAGCTGCTCGTTCACTCGAACACGCTCACTATCGAGTTCATCGGCCACTACACCACAGGCTGCGAAGATCCGGCCAACACTTCGCTCTGGGCGCGCGTCGATCGCAACACCTCTCTCGATATTCGTGGTGACCTGCTGCCGCTTGCCGACGACTTGAAACAACTGCCCACCCCGTTCATCGATCCGGCTGCCATTCAGCCGCTCAGCATTCCCATCGTCTTCCTGCGGCAGCCCTCGTTCAAAGCCATTCAAGCCGCGGGCATCGTCGCAAGCTACTTCGGCCTCATCTCTGCCGATCGCACCGTGCGCTTTCCCGTGAGCATCGGAACCATTCCGCAAAGCAACGCTATCGTCATTGCGGAAAACGCCACCAGCCTTGATGCCGGCCTGAATCTATCCGCCATCACTGGGCCCACCGTGGCCATGCGCGCGAATCCCAGCGACCCCTACAGCAAAATTCTCATCATCACCGGCGCGACCGCGGACGACGCCGTTATTGCCGCTCAGGCCCTCGCGCTGCACAGCGGGCTGCTCAACGGCGCTCAGACCTCCATCAGCAATTTTGTGCTTCCCGCGAAGCAAGCGCCTGACGCCGCACCGCGCTGGGCGCGCACTGACCAGACGATTCCGCTCGCTACCGCCGGTGAATTGCAGGGTGCCCAATTGCAGGGCGAGGGCGCCGCTCCATTGAACGCCTACTTCCGCATTCCGCCCGACCTCTACTACGACACAGGAGACGACAACGCGCGCCTGCATCTCGCCTATCGCTATAACTCCGTCCCCATCGGCGCGGATTCCAGCTTGCAGGTACGACTCAACAGCGCGTTCGTTGGCTCAGCTTCGCTTGCTCCGGGGCAGGACACGGCGCGATCTACTCAGACCGATGTTGCCGTTCCCGTCGCCAACCTGCGCCCGTTCTCAAATACGCTTTCGTTCGATTACGCTTTCCAACTGGCCCACAAACAGAATTGCGACGACGGCACACCCATCAATCTGCAGGGCTCAATTCTTTCAGACTCCTATATCGATCTGCGCGGCTATCCGCATTGGACGTCGCTGCCGAACCTCGAAATCTTCGCGAACGCCGGATTCCCGTTCACGCGCTTTGCCGACCTGAGCGAAACCACGGTCGTTCTGCCGCCCGTGCCCACGCCACAGGAGATCGAGACATTCGTCACGCTCATGGGACACTTCAGCCGCCAGACTGCCTCTCCCACCCTGCGCGTAGTCGTAGCCGGACCGGACGCTCTGCAAAACGGCGCTGCGACTGACTTTCTTGTCATCGGAGCTGGAGACGACCAGCCCGCATTCTCTAAGCTCGGCAGTCATCTTCCCGTCTCGCTCAGTGGCGAGCAAGTACGTGTCGCGGCCCCTGCCGGGATTCAGGACCCGGTCCACGACATAAAGGGATTCTTCGTCTCGCTCATCCATAAAGCGTGGTCGAAGCTCAACTTCGGCGACCAGAACAGCGCCCAGGCCGACCCAGGCGACCTGACCGCTGGCGGCACGCCCGACGCCGTCATTGAAGGCGTTGAATCTCCCTATGATGTTGGCGGCAACCGCAGCATCGTCGCCATCCACCTCAAAGACGGCTCAACCTTCGAGCCGTTCATGAACACGTTCCTTGACGTCCAGCAATCCAGCGCCATCTCCGGCTCTGTCGCCGTACTTCCATGGAACCGAATTCCGATCGTCCCGTGTCGGCGCGCAGGTTTATCACGTGGGTTTTCTGCCCTGGTGGATTCAGTTGCGTCTCCTGGTGGCAGCATATCCGTGGCTGATTGCGATCGCAGTAGTCGTCCTCGCGTTACTGCTCGCCATCTGGACCCGCCAATGGCTACGCGCGAAAGCCAGAGCGCGCCTCACCCAGATCGAAGACTAGCCCGGGAGCTGCTGCGCAAACGAGCTAGAATCTCTGACCGTTTCCAATTCGTCTCGCCTACTCGGCGCCCTGTTACCTTGCCAGGCCATGTGCCACCCATCCAGGCATGATATCAAATATCTTAATATTGTCTGTTGACAAACTTAAAAATATTGACTATTGTCGAGCTTTAAGTTCAGAAATAAGGCAATAAACGTGCCCAAAGACCCCAAACCCGCCTCCGACTGGCAAGACCTGCTTCGCATCGCGCAGGGCAGCGAGCTCACTGTCGAGCGCGTCCGGATCCCCGAAAAGCAGATCACCGTCGAAGGCCAATTCACCCTGCCCGAACTTGCGCGCCTCAGCCTTGAAGACCAGGTGTTTGTCGTCGCCTTCATCCGCTCCCACGGCACCATTAAGGAAATGGAGCAGACCTTCGGCGTCAGCTATCCCACCATCAAAGCGCGCCTCAATCGCATCGCCGGCCAGCTTGAATTCGTCGAAGTCAATCCCTCCTCGTCGCGCTCTGAGGTCTTACAGCAGTTGAATAGCGGGGAAATCTCCGCCGCAGATGCCATCCGCGCACTGGAGGCACTTAAATGATTCCCAACGTCGCGGTTCTCGAGATCGAAAACTCGCACTTCCACATGCCGCGCTTGTGGATTCCGCTTCTGCTTCTCTGGATTCCGCTATTCCTTCTGTCGCCGTTCATTTTGTTCGTAATTCTTGCCGCCTGCATCGCCGGCCGTATCAGTTTCTGGCGCGCCATCGCCACGTTTTGGGGAATCCTTTCGAGTCTGCGCGGCTTGCACGTCCGCGTCACCACGCACCAGAGCAAGGTATCGGTTCGCATTCAGTAGTTCAAGAATTCGTAATTCGCGCCGGAAGACGTCGGCACTAGATTGGAGAAACGTATGAATGAAAATCGCCGTCAAATCCTGGAAATGTTAGCCGCGGGCAAGATCACCGCGAATGAAGCCGAGCAACTAATCGCCGCTCTCGAACCCAGCTCCGCTTCTCCAGCGGGCGAATTCACCGGCCGCATCGCCGGCTCAAACGGTTGGTCAAATAACGATAAAGACACGCCTGCAAAGGCTCGCCTGAAGTACCTTCGCGTCCTCGTCGAGTCGACGGAAAAGGGCGGTCCGACGACGGTCAACGTCCGCGTGCCCATGCAGCTTCTTCGTGCCGGCGTCCGCCTCGCGAGCCTCATTCCTCAGCAGGCCCACGAGCAGTTTGACGCGAAAATGAACAAGCACGGCGTCCCTCTGACGTTATCGCAAATCAAGCCGGAAAATCTCGAGGAGCTGATCGACCACCTGGAAGATCTTAGCGTCGACGTCGACGCTAAGGAAGAAAAAGCAAAGGTCCGCGTCTTCTGCGAATAGACCGGCGGGGGTTCGCGCGCTAGCCCCGCCGCAGCGGCTTCTGCATCGGCACCACCTGCACCGTCACGTCGCGCACCTCTGACAGAAATCGGTTCAGCACCGAGCCACGCAGCAAAATATCGAACCGCGACCGCGCCGGTTGCCCGAAGACCACGTGCGAAATGTTCTCCTGCTGCGCGAATCTGATCAGCGCATCGGCGACTTTGCGGTCAGTGAGTTGGACCACCTTCGCGCCCAGGTCTCGCGCCATGCGCATATATTCTTCCAGCCGCTGGTGCGCTTCCGGGTCGCTATGGCCCTTATCGTCGGGCGGCGCGACATAAACCGCGTACCAGTTTGTCGCCAGTCGGCCGGCGATGCGCGCGCCAATGCGCAGCAGCCGCTCCGTTCCCGGCCGCGTGCTCAGGCACACCATCACTTTTTCCGGCACCGGCGCCTGCTCCAGGCCCTGCGTGCGCCGGTATTCTGATGCGCGGTTGCTCACCTGCTCCGCCGTAGTCCGCAGCGAAAGCTCGCGCAGCATGTTCAGGTTTCCCTTGCGGAAGAAGTTGGCCAGCGACTGCTCCACCTTTTCGGGAGCGTAGATTTTCCCCGCCCGCAGCCGGTTACGCAATTCCTCCACGGTGATGTCGATGTTCACCACTTCGTCGGCGCGCTTGATGAAGCTGTCAGGAACCGTCTCGCGGATCGTCGTATTGGCGGAGCGATTGACGGCGTCGTTCAGCGTTTCAAGGTGCTGGATGTTTACCGCCGTCATCACGTTGATGCCCGCGTCCAGCAGCTCCAGCACGTCTTCGTACCGTTTGCGGTTCTTGCTGCCGGGAACGTTGGTGTGCGCCAGCTCGTCCACCACCACGGTCTGTGGATGCCGCGCGATGATCGCGTCCACATCCATCTCTTTCAGGTTCACGCCGCGATAGGGAATCACTTTCAGCGGCACCAATTCGAGATCGCGAATCTGTTCTTCAGTCTCTTTGCGCCCATGAGTTTCAACCAGGCCGATCACAACATCCACGCCGCCCTTGCGCATGAGGTTGGCGTCGTTGAGCATCAGGTAGGTTTTGCCCACGCCGGGCGCCGCGCCAATATAGATGCGTAGTTTGGCCAGCTCTGGCTTTTTCTCGAGAACGATCTCCGCCATTGCTCAGCCCACCTCGACAGGATGTTGAACTTCTTTTGCCACTGCGATCGGCAGCGTAAACCGGAACGTCGCTCCGTGGCCGAAGCGGCTCTCGACTGCGATCTGGCCGCCCAGCGACTCCACCAGGCGCCGCACCAGCGCCAAGCCAAGCCCGGTGCCATGTTCTGAGAAGGTATTAAATCGATCGAAGATCGTGCTCAACCGCTCCGCCTCAATTCCGCGGCCCGTATCGCGCACGCTGAACTGCACAAAGTTCTTGATCTCCTCGGCAGCCAGAAGAATTTCTCCGTCCTCGGGCGTGTATCGCAATGCATTTGACAGCAGGTTGTCCAGGATCGAGCGCAGCGCGCGCCGGTCGGCCTGCACCACTGCCAGATCGGCATAGGCACTCACCTCAACGCGGATATGTTTGCTCGCCGCTTCGTCGCAGTTGCGGTCCCGCGCCTCGTTCAAGGCCTGCAGCGGACGAATACGCTCAAGTTTTAGTTCGCGCTTGCCCGTGTCCAGCTCTGCAACTTCAATCAGGTCGGCCATCAAATCGTCCAGGGTTTCGGCTTCTTTGCTGGTCGATGCCACCAACTCCGTTTGCAGAGGAGTCATCTCGCCCGAGAATCCCTGGGCCAGCGCGTAGAGCCCGCGCCGCAGTTGCAGCAGCGGGTCGCGCAGCTTGCGGCTGGCCACCGCAATAAACACTGTCTTGAACCGGTCGGTATCCTGCAAGCTCGTCACGTCTTCAAGCGTCGTCACCGCGCCCAGCAGCCTGCCCTCTGAGTCGCGCATGGGCATGGTGCGCAGGCGATAGCTTCGTTCCTGATTGCCGATCCTCATCGGCAACATCGATGCTTCGCCCTCGGTCGCCACTGCTTTTTGCATCGATACCGCGTCGCGGATAGCGCTGAGAATCTTTTCGCCGCCCGGCGTATTGGCCAGCGCCATACGATCGCTCGCTGCTTCGCCCAGCAGTTCCGCCGCCGCGGGATTCACCTTCAACACATGGCCTTTGCCATCTGTCACTATGATGGGCTCAAAGATCGATTGCAGCACCGCGTCCGAAAGTTGAAACTCCATTTGCCGCCGGCCGGCCTCGGTGTCGCGCACCTCGCGCAGCCGCACCGCAATCCGGCTCAGCTCGCTGGCGATCACGCCAAAGCTGTCGCGGCTGCTCCACTCCACCTGGTGTTCCAGGTTTCCCTGCCCAATGCGTTCCGCGTCGCGCGCCAGCGTCTCAATCGGCTTCAGAACAAAATAGATGGTTGCCGCCGCGATCAGCGAACAGGCCAAGGCCACCGCATATCCCAGATGAAGCTGCCCGGCCGCCGCCAACGCCTTATGCGCGACCGCGACCAGACCTGCCGTGAGGCAGGCGATGAGCACACAGCCGAGAATCAATCGCTGGGTAATGTTGAGCATGTTCGGTGTCCGCGGCGGAGATTGGTGACAATCCCATTCTCGCGGATATAGCCGCAACCTGCAAAGCCCACAGTTGGCGGCGTCTCATTTTTTCTCAGGGAATCTGGCAGACCGCCAGTTGATTGTTGTGCCAATGGCAGTCAAGGCCCTCGGGCTGCGGGTAGTTCACCAGCACCCAGTCCACGCCGAAAGTCACCTTCAGCCGCTCGAAGTCCGCGAGCTTGAAGTTCCGCCAGCCTGCCGCCGCATCAACCTGGCGCACCCACACAGGGCCCAACTCCGGCACCATCGTCGCCACCGCCGCATCCTTCACCGCATCGGCCAGTTGGCTGCGCTCGGCCAGCGCCAGAAAGCTGTGATAGTCCTCGCCGGGCGCTTCAGTGTAATTCGGATCGAGCGCGAAATACGCATTCTCCGGCGTATTCGTGCGGACCCATGCGAAAGCCTGCATCCATTCATTGTTTGACTGCCGTCCCGGCATTTCCAGATGCGGGCTGGCGGCAAACTCCACCCGTTGCGCCGCGAACATACTTCCATTGGCGATCAGCAGGAACACGGCCCAGCGCCACACACTCCGATGCAATACGAATTTCCCCAGCAGGCATCCAGCCATCATCACCATCGCGAAATAAAGCAAGTGAAGGAACCGCATCGGCTGCAACGGCGTCAACCGCACCAGCGCCGCAGGCCAGATCATAGCGAACGCCAAAACCTGCTGGATAACGCCATAGATGAGCGCGGCCGCGGCGAATCGCGCCAGCATTGTCTCTCCGCGCTTGTGCGCCACGCTCCACAGCAACCAGAAAAGCAACAGTGGAGCCAGCGCGCCGAGCCACTCGTACCAGGTCCACTTGTGCAGGTCGAAGTACGGTCGCGTTTCCAGAGCCTTGCGCCAGCTTGAGCCGCCGGCTGCGAAGATCCATCCCAGTGGCACGACCGCGGCCGTCGAATTTCGCAGCGCAAGCACGCGCTCGCGCACTCGGTCCAGCAAGACCAGCGAGAGAATCAAGCAAAACGAAATTCCCATTGCCGCCATCAGCGGATGCAGCAGAAGCGCAACGAGCAACAGCGCTGCTGCCTGCCATCGTTTTCCATCAAGAATTCGCCAAATCGCCAGCAGGATCAACGCAGTTGCAAGTGCTCGCGGATGCAGATACTGGTCCACCATGTAGAGCGCGGTCCCAGTTACGGGCAGCGTAAACATAGCGGCCACCATTGCCACTCCGCCCCATCGCGCGTGCTCGTCAGAAAAGAGTCGATTCGCAATCTTCTTTACTGCCCAAAGAATCAGAAACAGCGCGGCCCATTGCCACAGCAGTTCCGCCCACGCGAGCGGCATCCGCGTCCAGCGGACGAAGTGCGCCATCCATCCGTCGAAGACAGTCGCTTCCATTTGCAGCCGGAAGAAATTCGAATTGTAGGGGTATAAAGCTGGATTCAGGTTTGCTTTGACCGCGGCTAGATAGACGCCGTCGTCCTCAAGGCCGGGGTGATAGCCCATCACCAGGAAGCCCAGCGCCGCAAAAAACAGCACTCCTAAAATCTCAAATGGAATGCGCGTGCGCGCTCGCTGCGATCTTTCGACATCTTCCAGGACGGGTGCAACGCAATACGCCACATCGCTTAGCATATCGTGCGAAAGCGGCTCGGCAGTTGAAGTCTCTCAGTGCGACAGGGTCAGACTCAGTTGTTCTCAGGAAAATGCGCGCTGCGGAGGGACCAGGCACGGCGAACAGAGTTGCGACATCGCCTTACATGTGCGGCAGCAGCGAGCGCAACAGCAGAAACCCGCCCACGCCGGCGAAAAACACCAGCGCCATGCGGATGCCCGGCTCGCGATTCACTTCGGGCACCAGGTCGGTGGCAGCCACATAAATCGCGACGCCCGCCGAAACCGGCAATCCATACGGAACCCAGCGCGGCACCAGTTGAATCACCAGCACGCCCACAAGCGTGGCGGCTGCCAACCCCACCGCGGACCAGAACGCCGTCGCGCGGCTGCGCCCGCTGGCCATCATCACGCTGGCCATGGTGAATCCTTCCGGCGCCTTGTGCAGCAAAATGGCGAGAAAGATCAGCCAGCCCAGCCAATTCGAAAGCGCGAATCCCGATCCGATGGCCACTCCGTCAAACAGGGCATGCACGCTGAGGCCGCCCAGCACAGAGTAGCCGGTGCGCGCAGACACGAATTCGTGGCCGTGCACTTCCTCGCCGAAATGGAAATGTGCGTTGATGGTGTGCTCGAGCAAGTGCACTGCGCAATAGCCGGCCATGATCAGCGCCGGCCCCAGTCGCGCATTCAAGAGCAGGCTCTCAGGAGTCATCTCCAGAATCGCCGTGGCCATCAGAAACCCCGCGCCCAGCGCGACGAAGTAGCGCAGGTAGCGCTCCACGCCTCGCGCACGCACCAGCACCAGCCCGCCTGCCACATCGGCAAGCGCGGCTATCGTGCCGAGAATGATTGAAGTCGTGAGCATCCTGATCGCGTCATTCCAACCGCAGCGTTACTTGGCGTCAGCTTTCTCGTTCCCTTGGTCCCTTGTTCCCTCGGTCCCTGTATCTTTTACCCGCTATGCCGGATGTGCATCACGTCGCCGTCCTGCGCCACGTACTCTTTGCCTTCCAAGCGCAGCGTGCCCTTGGCGCGCGCCGCAGCCTCTGATCCCGCTTCCAGCAGGGCATCCCAGCGAATAGTCTCTGCGCGGATGAAATGATGCTCCAGATCGGAGTGGATCGCGCCAGCTGCCTGCGGCGCTTTCGATCCCGCCGGCACCGTCCACGCGCGGCACTCGTCTTCGCCCGCCGTAAAAAAACTGATCAGTCCCAGCAGCTCATAGCTCTTACGGATCAGCCGTACCAGCCCGCTTTCGTGCAGTCCATAGCTTTCCAGGAAATCCGCAGCCTCGGCGTCGTCCATATCCGCCAGTTCCGCCTCCACCTTGCCGCAGATTGCCATCGCACCCGCATTCGGCAGATTTGCGATCTCATCCATCTTGTAACGGCTTACCGCCTGCTCAAGATCGGCGCCCAGCGTCGAGCTTTCACCGATATTAAGTACATATAAAATAGGCTTTTGCGATAAAAACATGAAGCCCCGAATGAGCTTCTTCTCGTCCGCCGTCATCTCCATGGCGCGCAAAGGAATTTCCTTTTCCAGCGATTCTTTTGATCGCACAAGCAGCGCCTGTTCCCGCTCCAGATCGCTGGTGCGCCCCTTCTTCAAATCTTTTTCCACGCGCTCCATGCGCTTCTCAACCTGCCCCAGGTCGCTCAACATTAAATCGAATTCGACATTCTTTGCGTCGCGCAGCGGGTCGATCGGGCCGACCTGCGCAACTGCATCGTTCTCAAATGCTCGCAGCACATGGATCAGCGCATCCACATTGCGCAGGCTGGTCAGGTACGCCGTCTCTTTCAGCGCCTCCTGCCCAATCCCCGCAACGTCAACGAATTCTACCGCCGCGTAGGTCGTCTTCTTGGGCGAATAAAGCTCCGACAACTTATCCAGCCGCTCATCGGGTACGCGCGCTACGCCAATGTGCGCCTCGCGTGGATTGGCGCGCCCATGCTCGTCAACTTTAGCTTTAGTCAGAATTTTGAAGAGTGAAGTCTTGCCCACCTGAGGCAGGCCGATTATGCCGGTTTTCATAGTCGTTCCATTGTGGATTTTGCTCGAACCGCAGCCGAGCGCTCAAGCCCTTTCGATGATACAGGAAGCACTCGCGCGCCGTGCCGCGCCCGCAACCTCGGTGTGTGCTGCTAATTTACGATCGCTTCGGATTTTTTCGCCGCACAAACTTGAGCCCGGTCAGCACCGGCGACACTGAAGCCACTTTTACGTCAACGATTCCTGCGGCCAGCCCTGTCTCCCGCACATCCGACTCGTTGATTGCATGACCGGGCCCCTTGCGATACATAATCCAGATCGGTGCGCCGTTGCTCGTGCGCTTCGCCGCCGTCTTGAATGCACGTGCCAGCTCCGCCGCCGAGTTCACACGCGCCACGATCACGTCAGCGCCCACGCCCGTGCCTCTGCGGGCCACGCGCCTCGCTTCAGCCAGCGCGCTCTCAAGCGCTACGTCATCAACTTCACCAATCACCCAAACCGTCGACTCCTGCGTGATCCCGAGCTTCTTCGCCAGGCTCGGTGGCGGAGCCAAGATAGCTTTCGCCCACTTTTCCGCCGTGCTTGCCTCAAGCTTCAGCGTTACGGCGTCGCTGCCATATTTGAATCGCAGCGCGCCGCTCTCCGCGCGTAGCTGCCGCAACTCGGAGAAGGGAAGTCGTCGCCGGATTTCGCCGCGCAGAATCAACTCCGGCGGTTCGATCAGCGCCTTCACGCGCGCCATTTCGCCATTCCATTGGCACATGCAAGTTGCTTCGCGCCCCATCCCTGCCTGTCCTCCGCTCAATCAACCCTCAAGCCCGCGTCGTTTCCGCTCTCGCCATCAGCACTACAGTCACGAGCCCCATCAGCAAAATCGTCTCCTCAACAACCACGCTCCGATTGTGCAGCTTATTGAAATGCACGGTGGTCGCAGCGGCTGGGCTGGTCTCATCAATGCTGCCTCCAGCAGCGATGCGGTCGCGCTCCATCGCGGGAATGATTCCAAACTGCGAGAAGGTCGTGAAAGCGATCATCATCACGATCAGCGCCATCGGAGCCAGCATTGCGCGCGGCTTGTAGATTCCCAACACCGGACTTAATGCCATAACGGCCAGCGCCACCATGCCCGAAACCAATCCCATCTCATGCAGGATGCGAAGCAATTGGCCAACAATCATTCCGGCGCTGTGAGTATCGGGCTGCAGCGCGCCAAATGTGACGGCGGCGACGATCGGAAAAAATACTTCCGCGCCCAACCAGACGATGAGAGACAAAGAGAGCAGCGTGCGAAGGAGGGTCTTCATTGAGGAAGGATACCGCGAACCGCCAGACGACAACAGGCGACAAAGCAAGCGCTCGAAGGGCGAGCTTGTGAACGCGCCTGATCCTTGAGATTCGATCCCTAGCTCTTTTTCTTCAGCGCCCGCTTCAGCACCGTCTCGAGCGCCGCCTTTTGCTCGGCGTACTCAGCCGGCGGCAGCGTTCCGGAAATCTTCTCGCTCTCCAAAGCGAACATCTCCTCTTTGAGCGCATTCAGCAGCGCGGCATTCTTCGCGGCTGGCGAGGCTCCCACCACGCTCGACGCAGAGTACGCCGGCGAAATTCCGCCAGAAGCCGTCAATCCCACGTCCGAAGTTGCGTCCGCACCTGACGGAGGTCTGCGCAGCAGAAACGCCGCCGCAGCCGCAAGCAACAACGCCAGCCCGCCCAGAATCCACCACCTGTACTTCGTCAATGGATCGGGCGTATTGATGGGCTCGCCGAGGCCGCCGCCCGGCCCGCTTCCTACTCCGCTTCCTGGCGCGCCTGCTTGCGGCCCGCCGCCATCAGTTCCCTGGCCGCCCTGCCCATTTTGATCATCGCGCGCGAACGACCCCGTGCCGGAAACCGAAAATTCCAGTGCTTTGCCGGGAGCAACATTCTTCGCCAGAAAAGTCTGCACTGAGGGATCCTGCGGCGACGACTCGAATGCCGCTCCGCCTCCGCCGGTGAACGTCATCGCTTTAGGAAGCACGATCCAAACGGTATCGGCAGGCAGCGTGACCTGTGAATGAAAGTTATATTTTCCGCTGCCGTACGGCACATCATATTGAACCTGAAACAGCGTTCCCTTTCCGCCGTCATCGGGTTGAATCGGAAAGTCAAACGAGTAATGGCCCTTGGTCGCCTCAGGATTGAGCTTGACACTGGTCGGCAGGCTGCTCGCGCCCGGCCGCTGTGCCGAGGCATCGCCTACCACCGCATCGGTTGGCAAAACCACCTCAAAGGACTGCTTGCTCCACTGCGTGCGCGGCGGTGAACTCGCGTTGTGAATGTCGTAGCGCTCCACCACGCGAAGCTGCCCGTTGTCCGTCTCGATTCCGGTCACGTGTTCTGAGATAGTCACGCCATCCACTTTTGCGGCCACGTCATAGACAGCAATGTCGCCACTTCCGCCACCCTGCGGTGCGGCGATAAAGTACTCGGCGCCCTGATGCACCACGCGGATCAGATACGGAACCTGCCCGGGCAGATCCAGGCTGATAGTGGCCTCGCGCGTCGGTTGTCGCATGGCCAACTTCGCTCATGCCCGACATCGGCTCCAGCAGCGTTACCGTGTCGCCCACCGCGGGCTTGTTGGTGGTCTTGTCGGTCACGGTTCCGCTCACCGTGGCCGCCTGTGCCATCACGCAGGAAAACAAAAAGCCCAAACCGAAGATGCATGTTCCAAATCGCTTCAAAATCATTTCGTGTCAACGTCCTTCATTCATGTGTTCAAACAAAAATCTGCGCCCAGGCGCGGTTCTCTGGTCGCTGCCATTTTCACGCCTGCTGCAAATGATCGATTTCGGCCATCAATTCTGCTGTTTCGCGTTCCAGTTGTCCTCGCTGAGCAGCGAAATCTTCTTCAGGATACTTGCCCGCGCGATATTCAAAGTTCAAATCGCGCAGATTTTCGTAGAGCTGTTCCTTGCGCTCCAGCAGAAAGTCGAGCCGCGTCTTTTGCTTTTGGCTTGCGAAGCTGTTCTCCGGCCAGAACGTGTACAAAAAGAGCGCGAAGAGTAGAAGCACTCCGGCAATCAGGCCATCAGTTTCCGTCATCGCTCAAAAAACCTCCGTCAAATTCCGTCATCGCTGCCGGTCTCGCGACGAACGCGATCCAGCCGTTCCTGCTCTGCTGGGTCCGTGACCTGGGCCGGAGTTCCCGTTGCAAGTGCGCGCCGCTCAATTCCCAGTCCGCCCCAGCGCCGAATCAGCAGGATCGTGCCCAGCAATGCCGCCGCAAACACCGCAAAGGGCGCAACCCACGCTACAAGATCAAATCCCTTCGTCGTCGGCGCAGCCAACACGACGGCTCCGTACTTGGCCACAAACTCGTCCATCACCTGTTGATCGGTCATGCCCGCTGCAATGTCCGTCGTAAGTTCAGACAGTTCCTTGTCGCGGTCGGGGCATCCCACGTGATCGCATTCGCCCAGCAGTTGCGCGCATCCGCACTGGCACATTATTTGGTGGCTTAACGTATTCTGCCGCGAATCGGGAGTGGCCGCGCCCAGCGAGAAACAGATGACCACGACGAGAACGGATGTTTCCACCGCTCTCGTCCAAAACTTAAAAGCGCGCGAGCGCCGGAGTACCATCAGTCGCCTCCCTTGAGAGCGGGAGTCATGGGCGGCGCCTTTGTCACGGGAACGCGCACAGCAGCTGTCGCCGGCGATAGGTTTGGAACCAGCGCAATAAATGTGCCGAACACGATGATCACCAGGCCGAACCAAATCCAGCCAACCAGCGGATTCAGGAACGCTTTGATAATCGGCTGGCCGGTATCAGGATTCGTGCCCTCATAGACCACATACAAATCCCACTCCGGAACCGAGTGAATCGCCACCATGGTCTGCGGCTGGCCGCTGGCAAGGTAGAAGCGCCTCTCCGGAGTCATCTGGAAAACCTTTTTGCCGCCCTGCTGAACGTCGAGCACCGCATAGTCCGAGTTGTAGTTCGAGTTGGAATCTTGCGTGAAGCCGGTGCAAACCAGCGTGTAGGGCCCGATATTCATCGTGGAGTGCAGGCCCATTTCGCTTTCGATGCTGCGATTGAAAGCCGACCCAGCCAGCCCGATTACGACAACCACCACGCCGATATGAATAATGTAGCCACCGTAGCGTCGAGTGTTGCGGCGTGTCAGCAGCCATGTGGCCGCAAATAAATTCCGGCCGGTCTGTCGTGAAATCACGCCGGCGCCGCGCAGGAACTCCGCTGTGATCGCCGTCAGCACTGCTGCTGCTACTGAAAATGCCACAACCGCATAAAAGCTGCCGGTGTCGAGCGCGCCGTCTTTCCACGGCCGCACGCCGACAGCGAGGCAGACAATCACCGTAGCCCAAAGCGCAACAATCGGCAGCACAAAGTTCCGCTTGATGGCCTTGAATGAGCTTGAACGCCATGGCAACAGCGGACCCACGCCGGTAAGAAAAACCAGAAACAGCCCGATCGGCACCGCAACGCGGTTATAAAAAGGCGCGCCCACCGTCACCTTGGTGCCTTGAACATATTCCGAAATGATGGGGAACAGCGTGCCCCACAAAATCACGAAACAAGCAGTCAGCAAGACAAGATTGTTGAACAGAAAACTCGACTCGCGGCTCACCAGCGATTCCATGTGATGCTCTGTCTTCAAGTGTCCGCGCTGCAAAATGTAAGTGAAGATGCAGACTCCCAGCACGATCCCCATGAAGACAATGAACCACGTCCCGATAGACGATTGCGCAAATGCATGCACTGAGCTCACCAGGCCTGCGCGAGTCAGCAGCGTGCCGAGCATGGTGAGCAGGAACGTGGAGAAGATCAGCCACACATTCCAGCTCTTCATCATGCCTTTGCGCTCCTGCATCATCACGGAGTGCAGAAATGCGGTTCCCGTCAGCCACGGCATGAAGCTCGCATTCTCCACCGGGTCCCAGCCCCAATAGCCACCCCAACCCAGCACGGCATAGGCCCAATGCATGCCGAGAAAGATGCCGCAGGTCAAAAACAGCCACGTCACCATCGTCCAGATGCGCGTGATCCTGATCCACTTCTCGCCAGGGTAGCGCATCATCAGCGCGCCCAAGGCAAAAGCAAAAGGCACCGAGAAGCCAACATACCCGAGATAAAGCATCGGCGGATGAATCACCATTTCCGGGTACTGCAGCAGGGGATTGAGCCCGTTGCCATCGGCAGGAATGGGAGTCACTCCGGCGACGTAACCTGGAAGCAGCGCGAACGGAGGCGCGGCAAAAACCAGCACCGACAAAAAGAAAACCTGAACGCCCGCCAGAATCGTTCCCGCGTAGGAGTAAAGCTTCACATCCGTCTTGTGCGTGAGCCGCAGGACGAAGCCATAAGTCCCCAGCAGCCAAGCCCACAGCAACAGCGAGCCTTCCTGGCCGCTCCAGAGGGCCGCGAATTTGTACGGAATCGGCAGCGCTAGATTGGAGTGTTCAAGGATGTAGGTAATGGAGAAATCGTTGGTAAAGACTGAATAGATGAGCGCAAAAGCAGCTCCGGTTACGGCTACGAAACCAGCAATTCCCGCTCTGCGCGCCGTATCTGCCAGCCGCTCAGGAGAGATTCGTGCAGGCTGGCCAGTGGCAATCAGCCGCAATGCCACGGCTCCGGCGAGTAGGTTGTATGCCGCCAGAACTAAAGCGATAAGGAGACAGAAGCTGCCAAACGTGGCCATGAACACTCCACGATGATTGTCGCACGTAGGTGGGGAGCGTGTGCCCACCGAACGGACGAGCTTATTCTCGAACCTTAATAGGAGTTCCGCCCGTGACTGGGCTCACACGAGGAGCAACCTACGAGCTTCATTTAATGTTTTTGCTGATTAGGCGACGGCGTTTTTATATTCAGCGAGAAGCCGACCCGTAACGGCCAGCATCTTGTCGCCGCCGACTGGCCGGGGCAGGAACACAACACGATCGTCCTTATAGTCGGAGATTGCGGCGTCGCCCGCGCCAAGCACCAGGACCGGCAAATCCGGCTTGCGCGAGCGCAGTTCTGCCACGAAGGCTGGTCCGCCGATTCCCGGCGTGTGGTGCCCAGTGATGATTAAGCCGAGTTTGTCGGCAAAGTCGGGCTGCTCGATGAGGCAAAGCGCTTCGGCCGCGTCGTTTACTCGACGCACGTTGCCGAAATGCCGGCCGAGAACGGAAATCATCAAGGACGCTTGTAGTGGATCATCGTCAACGATAAGAATATTTGTCATCGGGCCCTGGGGGCGCATTCAGCCCACCTGAAGCGCCTGAGAATCTGCTATCTGGCTAAGTCAGATGATGGGTAAACGTTTGCGGTTGCCTGCGTGCACACGCCAAAGTTACCAAAGAGGCACGTACCGAAGTTACCCAAAGAGGAATTCCTTGTCGCGAAGCTGCTTGATGCTGTCGCGCAACCGCGCAGCCTTCTCGAACTCGAACTTTTTCGCGGCCTCGCGCATCTCGGTTTCGAGTTTGGCAATGTATGCGTCCAACTCGATCTGCGTATTGAACTCCGGAATGCCCGCCGTCTCTTCCTCTTCGACGTCGCCGTACTCGGCCTTGAGAATGTGCGCCAGTCCCATCTCTACCTGGCTGATGATCGACTGCGGCGTAATGCCGTGTTCCTCGTTGTATGCGCGCTGGATCGTCCGGCGGCGATCCGTTTCATCCATTGCCCGGCGCATGGAGTCCGTGATCCTGTCCGCGTAAAGAATCGCCCTGCCTTGCAAGTGCCGAGCCGCCCGGCCCATGGTCTGGATCAGCGAGCCAGCCGAGCGCAGAAATCCCTCTTTATCCGCGTCCAGAATCGCCACGAGCGATACCTCGGGAAGATCCAGCCCTTCGCGCAGCAAATTGATGCCGATGAGTACGTCGTATTCGCCCCTGCGCAAACCGGCCAGCAACTTCACGCGCTCCAGGGTCTCAATTTCGGAGTGCATATAGCGGCAGCGCACGCCCACCTCGGTGTAGTAGCCGGCCAGGTCTTCGGCCATGCGCTTGGTCAGCGTGGTCACCAGCACACGCTCGTTGCGCTGCGCCCGATCGCGAATCTCCGCCAGAAGATCGTCGATCTGGCCTTTCACGGGACGAATCTCAACCTCGGGATCAATCAGGCCAGTCGGTCGAATTACCTGCTCGACAACCACGCCTGCCGACCGCGTCAACTCAAACGGCCCCGGCGTGGCCGAGACATAGATCGTCTGATGAATCCGGTTCTCGAACTCATCGAACTTCAACGGCCGGTTGTCCATCGCCGAGGGCAAGCGGAATCCGTAATCGACAAGATTCTGTTTACGGCTGCGGTCGCCGTGCCACATGCCGTGCACCTGCGGAATCGTGGCGTGGCTCTCGTCAACAAAAAGCAGAAAGTCGCGAGGGAAGTAGTCGAGCAGCGTGGGCGGCGGCTCGCCCGGCAGGCGCCCGCTGAAGTGGCGCGAGTAGTTCTCAATGCCGTGGCAGTAGCCCATCGACTTGATCATCTCCAGGTCAAATCGCGTGCGCTGGTGAACCCGCTGCGCCTCCACTGCGCGGCCCTCCGACTCGAGATGCGTGACCCACTCGTTCAACTCGGACACAATGGAGTCGATGGCCAGGGCCTTGCGTTCCGGCTGCACCACGTAATGGCTCTTGGGATAAATGGGCAGCCGCGAAAACTTCTGCTTCACGGTGCCGAAGAGCGGATCGATCTGCGAAAGCGATTCAATCTCGTCGCCGAACATTTCGATCCGGTAAGCATTCTCATCGTAAGTAGGAAAGACCTCGATCACGTCTCCTCTTACTCGAAAAGTCCCGCGGCGGAAGTCCGTGTCGTTACGCTCGTAGAGAATCTCAACAAGCCGCCGCGTAATGTCTTTGCGGCTGATCTTCTGCCCCTTCTCGAGCAGCAACAACATTCCGAAATAGGCCTCAGGCGAGCCGAGACCGTAGATGCAACTCACCGAGCTGACAATAATCGCATCGCGGCGTTCGAAGAGCGAGCGCGTTGCCGAGAGCCGCAGCTTGTCCAGCTCTTCGTTGATCGTCGCTTCCTTCTCTATATAGAGGTCGCCGGCGGGAATGTACGCCTCCGGCTGGTAGTAGTCGTAGTAGCTGACGAAATATTCAACCGCATTCGAAGGGAAGAACTGCTTGAACTCGTGATAAAGCTGCGCTGCCAGCGTCTTGTTGTGCGCCAAAATCAGCGCCGGCCGGTTGGACTGCTCGATGATCTTGGCCATCGTAAACGTCTTGCCCGAGCCGGTAACGCCCAGCAGCACCTGGTGCTTCTCGCCAGCCCCAAGGCCCTCCATAAGCTGGTCGATGGCGCGAGGCTGGTCGCCCTTCGGCGTATAGCTGGAGACGAGCTGAAAGTCCATGAGTTGATTATAAGGGAAAAGGCGAAGATGGAGCGAAAACAAGATGGTACAGAAACATGCTCTCTCACACGCGGAAGCTACAGGTCTTCCTGTGAGGTCGCAGCTTCACGCAAACTTCGCCAGACTACGCATCACAAATTGCGCGCCGGAGGGAATCGGGGTAGGAGGCGTTCGCTTCCTTGTGTGGCTGTGGATACTGCGCCGCTAAGGTTGGATCTTGCAGTATCGCTTCCCGTCCACGACCGTAATTAATCCCAGCTGGCCGTTGGCGTGGCATGCGCCGCCAACAGGGAGGGTCGAAGGCACGAAATTGCAGGAGTATTTTCCATTCGTCAGCACCAGCGTTCCGCTCATGTTGCCGGATTTGCACTCGCCGCCTGCCTGCTTCTTGCCGGTTAGGGTGACGGCGGATGCGGGTACGGCAGTTGCCTGATGGGTGCCGTTAGTGTTGGGGATGGTCGGGGCCAACGCCTTGAGTGGAGGATCATCTACAGGCATCGGCGGCATCGGCGGCGGTGGATCAGGCGGCAGAATGCACAGTGGAGGGCATATAGCGGTGGCCAGCACAACTTTGCCGCCGGCGATGATGACGCACAGGGCGAATGCGATCGTAATGAGTGTACGAAGTACTCGGCTCACGGTGTCTCCTCTTGGAATTTAGTGGACGAATGATGCCAAAGAAGTAGGCGGCGAGGAATGCGGAGATTTGCCAGATTTGAGAATGGTAGGGAGACGACAAAATCAGTGTCAAGATTAAACGGCAGTGTGCAGTGGCAACTCTGATTCCCATGCGATCGGCTTAGTTGGTATAGCTGGCGCGCTTTTTTGGCGAGCTCTGACGCAAATGTTCAGGCGAGTCGAACCTGAATAGGCGCCCTCTCGACTGATCCCATGGCCAAGCGCATCGGGGTGCATCTCGGCACGGCGGGCGGAGCGTCGAGTGCCGTGGCTTCGTTGTTTTGGGTGCCAACTTCAGTTGAGCTTCCAGCGGCTCTAATCTGACTGCTATGATTAGGCGCTGCAAGCGCTTACCCGCGCCAGGAAACAAACGGGCTAAATTCACCTGATCCCAAATCCACCCGACAGAGGAGTCAACCTTTATGGCCGAAGGCGCCAAAGGCACTGCGAGCGATGTCTATGTGCTCGGAACCGGCGAGACAGCGGCAGACCGGTTGCGGCTGCTCGATGAGATCTACGGACCGTCAACCCGCAAATTGCTTCTCGACGCCGGGCTCGGGCCCGGAACGCGCGCTCTGGACCTTGCCTGCGGAATCGGCGCGGTTTCCTGTTGGATGGCAGCACAGGTTGGGCCAACGGGCTCGGTCGTCGCGGCAGACGTTAATCCTGATCAGCTTGTCGTCTCAAAATGGCATTGCGCCAAATGCGACCATCTGCCAATCGACTACATCGAAGCCAGCGCCTACGCCACCGGATTTCCCGATGAAAGCTTCGACCTGGTGCACATGCGGCTCCTGCTTTGCCATCTCACCGAGCCCCAAAAAGTTCTGCGCGAAGCGTATCGGCTCCTTCGCCCCGGCGGCGCCCTCGTCTGCCAGGATATTCGGATATCGAGCGTCTTCAGCTCCGTCAAGTCTCCAGCAATCACGCGCTCCATTGAGATCGGCACGGCGGTGGGAGACGCATTGGGCGTGAGCTATGACTACGGAGCACGGATGCCGGCCGACGCGGCGCAAGCCGGCTTTCAATCCGTCCAGGTTCGCCTCGAGCAGCCGGCGTATTTTCTTGGGCCCGAGAAGCGCCTGTGGGAGCTTACCTTCGCCGAGGCTTCAACCGTCATTTTTCGCAACGACATCGCAACCCCTGCCGAGATGAACAGCATCATCGATGGATTGCGTGCGCTGGCCGAAGACGAAGCGGTCCTGATTGCGCAGTGGCTGAGCCCCGGCATCATCGCGACGAAATGAGTGATCGGGCACCCCGGTCTTTAGTGAATCCCGGCCGAGCCTCCGGCGCAGGGCCGTTAAACTGATCCCATGGCCAAACGCATCGGGGTGCACCTGGGTACCGCAGGCGGGGCGTCGAATGCCGTTGAACGAGCGCGCGAAATCGGCGCAAACACTTTTCAGATTTTTTCATCGAGCCCGCGCATGTGGCGCGCGCCGAAAGTTGACCCCGCTCAAGCGAGCCGGATGCGCGAGCTGCGCGCGAAGCTCGACGTCGGGCCGCTGGTGATCCACACCAGTTATCTGGTCAACGTTTGCAGCCAGTCCTCAGAGATTCGCGAAAAGAGTGTGGCCGCTTTTCGCGGCGAGATTGAGCGTGCGCTGGCCTGGGGCGCGGAATATCTCGTGCTGCATCCGGGCTCGTGGAAAGGGCTCACGCGCGATGAAGGGCTGAGGCTCGCGGCGGATTCGATCGAGCACGCTATCGATGGGCTGCCGGTGCAGGGAACCGGCTTTCACATTCTGATTGAAAACACCGCAGGCGCGGAGTTTTCGCTCGGCGGCAGCTTCGAGCAGGTGGCCGAATTGGTAGCGCGGCTGAAGAACCATGCGCCGGTGGCCGTCTGCCTCGACACTTGCCACACGCATGTGTCCGGCTATGACATGGTGAGCGCCGAGGGCTACGAGGAGACGATGAAGCAGGCCGGAGCGACCGTCGGGTTCGACGCGGTGCGCGTGTGGCACTGCAATGATGCCAAAGCCGAGCGCGGATCGAAACTCGACCGGCACGAGCACATCGGCGAGGGAACCATGAGCCTCGAACCATTCCGGCGCTTGCTCAACGATCCTCGCTTCGCATCATTGCGCCTTCATCGCGGAAACTCCGGTCGACGAAGAGGGCGACGAAGAGCGGAATGTGCGGGCGCTGCGAAGCCTTGTGAATTGACTTTGCAGAGTGTACCGCTGTACGGTACAATAGCCTAGCGAGGAAAAATCGCGCATGATTCTGCGGTTCCAGGATCGCTGGCTGAAAGAATTCTTCGCTTACGACCAGGCCAGCCGGAACATCCCGCCGGACCTGGAGGGCCTGCTTTTCAGGAAACTGCAGCTGATCGACGACGCCACGTCGGATGCGGATCTCCGGGTTCCGCCGAGCAATCATTTCGAGAAACTGCGAGGCAACCTTGCGGGCTTCCATTCTATTCGCGTAAACAATCAATGGCGGTTGATCTTTCGTTGGGACGGCGGCAAGGGAGAAGCAACGGAAATCTATCTCGACAAACATAATTACCGGTGAGGTCCACATGTTTAAGACCGAACGACGGCCCGTCAGCGTGGGTGAAATGCTCGTAGAGGAGTTCTTGAAGCCGCTGAGGCTAACGCAGGGCGCTTTGGCCGAGGCAATGGGTGTGCAGCGCAAGCTGGTCAATGAATTGTGCAACGACCGCCGCGCGGTGACTGCCGATACCGCGCTCATGCTGGCACGTGTTTTTGGAAACACGCCAGAGTTCTGGCTGAATTCGCAGCGTCGCACAGAGCTGTGGGAGGCGATGCACACGCCGGAAAGACGAGAGCGCATCGAGCGCGCCAGGGATCTACGCTCCGTCGCGTGATAAACCGCCTGTATCCGGCTATCGGCTCCGTTTACACTGAAGAGTGATGGCGGACGAAAAAGAACAACTGCGCTACGACCCGGCGACGATCGAGCAGAAGTGGCAGCAGCGCTGGGCAGCTGACCCCAAGCTCTACGCGGCCGAGCCGGCTTCGAGCAACAAGCCAAAATACTACGTGCTGGAAATGCTGCCGTACCCCAGCGGCCAGCTGCACATGGGCCATGTGCGCAACTACGCCATCGGCGATGCGCTGGCGCGGCAGATGTGGATGCGCGGCTACAACGTGCTCCACCCCATGGGCTGGGATGCGTTCGGGCTGCCGGCAGAAAACGCAGCACTCAAAAATCACACGCCGCCGCGCGAGTGGACGCTGGCCAACATCGCCGCCATGAAAAGGCAGTTTGAGCGCCTCGGAATGGGATTTGATTGGGCCACCGAAGTCACCACATGCATGCCTGACTACTACCGCTGGAATCAGTGGTTCTTTTTGCGCATGTATGAAAAGGGCTTGGCCTATCGCAAGAAAAGTAAAGTCAACTGGTGCCCGGAGTGCGCCACTGTTCTGGCCAATGAGCAGGTGATTGACGGTTGCTGCTGGCGGCACGAAGACACAAAGGTCGAACAGCGAGACCTGACGCAGTGGTTCTTCCGCATCACCGCCTACGCACAGGAGTTGCTGGACGACCTCGACAAGCTGGACGGCTGGCCGGAAAAAGTGCGCACTATGCAGCGCAACTGGATCGGACGCAGCGAGGGTACAGAGGTTGATTTCTTTCTGGAGGAGATTGACCCGGCTGCGGAGAAGAAACGCATTCGCATTTTCACTACGCGGGTCGACACGATCTTTGGCGCGACCAGCCTGCAGTTGGCGCCGGAGCATCCGCTCGTCGCGGAGTTCTGCGCGACTGATCCCGGGTTAAAGAACCAGATCGACGAACTGCTCGCCGAGCAGAAAAAGGCACGCGAAACTGGCGATCTGGGCGCGATTGAAAAGCACGGCATACCCACCGGCAAGTTCGCTATCAATCCATATAGCGGCGAGGAAGTGCCGATTTGGGTGGCGAACTACGTTCTGCTGGAATACGGCACCGGCGCAATTATGAGCGTGCCTGCGCACGACGAACGCGATTTTGAGTTTGCGACGAAATACGCGATCGAAATCAGACAGGTGATTAAGCCCGTCCAAGACGAGGACGGAGCGAAGCTCCCGTTTATCTCTGAAGACGGCGTGCTCGTAGACTCCGGCGAATATAGCGGATTGAGCTGCGCCGAGGCGCAAAAGCGCCTGCAGGAAGTCGCTGTAAAAGAGGGCTTTGGCGAGGCAAAGGTCATATTTCGCTTGAAGGATTGGGGCGTCAGCCGGCAGCGCTACTGGGGCACGCCGATCCCCATGATTCACTGCGAGCGCGATGGCCTGGTTCCGGTTCCGGACGATAAGTTGCCTGTGCTTTTGCCCGACAATATTGAGATCACGCAGCAGGGCGGTTCGCCGCTGGCGCGCGTGCCGTCGTTCGTCAACACCACATGTCCCAAGTGCGGTGGGCCTGCCAAACGCGAAACCGACACCATGGACACGTTCGTCGATTCGAGCTGGTACTTCTATCGCTACACCGACGCGAAGAATTCTTTTGCTCCTTTTGGACGAGAGCGCGCGAATTATTGGTTTCCCATCGACCAATACATCGGCGGCGTTGAGCACGCCATTCTGCATTTGATCTATTCGCGCTTCTGGACCAAAGTGATGCGCGACCTGGGGCTGGTTGAAAACGACGAGCCGGTTGAGCGCCTCTTTACGCAGGGCATGGTGATTAAAGACGGCGCGAAAATGTCCAAGTCGAAAGGTAACGTGGTTTCGCCCGACGACATGGTAGCGCGATACGGCGCAGATTCCGCGCGTATGTATTCTCTTTTTGCCGCGCCGCCAGACCGCGATCTTGACTGGCAGGAAGACGGCGTCGCCGGGGTGAGCCGTTTCCTCGGCCGCGTCTGGCGCATCGTCACGAAATACGCACTCATCGCGCGAACCCCTGGGGAGCAGAAAGTCGGAGCGCCGACAGGGCTCTCGCTAAAGCTATTGAGAAAGCTGCACCAGACCATCGCGAAGATCTCGCTCGACTTCGAAGGTCGCTGGCACTTCAACACCGACGTAGCGGCGATCATGGAACTGGTCAACGAAATGCAGAATGCGGACGCGCAACTGGCCGCGGGTGAAATCCCCGTGCCGGTAGTGCGCGAGCTGCTGCGGACCCTCGTTCTATTGCTCGCGCCGTTCGCGCCGTTTCTTGCGGCGGAGCTTTGGGAGGAACTGGGCGGCGAAGGCGCGGTTCTTCGCGCCCCGTGGCCCAAGAGCGATCCCGGGCTGGCCAGAGAAGATGAAATCGAGATTCCAGTGCAGATCAATGGGAAACTGGTTGCCGTCGTGCGCGTCGCGGCAGACACAGACCCCAAATTGATTGAGGCCGCTGCCCTGGCTAACGAAAAGGTTCTCGACCGCATTGCCGGCAAAACCGTGGTCAAAGTGATCGTCGTTCCCGGCAGGGCCGTCAACCTGGTCGTGAAGTGAGGGCAGCTTCCGTGGCCCACGCTCACAGCAACGCTCCTGTGCGTGGAACGCAGTTGCTGGTTGAGCACATGAGCGAAGTGTTTCGGCGTCCTTCGCTCGTCGCCATCGAAATCGCCTGGCGCTGGCTGTTCGGAATTCCGTTTCTTCTCATCTGCTGGCATCAAGGCCAGCAAATTCTCGCGGCATTTCCGCTCGAGGCCTCCGGCGCTGGAACGCTCGACACCCGGAACCCGTGGGTCGCCTCCGTTCAGCTTTGCGATATCGCCGCGTTCTATGAGCCACACGTGCTCAGCGTCTTGCGCTGGCTCCTACCCTGCGCCGCAATCGCCTGGGCAGTCGTCTCAGGCGTTGGCCGCAATCTCTTGCTCATGCGGATGAAGCCTGTCGGCACTCGCGTGCGGTTTCGCCCAGTCACAATGATCGTGCTCCAGGGCGCATGGCTAGCGCTGCTCGGCCTCACCCTCTGGGGCTGGTTCGTGTGCATGCAGTGGGCAGCTGCCACACACATCACCGCTTTTGTCGAACCGGACCTCGTCGGCTATTTCATATGGGCGATTGTTCTTGCGCTTGCCTTCTTCACCGCTTTCGCGCTCACCAGTTGGATTCCGGCGATTGCGCCGGTTCTCGCTCTCGTCGAGGGGCGCTCCGCGCTTTCGGCTCTAGGTCAAAGCCTTAGGCTGGGTAAGGGATTCACCGGTAAACTCGCCGAGATCAACCTGGTTCTGGGAATCGTTAAGCTGGCTCTGCTGGTGGTGGCAATGGTCTTTTCTGCCGCGCCACTACCGTTCAGCGACGAAATAGGCCCCGACGCCATGCACTTCGTCGCAGCCGCATCAGGTATCTTCTTCCTGGTCGCAAATGATTTTTTCCAGGTGGTCCGGCTCAAGGCGTTCGTCGAGTTCTGGAAGATTTTCCGCAGTCAAGCCGCGCCCTGAGCAGCCGGCTTACTTGCTCGCACCTGCCTGCGCGGCCTCTTCCTTGATGAACGCATCGCTGAGCGTCTTCTTGTCGCGCGCGATTGGCAGCAGTGTCGGATAGAACTGCACAAACGTCGTGTCCACCGCGCCATGTTGTTGGTGGCACGAGTAGCAGGACGCTCCCTGGGGAATGAGCGTCCCATTTCCGCTAGGCGAATTGAACGCGAAAAATGCCCATTTGCCGGGGAAACGCACCTCATCCTTCACGTGGACCGCGAAACCCATCACGCCAGTGCCTTGATAGTGGCCGCCCTGGTTAATCGAACCCTTGCTTTCTGCGCCGCGCGATTCCAACACCATCACAGTCTTATCGGGCCATGTTCCAGTGGCCACAAAACTGTGATAGGCCTCTGGATTCACAAACACGTTGTCGAACATGATCATGCCACCTGGCTGCGGCGAGTAATCCATACCGAGACCAGAACTCAAATAAACCCATTCGCGATAATTTGTCGGGGTCAGCATGTCTCCATTGGGCGCGTAGGCCGGCGCGGAATCCGTGGCAGCGGCGACGATGGCTGAAGATTGCCCATGAACCGGGAGGAACGCGCAGACAACGGCCAGCACACAAGCCACAGCTCCAACAGCGAGAACTTTGGGGAGGGAATGACCGCTCATAGCGTGACTATACGCCTCGCCTCACACAACAGTTCTCTTGGTTATAGAGACACCGGCGCGCGCAGAAAGTTAGAACAGCTTCAGCTGAATGACCAGATATTTCTTCGGATTCTCGCGCATGCCCTTGATGAGCTGCTGCGCCTGGTCTGCGGTCTGATCCAGGTGATCGTAGAGCGAGCGGTTTTTCACCAGCGCGCCAGCCGTGCCCTCTCCCGCGTTGATTCCTTTTGCGATCTCGTCGAGGTTGGTCAAAGTGTCGTCCAACTTCTTCGCAAAGTCCGGATTCTTCACCAGCATGCCTAGCGAGCCTTTGCCGGAGTTGATCTGAGCCGTCAACTGGTTCGCATTGGCAGCCGCAGCGCTCAGGTTGTTATAAAGCGTCTCGTCCTTCAGCAGCTTGCCCACGGTGCCTTTTCCCGAATCCAGATCGGCAGTGATGGCATTCAGATGGTCGACCGCCGAGTTCAGCTTGGTATACAGCGTGTTGTCGTTCACCAGTGCGCCCACAGTGCCTTTGCCCTGCGCGATGGCGCCCGAGATGGTCTGCAGATTATCGGCAATCGATACGATCTTCCTCGACAGCGCAGGATCGTTGAGGAGCTCGCCCGCCGTGCCGTGTCCCTGATTGAGAGTGTCAACCAGGGTCTCGATCTTGTGCACCAGCACGTTCACTTCCTGAATGGAAACCTGGCTGGTATTGATCACGGATTGAATAGTTGGAGAGCCGGATTGCTGGAGTTCGGCGCCGCTCATCACGGGCGGCCCTATTGCATGGGTGGAATCAATGTCGAGGTAGCTATCGCCCAGCACGCCTGCCGCCGCGATGGTAGCCAGCGAATCAGTGTGCAGGTCGTATACGTACTTCTCGCCCACTTCCATCGTCACTTCGACGGGATTAGGATTCCGGCGAGGCACCACGCGCATACGGGTGACGTTGCCAATCGTGACGCCTTCAAGCGACACCACAGCCCCATTTTTCAGTCCGCCGGCGTTAGGAAAGTAACAGCGCAGAACAATCTTGCGTGCGAACAGCCCGCCAGTGGAGGAGGTCATTAGAAAGACGATGGCAATCAGAATCGCGAGCGCGGTCAGAACCAGCGCTCCCACCTTCAATTGCGACCACTGAATCTCTTTGCGGCTCGGCACTTTACTCCTCTTGAGGAACCCAGCGGATCAACGCCTTGAGAATACCAGAACGGGCAAGCTAAGGGCCTGCCAATAAACCCTACTTTCCGTCCTCAAGCAAGACGCTGGCTACGGCAATCTCGGAGGTATGGGTCAGCGAAAGGGCAGAACGCACTACTCCCAATCGGCCGGCAATCTCCGCCGCACGGCCATGAAACCGCAGGCTAGGCTTTCCAGTCACCTCGCGCACTACCTCAATCTCCAGCCAATTCACTCCGAAGCTGATCCCGGTACCCAGCGCCTTGGCCGCCGCTTCCTTGGCGGCGAAGCGGGCGGCAAAGCTCTCTGCCGAATTCCTTTTGCGCATGCAATAGGCCTGCTCCTCCGCAAGAAAGACGCGCTTCAAAAAACGCCCGCCGAAGCGATCTATGGAGTGTTGAATGCGCTCAATCTCGACCACGTCAATACCAGAACCGGCGATCATCTTGTTTATCAAGCTACAACATTCCTGCCTGCGCGCGCATACTGGCCCGCTTTCCAGCCCTCTAGCCGCGACGGTCTGCCAGCGGGCCGCGCCGGCACAGCCAGACCCGATTGCCGACGGCAACTTTTATGCCTTCCTGGCCAAAAAGTGTGTCAAAAACGGTCAGGCTATGTTCCGATCTGCAGCAGAAGTGGTCCACAGCCGCCCGTTTCCGATAAACAGCCCGTGAAGCAGAATAATCTCGGATTAAGAATGAGGCAGCCCATGAACGTACCCTGGGCCATGCAGATGAAAGCTGTCTCTACTGAGGAGCCGTCGCGACTAGTCCAGTCGCTCACCGGCGCTATTCTTGGCTGTGGCGGCTGGGTATTGAGCCGCGGCGCGAATAATACGGGCAAGGTCAACATGCTCTTTGAATTTGAGCGCCTGGCGTGCATCGATATCTACACTCTGCTCATCGCCGCCGGCCTGGAGCTCAGCCAAATGGGCCATATCCGATTGACCGAACTTTGCCAGTGCACGCGCAGCCAGCAACGGGATTGCGGCACGGAGATCGCCAGCGTCGATCTGGAGATCCAGACATTTTCTCCCGACTTCGTCGAAGAGACGCAGATGTTGTGGCCGGCCTAACGCTCGCCCTTCGGTCCCGCGTAGCGCATGCCCTTCGGTTCAGTCTTGCCGTTTGGTCCGTCTAGAGCCGTCCCTCAACCTGCCACCTTAACCTGCCTCAACAAGCCCATACCGCCGCTGCCAGGCGTCCTTCAGTCTTGCCCACACGCGCGCGCGTTCAACCTCAGTAACCGCAGCATCGGGGCGCAGAGCAAATTGCGCCGCTTCGAATTTGGCCAGCTCCAGCAACTGCCGGTCGCGCAAAAGATTCGCCACGCGAAAATCCGGCAAGCCCGCCTGCCGCGTGCCGAAAAACTCGCCCGGGCCACGCTGCTTGAGATCGATCTCGGCCAACTCGAAGCCGTCCTGCGTGCTCACCATCGCGTTCAGCCGCTCCTCGCCAACGTCGGAAATCCGCTCGCCGGTCATCAGAATGCAATAGCTTCTTTGCCGCGCCGCGACCCACGCGCCCGCGCAACTGGTGCAACTGCGCCAGGCCAAACCGCTCCGCGTGTTCCACCACCATCACCGTCGCGTTGGGCACATCCACGCCAACCTCGATGACCGTAGTCGAAACCAGCACGTCAATCTCGCCGCGCTGGAAGCGGCGCATGATCACTTCTTTCTCATCGGCGTCGAGTCGCCCATGCAGCAAGCCCACGCGCAGGCCGGCTAAAGGCCCCTTGCGCAATTTCTCGTACATTTCGGCAGCGGATTTGAGCCCCGACTTTGCGCCCGACTTCGCATTTGGTGCTGCTTCTTGCCCCAGCGCAGGAAAGAGCTCCGCTGCTTTACCTTTTCGGCTCGTTTTGCGCTGAGCCGGCGGCGAGCCAGCCTTCTCGGCTTGCGCCTCGTCGCGCGAGAAATCCAGCTCCGGCTGATCGCTCTTTGCCCCTTCAATCACCGGGTAGACGATATAGGCCTGCCTGCCCTTGGCCACCTGCTTGCGCACGAAATCCCACACCTCCGCGTCTCGCTCGCCAGCCACGCGCCGCGTAACGATCGGCATGCGCCCCGGCGGCAGCTCGTCGAGAATGCTCAGGTCCAGATCGCCGTAGAGCGAAAGCGCCAGCGTGCGCGGAATGGGCGTCGCCGTCATCACCAGCACATCGGGCTCGGGCTGGTTGGGTTTCTTCATCAGCTTGAATCGCTGCAGCACGCCGAATCGGTGCTGCTCGTCGACCACCACCAGGCCCAGCCGGTCGAACTCCACTTTCTCCTCGATCAGCGCGTGCGTTCCGATCACCAGGTTGCGCTTCGCCGCGATTGATCAGCCCGCGGTTGGTACGCTTGCGGTCTTCGTCGAGCGAGCCGGTGAGCAGCACGATGCGCGGCTTGCGGCTGGAGCGCTCGAGCAGCTTGCGCGCCGCCAGAAAATGCTGCGTGGCCAGAATCTCCGTCGGCGCCATCAGCGCCGCCTGATAGCCGTTTTCCATCGCCACGAGCATCGCCTGAAAAGCCACAATCGTCTTGCCCGAGCCCACATCGCCCTGCAGCAGCCGCCGCATCGGGCTGGGCGCGCGCATGTCGGTCACAATCTCGCCCAGCGCCCGCTTTTGCGCCGCCGTGGGATGAAAGGGAAGCACCTCGCGAATCGCCTCGCGCACCTTGTCGTTGGTCGCAAATGCGATTCCTTTGCGCTCCTTCATGCGGCGCCGCTTCAGTTCGAGGCCCAGCTCCAGAAAGAACAGCTCCTCAAAGATCAATCGCCGGTGAGCCGGAGTCGAGAAGCTCTGCAATTGCGCAAGCGGCGTGCCCTCCGGCGGAAAATGAACCTCGCGCAGTGCCGATTCGCGATCCGGCAATTCGAGCCGCTCCACCATCGCTCGCGGCAGGCACTCCGGCACAGCGCCGCGCATCGCTTCAAGCAGATTGAAGATCACCTTGCGCTGCCATCGCGAGGCCAGTTTGCTGCCGCCCAGCGACTCATAGACCGGCGTGATGCGCCCCACTTCCAGCATCTGCGTCTCGGCGTCGGCGCTCGCGTCAGGCAGGATCTCGAACTGCGGCTGGATCATTTTGAAATTGCTGGTCGATCGCGAGGGCTCGACCTTGCCGTAAACCGCGACCGTTTGCCCGGCCTGAAATTTCCCGCTGAGATACGGCGCGTTGAACCAGACGCACTTGAGCACATGGCGGCCCTGCCCGAGGGTCAATTCGAACAGCGGCGCGCGGCGCGTGCGCAGCAGCGACGAATTGCGCACCTCGGCGATCACGCTGGCCAATTCGCCCGGCTTCAATTCATCAAGGCTGACCGGATTCTGCCGGTCCTCATAGCGAAAGGGAAGGTGGTAGAGCAGATCCTCGGCGGTCAGAATGTCTTTTTCGGCGAGCATCTTCGCGACCGTCGGACCGACGCCGCGCACATACTGCACTTGATCGCTGAGGGAAGCCACACATTGGATGCTAAATCGCTGAGACGGCGCACAACAATCCCGCCGCGTTGCCGGCCAGATGCTTCAATCTCGACCGAATCAGCTAAACCCCAGCACCGGATGCGGCACGTAGGGCTCCTCGAGCGCCTTGATCTCTTCCGGAGTGAGTCGCACCGACAGCGCCGCCACCGCGTCCTCCAGATGATTCGGCTTGGTCGCGCCCACGATCGGCGCAGTCACGCCCGGCTTCGCCAGCAGCCACGCCAGCGCCACCTGCGCGCGCGGAATGCCCCGCTTTTCAGCAATCTCGCCGAGCCGGTCGACAACTGCATGGTCGGCTTCTTCGGTTTGCGAATACAAGCGTATTGCCGAAGACGTCGCTTTCAGAGCGAGTGGTCGTCTCGGCCCTCCAGGGTCGCGTCAGGCGTCCGCGAGCCAGCGGGCTCCAGGGAATGACGCCGATGCCTTCGGCCCGGCACAGTCCCATCATCTCGCGCTCTTCTTCGCGGTAGAGAAGGTTGTAGTGATTCTGCATCGACACGAAGCGCGTCCATCCGCGCAGGTCGGCGATGTAAAGCGCCTGTGCGAACTGCCACGCATACATTGACGAAGCGCCGATGTAGCGCACCTTGCCCGCCTTCACCACATCGTGCAGCGCCTCAAGCGTCTCTTCGATCGGCGTCTCGTAATCCCAGCGGTGCGTCTGGTAGAGGTCGACGTAATCGGTCTCGAGCCGCTTCAAGCTCTGGTCGAGTTCATAAATGATCGCCTTGCGCGAGAGGCCCTTTCCATTCGGCTCTTCGCGCATCACGCCCTGCGCCTTGGTCGCAATCACAACCGCTTCGCGCCGCGTGTTGGCTTTCAGAAAGCGTCCCAGCACTGCTTCACTGTCTCCACTTGAATAAACATTAGCGGTATCAAAGAAATTGATGCCAAGGTCAAGCGCTTGCCGAAAAAACGGCTGGCTATCGGCCTCGCTCAGCGACCAGGCGTGACGGCCGGGCAAAAGCTTTCCCGCGGGCGACGTGCCGTAGGTCATGCATCCAAGACAAATGCGGGAAACCTTCAGTCCCGTGCGGCCAAGATTCACGTATTCCATATCTGCTCCGATTTCCCAGTGTTTTCCAGTCTGATGTCTTCCAGTCTGGATTTTAAAGGGCCGTGCCTTCCCGCTCGTCTCACGAGTAGCGCGTCGGAGGACTCCATGCCCTCGCCTGCCGGCTGGCGCCAAATTGGGCCTGCGCGGGGCCGCGATTGGGCCAATTCTGGAACTTATCAGGAACAGAGTACTTTCGTGCATTGCGCTGCCGTCATCAAAGTGGTTCGATTGAGCCAGCACCCACCTCGCCGGACAACTTTTCTACCCAGGAAAGGGTCTAAAATTGCAGGGTGGAGCGGTTGTGGCTCTAGTAGTCCACCATGGGCGCCGGCGCTTACTGATCAGTAAAAAAGTGCGTCTAACTTAGCGCGCCTAGCAAGAATTGGGAGTAAGGGTTCAGCACGAAGATTGGCCAGAAAGGCGCCGGACGAAGTGACACAAAGTCCCCCAGTGACGTCGGAGCCGCAGAAGCGCCTCGCGCGTTGCCTGAAGAGCCGCGTCCGCTTGCAAAACCGCGTACAGGAAGGCCGCGTTCAATTCACCCTGCTTCGCAGCGGGCCGTCCCGCATGTTCGGCATCGCCGCCGTTCCAGCCCTCATTTTCCTTGCAGGCTGCGGCGGATCGTCATCGGGTACGGGCATTTCGTCCAACGGCACATTCTCCATCTCGCCTACGACCTTATCCATTGACACCAATTGCACCGGCTGCAACACCACCAACAATTCGGGCACGGCCATCGAGCAGTTTAGCGCGACCTTGTCAGGTGGCGGCGCGGCCAACGTGACCTGGACTGTGAGTGGCGGCGATGCCAACACTGGCGCCGGAAATATTTCGACGAGCGGCCAATACACTCCGCCGCCCTATCTGACCGCCGACAACGTAAAAGTCACGGTGACTGCGACTCTCGCCTCCGGTACAGGTGCGGGTACATCATCAAACTCCACCGTTACAGTCACGCCCGGATTCCTCGAGCCCCTCACCCCAGAAAACGTTGCTCTCGGCATCAATGGAACCGTGATCGTCACCGGCTTCATCGCGGAAGCAGGCGGCAGCACCGGCATCGCCTACTCAACCTCAAGCAGTCCCACCGGAAGCGGCGGCGGGCAGGGTTCGCTGGGCACGACCAGCTGTTCGCGCAGCTCAAGCGAGTTTACTCACTGCTCCGTCACTTACTCGGCGCCGGCAACGATTGGGGCCACGGCTTCCACTTACATAATTGGCGCCGTCGGCTCATCGTCTTCAAAAACATCGATGCAGGTTCTGCTAAATACCGCGGGAATCTCCAGCAATCCCGCCACGCATCAGGTGCAGTTGACCACGCCGATTCTGCTGGGCAGCTCCGGCGGCAACAATAACGACTACGACACGGTCGTGCAGGGCGGAAAGACATACATTGAAGATTGCTGCGGCGGCACATTGGGCGCCCTGATCCAAAATAGCGGCGGAACCCAATACCTGCTGAGCTGCAACCATGTGCTGGCGCGCAGCGATCAGGCATCCGTTGGCGAAACGATCGTCCAGCCAGGACTTATCGACAACAGCTGCACGCCCAACGGCGACGGCGCCGGAACCACGCAGGTTGGCGTTTTGACCGCATGGCTCCCGCTTAGCTCGAATACAACCAACGCCGATGCAGCCATCGCAGCAGTAAACTCGGGCGCGGTCAGCCCCACCGGCGCAATTCTTGAGTTGGGTCTGCCCGGGGCTGGCGGCGTGCTGGCTGCCGCGCCTCCAGGAACTTCCTGTAGCATCTCGTCTGCCGGAACCACGTGTGCCGCCGGTCAGGGCGAGACGATCAATGGCACGACCTCTCTCGCGGTGGCGAAAAGCGGCCGCACGACGGGCTTGACATGCGGAAGCGCCTCAATCCTCAGCATGAATATTCAAGTGAGTTACTTCAAAGACTGTGCCGAAACGGAGCCTTACTTCACCAAGATCTACACGAACCAGATCGGCGTTGAAGGCGATCAATTCAGTGACGCAGGCGACTCGGGATCGCTTCTTGTTGATGCCAGCAACGGCGAGCCGGTGGGACTCTTTTTTGCAGGCGGAACCGTCCCGGGCACAAATGAGAGCTTGGGGATTGCAAATCCGGTATCCGCGGTTCTGTCCGAGCTTGGAACGCAAGAGGGAACCTCCTACACGTTTGTCGGCACCACCGACCACCCAGTTAGCTGCCTCAATTACGGCAACGCCACGGCCACCGCGGCACAAGCCACCAGGCTCACTGATGCGCAGAGCTCACTCGCCCAGCAGGCTCTTACGCAGGCGCGCATGCTCGTCAATCCTTCCGCCGGAATCCTGGGCGCGGCCACCGGCAAGAGCAGCGACCACGCAGGCGAGGCCACAGTCATTCTCTATGTCGACCAGAATATGAATGTAGCTGCGCCGCAGATGGTCAACGGGGTCCGCACTGAAGTGATTCCAACCACCGCGCAAGCTTTGGCGGCAGGCTCCGTTCCACAGGCCGCCGTTTCAGCATCCGCGACCGAAACCAGCGCGCTTCCGCCACTCAGTTCCACGGTGCTAAACCAGGCCATCGCATCCAAAGAGCAGGTTGCGCAGAGCCTGATGAAACAGAATCCAGCTTTCTTTGGCGTGGGCGTGGGGCAAAGCTACGACAATCCAAGAGAAGCAGCATTGGTGATTCTTGTCGATCTCAAGCAGGTTCCGGCCACGTTGCCGGTCACCATCAACGGCCTTCGCACCCGGTACGTGATTATGAATCGCCTGCACGTCACGCGGTCTTACCTGGGTGGATTGAACCGGCAACAGAGCCACTGCTTTGCGCACGCGCGTGCCGGTCAAACCAACAGTCCGGATATGCTTGGCAGGCCCCGGCTCAGAGTTCTTAAGCTGCAATGAAAAACGGCCGCCCCAGGAGCGGCCGTTTCGTTTCTGCCTCAAAGCAGTGTTAGTTCACAGGCCGGGCTTTGCCATCCTTCAGGCTCTGATCGATGATGGAACCCATCTTTTCATGATTCTCGTCCGCGATGCGCCCCATATCCGCGCCCATCTTGCTCATCTGTTCGTTAAACTGGCCCATCTCGGCGTTGAACTTGCTCATATCGAGATTCACGTTGACTCTTACTTCCGATTCAATCAGGCGGCGCTGGATCGCCGATACCTCGCGCTGGACCTGCTGCAACTCCTCACGCGGAACCACGGCGCCTTGCTTGGCCGTCAAACTCGCAACCGACGAATTCAATTCGGCCATCTCCTTGGATAAGTCCGGCGCGGGAATGTTGGCAGCCTTTTCGCGCTCCATCCGAGCCTGTTCGCGCACATCCTTGCCGGCGTCGCGGTACTGCTCGCCGAGCGCGCGCATTTTTTCGCCCTGATCCTGCATTGCTTTATTCATGTCTTCGATTTGGCTCACGGTCGCGGGGTCGTCGACGACATAGTACTTGCCGTCATGGCGAAAGAGCAGGAACTGCCCGTGAGCAACGCTGCGCGCCTTCTCCACTTCGGCTTCCATCTCGCCGCCAGTATTGCCGCAGAATCGCGTCTTGCCGGCGTCGCCCACGATTGCATAAGCATCGCCGTCAGCCCAGCAGTCCCCGTGGCCTTCGAAGCCTTTCATGTAAAGCTTCACTGTCGGCATCTTCACATTGTCAACATCAACAACGATTGGCGGCATGGGCGGAATCGGCGGGACAACGACTTGAACGGAATCCTGAGATTCAGCGGGCGGAAGTGGCGGCACCGGCGCGGCGGCAGGCGCCGGCGCAGCGTCAGGAGATGGCGCTGCCGCGGGTTCGGGTGCTGGCTGCGGGGCGACAGGCGCCTGATCCGGCGACTGACCTGAGAACAATACCGCGGCCAGCATGACGCCAGATTGGTCGCTGCTGCCTTGTCCGGTTCTTGATTCGCCTGCACCGCGCGGCGCGCCCGCAGGCACCGTCGCGGCAGTCCGATCCGATGACTGCATTGAATGCGATGTTGTCACGGCCGATTGAGGGGCCTGTGCTGCCTCCACGCGAACCATTGCAGTGGCTGCAATCAGCGCAATCGGGAGCACGAGTGCGAGCAGCGCGCGACGGCCGCCTGAAAATGCAAGACGGAAGCTCGAATCGTTCAACAAGCGCTCAATGCGATTAGACAAATTCTTCGAGTGTGCCATAGCAACTCCTGGTACGAGGGTTGGGCGCGGCTGAGCCGCGAATTCAAGTAAGAGCTGGGCGTAGGCAGAGGGGCTGCTGGCTGCGTCAAGGCCGGCGCGGTCGCTGATGGTCTCACCCAGTTCAGAGAGCTTGCGTTTAAGCCACCATCCCAACGGGCTAAACCAGGTCAGGGTGGCGTAGAGCCCGGCAATCATTTGCAAATAGAAGTCGCGCTGAATGATGTGCGAGTGTTCGTGAGCCATGACCACGCGCAGCTTTTCCTCGTCCCACTCCGCGTAATCCGCCGGCAACAGAATGCCCGAGCCGATGTTGACCGGCGAGCCTATCCGTTTGCTCCAGCGCACCTGAATTAAATCGGGAAAATCCAGATTCGTCAGCACCGCGACAGGCTTCGCATCCATCCAAATTCGCAACGACGAAGTCAGCCCCCAGAGAAGCCTGAAGAGCAGCGCAGCGCAAACGCCAAGGTAAAGAACCCATGCGATCGCGACGACGCGGCCCGTTTCGACCCACGATTTAATTTGGGCTGCGAGCTGCGCCGTGCGCTCTGCTGCGGATAAAGCCGCGGGTTGAACTGCGGGTCCGGCAGCAGGCGTCTGAACAAGCGGCTGCGAAATCTGTGCGGCCTCAAGTTTGGCGATGGGCGCCGAATGAGCCCGATTGGCTGAACGAAACTTATTTGCTGAACGAACCCCCTTGCCTATACGAACCCGACCGCCTGGGGCAGGGAAGTCTTTGCGCTCCTCGATGCTCGGCTGCGCAATCGTCTCTGGCTCGCGAGACGACAATACGGGAGCGATAGCGCCGGGCTGCGAGGCTTGCATGTCGACCGGCGCCGGAGCCGCCATTTTCTTGAGCGATGGAATCGGCAGATTCACAGCGGCCCACGCCGGAACGAACTGCCAGCGCATCAGCAACGGCATGGCCAGGGCTGCAACCAGCATCAATCCCCACGCGGCCTTTTGCGTCGGCACATTTTTCACGCGCAAAACGCGCAGGCCGACCCAGACTGCAAACGCCGCGATCAGCGCGCGCAATGTGGCTTCAAACAGCACAATGAATTCGGATGGAATCATGGCTTCCCCTCCTTTTTGCGTGAGCCTTTTTTCGCTCCTGCCGTTTCTTGAGCCGTGGCAATGCGCTCTGCCAGGCGCTTCAGCTCGCCCCGGTCCAGGACCTTAGAGTCGACCATGCCGACCAGCAGCGCCTCGACCGATCCGGCGCAGAACCAGTCCACGATGCGTTTGACGGCGCGGCCCGCCACTCGCTGCGGCGACTCCGCGGGCGAGTAGACAAATGTCCGGTCCTCAATGGAGTGCGACAGGTAGCCCTTCTCTTCCAGACGCCGCAGTACGGTGCGAATCGTCGATTCTTTAAGGGGGCGTCCGAGTTCCTCGCGCACCTGCTCGGCTGTCAGGTTGCCGAGTCGCCAAACCAGAAGCAGCACGCTGCGCTCTAGTTCGCCGAGATCGGCCGGATCGTGATCGAATCGTGTGTTACCAGTCATAGTGTTACCAACAGTAGCACACAAAGCCGGAGAAGCGTCAAGCACAAAAATCAAAATATTTTCAGGGTTATATTTTCGGGGTTATATCCTCTGGTCCGCTTGTCCCGTCTCAAGGCTGCTGCCAGAAACATCGGGTCCTGAGCCGGCCGATTTTCTCGAACTAAAAGGCTAGTCCGCCGCCGAAGTCAGCGTGCTCTTCGATCCTGATTCGTTACTTTTCAATCCAGATTCGTTGCTCTTCAGTCCCGGATCGTCGGGGATAAAGATTTCAAAAACCGTGCCCGAGCCTGTCCGCGCGGGGCCGTCTGTCGGCGCGGCGCTGCGGCTGCGCACGCGCACCGTCCCACGATGCTTCAGGACGATCTCATGACTTACCCACAGTCCCAGCCCGGTTCCTGTCACTTCCTTTGTTGTGAAGAAGGCCTCAAAGATATGTTCCCGCACTTCCGGCTCCATGCCTGCCCCAGTGTCGGCCACTGTAAATCGTATTCCGCTCTGCTCGGGATTTCTCCAGTCGCGTGAGCGCCGTGCCCGCACCACCATTCGTCCGCCGATGCTGCTGGCATCGATCGAGTTTCCCACCAGGTTGGCGAAAACCTGGCGGATCTCGCCGGCAAAACAAAAGAGCGTGAGCCCGGCCTCGTAGTCGCGCTCCACGCGAAGGTCGAGCGCATGGATGCGGCTCTGATAAAGATTCAACACCGAGTCCAACACCTCCTCCACAGGCACTCTTCCAGGCTGCGTGGGCTGGCGATAAAAGCGCAGCGTCTGCTGCGTGATCTCCGAAATGCGGCGCACCTCATACTCGGCCATCGTCACATACTGTTTGGCTGCATCTGGAAGGTCGTTGTAATTCTGCAAAAGGAAGAGCAGGTTAGTAATAGCTTCAAGTGGATTGTTGATCTCGTGCGCTATTGAAGCGGCCAGGCGTCCGGTTACGGCCAGCTTTTCGCTGCGGCGCAAAGCCTCTTCGCTGCGCTTGCGGTCGCTGGCATCCAAGGCGATGATTCCTGCCCAGCGCACCTGGTTCCGTGTCGTCCGCACCGGGTAAGCGCTGATCAGCCAGGTCCATGGCCGGCGCGGTTTGCCGCCTACGCCATTCAACTCCAGATTGCGCACCGCCTCTTCGCTTGTAAAAACGCGTCGCACCGCGCCCTCGATCTCTGTTGCCACATCGTTCGGTAACAAGTCGGTCAGAGTACGGCCCAGATGGCGGCTGACAGCGAGTCCCGTAAGGTCCGCGAAGATCTGGTTGACGCGCACCACGCGCCCATCACGGTCAACAAATGCCAGTCCGATAGGCGCATTCGCCAGCATGGAGTCGAGCAGCGACAACGTATCGTTCAACCCGGCCCTTTGCTCGGCCAGTGAGGCGACCATGCGATTGAAGGTCTCAATCAGGTCGCCAACTTCGTTATGAACTCGCACCGGCAGCGGAAAACGGCTGCCGTCTTCCGGTGCATTCATTAACGCGGTCGTGCCTTGGTGCAGCAGCGCCAAAGGCTGCGTAATTGTGCTGCCCATCAGCAGCACCAGCACCGCCGAAGCCACAACCCAGATAACGCCAAAGACGAGCGTGTCCCCTTGGATCGCCGCCAATTGCTCCCGGGCGGCGCTCTTGTCGAACTCCACCCACGCGTAACCACGCACCTCGCCGTCCGTAATGATCGCGCTTACGCCTTCCCAACGATTTCCCGGCAACGTAAACACCACATTGCTGTCGCGCTTGACCTCAGGAATCTTTGCCAATTCCTCAGGCTCCAGCACCGCCTGGTCCGCATCACCTTTGCTCTCGTAGAGCACGTTTCCCGCTGGATCGGTGGCCTTGGCCAAAGCGATATTGGGCGACTTGCCGACAGTCCGTACCGCAACGTCAATCCATCCTGGGCTTTGTTTTTCCAGGGCCTCGGCGATCTGTGACGACAGCGCCTCTGATTCGTAGGTGAGCCAGAATTGCGCGCGGACGTAGACGCGGTTTTTCTGTTGCCGCGTGAGCAAAGCGGCAAACAGACTGATGGAGAGAATCTCAAGCAACAGCAGGGAGGCGAGCATCTGCCAGCGAATCGATCGAGGCCACCAGCGCACGCGCATGGATCCACTCCCAAGCTTCAAAAAACAAAATCTAGTCTATCGAATTGGATGCTGAAATCGGGTCTCGCACTTCGCTCTGCGGCTTTAATTTAGAGACCAGCGATAACGCGATCTGCCTGCCGTGAAAGCGTCCGTTTTCGATGAAGATCTCGCTGGTGCGCGAGCCGGCAACAATCACTCCAGCCAAATAAATGCCGGGAACATTGCTCTCGAGCGTCTCTGGATCGCAGACAGGCAACCGGTCCGCGCCCTCGAAGCGCACGCCCACTTTTTCCAGAAATTCAAAATCGGGATGGTATCCAGTCATAGCGAAGACAAAGTCGTTGGCCAGCGTCATCCGGCCGGCAGGGGTATTTACCACCACCGCGTCGGGCGTGATCTCCACCACCTGAGTCGAAAAGTATGCGTTGATCTCGCCGTCTTTGATACGGTTTTCAATGTCCGGCTTGATCCAGTACTTCACGTTTGGCGTTACCCCCGGCCCGCGGTAGATGAGCGTAACGCGTGCGCCGCTGCGCCACAGTTCGAGCGCGGCAATAGCTGCCGAGTTCTTGCCGCCAATCACTGCCACGTCCATGCCGTAGTACGGGTGCGGATCGTGATAGTAGTGAAGAACCTTGCTCAAATTCTCGCCGGGAATCTCCATCCAATTGGGCAGGTCGTAGTAGCCGGTAGAAATGGCCAGCTTGCGCGCGCCGATTTTTCCCGGCCGTCCGAATCGGTCCACCGTGTGCACGGTGAAGTCGCCATCGCTGCCGGTCACGCTCTCAACGCGGTGATACTGGTGCACTTCCAAACGGTAGTAGGCCGCCACCTGGCGGTAGTACTCCAGCGCCTCGCCTCGCCCCGGCTTGGCATTCGTGCTGGGGAAGGGAATCCCGCCGATCTCAAGGCGCTCCGCGGTGGTGAAGAAGGTCATGTGCGCCGGATAGTGAAAGATGGAATTGCAGACACAGCCCTTATCCACCAGCGCCACGCGAAAGCCCGCCTTTTGCGCTTCAATGGCGCAGGCCAGCCCGGTGGGCCCCGCGCCCACCACAAGGAGATCCAGGCCAGAATCCCGCGCTGAGTCTGACGGCCGCTTGCTCATATTTCTAGATTAGGGCATGCGGCTGGCGAACCGGCATTTGAGGTTCTGCCAGACAGAGGGCCCAAACAAAAAGCTCCAGCCGCAGCCGGAGCTTTTCTTGAAAAGATTGACCTTCTTCCCAGGTCAGTTTTCTTAAGCCAGCGCCGCAGCAGGATGCAACATTGGAACCGTGGGCGTGATCACCGGAGCAGTTGCTGCGTGCGACGGTGCATGCGAGGCGCGGGTCGTGAGGCGGTGGACAAAATGATAGGGCGGCCAGGGGCCTGAAAGCTGCATCTGGCACTCGCGCATCATCGCGCTGGTGGTGGCAAATTTGTTCTGGTAGCGCTCCACGCACTTACGGTCAATTAGATGAGCAACGTCCAGCATCATCTTGCCGTTATCCATGAGCCGGCAGCTCACTTCCTCATCGAGAGGCAGGAACAGCCTGTGCATCTGGAAGCTGACTGCGCGAGCCCGCGTCTGCCGCTCCCGCGCCCGCGATGCATTCTCTCGCAGACTGGTCAGATACTCGCGGCCTACTCCCTCAGCTGCAAGATGCTTTTCAGTCTCGCGCCCACAACAATCGTCGACGAAGATTTTCAGGTGCATCTCGGTTTTGCCGCGCAGCTTGTCGATGTTGCCTTGAAACTGGCGCTGATTAGAGCGGATGGATTTGCGCAGCGACTCGTCGTCGTTGAACACCGTGCCAAAGCGGAAGGGAAGAACCGTCGAGTCCTGAAAGCAGTCCGATATCACGCGCGCATGGTCGACGCCGGACTGATGGTTGAGGGTTTCATGAGGGTTGTGTTCGCTCACGATCACCGCCAGATCGCTCGCCGGGTAAAGGAAAACCTGATTATGGCTGACTCCAAAAACCGATTCCAACGCAACCGGCTTACGATGGCGGGCTAGAGCCGGAAACGCTTGTTTTTCACCGATGCAGTAGGCATACCATGCCATGACGAGACACTCCGTCCGCGTGCGCCACAACTGTCAGACGCCGCTAGTTGATGAAGCTTTGTGAACCTCGGAAAAGTTACATGCATAGTGGCTGCAAGGCAGGAACTTGGTTGCGGCCTCCCCAAACAGACCGAATACTAGCCCTCTCGAAATACGGCTGGCAATACCTCTCTTGGAAAAGAATGCGGTCTTGTCAGCTTGTGAAAAACTGATATTGACTAAATGGAATTAAATATTCACACCATGAATTATTTGCACTAAGTAGCCATAAGGGGCTCAAATAAGGCACTTTGGGCCAACAATTGCTAAGTGGCTTTTGCCGGCTATTTGCACCTTCGGCTGTGCTTTCCTTTTTCGTCCCGGTTTTCCACAACGGCTGGGTGCGACTGGGCCATCACTTAGAGGCCGAGGCTTCAACCACGCAGCCCCGTCGATTAGGAACACTGAACTCTAGTAGACTCAACGGCAGAATGCTTGCTTCTCTCCGCGCCTTTCATCGCTCCCCGTTCGCACCATCTGTAATCGCGCTGCTGGCCATCCTTATTCCGGGAGCAGCCTCACTTTGCCCGCGCGCATCAGCCCAGGGCACCCATCTCTGGCAGCAATCGCAGATGGGCGAGTTTGAAAAGGGCACACCCGACGGAGTCTCTATCGAGAGCGACGGCCACCTGCGCCAGGGCCCAGGACTAACCGAACTCGTGACCACTCCCTCGACCTTCGTTTGGTCACTGGCCGTGGACAAAACCGGCCGCATCTTTGCCGGCACTGGTTCACCCGCTACCGTGCTGCGCCTCGGCAAGAATCCCGGCGATAAGCCCTTCACGCTCTTCGAATCGAGAGACCTCAGCGTTCAGGCGCTGCGCTTCGGTCCCGATGGCGCGCTCTACGCCGCGACGGTCCCAGGCGGCAAAGTTTACAAACTCAACCCTGACGCAACGACGAAGCTTGATGAATCCAATGCTCCCGTCGTCTTCGACGCGGCCAAAGCCGACAACGCAGCTGCCGGCGATAATTCAGCAGCCTCGTCCACGCCAAGCGCGCAATCGCATTACATCTGGGATCTGACCTTCGATTCGGCTGGCCGCCTCTACATCGCCACCGGCAATCCAGGAGCGGTCTACAGAGTCGATCCAGCCAAGCCCGGCGCTGCACCAGAGCTGTTTTTCAAAAGCGACGAGGCGCACATCCGCACGCTTGCATGGGACGCCAAAGGGAATCTCATCGCAGGCTCTGACGGCTCTGGCCTTGTGTATCGCATCAATGTTGAAGGACCGGGGGCGCAAGGCAAGGGCTACGTTCTCTTCGAAGCTCCGCGGCGCGAGATCACATCCATCGCCATCGGCGCTAACGGAACCATCTACGCAGCCTGCGTGGGCGACAAGAGCCGCAATCCGCTGCCTCCTTTGCCGGTGCAGGGAATGTCCTCCATCACGATCACAGTGGTTCAGCCGCAATCTCTGCAGGCTGCCAATGCCAGCACGTCTGTACCCGAAGGAGCCGAAATCTTTGCCTTGACTGAAGGCCAGGCGCCGCGCGCGCTCTGGTCCAGCAAAGACTCTATCGTTTACGCGCTCGCCGCCCGCTCCGATGGCCTGCTCGCGCTCAGCGGCAATCGCGGACAGATTTATCGCATCCAGGACGACGGCAGTTACGCCGACATCGCTCACCTGCAAGCGCAGCAAGGCCTGAGCCTGGCTTCCATGCAGGGCGCTGAGAGCCTCTACATCGGCACCGGAAACATCGGCAAAGTATTCGAGCTGGGCGCAGCTGCAACGCATGAATATGCCAGCGACGTTCTCGACGCCGGCGCCTTCGCCCGCTTCGGCCGCGTTGAAATCGAACCCGGCTCATCCGGCTATGACATTCTCACCCGCACCGGCAACGTGGAGCAGCCTGTCCGCGGTTGGAGCGATTGGCAGCCGCTCGCAGACAGCTCCGTCGCCTCGCCTCCGGGCCGCTTTCTACAGTGGAAGGCCGTGCTGCGCTCGGGTGGGGTGCTCGGCAGCGTTGGCGTCAACTATCTTCCGGTAAACTCCGCGCCCGTAGTCGACGATCTGGTTGTGGTCCCCGGCGCGCGCATCAATGCCCAGGCGAACTTCTCGCAGAATCAAAACGTCAGCATCACATTCCCGTCATCCGGCCAGAACTCAGGAATCACCTTTGACGCGAACTCCTCAAGCCAGCCTCTGCAAGCGACGAAGGATCGCACCGCCGTGACCGTTCGCTGGGCAGCGCACGACGACGATGGCGACTCGCTGATCTATTCGCTTTTCCTGCGCAGCGATGGCGACACCGCGTGGTGGCCGCTGAAGAAAAAGATTAAAGATCAGGCTTACAGTTTTGACGCCACGTTAATTCCCGACGGCGGCTACCGCATCAAAGTCGTCGCATCTGATGCGCCATCGCACTCGCCGGGCGACGCACTCGCGGGCGAAAAAGTCAGCGATCGATTCGTAATCGACACCACCCCGCCGGTCATCAGTAATTTGAACGCGGCAAGCCAGCAGGGAACTTGCACTGGCTTGAATTGTCCCGTGCCGTTTCTCGTCACCTTTGACGCGGACGATGCGGCTTCGCCCGTCGCGCGCGCTGAATATTCGCTCGACGCGGGATCATGGCAGGCCATCGATCCAGTGGACAAACTGTCTGACTCGAAGCACGAACACTACAGCTTCAGTATTGGCTTGCCTAAAGAAGACGGAAAGCCCGGAGAGCACCTGATCACCGTTCGCGCCTATGATCGCTACGACAATGTCGGCGTGGCCAAGACGATTATCCCGGCCCCGGCACAGTAGGCGTTATGCGATTTGAACTCTATGTGGCGGCGCGGTACCTCAAAGCCAAGCGGCGGCAGGCCGTGGTCGGCGTCGTCACCGCCATCTCCGTCGCCGGAGTCACCGCGGGAGTTGCGGCGCTCATCATCGCGCTCGCCATCACCAACGGGATGCGCCACGACTTGCAAGACAAGCTGATCAACTCAAGCGCTCACGTGCAGTTGATGCAGATGGACGGGATGGGCATTTCCGATTGGCAGTCGCTCCTCGCACGCCTGCGCAAGGTGCCGCATGTCATTTCTGCCTCTCCTGGATTGTTCGAGCAGGTGCTCGTGGCTCGCGGCGCGCGTGACGGCGGCGCACTCATCGAAGGCATTCTGCCCGACGATGAGCGAACCGTAAGCGATCTGCTCTCGAAAGCCACGCCCGGCGCAGTGCAGGCGCTTGAACCGGTAGTCGCCCCCCAAGCTGGCTCGCACTCCGCACCCGCCGATCCGCGAAACGCCGACCCTCAAAATGCAGAACTCCCTCCGATCGTTCTCGGCAGCGACCTGGCCGACACCATCGGCGCAGCAACCGGCGATTCGGTCATCATCATCAGCCCTCAGGGCGAGATGACGCCGATGGGCCTGATTCCAAAATATGTGCGCTTTCGCCTCGCCGGAACCTTTCACTCGGGCTTCTATCAATACGACGACCAGATGGGCTTTCTGCGCCTCGCCGACGCGCAGCGCCTCTTCGATGAGCCGGATCTGCTTTCGGTCATCAGCTTCAAAGTTGACAACCTCAACAATGCGCCGCAGATTGCCCACGACATCGAAGCCGCCGCGGGCAAGGGCTATATGACGACTAACTGGACGGACAACAATCGCGAGCTCTTCCGCGCGCTCAAGCTCGAACAGATCGTCACATTCATCGTGCTCGCGCTTATCGTTTTGGTGGCCGCGCTCAATATTCTCATCGCGCTCACCATGATGGTGATGGAAAAGACGCGCGACATCGCGGTGATGATGAGCTTCGGCGTCACTCCTGGCCAGGTGCGGCGCATCTTTCTTCTTCAGGGCCTACTCATCAGCGTGGTCGGCACCGCTCTTGGCCTCGCGCTCGGTTATTTAGCCTCGTGGGCCGGCGGCCACTATCACTTTATCCACTTGTCCGCCGACGTTTACTCCATTGACACGCTGCCCTTTGCTCCGCGAATCCTCGATGGCGTAATTGTGTCGATTGTGTCTATCGGAATCTCGCTACTGGCCACGCTGTACCCATCGTCTTCGGCCGCGCGCGTGCTGCCGGCCGAGGCGCTGCGCTACGAATAAGTCTCTTTTTTTCAACAGGTTTGACAACGTGGCACATTTCGTGTCACATTGTATTCATGAAGAGCATCACCTTACGTCAGCTACGCGATACCAAGCAGGTGAAAACCTGGCTTCGCGCAGGCGTACATATCGAGGTCCGCGAGCGCGATGAAATCCTCGGCGATCTGGTGCCCAGAACGCCTTCGAAACCTCCCGTAGAATGGCCCGACTTTGAAGCGCGAGCCAAGAAGATTTTCGGCGATCAGGTCCTTAACATCGTGGACGACATGATTGAAGAGAGGAACAGCCGCTATTAATGGTTTGCGTTGACAGCAGCTTTCTTGCCTCTCTCTATGCGCAGGAAACCCATTCTTCCGAGGCTCATCGCCGCGTTGCACAAAAGCTGAAGGCGTGGATTACGCCGTTGAACCGGGCGGAGTTGGCACATGCGTTCCAATTCCAGGTCTTCCGGTCGCGCATCGCTGCAAGCCAAGCCCGGCTGGCGTGGAGTCAATTCGAGCAGGATTGCGTGCAACAAGTTTGGATATTGGTCGATCTGCCAGATTCGACATGGGAAACCTGCATCGATATTGCGAAGAAATATGGCCCGACCCTGGGCATTCGCACGCTCGATTCTCTTCACGTAGCCTGCGCGCTCGAATTAAAAGCCGAGAAGTTCTGGACCTTCGATGAGCGCCAGGCAAAACTGGCTGAGGCTGTCGGACTCAATGTAAATCCCTAACTCATCGAGCCGCGCATCGCCTCACTGCGGCGTAATGATCCCGCCCAACGCATGCCGTCTTGGCAGCACAATGCCGCGATGATCCACTTCGGCCTTTGCGCCCGTCGCGCCCGATTCAGGCAAACTCCGCCGCTCGACCAACGCGCCTCCGCAAGCCGGGCACCAGTCCGCCTTGGTGTCTTCGGCAAGCACCGCGTGGCATTGACTGCAAATCCGTTCCATAGCTACGAGATTACCGGATTGGCACCGCTCTCGACATCTGCTGCGGTTCTTCCTCCAACTGCCCGGTAAACTCAATGCATGTACCCTCCCCCGCGCCTCATCGCCATCGATGTAGATGGCACGCTGCTGCCGACGAATTCGCAGACTATCAGCGAGCGCAACGCGAAGGCGCTGCGGGCCGCGCAGCAGGCGGGCATAACGGTCGTTATCGCCACTGGCCGTCGCCCGGCCTACACGGTCCCGCTCCTTACGGGCCTCGGCCTGCGAGCGGATACGCCTCTCATCGCGTCCAATGGTGCAGTGCTCTCCACGCTTGGTGGCGGCGTCATCGACAGGTGCCATATGCCTTCCCGGGTCGCGCGCGGTCTTTGCGGTGTGCTTCGACCGTTCGGTTCTGTCGTCTTCACGTTTGACCGTCCGGGGCGCGGCGAGTTGGTTCTGGAAGATCTCGAAGCGGCGCACGGCCGCATCGCAATGTGGGTTGAGACGAACCGCAACGCGATTGAAGTTGTGAAGCCGCTCGAGTTGGCGTTGCCCGACAACGATCATGAAGGCGACGATCCCGTTCAGGGAATGGCAGCGGGAACGATCAACGAAATGAGAGAGGCTGAAAAAGCGTTGAAGGCAAGCGAGTGGAGCGCGGAATGTGAAAGCGTGCGCACCGAGTATCTCGCGCGTGACATCTCGATCCTCGATCTCTTGCCGACCGGTGTATCAAAAGGTTGGGCGCTGGAACGGCTGGCCGCGCGCCTCGGCTTCGATCGTAAAGAGACTATGGCCATCGGCGACAACTGGAACGATTTGGGTATGCTGGAGTGGGCAGGGCAGGGAATCGTCATGGCCAACGCCGCAGAGGAGCTCCGCACTCTGGCAAGAACCCGCGGATGGGAGCTCGCGCCGTCGAACGATGAAGACGGCGTGGCAGTTGTCATTGAAGCAGCGCTGACCAAATTGGCCTCGGCAAAAACCAGCTTGGCGTCAGCAAAAATATGATCAGGGATCTCCATCGCCGGAATATGCAGCGCGGAAGAAGGTCTCTCGCACGACGAATGTTCTTTGCGCCAACATTGATCTTTATGGTATCGGCCGTGGCGCTCGTTTCTGTGCCGTCGCTCTCTCGCGCTGCCGAGCTCGTGAATCTTAGCGACGGATACGTGCAGCAGTGCGACCATCATGCTCTTGTCGATGGGCGCATCCGGGTTTACCTCAGTGCGGGAGAAGGCAGCTACATCGACTACAAGCCTGTCCAGGTCGCCTCCATCGAGACAATTCCCGATCCGCCCGCGGCCGTATCGTCTGCACCCGTGCCCGGCGCTCAAACGCACACAGCACTCACGCCCGGCGACCTGCGCGAGATGCTCACCAAAGCTGGAGCCGACCACAACCTCGACGTAGATCTGCTGGCCAGCGTGGTCAAAGCGGAAAGCGACGGCAACGCTCGCGCCACCAGCCGCGCGGGCGCGCAAGGCCTGATGCAGTTGATGCCGGGAACCGCTGCCGGCCTCGGCGTCAAAGACAGTTTTCAGCCCGACCAGAATGTGCGTGGCGGATCAACTTACCTCGACGCGCTTCTGACGAAATATCACGACAATCTTGGCCTCGCGCTGGCCGCGTATAACGCCGGCCCCGAAGCCGTCGACAAGTACCACGGAATTCCGCCCTACCACGAAACTCAAGCTTACGTCGCGCGAGTCATTCACGAATTCAATCGCCGCGTTCTTGCCCGCGAAGTTGAGGCACGCCACGCCGCAGTCAACGCGAAGGCCTCAACGGATCAGCCGGCACAAATCCGATAGCAAATCCAGCCATCTTCCCAGCCACTTTCATTGCTTGTTCACAATTGTTCCCGCCGTTGACTCCGTGTGGGCGCGGCTCGAATTTCCGCGCAGTCCCGCAGCCATGCGCGTGAGAACATACCAACAGGCCATGATCAAGGACCGCCTGACGGAGAACGCGTGAAGAAGAGCCGATGGATTCTGGGCCTCGTTCTGTTGTTGGCGCTGGTCGCGTTGTTTCTGTGGGCCCGAACGCGAATTCACTTCGACTTCCACCTCTTCGCCGCGCAGGTTGCGCTCGCCGATTGGCGCAAGATTGCCCTCGCTGCCGCCTGCATCTACATCGCTTATGTCTTTCGCGCTGTGCGCTGGGCGTTGCTGATGCGGCACAACAAGAAAGTTCCGCTCTTCTCGCTCCTGGGAACCCAGCTAATGGGTTTCACCGCGGTCGCGCTCATCGGTCGTGTCGCAGATCCTGTTCGCCCCTACCTGGTAGCCAGAAAGACCGGCCAGCCGCTGAGTTCGCAGATCGCGGTCTACATTGTCGAGCGCTTATTGGACGCCGGCTCCATGGCACTGATTTTTTCCATCGCTATGATTTGGGTTCCCAGCGAACAGATCCTGAATGCGACCGCGCGCAGTGGTGCGCTTGCTCATCTGGCGCCGAACCATCCTCTTCTGGCGGTCCTCGTGGCGCGATACGGAGGACTGCTCCTCACGCTGCTTGGCACGTTGTTTCTTTTTGCCGTGCGCATGGCGGGCAACGGTGTAGCCACATTTTTTGAGCGTAGCCTCGGATTGATTTCGAAAAATCTCGGCCGGGCCGCAGCGGACAAGATCCGAACGTTTCACGCCGGCCTTGACACCATGCGCTCGGGCTCAGACTTCGCGTCGGTAGCCGCGCTGTCCATCACCATGTGGGCCATCATTGCCGCGGCATATTTTGAGACCTGCAGCGCCTTTGTGACCAGCCCACAACTGGCTTCCGTTACCGCGCCGCAATGCGTTCTGCTCATGGTTGCCAGCGGGACCGCCAGCATCATTTACCTTCCGGTGATCGGCTGGTTCTCTCAAATCGGACTTGTCGCCGTGGCGCTCACCGGAATCTTCCACGCCAGTCCGGAGGCTGCCACGGCCTGCGCCGCCACAATCCTGGTTGCAACGTTTCTCATTGTCGTTCCAGTTGGCCTGATCTGGGCGCAGATCGATCACGTCAGTCTGCGCAAAGTCACGGTCGAGAGCGAGCACGCCGAAGACGAGCTGGCCGCGAAAGAAGAACCCGGCGCGACGCCGACCGAAATCCATCCCGCGCAGCCCCCACGCTGAAATCGTCCGATCAAATCAGACGGCGCGAAAATATTCCCGCGCCTCTCGCCCAAAGAGAATCGCGCCGATAAGCACAAACACCACGCCGTGAATCACAAGCCCATGCATCAAATTGAGCGCGCTGATGACGACGTGCGCGGCCATCCACGCCAGCGCCAGCCATCGCGCCCAATTCCGGCCGCGGAGCATGAACACTCCTGCAAAAATGGCCGCTGCGCCCAGAACCGTAATCCACACCACCTCATTCAGCACCGGCCTCTGCGCCCTGAACTCCATAACATGCGCCGCGGTGCTGAGCACACCCACAACGATATAAAGCCAACTGAGAATCGTAATCGAGATCGGACGCTTCTTTGCCTGGTAAATTGCCACTGAACCGTCTCCCGTTCCGCATCTATTTCAATTCAGTTCGAGGAGTCGTCGCGCCTGCTTGCTGCACAACACCGCTCATCGCGCGAGAGTACTGAATCGTCTCCGGCCCCACCGCGCCGCCTGTCATCACCATGCTCATCGCCTGTTCCATGGTCAGGTCCGTCTCAATAACACGGTCCACGGGAAGTATCTGCAGAAATGCCGATGTGGGATTGATGGCGTTCGGCACCAGCACCGCAGCCAGCGCCCGCCCGCTGCCGGCGTCGGTCATCGTTCGCGTCAAAAATCCAATACTCTTTTGTCCAGCGATCGGGAAGTCGATCAACACCACGCGCTGGCTCGCGTCCTTCTTCGACATCATCGTGTCCAGCAGTTGCCGCACCGATGTATAGACCTTGGCCACAAAGGGCAGCCGTTCCAACAACGATTCGAAGAGTCCGAATGCCTGCCGGCCGATCACCAGAGAAGTGATTCGCCCCACGATATAAAGCACAACCAGCGTGAGCAAAATTGCCAGCACCGGCTGAATCCAAGGATGGCGAGCCCACGCGTCAGGTAGATATACCGCCAGCAAATGTACGGCGGGCAATCCTGCTTTAGCCAGCTCGTTCAGCAGGAAGCTGAAGATCAGGTACGTAACAAAAAGCGGGCCGACGGTGATAATGCCGGCGAGAATACTTCGCCGCACGCTGCGCAGCGCACGGGTCGCATGTGCCTTCACTCGACTGTCCTCGTTTTGAGCATACGCCGGCCCGCGTTCGGCGCGGAATTCCCCCTGGCCGCGGAAAAATGCAGTTCCAAACCGACTCAAAATGAGCTATATATGAGGACTGCCTCAAGTGAAAGCAGAAGGATGCCCGTGAACGAACCTGAGCCTGTAGAATCCATTAACCGAAGACCCATGCCTGACCGTGAGCGCGTTTCCGAACGGGGATATATGCCTGAACGGGAACAAATGTCTGACCGGCTGCACATCCCAGACCGGCAACGCTTGTCCGACGGGGAACCCTTTTCTCCCCGATCCGCCGCTCCGCCCTCTCGAGTCATTGGCGCTCCGTTGCCCATGGGATCCGGCCGACCTCCCGTCGGTCGTCCCGGCCCCGGCGGCAGCGTTCAATCCAACCCTCCCGGCCGCGCGCTTCCAGGCTCTACCGGGCCGGGGTCGACAAGCCCCGCATCAACAAGTGCTGAAGAGCCTTCCGGCATGCAGCGCGCCATGAATGCAGTTCGCGCCGTGATGCCAGTGGTGCAACGCCTGCTGCCCTTGCTTGAAGGCAATGTGCTCACGGCAATCTCCAATGTGCTCACGCCGCGCCCGCAAGCGCCGCCGCCCACGCCTAAGATCGATCTTGCGCCTCTTGAGAACAGCCTCACCGAGCTTCAAACGCAACATCGCGGCCTGCGCGATCAGGTCATCGAACAGAACGCCACGCTCAAGCGCGTTGAAGATCAATTGGAATTCGTGCGCGAAGCCACTGACCGCAACACGCTCGAGCAGCAGGAGCTCCTGGAAGACTTAAAGCTCTTCAGCCGCAAGGTCAAGATATTCGCCGCAATCGGAATCGGAATGCTGGTGATTGGTATTGTTCTCAACCTGCTTCTGTTCCTGCACATTCAGCGCGTGCTGCCGTGAAGCTGCGCGAACGCATTTCTCCTTCTGCCGCGCGCCGAAACCCATGAGTAGGGGCGGCGATTTCATTAAGAAATCGTCGCACTGAACGAAAATCAAGATGGCTATATCCGAAGGAGAAATGCCCTAAAGCTCCAGAACAGTGTCCTCGATCGCCAGCCTGACATTGCCGTCAGACTTCGCCAACCGCCGCACTGCTTCAGGCTTGTCCACTTTGGCTCTCAGCATTACCAACGCCACCGGCACGCTGCGCCCGGCGCTCTTGATCGTATCCACTGCGGTCGCCCGATCAATATTGCAAGCCGACATCAGAATGCGAATTCCGCGCTCCACCAGCTTGGAGTTCTGCATGTGCACGTTTACCATCAGGTTCTCGTACACATAGCCCAGCCGCGTCATTGCGCCGGTCGTAATCATGTTCAGAATCATTTTTTGCGCGGTGCCGGCCTTCATGCGCGTGGATCCTGAAACCACTTCGGGCCCCACATCGGCCACGACCACAATGTCTGCCGCCGATGACAGCGGCGATCCCAGATTGCAGGTCACAGCTGCGGTGTGCGCGCCGCGTGCGCGGGCATAAGCCACGGCCGCGACTACATAAGGCGTGCGACCCGAAGCCGATACGCCGACCACTATATCTTTGCGCGTAGGTCGCCTGCGAGCAATGTCTCGCTGGCCCAGCTCTTCAGAGTCTTCATTTACTTCGACTGCCGACGCCAACGCTTTGGGTCCGCCTGCCATGATGTATTGCACCTGGCCCGGCGCGCTCGAATAAGTAGGAGGACACTCCGATGAATCCAGCGCCGCAATCCGCCCGCTGGAACCGGCGCCAACGTAAATCAGCCGGCCGCCATCGCGCAGGCTTCGCGCAACCTGGTCGATTACCTGAGCGATCTCGGGAATGGCCTTTTTTACCGCCGCCGCGATCTTCGCATCCTCATGGTTGATGATGCGTGCAATCTCCAGCGCTGATTTTGTGTCGAGCCCCTGAGAAGCCTCGTTCTGGCTCTCGGTAGTGAGTTGCTGAAGCAGGTTGGCCTGGTCGTTTTGATCGTCCCTGGTTCGGGAGCCGGCCACTTCCTGCAACGTTGTGATCGGTAACATCGCGTCTGACCCCAGCTTTGATTGTATCTATAAAACTGCGCAAGCCCGTACACAAATTTAGTCACGAAGTAGCCGCTTCAGTAACCGCCAGTCCTTACTTCCAGACCTTTCTTTTGGAGCGCTTCGCGAATAGCGTCATGAAAGGCCGGCCTTACCTCGCGGATCATCTGATTCTTTCGATCAGGCCATGTGCGATTGGTTAGCAGGACTATTGCGACATCAGCATCCAAATCGATCCATAATGAACATCCGCTGAAAGCCAGGTGTCCAACCGAGTGGGCCGAGAAATGCCTGCCCGCCGACGAATTCGCCGAAGGCGTGTCCCACCCCAGCGCGCATGAGCTTCCCGCGGGCCCCTGTCTCTGGCTAAATTGTTTCAAAACTTTCCCATCGAACAAATATTGCCCTCCGCTGGGCACATTCCCTGCATTTGCTCCAGCGTTTGTATTGATAACTGCATCCGCAAAACGCAAGAGATCCGCAATATTGGAGAAAAGTCCAGCGTTTCCGGCCGCGCCCCCGAGCACCCACGCGTTCTCATCCTGCACCTCGCCCTGAATCAGGCGATGGCGAAACCATGTGTCCTCTTCGGTTGGCGGAATCGATTTCCGCTGCGCCGGGGCAGGGCAGTATTCAGTAGCATTCATCACCAGTGGCCCAAAAACCTCGCGGCTGACCCACGAATCCAGAGGCTCGCCCATCCTGACCTCAAGAGCTTTACCAAGCAGGATGAATCCCGGATCGGAATACTCTGCCCGCGTCCCCGGTTCAGCCTCCAGCGGCAATTGAAGGCAGGCCTGAAAAAGCGCTGCCGGTGTCGTCGCCGTCCGAAACATCTCTACATATCCCGGCAAGCCCGAATTGTGCGCCAGCAAATTCTTCAGCGTCACCCGGCGCGCCGGATCTCCAGGAACGCGGCCCGCAACAAACCCAGGCAGCAGCTCGCCAAGTGGCGAATCAAGGTCGATCTCTCCCCGCTGCACAAGCAACATCGCGGCAGCCGTAGTGGCCACGACCTTGGTCAAGCTGGCCACGTCGTATATCGTGTCCGCTGTCACCAACTGCGACTCTGGATCGTACGTGAAGCGCCCCAGTGCATCCTCAACTGCCACTTCGCCGCCGGCCAGCACGCCAAACGCGCACCCAGGAAACGCCCGCGCCGCGACCGCCTCTTCCAGAACGCGATACGCCGCGGCGAAGCGCCCGGATTCCCGGCCACTGCCTGAGTTGGAAAATTGGGCTTGCGATGTCATCGTTCTCTCGCATAGTAACCCGCACGCGGCCATCCATTTCCAAATCGGACACTTTTCATACACGGGCAGGGCAGAACGGGGCTATCCTTGTCTGCGGGAGTTTCGTCTATCCATCAGGGTGCAAGTCAGAATGCAGGTCAGAGTGCTAGTCACCGGCGAATCTAAGGAAAGCGGCATGTCCTCGGCCCTTAGGATGCGTTCGAAAGCAATTCCGGCGAGCCTTGCCGCCGCGGGCCCGTTTAGGTGCCTGGTCTTAGCGGGCCTTGTCTTTGCCATCCCGACCGTCTGCGCCGCTCAAACCCCAGCTTCCCCTCAACCCGTTGCCAGCGCGCCCGCGCCTGCCGCCGCGCAACCTGCCAGTCCGGCCGACTCAAACTCGCCTACTGCGACTCCCGCATCCCCCGCAGCGCAACCCGCCGCTCCAAGTGACGCCGCGGCTCCGGCCACGCCAGACCCCGAGCCAGTCAGCCTCACTGCCACGGCCCCTGCGAGGAAGATTTATACCGTGCCCGCAGGAACCAAGGTCTTGCTGGAGCTGCGCAGCGCCGTCGATACCAAGTCCGCCAAGCCGGGTGACGGCGTATACCTCTCGTCGACCTTCCCGGTCGTGGTCGGCAACCGCGTCATGATCCCCAATGGCGTTTACGTGCAGGGCACGGTAGATCGCGTGCAGCGCGGCGGCATCCGAGCCAAGGCGCAGCTCGACATGCACTTCACTTCGATCATCTTCCCCAACGGCTCGGTGGTTGAGATCCCCGGCGTCGTCGACAGCGTTCCCGGCTCAAGAGATCAAAAGGTATTGAACGGCGGCGAAGGAACCATCCAGCAGAACGGCGACAAGGGCCGCAACGCCGGCAAGACAGCCGAAATCGCCCTGCCAACCGGCGGAGGGGTTGGCACAATTGGCGGCGCTGCTGCTGGTCATCCCATTGAAGGTGGTCTCGCAGGCCTCGGAGCCGGGCTCGCAACTGTCGGCATCGTTTCGCTTTTCACTCGCAACGCCGATCTCTTCATTCCACGCGGCACGCAGGTCGAGATGGTTCTGCAGCGCCCACTGTTGCTTGAGGAAGCGAATCTCGCCGGAGTCTCCGACCCGGGAACCGCACCGGAACTGGTTCCGTCCGCCAATCAGCCCAAACCGATGACGAACCATCGTCCGCCCATTATGTGCCCACCGGGGAGCCTCGGTTGCGAATAAGGCAAAGCACAGCCGCACCCTGCCTGTAGGACCGTAGAATCAGACCCGCTGATGGCTGATTCCGACTGCTGGTCCCGACTGCTATTTTGAATTGCGGCTTCAGATCCCTAAATTAGTCTTGCGTTTGGAGCCACTGCCCCTGCGCGCATCAGCACGCAGCTTCCAGCCTGATCGCATCTGTAATGCACCAGGGAACGGTAGCTGTCCCACGATGTTGCGTAGCTCGCGGCGACCGTGGTCCCCAGGACGAATGTCCTGCCATCGCTCGCCTCAAGCGTCCCATCCGTCGAATCAAAGTCCGCCACCGTTAGATCGCCTTCGGTGTAAAGGGCGGCAGGTTTCGCCGCAGCGTCAAGGCCGGATTGCGCTCCATCTAAAGCAGTTGAGGCAGCAGCAGCTGCACTCGCCGACCCTTGCCGAACAAGCTGGGCGACGGGAATAGCAACCGGTCTCGCCACATGCCACTGTTTGCCGGCCAGCCTGAACATTGCAGGCTTTACGGCGTCCGGCGTATTGCTAAGAGCAATCTGCACCGTGCTCGGTGCATGCGCCTTCGCCACGGCCGAGTCTTCAATGGCCGAGTCTGCAATAGATTGAACGGCTTCGGTGGCAGGTTTCATGACGGGCGCGGGCTGGCCACTCATGGCAACACTGGTCACGGCATCGGCACTTGCTGAACCGGTCTGACTAGTCGGGGTGGCCTGAGTTGCGCCGCTCGATGCCGCCACAGTGTTATTTGGAGCGTTTACCAGAGCCAGCGTCAGCCCTGCTGCCGAACCGACAGATACGCCGAGTGAAACGCAAAGAACCGGCACTATAAGCCGCGAGAGCGAGAATGGCGACGACGCTGGAGGTTTGGATTCTGATACCAAGGCAACTTGGGGGGATTCGATGAGGGAAGCCATAGTCCTCCGAGAAGGGGTTGGGTTATAGAAGGGTTTTAAGTGGGTCCCGGTACTACAGTCATTGAACTATTTCCACGGGTACTCATCAATCCACCTAAAGGGTCATTACTAAACTGTCATGTCCTGCTGTCCGCAAAATCGTGCTTTCACTTTTGGTTCGCACTTATTACTTTGAGGGTGCATCGCGAGTGCAAGACGCCGCTGTTCCGAGTATTCTGGAATCAAATGCATAACGGTTTTACTCCCCATCAGGATTCCGATTCCGACCCCGCCTCCGAATCCGCTGCAACAGAGCAGTCCGCCACGCCCTCGCCAGCTCCGGCACACCCAGCTTCGGCGCAACCGGCTCCGGCACCTGAATCCGCCGGCATCCTGCTTTGGGTTCGCGATCTCGTCATCTCCGCCGTGGCTGCGGCGCTCATTATTCTGTTTCTCTATCAGCCAGTGCGAGTCGAGGGCACCAGCATGCTGCCGCGCCTCGAAGACAGCGACCGGCTCTTCATCAACAAATTCGTCTATCACGTTTCGGCCATTGACCGCGGCGACGTGGTGGTCTTCCACTATCCGCGCGATCCCGAGAAGAGCTACATCAAGCGCGTAATCGCATTGCCCGGCGACGACCTCCTCGTGGACCATGGCCACGTGTTTGTAAACGGCAAGCTCCTCAGCGAGCCATACGTTCCGTCCGAATATCAAGACGATCGCTCCGTTGCCGAAATGACGCTGCCGCCGCACGAGTACTACATGATGGGCGATCATCGCTCAATCTCCTCCGACAGCCGCGACTTCGGCCCCGTTCAACGCTCCCTCATCTATGGCAAGGCCGTCTTCGTCTACTGGCCCACTCGCGATGCCGGCGTGGTCCACTAGAAATCAGCGCCGAGCGCCCAACTAGAGTCCTGCACAATCGCATCTTCGTTTACTGAGCAGCCGACCGGCGCTCACAGTGGAAAACCCGACCAAATTAATCCCCACAAACCTGCTAAAATCGATTGAATCCACTCCTCGGAGAGGCAATGCAGGCCATTCTCGCGCTCGAAGACGGGCGCATCTTCCGCGGCCACGGCCATGGACACCTGGGCGAATGCCAGGGCGAAGTCGTTTTTAATACCTCTCTCACCGGTTATCAGGAAATTGCTACCGACCCCTCCTACGCCGGCCAGATCGTCGTCCTCACCAACCCACAAATCGGCAACTACGGCACCAATCGCGCCGACAATGAGGCCGCGCGGCCCTACATTGAGGGCCTGATCGTCCGCGAATTCTCCGCGATCAGCTCCAACTGGCGCTCCGAGCAGGTCACCGACGAATATATGGAGCGCTATGCCGTTCCAGTCCTCGCCGAAATCGATACGCGCGCCCTCGTCCGCCACCTGCGCGACCGCGGCGTAATGCGCGGCGTAATCTCCACAACCGAGCTGAATCCTGACGTGCTCGTGGCGAAGGCAAGAAGCATTCGCAAGATGGACGGCACCGATCTGGCCAAAGTCGTCTCAACCAAGACCGTCTACCAGTTCGACGCCTCCGATCCGCGCAACCAGACCGGGGAGCCGCTTTTGTCCGAGGGGTTCACCCATGGACCTCAGGCCGAAAAACAAATCTTGAATGTAGTGGCTTATGATTTCGGCATTAAGCAAAACATTCTGCGCATGTTAACGCGCGACGGATGCCGTGTGACGGTGGTCCCTGCAGAAACTTCGGCCGAAGACGTGCTCGCGCTCAAGCCCGACGGCGTCTTCCTCTCAAACGGCCCCGGCGACCCCGAGCCAGTCGACTATGCCGTGCGCGCTATCCGGAATATGCTGGGCCGTGTGCCGGTTTTTGGCATCTGCCTGGGCCACCAACTCTGCGGCCTGGCTCTCGGCGGCCGCACCTACAAGCTCAAATTCGGCCACCACGGCGGCAATCACCCGGTCCGCAACAACTCGACAGGCAAAATTGAGATTACCGCCCACAACCACAACTTCGCCGTCGATCCCGACTCCATCAACGCCAATGAGGTGGAGCTGACCCACGTTGACCTGAACGATCAGACGCTCGAAGGCCTGCGCCACAAAACGCTGCCGCTCTTCAGCGTGCAATACCACCCTGAAGCCGCCCCCGGCCCGCACGATTCGCACTACCTGTTCCGCGACTTCCGCCAGATGATGGAGGAGTGGAAGGGATGAACCCCGCTATGCAGAACATTTCGGCAATTTAAAACAGCGGGGCTTTCGGCTCCGCTGTTTTTTGGAATTGAATGGCATTTGCTTTTCGTGAAGGGGAGGGCTTTAAGTGAAGGGTACGGGCTTTAGCCCGTACGTTAAACCAGCCATAGATGCGGGGCTTTAGCCCCTGAGGGAATAGGATGCGACCAAGCAGAGAGACAACGCGGAACAGCGACGCTGCTTACTTTGTCTCCACTCAGACAGCAGCCCGCCAACCCTTCTTTCGCCATGAGCGCTGGGCGCGCTTAATGCTTGATGTTCTGAAACACTATGACGGAACCGGGTACGCACTCCACGCATTTGTCATCATGCCAGACCACCTGCATCTACTCATCACTCCATCCGAGTCGGTTGAAAAATCTGTTCAATTGTTTAAAGGCGGCTTTTCCTTCCGGGCCAAACGGGAGCTGGAATGGAAGGGAGAAATCTGGCAGTCAGGATTCACCGATCACCGAATTCGAGATGAAGAGGATTGGAAGAGGCACCTGGATTACATTCAGACAAATCCCATCGAGGCTCGGCTCACTGAGGATTCGATACCCTATGAATTCATCGGGCTGCCTAGCATTGAATTCCCTCGGAGGCGAAAGCCCGAGAGCATTGGCGACCATGACGTACGGGCTGAAGCCCGTACCCTTCAAACCGACACACACCATAGCTAGGAAACCAGTCAGCAAAATGCCACGCAGAAATGACATTCAGAAGATCCTCGTAATCGGCTCCGGCCCCATCGTCATCGGCCAGTCGGCCGAGTTCGACTACTCCGGCACGCAGGCCTGCAAGGCCCTCAAGCAGGAGGGCTACGAAGTCGTGCTCGTCAACTCGAACCCGGCCACCATCATGACCGATCCCGAGCTGGCCGACCGCACCTACATCGAGCCGCTCACGCATGAATATGTAGAAGAAATCATCCGCATTGAATCCGAAATGCTCGCCGTCGAATCCGAAGTCGGGCAAGTTTGCTTTGCTTCCCACCGTCGGCGGCCAAACCGCTCTCAATCTCGCCGTCGATCTTGCCGACACCGGCGTTCTCGATCGCTACAACGTCGAGCTGATCGGCGCCAAGCTCGAAGCCATCAAGAAAGCCGAAGACCGCCTGCTCTTCAAAGATGCGATGATCCGCATCGGCCTCGACGTGCCGCGTTCCGCGCTCATCAACAACCTGCGCGACGGCCTCGACTTTGCCACCAAGCTCGGATTTCCCGTCCTCATTCGTCCCAGCTTCACCCTCGGCGGCACGGGCGGCGGCATCGCCTACAACCGCGAAGAATTGATGGAAATCCTCGCCCGCGGCCTCGATCTCTCGCCCGTCCACGAGTGCCTTCTTGAGGAAAGCGTCCTCGGCTGGAAGGAGTTCGAGCTTGAGGTGATGCGCGACCTCGCCGACAACGTCATCATCATCTGCTCCATTGAGAATTTCGACCCCATGGGCGTGCACACCGGCGACTCCATCACCGTTGCGCCAGCGCAAACGCTCACCGATCGCGAGTACCAGAAGATGCGCGACGCGGCCATCGCCGTCATGCGCGAGATCGGCGTCGAAACCGGCGGCTCAAATGTGCAGTTCGCTGTCAACCCGCTCGACGGCCGCATGACCGTCATCGAGATGAACCCGCGCGTCTCGCGGTCGTCTGCGCTCGCATCGAAAGCGACCGGCTTTCCCGATCGCGAAGATCGCCGCCAAGCTCGCCGTCGGCTACACGCTTGACGAAATCCCCAACGACATCACGCGCAAAACGCCGGCCTGCTTCGAGCCCACCATCGACTACGTCGTCGTCAAAATTCCCAAATGGCAGTTCGAAAAATTTCCCGGCGCCGACGAAACGCTCGGCCCGCAGATGAAATCCGTCGGCGAAGTGATGGCCATCGGCCGCACCTTCAAAGAATCGCTGATGAAGGCCTGGCGCGCGCTTGAAACCGGCAAGAAAACCGGCGCGGAAGTCCTTGAGCCGCGCCGCCTGACGCAGATGCTCGTCACGCCGCGCCCGGGGCGCCTCGAATACATTCGCTACGCCTTCGAGCGCGGCATGAGCGTGCGCGAAGTCGCGCGCCTCACCAAAATGGACCCCTGGTTCCTGCACCAGATTCGCGAGATCACCGTCGCGCAGATGGCGATCGCCAACACGACTCCGACAGAAATCAGCTCCGAAGACCTGCGCCAGCTCAAGCGCCTCGGCCTCAGCGACGAGCGCATCGCCACGGAATGGAAGCTCGCCGGCAACGCAGGGCGTGCAGCAGGTGAGGGAACTGCGCGAAGGGCAGGGAATCCGCCCCGTCTTCAAGCTCGTCGATACCTGCGCCGCCGAATTCGAATCCATGACGCCCTACCTCTACTCCACCTACGAAGAAGAGGACGAGGCGCCGCCGACCACAAAGCCGAAGATCATCATTCTCGGCTCCGGCCCCAACCGCATCGGCCAGGGCATCGAGTTCGACTACTGCTGCTGCCACGCGGCCTTCGCGCTCAAAGACGATGGCTACGAGACCATCATGGTCAACTGCAACCCTGAGACCGTCTCCACCGACTACGACACCAGCGACCGCCTCTACTTTGAGCCGCTGGTTCTTGAAGATGTGCTCGCCATCTACAACCACGAAGCGCAATCCGGCGCGAAGATCGGCATGATCGTGCAGTTCGGCGGGCAAACGCCGCTGAATCTCGCCCAGCGCCTGCGCGCAGCCGGCGTGCCCATCATCGGCACGTCACCCGAATCAATTGACCTCGCCGAAGATCGCAAGCAATTCGGCAAGCTGCTTGAAGATTTGCAGATTCCGCAGCCGCCCGGCGGAACAGCCACCAGCATCGAAGAGGCGCTGGCCGTCGGCGAAAAAATCGGCTACCCCGTCCTCGTCCGTCCCAGCTACGTGCTCGGCGGCCGCGCCATGGTCATCGCCTATGACGCTGACGCGGTCAGCCGCTACATGCGCCAGGCGGTTGAATATTCGCAGGAGCGCCCCGTCCTCATCGATCACTTCCTTGAGAACGCAGTCGAGGTCGATGTCGACGCGCTCTGCGATTCGAAAGATGTTCTCATCGCCGGCATCATGCAGCACATCGAGGAAGCCGGCATTCACTCCGGCGACTCATCCTGCGTTCTGCCCGCCGTCGGCATCAGCGAGTCGACGCTTGAGACCCTCCGCGCCTACACGCGCAAGCTGGCCCTCGCGCTCAAGGTCGTCGGCCTGGTCAATTTGCAGTTCGCTATTCAGCGCGACGATCAGGGCAATGACCACGTCTATGTCATCGAAGTAAATCCGCGCGCTTCGCGCACCGTCCCTTACGTCTCCAAAGCCACTGGCATTCCGTTGGCCAAAATCGCTGCGCGCCTTATGACCGGCCGCAAGCTGAGCGAACTTCTTCCGGTCGAACTCAAATCCGGCAAAGACCTGGGAACTGGAACCTACTACTACGTCAAATCTCCCGTCTTCCCTTGGTCGAAATTTGCCGGTGTTGACACCTTGCTTGGCCCGGAGATGAAATCAACCGGCGAAGTGATGGGTGTTGCGGCTACCTTCGGCGAAGCATTCGCCAAAGCGCAGCTTTCAGCCGGCCAAATTCTCCCCACAGGTGGCACAGTCTTCTTCACCGTCAACGACCACGACAAGAAAGCCGTCATTCCGCTGGCGCGCCGCTACGTCGATCTCGGCTTCAAAATCGTCGCCACAGAAGGCACCGCAAACGTGCTGGAAGCCGCGGGCCTCATCGTCGAGCGCATCTTCAAAGTGGACGAGGGCCGCCCCAACGCCGTCGACCTTATCAAAGAAGGCCGCATTCAGCTCATCGTCAACACTCCGCGCGGCCAGGATGCGATCTTCGACGAGAAGGCCATTCGCCGCGCCGCTGTCCTCGCGCGCGTTCCCACCATCACCACGCTCGCCGCCGCGCAAGCCGCGGCAGACGGCATCGCCTCCATGCAGAAACATTCCGTCAATGTCTACGCATTGCAGGCGCTGCATTCAGCCAACGGGCGCTGATTCACGAGCGATCGACGAGCAAATTCGCCGCACGCCGGCGAGGAACTCCGCACGCGGCGGCTCCGTGGCGGGTTCTACAATAAACACATGCTGCTTGAAGGCATCTTCGCGCCGGTCACCACGCCGTTCTACCCGGACGAGCGGATTTATTTTCGCAAAATCGAAGCCAATATGGCGCGCTACTCGCGCAGCCTGCTGGCAGGAATGGTGGTCCTCGGCTCAACCGGAGAAGCCGTCGCGCTCGACGACGCTGAAACTCGCGACGTGCTCCGCGCCTCCGTCGATGCCACCGCGCCTGAAAAAGTTCTCATCGCCGGCGTCGGCCGCGAAAGCGTCCGCGCAACCCTCGAGCTGGCGGAGTTCGCCGCCACCCTCAACTACGACGCCGTCCTCGTGCGCCCGCCCAGCTACTATGGCAATCAGGTTTCGCCCGCGGCCATCCTTCATTATTTCCGCAGTATCGCCGATCGCTCGCCGCTTCCCGTTGTGCTTTATTACATCCCCAAATTCGTCCCCACTCAAATGTCGCCCGAGCTGATCGGCGAACTCGCACAGCACCCGAACATCATCGGCATCAAGGATTCGAGCTGCAGCGTGGACCGGATCCGCGACACCGTCGCCGCCACTCAAAACTCCGCTCGCCGCACGGTCGAGGTTACACAGGTTTTCGAGGCGGCAACTGCGCGCATGTTAATGGCTTCTCAAAGTGAGGCCTCCGCCACATTCGTCTCCGCCGGTGACCTGGCCAGCGGAGTGACGGCTGTCGCAATCGCCCCGCCCGCCCCTCCGATTAAGACCCGCAGCAGGGAAGTCGGCTTTCAGGTTCTCACCGGCTCCGAACGGTCGATCCTCGCGTCGCTCGAGGCCGGCGCCTCGGGCGCAATCGTCGCATTCGCCACCTTCGCTCCCCAGGCCACCCAGGAGATTTATCTCGCATGGAAAGACCACGATCTGAAGCTTGCTGAGGAGAAGCAGCAGCGCATCGTCGCCGCTGGCGCAAGAGTCCTGGGAGCGTTCGGCCTGGCAGGAATCAAGTACGCCTGCGACTTCAACGGCTACTATGGCGGCCATCCACGGTCCCCAATTTTGCCCCTCAACGCCGAGCAAAAGGCTGAAATCGAGGGGTTATTGACGGAAATCCGCAACTAACCGCCAGATTTGCAATGTCCGATAACAGATATTCTGTTAACTAGAATTATTCACAAAAGCACTGCTCCTAACTTCATGTCCATCAGTGCGATAAAAGCCATTGCCTTCTCCCACCTTCAGCGTACCAAGGTCTCAGTTCCCTCCACCGTGAGCTTCATCTAAACGCAGCGATCCGCTCACAACTCCGCGCCGACACACACGCGTACCCCCGCGCTGCTCACCGCGGCGTCTCAATCCACTAAACTTTGCCTGGATTACATCTTGTAGCGGCCGAGGTCCTCGTCGTTCAGCCCTTCGAGCCACCCGCGCAGTTGTTCCGCCGTGGGGCCCTCAGGCGGCCCGCTGGTGTTCAGCTTGGCGCTCTCCATCACCTTGTCGGCGACGTATATCGGGCAGTCAGCTCGGAGCGCCAGCGCGATCGCATCTGACGGCCGCGCGTCCACCGCAACCTGCTCATCTCCCTGCCGAAGCCACAGAACCGCATAAAACGTGTCGTCTTTAAGCTCTGTAATAACCACGCGCTCCAGCTCGCCATTCAAATGGCGCACCAGATTCCGAGTCAGATCGTGCGTCATCGGCCGGGCGGCGCTCATCTTCTCGATTTCGAGCGCAATCGCGTTCGCCTCGAAGATGCCCACCCAGATCGGCATCACCGCTTCTGAACCCACGTCCTTCAGCACCACAATCGGCATATTTGTGGAGGGGTCCATCATCAAGCCTCGAATCCGCACTTCAATATCCATCCGTTCCCTCTTCGGATTTCTACTTTATTTAGACAGCTTCGCCGACCAGGCTGTTAGGAAACGCCCCCGTGACTCGCACGCTCAAGTAACTTCCCGGAGCCGGCGCAATGGGCTGCGTCCAGGTAATATTCACTGGCTTGTTCTGGGTGCTGCGCGCGGAAATTTGTCCCCGCTGCGAAATCGCCCCCTCAACCATTACCTCAATAACTTCCCCGATCTGTTTGGAATAATTGGCTCTCTGAATCTCTCTCTGCCTTTCAAGCAGTACTTGAAGCCGCTTTCCTTTTTCCTCGTCCGGCACGGTGTCGATCATCGTCAGCGACGGTGTATTCGGCCGCGCCGAATACTTGAAAGCGAAGACGCAATCGTACTGCACTTCGCCCAGCAGATTCATCGTCTGGATAAAATCGTCATCCGTCTCGCCCGGAAACCCCACAATAATATCCGTCGAAAGCGAAATCGTACGCTTTGCCGCCTTGATCCACGCAATCCGCTCCAGATACCACTCAGGCGTGTACTCGCGCGCCATTCGCTTGAGCACGGTCGCAGATCCCGACTGTATCGGCAAGTGAACGTGGTCGCAAAGCGTCGGCACCCGGTCGATCACCTCAACAATGTCCTGCGTAAAATCGCGCGGATGGCTGGTGGTGAATCGCACGCGCCTGATTCCACGAACCTCGCCCACCGCAGCCAGCAGTTCCGCGAAGCTCGACTTCCCTTCCGGGTCGCGATAGCTGTTCACATTCTGGCCCAGCAGTTGAATCTCGGTGTAGCCCAGGTCGGCAATCCGCCGAGCCTCGTCGAGCACCGACGACGACGTGCGGCTTCGCTCCTTGCCCCTGCGTGTACGGCACCACGCAGTAGGAGCAGAATTTGTCGCACCCTTCAATAATCGTGATGTATCCGCGATAAGGATTCTGCCGCGCAGTAAATTCAGTTTCAAAAGTCTCGTCGGTCTGCCGGTCATCGAGACCGGTGATGCGAGTTTCGCCCGCCTCAAGCCGCGCCAGCATCTCCGGCAATTTGCGATAAGAGGCCGAACCGGACACGAGCGACACATAGGGCGCGCGTTCAAAGATCTTTTCGCCCTCCTGCTGCGCCACACACCCCAGCACGCCAAACCGCTTGCCTTGCTTGTGCAGCTTTTTGTAGTCGTTCAAGCGATTGAAAACCTTCTGCTCCGCCTTGTCGCGGATGGAACAGGTGTTGTAGAGGATCAGCCCGGCGTCTTCCTCCAGCTCCACCTGCCGGTATCCCTGCTGGCGCAATGTGCCGATCACCTTTTCGGAGTCATGGGCGTTCATCTGGCAGCCGAACGTCTCAAGATAGAATGTTTTTTCGGTTGCCATAGTAATCCTCAGTATACGGCGAATCCGCACTCGCAGGAGATTCTGAATAGTGGGCCACTTTACATGTGTTTTATCTTGGCGCGTTTTGAAAGGGCACGACTTCAGTCGTGCCGAAACAGGCGAACACAAAAACCGGGGCTTTAGCCCCTGAAGGAATCTCCTTTTAAACTCATCGCCGCTTCTCTTCCTTAATGCGCGTCTTGATCGCGCAGTCCCGTGTGCAAATACGCCACTACCGCGTCCATCTGTTCCTTCGTCATCTGATATTCAAACGGCGGCATCATTCCCTTCCCTGTCATCAACACCTGCTCAACCTCCGCATCAGTCGCTGGCTCACCATCCGGCAAAGTGTTCCGGCTGAAGACGCCATGCAAATTCGGCGGAACCTTCTTCAGGTGCAGATCATTTTCCTCGTGGCAGTGCGCGCAGCCAACGTCATAGAGATGCTTGCCTTCAGCCTGCTGCGTCGTCAGCGTCGGCGCCGGCCGGCAACCAACTACGCCGCCGGCAAACGCAGCCAACAAAAACGCTGCATAAACGCGATTCCGATCTAGTCGCTGAATTCGGGAGACCTCGGGGATTGCAGTCTTACTTTATGCTTACGCACTTTCAGTCTGAGCGGGCGCGCTAACTCAGGTCAAGCCGCCCAACGAGCAACATTGAACCCGCTTCCATTTCTCAATGACGTCACCAGCCGTTCAGCAATTATCCTGTTCACATGACGCTTCCCTCGCTGGACCAAATCCGCGACGCTCAGTCACTGGTCTATCGCCACATGCTGCCCACTCCGCAGTACAGTTGGCCGTTGATCAACCAGCGGCTCGGCATCGAGGCCTGGATCAAGCACGAGAACCATACTCCGATCGGAGCGTTCAAGCTGCGCAGCGCATTGGTCTACGCCGCGTGGCTAAAGCAAACCCAGCCTGAGCTCGCCGGCATCGTCGCGGCAACGCGCGGAAACTTCGGCCAGGGTGCGGCTATGGCGGCCCGCCTGCTCGGAATGAAAGCCGTCATCGTCGTTCCGCTTGGCAATAGCGCCGAGAAGAACCGCGCGATGCAGGCGCAAGGCGCGGAGCTGGTCGAGCATGGCCACGACTTTCAGGAGGCGCTCGAATTCGCCAGTACGCTGGCCGGCGAACGCGGCTACGTAAAATTCGAGTCCTTCCACGAGCAACTCGTCCGCGGCGCAGCCACTTTTGCGCTGGAGCTCTTTCAGTCAGCGCCCAAGCTAGACGTCGTATACGTGCCAATCGGAATGGGCTCGTCGATCTGCGGCGTCGTGGCCGCGCGCAATGCCCTCAATCTGTCGACCGAGATTATCGGCGTCACAGCCGTCGCCAACGCTGCCACCGCCAACAGCTTCAGGCAGCGACAACTCGTCGAAGCGCCCGCCAATTCCGAGATCGCCGACGGTCTCGCGTGCCGCAGGCCGAATCAGGATGCGCTTGATATCATCTTTGCCTACGTGCCGCGCATCGTTGAAGTCTCCGAAGCCGAGATCGCCGATGCGATGTGTATCTATCACCAGGACACGCACAACATTGCCGAAGGTGCCGGAGCCGCTGCCCTCGCAGCCGCGCTCAAAGAGAAATCATCTCTCCGCGGCAAGCGCGCAGGCATCATTCTCACGGGAGGCAACGTCGACCGCGAACTGTATGTTGCCGCACTCACCGGCGCATTCCAATCCGGAGCGTTTCAGCCAGCGAGGCCGGCGTGACAGAGCGCCACGAAAACCTCACTCCCCTTGCCCATTCGGCTAATAACCGATGCTTCGGTTGCGGCCCGGCGAATCCGAGCGGCCTCGGCCTTGAATTTCTGCTCGCGGACGATGGCTCAGTCGTCAGCCTCCCTATCGTCACCAGCGCTTTCGAAGGCCATCCTGGCTACCTGCACGGCGGCGTCATCGCCACACTGCTCGATGAAGCCATGAGCAAAGCGGTTCGTGCCCGGGGCAGCATTTCGATGACTAGAACAATCGAAATCGATTATCTCCGCCCCGTTCCCAGCGGAACGCAGCTTCGCGTCGAAGGCCGCGTCGTCCGCAATGAGCCGCGCAAGCATTGGGCTGAAGCGCGCATCTTGAATGAGGACGGAAAAGTACTCGCCGAAGCCAAAGGATTCTTCATTGAAGTCCGCTCATCGCCCAAAAGCTAAAGGCGGCTCAAAAGCCGCCCTCTCGCCCTTCACTCCGCGCGCGAACCCTGTCGATCCTCACTAATCCTCATCGACTTCAGAAGTCGGCGCGATTCTGGATCCGGCTTCTCAGTTCCCTGCTCTCACTCCCCCGCTCTTAGTCCATCGACAAGCCGAAGTCGATCTCGCGCGTCGTCAGCACCGGATTATCGCCGGCAAGAATCATGCCGCGTTCCAGCACATGCTCCAGTTCCCGCACATTGCCCGGCCAGTCGTGCGCGGCGAGTTTAGCTCGCGCGCCTTCGTCCACGCGCTTCATCGGCGCATCCCGGCCGAGCTTGCCGAGAAAGTGCTCGATCAGCAGCGGAAGATCCTGCGCGTGGTCTGAGAGCGCCGGCGTGCGGATGAGAAAAACAGCCAGCCTGTAATAGAGGTCGGAGCGGAAGGCCCCACTTTGAGCCTGCGAGGCCAGCGGCCGATGCGACGCCGCAATAATGCGCACGTCCACGCGAACCGTCTCGTTGTCTCCCACGCGCTGCAACTCTCCGCACTCCACAAAGCGCAGCAACTTCGATTGCAGTCCCAGCGGCATCTCGCCAATTTCATCCAGAAACAGCGTTCCCCCGTTGGCAGATTCAATGCGCCCGACGCGGCCCTGAACGGCTCCGGTAAACGCGCCTCTGGTGTGCCCAAACAGCTCGGCTTCCAGCAGCGCTTCAGGGATGGCTGCGCAATTGATCGCTACCATCGGCTTGCGGCTGCGCGGCGAAAGCCTGTGCACCGCCTCTGCGACCAGCTCTTTGCCCGAACCCGTTGGCCCTTCGATCAGCACCGGTGTCAAACGCGGCGCCACAAGACGCACGCGCCGGCTCACCTCGAGCATGCACGGTGCATTGCCCACCAAAGTCGGCAGCCGCTCGGCGAAGGAAGATTCCGTGACAGGCGCCAGCAAACCAGCGCGAATCGGTACAGTCTTCGGCGTGCCTGCCGCGAGGCTGGCCGCCTCCAGTGCCGCAGGGCGCACAAATCCATCTTCGTCGGTTGTCGCGAGGGGTTCCGCGAGCCGGGCCGGCTTCGGCAACTCCACTACGCTTCGCGCCGCGTTCATCGCGGGAGCCGTGTTCCACGGCGTTGTATCGCTCTCCTGGCTACTGCGCAGCGCGTAAAGAAGTTCCTGCCGGTAAGGCCCGCTGGGGCTCTCCTCCGCGCTCGACGCTGCCGCAGTCAACACATCTACTCCGGGAAATCCTCCTCTGAAATCGCTTAAAAACTCGTTCAGATCGAGATCTGGCAGCCACGAATCCACGATGAGTGCCTCAGGAAGCGACGCTTCGGCTTCCGCCCACGCTTCTGCGCCTCCCGTCGCCTCGCGAACCTGCCAGCGCAGCCCGGTGAGGATCTGCGTCAGCCTCTGCCGAAAGCTGCGATCGGCGCTCGCCACCAGCGCCGTCCGCTGCCGCGTGCGCGTCTGAGTGGGCAGGCTGGGAAGAACAGGAACTGGAAAAGCGTGCATGAACGTTCTCCTTCTGGTGCCGCAAATCAATCAAGAACGAATCAATCAGTCATGAACAGATCGGCGCACGAATCAAACGGCTCCCGAATAAATCCACCTGTGTTAGCCTGCAATGGCCGCCGGAGGAACTGAAGCAGTCTCGGCCGGCGATTCCGTAATAGCCGCGGCAATCGGAGCGGCCACAAGCTCGGGAACGGTTAACTCAGATTCAGGCGGGACCATGTAACCGTGTCCGCGCACCGTTCGAATCAGGCGGCCCGGCGGCGGATCCTCCAGCTTGCGGCGAAGATAGTTCACGTACACATCCACGATGTTTGTGGTTTGCGTCGGCTCCATATTCCAAACTGAATCCAGCAGGTCCACGCGCGACACGCATTCGCCGCGGTTGAGCATCAGATGCTCCAGCAGCGCAAACTCCTTGTTGGTCAAAACAATCAGCCGTCCTGCGCGATGCGCCGTGTGCTCAAGCCGGTCCAGTTCGAGATCGCCGGCGCGCAGTTGCAGCCTCGTCTCCCGCTTGCGCCTCAGCAGCGCCCGCACGCGTGCGCGCAGCTCGTGCAGGCTGAATGGCTTGGTCATCAAATCGTCCGCGCCGTGGTCCAGGCAGCGCACGCGCGTCTCCACCTCCTGCCGCCCGGTCAGCACCAGCACCGGCAGATTTTGATCCATCAGGCGAATCTCGTCCAGAACCTGCTCGCCATCCTTCACCGGCATGTTCAAATCGAGAATCGTCAAATCTGGCATCTCCTGCCGAAATGCCTCAACGGCAGCTGCGCCATCGTGGGCCAGATGAACGCGATGCCCATCGGCCTCCAGGCCGCGGCTTAGAAACAGTCCCAGTGCCTTGTCGTCTTCGGCTATGAGTAATCTCATGAGAGCCTTTCCATTAGTCCGATCTCGGCCTTCAATCTGTGCCCTGCTTTTTGTTGCAACATCTTTTCCTGCTGCTCTCTCGTTATCGCTGGCCCAGTGAGCGGCGGCGAGCAAGGCACTACTCAACACTCCCGTGTGGAAGAAAGGAACACAATCAAAGAAGATTCGAATGTGAGATTCGATTGCAGAAAGGGGCCGCTGGAAATTCAGCGTCCTTTAATGGGTGTGAACCTTTGGACGAGTGACATACATCACACGCAATTCGAAGAAGCTCAGAACAATCTCGATTGATCGACCGATTGCAAGCTCCTGCCTCAGTCCCCGCCGCCAGGCACAGAATTCTCCCCGGATTTGCACATTTTCCACACCTTTTATTGATATTTAACTCGTTTAGTTCGTGCAAAATCTATCGGTAAGATTACCAAAGTGTATACTGGCGCCTTAAGAGTCCTACAAAAGCGCTATCGCCCTTTCTTAAGAAATAGCCGATGCTGTCGTTAATACAGATAGATAGAAGCGCGGCGCAACGCACGCGCACGAATGGAGTACCTTGGTTGACTGGAGCAAACTACCCGACTTGGGAGCCGTCGCGCTCCTCGCCTTGGCTTTCGCATCCGTAGCACGGCATGCGCGGGCATCCGTTTCCGCAATCTGGCTCACAGGCTGGCTGCTGATCGCAATTCATTTCGCCGCCTTCATGTTTTTGGGCGCGCCCGGATACTGGGCTGACCTAGCGACCTTTGTCGGCCTTGCATCTCTCGTTTGTGCCGGCGTTCTGTTTATGTGGGCGGCCGTCCCGCATCGCGCCGAGCAGCGCTCTAGCAGCTGGATGCGCGCTGTACTGTTAACGACCTATACGCTCTATTTCGGAATTCTCGTCATCGACCCAGCTGCATCCTGGGCTTTGACGCCGGTAGCTGTCCTGATCGGCCTCGCACCGCTCACCCTTGCGCTGCTGACCATATCCCAATTCACGCATCCGCTGCGCTGGACGATCGTCGGCCTCAACCTCGCACTCTCGATCTTCCTGTTGATCTTCCAGCATCAGCCCACCATGGGCCCAATGCTTGCCAGTGAGGCAGTGCTGTTCACCGTTTACCTTGGCTGCGCCATCCATTTCTGGTTCACCTATAGGCGCGCTACTGCGGGAGCCTTCATCACCATCGCCGCCTTCTTCGCCTGGGCTGGCGTATTCGTCGCCGGACCGTGCATCGCCTATTATTTTCCCAATCTCCATCTCGAAAGCGAAGTCTGGAATCTGCCCAAGTATGTCGTCGCGGTGGGCATGATCATGCTTCTTCTCGAGGATCAGCTCGAGCACAACAAATACCTGGCACTGCACGACGAATTGACCGGCCTGCCCAACCGCCGCCTCTTTCAGGATCGTCTGGTCGGCTCCATCGAGCGCGCGCGCCGCACCGGAACGCATGTCGCTCTGCTTCTTCTCGACCTCGACAATTTCAAGCTGGTCAACGACACCGCTGGCCATCATGTCGGCGACCAATTGCTGAAGAACGTGAGCGAACTCTTCACCAACCGAGTCCGCAAGTCCGACACAGTTGCGCGCACCGGAGGCGACGAGTTCTCCGTGATCCTTGAAGAGCCCATGACTCGCGCCGACGCTGCCCGTGTCGGAAAGATCCTTACCAAACTCCTCGAAGAACCGTTTCATTTCGACGGAAAAACAATCCAGGTAGGCGCCAGCGTCGGCATCGCCGTCTTTCCCGACGACGCCAAAGATGCCGAGTCTTTGCGCATCGCCGCGGATGTCCGGATGTACGCCGGTAAGAACGCTGCCCGCGAAGAGGCGGCCGCCAATGCGCCAGCTGAACCGCTAAAGCGGAAATCGCCCCGTGCCGTAAAAAGCGGGTCGAGGCTGCCGGGCCTGCAAACTGCGGAATAATCTGCCCCGGCCACACCGAAAAACCACACTCGACTCGTAGATTCGCCTGCGTTCACCGCTGCACGATTATGGGACGCCCGTCCCATTTGGGGCATCTTGCCCAAAGTTTCTATCGAACAGTGATATAGATCACATCCTTTGCCCCAATTGGAGTAGGCTTCTCGGCAAGCGCCACTCCTCCAGACGATGCGCTGGAGAAAGTGGCCACGCTGCCGTCAGGTAGCTTAGGCCCTGCCCTACTTGGAGCCGGAGCATGAACACAGCAATCCGCAGACTCAGAATCAAGATTTATAGGGACCAATTAGCCGCGTGCAACCAGGTATGTGAGGCCCTCTCAAGGGAAAATCAGAACTCCGCGCTGCCACACGATGAACGGCTCTCCATCTACCGGCGCTTAGATCACGCGACAAAGGAAAGCGCATCTCTGCAATTCATGCTCGACCTTTTGGAGAAACAGGAGAACGAGGATCGATCGAGGCGGAAATTTGAGACTAATTAGCTTGGTACTCTATTGCAACAAGAAGGCCCGGACATTTTGTCCGGGCCTTCTGTTCTTCAAGCGAGCAGCCTGATCATCCTTGCTGTCCGCCGCCGGGTCCACGTCTGCCGCGCCGACGCCTGCGCCGGTTGTTGGCGCCTGCGCCTGAGCCTGAACCCGCGCCGGGCCTGCCGCCGCCGCCGGACGGTGGGCCGCCGGCGCGAACAACAGGCGCTCCATCCACGCGGTTGAAGTTCGGCTCGTTTGCCTCGTCGATCTCCACGCCACTCGGTTCGTCGAAGTCGTCCCCGCCCTCGATAAGAATCGTGCTCTGGTTTGAGCTTGGCTGGCGCTCGTCGAACTCGTGCCGCGGCGCTGCGATCCTCGGCGTTGGCGCCGGAGCCGCAACAGGCTGCGAATACCCAGCCTCTTCATCCTGCGCTGGAGCCGATTGTCCCAGCTTCGCCTTCTGCTCCTTGATGAGCGCCTTCCGGCTCAGCTTGATGCGATTGCCCTCGATGGCCAGTACCTTCACCATCACCTGATCGCCTTCGCGCAACTCGTCCTTCACTTCCTTTACGCGATGCTCGGCAATCTCGGAGATGTGCAGCAGTCCATCCGTTCCCGGGAACAGCTCGACAAACGCGCCGAACTCGGCCAACCGCACAACCTTGCCCAGGTACGTCTTGCCGATCTCAGGAACCGCGGTCAGGTTGCCGATAATCGCCAGTGCCTTCGCCAGACCCTCAGCGTCGCTCGATGCCACGCTCACCTTGCCGGTGTCGTCCACATCGATCTTCGCGCCCGTCTGCTCAACGATGCCGCGAATCGTCGCGCCACCCTTGCCGATCAGGTCGCGAATCTTGTCCGTCGGAATCATCACGGTCTCAATGCGTGGCGCATACTTCGAGCGCTCCACGCGCGGACCGTCCAGCACCGCATCCATCTTGTCCAGCAGGAACAGCCGGCCTTGACGCGCCTGCTCCATCGCCTGCCGCAAAATCTCGCGAGTCAGGCCGCCGATCTTGATGTCCATCTGAAGCGCCGTAATTCCCTTGCGCGTTCCGGCCACCTTGAAGTCCATGTCGCCGTAGTGGTCTTCCGCGCCCGCAATGTCGGTCAGGATGGCGTAGTCGTCGCCCTCCTTCACCAGGCCCATTGCCACACCAGCAACCGAGCCTTTCAGCTTGATGCCGGAATCGTACAGCGCCAGACTCGCACCGCACACTGAAGCCATCGAAGAAGAACCGTTCGACTCCAGAATGTCGCTCACGATGCGGATTGAATACGGCGATTCATCGGAACTCGGCAGCACCGCGCTGATCGCGCGCTCCGCCAATGCTCCGTGGCCAACTTCGCGGCGTCCCGTACCGGTCATGCGGCCCGTCTCGCCCACGCTGAACGGCGGAAAATTGTAGTGCAGCATAAAGTTCTTCCGCTGTTCGCCTTCGTAGCTTTCGAGCCTCTGCCCGTCGTCCGCAGTGCCCAGTGTTGCTGTAACCAGAGCCTGCGTCTCGCCGCGCGTAAACAGTGCCGATCCGTGCGTCCGTGGCAGCACGCCTGTCTCAATCGTGATTTGGCGGATCTCGTCAAACGCGCGCCTGTCGGGCCGAATGCGCTCCTTCGTTACCTGCTCGCGGAACATCCGTTCGCGCAACAGCTCGTAATAGTGCGAGAGCCTCTTCTTGGCAGCTGGATCGTCAGCCGGCAATTCAGCCGCCAGCTCGTCCTTGATCTGCTTCACCAGCGCATAGCTCTCGGTCTTCGCATGCGCCTTGGTGTCCAGAGCATCCTTCAACCGGTCGCCGATCTTGTTCTTCAGCTCGTTGTAATAGTTTTCGTCGACCTCAGGAGCGGTAAACTTCCGCTTCGGCTTGCCGGCCTTTGATACCAACTCTTCAATTGCCGCGACGATCTTCTTGATCTCGGTGTGCGCAAACTCGATCGCCGCCAGAATAACCTCTTCGGTCTCTTCCTTGGCGCCCGACTCGATCATCACAATGCCGTCCTTGTGGCCGACCACCATGATGTTCACCGTCGTTGCTTTGCGCTCGGCGTATGTGGGATTCACTACAAACTCGCCGTCCACGCGTCCCACGCGCACCGCTCCAACGATTGCATTGAAAGGAATGTCCGACAGAGCCACAGCCGCTGCCGCCGCATTAATTCCGATCACGTCAGGATCGTTCTCCTTATCCGCGGAGAGAACCAGCGCGATCAGCTGTGTTTCATTGCGAAATCCATCCGGGAAAAGCGGGCGCAGGGGCCGATCGATTTGACGGCACGTCAGAATCTCTTTTTCGCTGGGCCGTCCTTCGCGCTTGATGAATCCGCCGGGAATGCGTCCGCCGGCATATGTGTACTCGCGGTAGTCCACCGTGAGCGGGAAGAAGTCGATGCCTTCCCTGGGATCGGGAGATGCCACTGCAGTGGACAGAACAACTGTTTCGCCGGTCGATACCAGCGCTGCGCCAGAGGCCTGCTTGGCCATGCGGCCAGTCTCAAAGACCAGTCGCTTGCCGCCGGATAGCTCGACGGCTACATCATGTTTCGTAGACATAGTGTCCTCGTTTCGTTTTTTTCGCTTGGGAAATTTGTGTGGGGGAACGCTTGCCTTTTCTGCCGGCATCCAATCCGGCCGCCGAAAGCAAACGTCATTCTTACTGAAGAAACCTTTGCAGGAAAACCTGCTGAAGAAACTGTTGTGGCAGAGAATCTTCCCAGAAGGCACGAAGTGTCAGGGCACGACTTTAGTCGTGCCGCCAACCGGCCAAAACAAACCGGGGCTTTAGCCCCCGAGGGAATTCCCCTCGTGCCACGCCGACACCTGTGCGCAAGCTCAGGCGTCCCTTGCGAGTCGCCCGGCGCGCCTTGGTCAGGTGTTCCAGGTTGGATGTGGACCGTGACCAGTGTCCGGTCTGAATGCTTCCGGTTCAATGTTTGCTTTCGTCGATTACTTGCGGATTCCGAGTTTGCCGATCACGTCGCGATAGCGGTCCGTGTCGTGCGTTTTCAGGTAATCCAGCAGGCGGCGGCGCTTGCTTACCAGCATCAACAATCCACGCCGGGATGCATGATCCTTTTTGTGGGCTTTGAAGTGCTCGGTAAGGTCGTTGATCCGCTCGCTCAGAATCGCGATTTGGACCTCCGGCGATCCGGTGTCCGTTTCATGGGTCCGGAAGCGTTTAATCAGGTCTGTCTTTTTTTCAATCGCCAGCACGGCGTAGGTAACTCCTCATTCTCTGTCGTTTCCACTCTTCAGTGTCTACTGAAAGATTAACATGAATGCCTTCTGCAACAAAGCCCACTCTGCCGCCCCGCCCTCGCGAACCATTGTGGCAACTTTCTAATCACTTCACGCCAAACCCGAACAGTCGATTATCAAACCGCTCGCGGATTACCTCGGCAATCTGCACCTTCCCCGCATCTGGATGCAGCGGATTGAGGAGGTAATTCCACGTATGAGGAACAATTGCAGACGGCACCCGTGCCAAAGGCGATTCCAATGAGGCAAGCCATGCGTCGCCGATACCGCGTGTAAACTCTGCATGCTCTCGCCAGTCGCTTGGAGCAAGCGCGCTCAGCGGCCTTGTTTCAAGATCATCCGGAACCGAAATTTGAAGCAACTGATAGACACCTGGAAGAAACCCGCCTGGGTCCCTGTCCGTCAAATGCACAATTCGTTCCAACATCGCGCTTGCGGGACTCTCCGCCAGATAAACAACAAGTCTGCCTTCGGTGTGCCAACGCGCTGAGCCGCCCCGCGAACCCTCGCCACTCAAATCGGCGTAATTACTAATGCGCCACAATGTACCTACCGGAGGGATGTCTTCCAGGCGCGCCACCTAGACAAACATTCCTTCGTCAATCTGAATCAGAAACTCCCGCACCGCGTGTTCGCCCGCTTCCGTTCGCAGCATCTCCAGCGCAGTCTTTCCATCGAAACGCCGCTTCTTGCCGCGTAACCATTCCCTGCCATCGTCTCGATCGCTGTAGACCTTCACCGCCAACTCATACACCCGTGCCACGCGTGCAAGCCGATCTGACTCATCGATGCTCAGCGGCTCCTGGCGCGCGCGCCGATGCTTCAACGTTCGCGCCGGAATCACGACCTCCAGCAGATCCTTTATCGCAATCCCTGAATAGGCCGAAAACTCCTCCAGCATTGCAATCGGAAGTCCGCGCGCGACATCTCTCCAATCGAATGTGAAGGGCGGCGGCGAAAGTGTAACTTGTGCGGCTTGACTCATAAAGACATTATGCCACACTTTTCGCGGCATTTTGTCCAAATGTCATAAGGCGATGAAATCAAACAAGATATATAGACGCATTTCTAAGCCACAACGGCTTATTATTCGTTCTTGCGCTACCTTTGTAATTCGGGCTGCGATTTATTCAACTATGACGTAGAGATGGGATTTTGCCGGCCCATCGACTGTCACCTTAATCTTGTTTTCCTTTTGCAATTGAATGGTTCGCGTGAGGATTTCCACATCTTGGTTGACTTCGGTGGACTGGATGAAGGTCACGCCATCGATTTCGATCTTCGCGCTCGATACCCGATTGCTTCCGTCACGATCTCCATTGACGATCGTGAGCTGGTAGCTGGGCGCCGGCGTATTGTGCATATCGATAGAAGTTACCCAACGGGCATCGTCCGACTTGTAAGACGCTAATTCATCGGGGCTCCAAGGAAGATTGGGCTCAAATTCTTCAATGAGCATCAAAGTCCTGGCAGGCGCGTAGATCTTGCCATCGTATCGGTAGAGTGTGTAAGTACCCGAAGACATGATTCCGTCATCTTCCTGGAAATTTTCGAAGTCGCCATTGCTCCCCACGATCTGCATAGCGCCTGCATGATCGACGTCCACGACTTTTGCCTCACGCATTTCCGACTCGGGTGTATCTGTCCCTCCTACTTGGTCTACTCGGAACGCAGTAATGTTCTGAAGCTTCTTGCCATCCCAGGTAAAAAACCAGCTCGGTCCATCATGAAACGATACCTCGATCGTCCTTGCCAGAGACGAGCCAGGGTGCTCCGGATCGGCGAGATTGTCAATCCCTAAGCCGCATGCCCCACCTTCCAGCCCAAATTGCCCTTGGGGGATAGTAGAGATGATTTTTGCCGCGCCTGATGCGTAGGCGAGCATGTCAAGCTCGACGAGGCCCCCGCTGTAAGCGGTCGCGATCAGGCTGGGCGTACCGTCAGCATTCTTGCTGAACACCGCCGCGCAGGTGTGATAGTCGATTCCCGATTCTTCATCTTTCGGGTAGCGAAGTTCCTTCGGAAAGGTCGCTTCGACGGCCTTCATCACCTCCGGGCTTGGCTGCTGGTCAGCGTCCTGCGCCGGGAGCGTGATTGATCCAGCAAAAGCAATACTCGCCAGAGCGAACGCTCTGCATCTCCGCATGATTGCTGACCTCCTTCCGAAATAATCGTGCCGGTTGGATTTGGTTCAGAACGCCGGCATTTGCAATTACGCCAGTCCCCAATCCGGCCCTTCAAGAAGCTGCAAATTCCCGCAGTCCCTACTGCCCCTGCGCATCCCGCCAATAATTCGCCCGCGCCACGATCCTCGCCCCATAATCCAGGGCCGTCTTCACGCGAATCGTATGCAGCCCCGGCGTCGGGTCCGACGGGCTGAACGTAATCAAATACCGGTTGCGGGCATCCCGCGCCGCCGTCAACACTCGCGCCTCAAACCCCTTGTCGCCCACAAACGTCGTGTACTCGCCCCCGCTCTCCGTCGCCACTTCTTTGGCCACATTCTTCTTGAAGGCCTTCACCGCCATCACCAGCGCGCTCACCATACTCATCGTTCGGTCTTCGCCGCTGTCCTTCACATCGTGTCCCAACTCCGCCAGCGCCGGCGAAAAGCTCACGCTCAGCACCAGCACATCCGATTCGCCGATCATCTTTATCAACTCCGCAGGCTTCGTGTGCTTGCTCCCGTGGTCGCGCTCCTCGCTGATCAGCAGCAGCACGCGCCGGTATTCCTTTGGCTGCGACTCGAGCAGCGTCACACCATAATTCACCGTGTCCAGAATCGCCGCGCCACCGTCGCCCGGCTCCAGTTGCGTCAACTCCGTGTTCACCTGGTCGCCGTCGTGCGTGAAGTCCTGGATCAGTTGCGGCTCGGAATCGAACCCCACTAGCGCCACCTGGCTGCGCGGGTCCGAAAGAAATACATCGAGCAGCGGGCCCAGCCGCGCCAGCTTGTCAAACTCCAGCACGCTCACTCCGCCTTGCTCCACCGCAACCACCAGTGCCACCGGCGCCGTGTCCATCTCCGGCTGCACCTTAATCTTCTGCGGCACGCCGTTATCTTCGAGCACAAAATCGCTCGGCTTCAGCCCGTAGAGAATGCCGCCGCCTTTCTTCTCCACCAGCGTCGGCACCAGCACTTCCGTCGTCGTCACGCGCAGAGTCGGCGCATCTGCCTGCGCGCTGGGCATCGGCGGCGGCGTCTCAATGGGCGGCAACTTTGGCGGAGGCGCCTGTCGCGGCTGCGCCGTCGCGCCAAGCGCCAACACAGTCAAAAGAAAAAATGCTGAAGGTGAAATAGGGATCCTCATGCGCTATTAGACTCGATCCTAAGCGACGCGGCCCTGCCGCCTTGCCGAGGCTTTATTTCCTTCGGAAACTTTTCCATTCCCTGCCGATTTTCTTCCCTGTTATTCTTCTCTTTCGGAGAGCGCACATGCCCAAGCCACATCGCAATCCAAAGGTCGACGCATACATCGAGAAAGCGCAGCCCTTCGCCCAACCAATCCTCGTCCATCTGCGCAAAGCCATTCACGCCGGCTGCCCTGAGGTTGAGGAAACCATGAAGTGGAGCCGTCCCTTCTTCGAGTATCGCGGCGTCATTCTCTGTAACATGTCGGCGTTCAAGGCACATTGCAGCCTGGGTTTCTGGGGGCTCGAAATCGGAGCCATTCTGCGCAAGGCCGGCGTCGTGCGCGACGGAGCGATGGGCTCCCTCGGCCGCATCACCGGCGTCGAAGCCCTGCCACCTGAAAAGAAACTCGTCGAATGGGTTGCTCAAGCCGCGGCCCTCATCGAAAGCGGCCAGGAAAGAAGCCCAATCGCGGCCCGCCCTCGCGTCGTCAAGCCAGCCAGCGCCGCCCTCAAGACCCCGCCCGATTTCAACAGCGCTCTCAGCAAGAACAAAAAAGCTGCCGCTGTTTTTGCCGCCTTCAGCCCGAGTTGCCGCCGCGAATATATTGAGTGGATCGTAGATGCCAAGCGTCCCGAAACACGCGAGCAACGCATCGCCACAGCCGTCGGCTGGATCGCTGAAGGCAAACAGCGCAACTGGAAATATCAAAAGTAGGTGCCGGGCCTCACTGCCACTTTCTACTTCACGCTCAGCCCCTTGATGTTTCCGTTTCTCTAATTCCTACTGGCTATTGGCTACTGGCTATTCCCTATTGGCTATTGGCTACCCTATTGCTATTGGCTATTTCGTCCGCGCCTCGCGCTCCAGTTCGCCCGTCCACGCCAGGAATCGCAACAGCTCCCAGCGCTCGGTCCACATAAAGCCAAGCACGCTCTTCGCAGTCAGCGTCTCGGCCTTCTTGCCGGAGTAGGTCTCCACCCGCCAGCGCAAAAACTCGCTTCGCCACGGAGCAAGCCGATGGCCCCGAGTCGCATTCCATATGAAACGCAGCGCAGCAAACAAAGCGAATCCTCTCTCCGTGAGTATAGAAGAAGCCTTATCTCAGTTCAGAGGCACGACTACTGATGCCTGTAATTTGTTGACTCGTCCGTGCGAGCAATCGGCGAATGCCCACCGCCCGCTCATCGCCTTCGAGGCTTGACTCTCGGGCCTTCCGAGATAGAAGGAGTCGCCGGCGGTGTCATCCCACTCGGCACAAGCTCACTGCAGTTCGTGCGATCCGAGCCGTCATCCTGGGTCTTTTGAACAGCAACACAGGTTAGATAGGTCAGCCCGTCAAAACTCGATTCGATAAGTACGTGACCAACATTTTGAGCCGTTATCGATCCAGTCGATTCATCAAACTCCACTGGAGCCTCATTCCCCACATAGATCAATTTGTAAGCCGCAACGTCCACAGGGAGCCTAATCGGACGTCCCATTCCTTCGTATCGAGCTATCGGCTCAATTTCCGATCTTCTGTCTTGTTCTGACAAATTCAGATAGATCGTAAATAATGCATTGGGCTCGCTCAAACCAGATTCGCGAACATAAAACGCTTGAGGTTTTCTGTTGGGCAGAACCACAGAATAGTCCATTCGTTCTGACTCAAATGCACCATCCTCGAAATCGATCGCAACAATGACTTCCACCTTCCCCAGTTCTTCGGGTGTGATGGTGATATATGCGCTGCCGTCCGCATGATGCATTACCGCGACGACTGAACTCGACTGGATAGGCCCAGGCGACCCTTGCTTTCCAAAGTACGAGAGGCTCGCTTCTGCGGAATGCACCGCGTAGCCATTCAGTCGAAGCGGTATTTCATTTGATTCGGCCAACCGAAGAGGGCTCGACTGGGCTGGCAGGGTCACCCGACCATCCACAATGCTAGTTGTCTGATAAGGATCGTTAGTAGCGCTGGAAGGTAAATCTTGCGCAACACACACTCTGCCAGAAAGGAGGCAAAGAATTGCCAGCGATAGGCCCGTCGGACTCTTCCACAAGAAACGCAGGGCAGCAAACAATGCGAATCCTCTCTCCCGAGTATAGAAGAGGCCGCATATCAAATGTTGAATCCGACCTGACGTGCTTTGAAGGGGCACGACTTTAAAGCCTGCCCTGAGCGCAGTCGAAGGGTGCCGTAAATCGCGTCGCACGAGTGAGGGCTTAAGCCCCTGAGGGACGGTCAGCGATTTCAAACTCAGATGTTCCCTTTAAGCCTGCACTACGCGGACCAGCGCTTTCGTTCGCGCCCACTCGGAAGCACGCTCGCCGGCAAGATCGCGCAGCGCGGAGCGCAGGTGAATCACCGCCGATGCGTGAACCTGCGACACGCGCGACTCGACCACGCCCAGCGCCAACCCGATCTCGCGCATGGTCATCTCTTCGTAGTAGTAGAGGGTCATCACCAGCCGTTCGCGGTCGGCAAGACGCGAGATTGCGCCGCCCAGGCGATTCTCGAGCTCACCTTTGAGGCACTGAAACAGCGGATCGTCATCCGGACGGCCAGGAACGTAAGCCAGTTCCTCCTCGCCTGAGTTTTCGTTGCGCTCGATGTGCAGCGTGCCAATTTCTAGACCCTTCAAATCGCCCAGCAGTTGCTGGTACTCGTCGAGACTCGTCCCCATCTGCGCAGAGACCTCGCCTTCGCCCGGCGCCCGGCCCAGCCTCGCGGTCAGCATGCGAATCGCTTCGTCCACAGCGCGCCCCTTGCGGCGCAGCTCGCGCGGGCTCCAGTCGAGCGTGCGCAGGCTGTCCAAAATTGCGCCCCGAATGCGGAACTGCGCGTAGCTGCGGAACTGCACCTTCTTCGCAGCATCGAATTTGGTGAAGGCATCCATCAGCCCCACAACGCCTGCCGAGACAAGGTCCTCCATCTCTACGTGCTGCGGAAGCCTCTCGTGAATACGCCGCGCAATAAAACGAACCACAGGCAGATGATCCAGCAACACCCGCTCCTGTTCGGTCGTCAGCACCAACGAGACCGGCGGCAGATATCCGTTTCCCGCTACGCCGCGTCGAACAAGCCTCGGCTCTCTCACCACCACTGTCGCTTCCATGGCCATCCCTTTCACCCCAGGGCCTACACCGGACAGTGCCAAAACGGCGCAGCCGGATCGCATGCAGAACTTCACTCGCTGCCATCACCGCAAGTCGCGGTAACAACGGCTCCAGCTACAAATTCATGAGAAAGCGTGCCGGGCTAGGACACAGAAGCACGGGGTGCCCCACTGAGAGGTGGAAGGGATAAGGGAACTCACATGATCGGCAAGCTGCCCACCAAACGTTGCTGAGCGGTCGCCAAATGTCTCGAAACGGCGCAGCAAGAGCACCAAAGTGCGATCAAGATCATTGGAGTGTTCTCAGAATTGTGTGCGTCACAGCTACACTGCTGCGCCCTGCGCCCAATTCACTTCGCTGCTACACTTGATGTTGGAAAGACTTTGCGGCCTTTCATCCCGCTCGCATCGGGATCGGCCGCCTTCCGAGGTCCAAAACCATGCCTGAACCCACAGAAAACAAGAGTTTCACCGGAACCACGCTTCGCCTCAAAGTCGGCCTCGCCGAGATGCTTAAAGGCGGCGTCATTATGGACGTCATGAGCGTTGAGCAGGCGCGCATCGCCGAGGAATCCGGCGCAACATCCGTCATGGCCCTCGAGCGCGTCCCCGCCATGATTCGCGCCGAAGGCGGCGTAGCCCGCATGGCCCGCCCCTCGCTCATCAAGCAAATCATTCAGGCCGTGTCGATCCCGGTAATGGCCAAAGCCCGCATCGGCCACACCGCCGAGGCACAGATTCTTCAGGAACTCGGCGTCGACTACATCGACGAGAGCGAAGTCCTCACCCCAGCCGACGAAGCGCATCACATTGACAAGCACGCCTTCACTACTCCGTTTGTCTGCGGAGCGCGCAACCTGGGCGAGGCACTCCGCCGCATTGCCGAAGGCGCGGCAATGATCCGCACCAAAGGAGAAGCCGGCACCGGCGACGTCGTTCATGCCGTCCAGCACATGCGCCAAATCACTCGCGAAATGCGCACGCTGACCGTGCTTTCTGAGCAGGAGCTTTACGCCGCCGCAAAAGATCTCCAGGCGCCCTACGAACTCGTAGCCATGGTCGCCAAAACCGGCCGTCTTCCCGTGCCCAATTTTTCTGCCGGAGGTATCGCCACTCCAGCCGACGCCGCGCTTATGATGCAACTCGGCGCACAAGCCGTCTTCGTCGGCTCAGGAATCTTCATGAAAGAGCGCGCCACGCCGCTCGACGTCGAGAACTCGCCCAAGGAGCGCGAAGAAGCCATGTCGCGCGCCAAGGCCATCGTCATCGCGACTACGCACTTCGATGACCCGAAGATTCTCGCCGAGGTCGCCGAGCAGGTCACGGGAACCATGAAGGGCCTCGCTGCCGCAGCAATCGAAGAATCTCAGCTCCTCCAAACCCGCGGCTGGTGACCACTTGCGGTCCGGGCTGGTGCCAGCAACTCGCCGCATAAAACTGATCGCATCGTCCCGCGGGACTCCGCGAGACGTTCCCTACAAGAGAGGATCGGGGAATCAGCCCGTGCGAGTGAATAGCCAGCGTCTGCCCCCACCGTAGGTGCCTTGACATAGTCATATGACTAGTCATATGACTATATGAGGAGGCTCATTCCCCATGGATTGGCAAGTCTACGACGCAAAAGCTCGCTTCAGCGAATTTCTCGACACCGCCCTCAAAGACGGCCCGCAAGTAGTCACGCGCCGTGGCGTCGAAACCGCCGTCCTCGTCCCCATCGACGAGTGGAAGCGCTTGAAGTCCAATTCGCGACCCAATATCAAAGACATTCTGCTCGATCCGAACGGTCCACGCGACCTCGATATTCCACCGCGCGGACTCTTTCGGCTTCGTCCGCCACCTGATTTCGAGTAGACCTAATGTATCTACTCGACACGAATGTCATTTCAGAAATGCGGAAGACCAAACCTCACGGCGCAGTCGTTGCATGGCTGAGTTCGGTGGAGGGATTCGATCTATTTATCCCTGCCGTCGTCATCGGCGAAATGCAGGCCGGGGCTGAGCGAACTCGGTCACAGTATCCAGAAAAGGCAGTCGAAATCGAACGATTTCTCGATAGAGTTCTCTCCTCTTACGCTATCGTTCCATTGGATGCAGCAATCTTTCGCGAGTGGGCACGCCTTATTCATGGCAAGTCCCGCGATCTGACCGAAGATGCGATGATCGCGGCAACAGCGCGAATTCACCGCTTGGTTGTCGTCACCAGAAATGTCAAAGACTTCGAAACCTTCGGCGTCGATGTATTGAATCCCTTTATAGACAACCCAAGCCACGAAAATTTCTGAGTTTTCCCGCCAGCCTCGGCTTCCTCCAATTCCCGCTTTCAATTCCCATTCCACAGGCACCTCTTCCGAATTTCGGTGCGTCAAAACCAAAGTGAGTGTAAATTCATCCTCACAGGGTTCGCCATGCCCCCTATCTTTACTCCCATCCCGTCTGAGGTCGAGCGCAAAGCCCCCGGCACCGGAGGCAAACCTCCCGTCGCTCGCCGGCCCACCGGCGGCGGAGGCGGCGGAGGCGATGACGACTGGCGTGGTCCCAGCCGCGGCCCGCGTGATGTTCTCAACCGCACCCGCGCATTCGTCTTCGTTGCCCTCACCGGCGACATGGCGTTCTTTGTTGCTCTCGTCGCCGCCTTCTACGTGCGCCAGGCCGCGATGCACATGGACCCGCGCACCATGCAGCAAATCGGCGATTGGCATCCGGTCCTGCTGCCGCGCATCCTCTTCCTCAATACCGCGCTCCTGCTCCTCAGCACCGTCACAATGGAGCTGGCCCGCCGCCACATCTTCCGCGAATTTGACGTTCTCGAAGAATGGCTCGGCCTCGGCAGACCAGCCCTGCGCCGCACCCTCCCCTGGATCGGCGCAACCCTCGCGCTTGGATTAATGTTTCTCGCCGGCCAGGTCATCGCCTGGCGGCAACTCACCGCCCAGGGATTCGCCTTCAATCGCTGGGCCACTCCCGCCAGCTATTTCTTCTACCTCATCACCGGCCTGCACGCCGCCCACCTGGCTCTCGGCGTCCTCGCGCTCGGCTTCTGCCTCGTCGCCCTCGCCCATCTCAAGCGCGTGGAATCCCGCCAGATCGCCGTCGACGCAACCGCATGGTTCTGGCACACCATGACCCTCGCCTGGCTCATCCTCTTCGCCGTGCTCCTCTTCGGCCAATAAAACCACTCAGTTTTGAAAGGGCACGGCTTTAGCCGTGCCGATAAGCCTTTGAAAAAGAAGTGGGCTTTATCCCCTGAGGCAAGGGTTCCCGCAACCCCCTCCCCCCGCACATAATCCTTGCCCCGCCAACATGAGGTTGCCCCATCCTTTTCGCAGCTTCATCGCGAAAGGGTGGGATACCGCGCCCACCCCGCCTCCCTCTCCCGCGACATAATCCTCGCCCCACCAACATGAGGTTGCCCCATCCTTTTCGCAGCTTCATCGCGAAAGGGTGGGATACCGCGCCCACCCCGCCTCCCTCTCCCGCGACATAATCCTTGCCCCACCAACATGAGGTTGCCCCATCCTGGCAGTCATCCTGAGCGACCGGAGCGCAGCGACGGGAGTCGAAGGACCTGCATTTTGAAACTCTCGCGAAAGGGTGGGATACGACGCCCCCTTTCGCGGAGTCCCCCCCGCACATAATCCTTGCCCCGCCAACATGAGGTTGCCCCATCCTTTTCGCAGCTTCATCGCGAAAGGGTGGGATACCGCGCCCACCCCGCCTCCCCCCCGCACATAATCCTCGCCCCGCCAACATGAGGTTGCCCCATCCTTTTCGCGGCTTCATCGCGAAAGGGTGGGATACAACTCCCCCCGCACATAATCCTTGCCCCACCCACTCCGCTCGCTTAATCTCATCCAGTTGGGGAAAATATCAACCAGGCGTATTTCACCGGGCGCATTCGGCCCAATCCCGGCCCGCACACACCAAACCGCGCAGCTCAAATTCAACGGAGAACAAAGCCATGTCAGCACCTGAAGCTCAAATCTGGAAAGGCTCAGCCTTCTGCATCGATCGCGTCCCGGGCAAAAATCCCAGCACTGTAATCTTCCGCTTCACCGGCCCCTTCACCGCGCGCGACATGTTCAGCTCCGTGGCCCCCACCGCTTTCCACCACATCTTCGATTGCGAACTGACCCCAGGCGACGCCGCGCCCATCACCAACATCTTCGACCTCACCGCGGTTCCCTATATGGACTCCTCAGGCATCGGCATGCTCGTCAGTCATTATGTTCGCTGCCGTGGCAAAGGCGTTCGCCTCATCGCCGCCGGAGCCAACCCGCGCGTCGCTCAGCTCTTCAGGCTCACCAAGGTCGACTCATTCATTCCCATGGTCGCCACCCTCGAAGAAGCCGAAGCCAACGCCAACTGAATCGCGCCCCGGCTTATTGTCTCGCCCTATTTCTCCGCCGGCCCGGCGCTCTTCGGCGGCAGAACCCAGATCACTGAAACAATCCCGATCAGAACGAGTGAGGCCCAAGGCCTCCAGTAGGCCACGGGGATCGGCCGCAAGATAAAGCGAAACAGACGCGATCTGCTTGCCCCAACTTGCGTGCGCAGGCGCGGCGCTCTGCCGCCGTATCAGAACCCAGATCCCCATGTAGGCGAGCCCAGGGAAGATGCTCACTGCGGCATACAGCGCGGTCGTGAACGACGAAAGCCCCTTCACGCCGATCCAATCCGTGGCGAACGGAAAGAGCGACAGAAAGAAGAGAAAAACCAGGTTCGCCCACAAGATTCCGTGAGTCACCGTCTCCGCTTCGTCCACAAGATAGTGATGGTTGACCCAGTAAATCCCGATCTGCACAAAAGTCAGCAGATACAGAAAGATCGTAGGCAGCACCGCCCGCAAACCGGCCAGGCCGTCCGGGCCCGGCACCTTCAGCTCCAGCACCATGATGGTGATAATGACCGCGATAACGCCGTCGGAGATCGCCTCCAGACGCGACGGAGTGAGCCCACCCGACGAACTGACGCCAGGCGATGCGGTAAGGCCTTTTGTGCGCATTCAGATATCAAAATAGCACGAGCCAACTGGTGAGTCGGCGGGGCAGGTTGAAGGGTATGGGCTTCAGTGTGAAAGTGCGGAAGTCAGTTTGAAGGGTACGGGCTTCAGCCCGTACATAAACTAAGCAAAATGATTTGGGGCTTTAGCCCCCGAAGGAAGATTCTTTCAGACTGACCCTCTACGCTATGTGATTTAAGTACCGCTAGCAGCTAGCGGCTGTCTATATGCAGCAGCGCGCGACAGCGCTCGCCAAAGCTGGGCACGATGGGGCAATCAAAGTAAATCTGCCGGTTGATTCCCATCAGCAGCTGCACCGCTTCCACTTGCGCGTTGTGCGCGGTCAGCGCTCCACCCGAGTGAACGAACTCGTCACTCAAATACTCGATCGCGTGGCCAAGAGTCTCCAGAGCGTGTCCCGCCTCAGGCGAAATGCGCCGCCGGCGCGCGAGGCCCCCTGCTTGCAGAACGTTCTCGAGCGGACCGCCGAGCGGAACAGCAATCGGAATATAGTTCCCAACAGGTCGCGCAGCGGCGATCGGAGTCGAAACCAAAGAACGATCCGCTTTTAAGCGATCCGACGATAAACGATCTGGTGTTAGGAGTGAGCCCATTAGGTCCATCCTCAACCCGGTTCTTCGGCGCAGAACATGAATCGGATAGATTACAAAAGTGCCGTCCCAAAAAGATGCATAAGTCCACATGCAGGTCCAAATCGGGAAGATCAGACCTCAGCCCCATAGCTCTCTCATCCCTCACCCAGCAAAGCGCTTCTCCGCCGCGTACCGAACTTCACCTTGACGTTCCGAGCCTGAAAACCTAATCTCAAATCAGGCTTTATCCCTGCCGAAGCGGCATTTTTATTCGGCGAAACCTCCATAATGCTCTCCAATTCCCTCAGGCTGGGCGATGAATCCAACCCCGTATGACTGGCAGTATCTTCCGCTCCTCCTGCAGATTCTTGCCGCCGTTTTCCTTGGCGTCGCAATCGTCATCTCCTCCTGGTTCGTCGGCCGCCATCGCAACACCAAAGTCAAACTCGACCCCTACGAGTGCGGCATTCAAGCCACTGGCGACGCTCAAGGCCGCTTCAGCGTCCGGTTCTATCTTGTCGCCGTCCTCTTTATCCTCTTCGACGTAGAAATGGTTTTCATGATGCCCTGGGCTGTCATCTATCGCCAGCTTCCTCACATCACCGGCTCACGCCTCTTCGGCTTTTGGGAGATGCTCGTCTACCTCGGCTTCGTCGCTGTCGGCCTCTACTACATCGTGCGCAAAGGCATCTTGAACTGGAGTCACGACAGAGCTGACCTATAAACCCTCCAATCGCAAGACTGAAAGCAAGACTGAACACAACCGAGACCGAACATAAGAATGACGAACCAACCAACCACCCTCGTCGGCAAGCAGGCTGTCCTTGAAGGACTGCCCGGCCATCCCGCCATCGCAGCCCTTGATGCCCCTAATCTCGAGGCCGCAAATCTCGGCACCGCTAACAACGCCGCCGCAAATAATCCGGCCTGGGACCCGCAAGCCTTCACCGACGCGCGCTTCGACTTCGGCGAGCTCACCCTCACCATTGCGCCCACCGCGATTCGCGCCGCCTGCTTCACCGTTCAGAAAGCCGGCTACAACTTCTTTGAGGACATGACCGCCGTCGACTGGTTCCCTGCCTCGCCGCGCTTTCAGTTGAGCTATCACATCCTCTCGCACCGCTTCATGGAGCGCATTCGCCTGCGCGTGATGCTTGACGATGCCGATCCCACGGTCGAGTCCATCACCCAAGTCTGGGTGGGCGCCAACTATTTCGAGCGCGAAGTATTCGATCTATTCGGCATTCGCTTCGCCGGCCACCCCGATCTCCGCCGCATCATGATGCCAGACGACTGGAAAGGCCATCCCCTGCGCAAAGACTACCCAGTAGAGGGATACCGCTGATGAGCGAGATTCCCGGCTCCCCCGTCCTCGAGCTCCCCGCCACGCCAAGCACCGGCGAGCGCCGCATGGTCCTCAACATGGGCCCGCAGCACCCGGCCACGCACGGCGTTCTGCGCCTGGTCGTCGAGCTTGACGGCGAAGTCATCGTCAGCGTCCAGCCCGAGGTCGGCTACCTTCACACCGGCATCGAAAAAACCTGCGAGGCCAAGTTTTATCAGCAGGTCGTCCCGCTCACGGATCGTATTAATTACCTCGATCCGCTCTCCAACAACCTCTGCTACTGCCTGGCTGTCGAAAAACTTCTCGCCCTTGAAATTCCCGATCGCGCCCAGTGGATTCGCGTCCTGCTCACCGAGCTCAGCCGCCTCAATTCGCACCTAATCTGGCTCGGCACCCACGCAATGGACATCGGCGCCCTCACCGTCTTCCTCTATACCTTCCGCGAGCGCGAAGAAATTCTCCGCCTCTTTGAGGCCGTATCCGGCCAGCGCATGATGACCAGCTACTTCCGCATCGGCGGCCTCTCCATGGAGCCGCCGCTTGACTGGCTCGACCGCGTCCAAAACTTCATCTCCACATTCCCCGAGAAAATCGACGAGTATTCCAACCTCCTCACAGGCAATCCAATCTTCATGAATCGCTTGAAGGGCGTCGGCTATCTATCTCCAGAAGATGCAATTGCGCTCGGTGTAACCGGGCCACCACTGCGCGCCTCCGGCGTCGATATCGACCTCCGCCGCGATATGCCCTATTCAAGCTACGAGAAATTCCAGTTCAAAGTCCCCACCTCAACAGTCGGCGACACCTGGGCCCGATACGAAGTCCGCCTCATCGAAATGCGCGAGAGCACCAAAATCGTCCAGCAGGCCCTCGATGGCATGCCCGGCGGTCCCGTTAAAGCCAATGCGCCCAAAATAGTCCTGCCCGATAGAGAAAAAATGAAAACAGAGATGGAAGCCCTCATCCATCACTTCAAAATCGTTACTGAGGGCTTCAACGTTCCTGCCGGCGAGGTCTACCAGGGCATGGAATGCGGTCACGGCCAGATGGGCTACTACGTCGTCTCTGACGGCACATCCAAGCCGTACCGCGTTCACATGCGCTATCCGTCGTTCGCCACGCTCCAGGCCGTTGAAACCATGTGCAAGGGCCGTTTGATCGCCGACCTCGTCGCTGTTGTCGGCTCCATAGATATCGTTTTGGGGGAGATCGATCGGTAGCTCGGGAGGACCGTCGTGACCGATTACGATCTATTAGAGAAAAAACTGAAGGGAACGAAATCCGGAGATCCCGCCGGCAACAAGCCCGCAAGCTACGGATTCGATCCGGACACGTTTTATCAGTACGTCAAGCAGCACGTCGAGGAAGAAGTTGACAAGGCCAACCTGGAGCTTCGCAAGCGTGACCTGCCTGTAATCGAGCGGGTATTCATGCCCAGCTCCCAGGGCAAGCTTTCTCTCACTTTTGGAACCGGGTTTCTTTGCAACGTAGAGCTGAACCCGTCGCACGGGCGAATCACCGCAATGATTATCGGCCCACCAAACAGCGCCGAAATCGCCAGAAAGGAATTTCACTTGAATCCCGAGGCCGGGCCGCAACAATCAGCGACTGACGAACCCGAGGAAGCGTCCGTCGTCTACAGTCCTCACAGGATCGCAGCCGAAATTGTCTCCGGCCTTCTCGCAGGGGAATTCGCTTGACCGATGAGGCTCACGCCGCCTTTGAAACGCCGGCCGCAAATTCCTCGGCCGCTCTCCAACGGCAATTATTTACTGAGCTTTTCGCTTCCCTCGCTTCCCTGCTCCGCAGCTACACCGCGCTACACGGCCTTCATGCCAAACGCGAAGCCGCCGTCGAGTCAACCGAAGATAAAATTACCGTGATCCACAATGAAAAATGGCTGCGTCTCACGCGCAATCACGCAATCCTCACCTGGATGCGCGAAAATGGAACCATGGGAACCCTGGAACTCACCCAATCCGGAACCCTGCGCGGCGATAATAGTGATGAAGCCATGGATCTGGCCGCGGAACAATGGGCGCGGGACCTAATGCAAAGTTCGCCTGATTCGTCGCAACTCGCCTCGCCGCAACTTGACCCGTCGCAATAGAAGAAGTCGCAAGCTGATTCGCTTTACCTGAAATCTGCGCCACTGGATTCGTCGCAATTAGAATTGAGGAAATGAGCCCGCAGGAGACCCAACCCGAACCGGCTTCCGTCTTCTCGCCCGAGTTGGCCGCGCGCTTTGACGCGCTTGTCAAGAAGTACCCCGTCAGCCGTTCCGCCCTCATTCCCATGCTGCTCTATGCGCAGGATGAAGTTGGATATCTCTCCGTGGCCGTCGTCGCCGAAATCGCCCGCCGCATTGAAATCACCGAGCTTGAAGTCCGCAACGTCGCCTCCTACTACTCCATGCTTCGTTTCAAGCCTGTCGGCAAATACAACATCCAGGTCTGCACCAATATCAGCTGCATGTTGCGCGGAGCCTACGAGGTCCTCGATCGCTTCCGCGAGGAGCTTGGCATCGACCCCAAGGGAGTCACGCCCAACGGTCTCTTCTCTCTTGAAGAGGTCGAATGTATCGGCGCCTGTTGTTGGGCGCCCGCCATTCAGGTCAACTACGAATTTCACGACGAGCTAAAGCCCGATCTCGTGCCCGGTATCCTCGGCGCCTACGCCCAACGAGTTGAAGATCGTGCGCAGAATCTGTCTCCCGACGAGGAGAAGAATGCCTAGGCTCGTCTCCCATCCCGATGAGGTCAAAATCATCTCGCGCCGCTTCGGCATGGGAGCGACCAATATTGACCGGTACATCGAACTCGGAGGCTATGAGGCCGTCAGAAAATGTCTCGCGCAGGGTCCCGAGTGGATCGTCGAAGAGATGAAGGCCAGCGGCCTGCGCGGCCGCGGCGGCGCAGGCTTCTCCACCGGCATGAAGTGGTCCTTCGTTCCCAAGCAGGCTGCCAAGCCAAAGTACATCCTCGTCAACGGCGACGAGAGCGAGCCCGGTACCTGCAAGGATCACCTGCTCTTCCTTCACGATCCGCACTCCATCATTGAAGGCACCATCATCGCCGGCCTCGCCGTCGGCTCAAAGATGGGTTTCATTTATCTGCGTGGCGAGTACCGCTACCTGCTCGAGATCATGGAACGCGCCGTCGCCGACGCCTACGATCGCGGCTTTCTCGGCAAGAACATCTTCGGCACCGAAACTGAATTCCAGATCGTCACCCAAACCGGCGCGGGCGCATACGAAGTCGGCGAAGAATCCGCGCTCATGGAGTCGCTCGAAGGCAAGCGCGGCGTTCCCCGCATCAAGCCGCCCTTCCCCGCCGTCGTCGGCCTCTACGGCGGCCCTACGGTCATCAACAACGCCGAGACTATCGCCACCGTGCCCGCCGTCATCAATATGGGCGCGCAGGCCTACTGCAACGTTGGCACTCCGCGCAACGGCGGCACGCGCCTCTTCTGCATCAGCGGCCACGTTGAGCGACCCGGCGTCTACGAGTTGCCGATGGGCTACAACCTCAAGAAAATGATCTACGACGTTGCCGGCGGCATTCGCGGCGGCCGCAAGCTCAAGGCCGTCGTCCCCGGCGGGTCGTCTACGCCGGTTCTGCTGCCTGAAGAAATCGAAAACCTCGGCATGGACTTCGATCAGGTCGGCAAAGCCGGCTCCATGCTCGGGTCAGGTGGCGTCGTCGTCATCGACGACCAGACCTGCATGGTCGAATTCGCTCTCCGCACCATCAGTTTTTATGCGCACGAAAGTTGCGGCTGGTGCATTCCCTGCCGCGAAGGCACTGACTGGCTCAAGAAATCGCTCACCCGTTTCCACGCCGGCTTCGGCACCAAAGCCGACATCGACAACATCCAGTACCTCGCCGAAAACATGCTCGGCCGCACCTTCTGCCCGCTCGGCGATGCAGCCGCCATGCCAACCATCGCTTTCGTCAAAAAGTTTCGCAAGGAGTTTGAAGATCATCTGAACGGCAAGCCCTGCCCGTATGCAAAAGAAGGCGTGCCGCAACTCACCGTCGTATGACGGATGGTGGTGTGACGGAGGGAACAGGGGCCTTTAGGCCCCTGAATGAAGCAGGAATCAAGCGCCGGCCTTTAGGCCCGGAGGAAAGTTGTTTTGAAAGGGCACGACTTCAGTCGTGCCACACACTTTAGGTTTTGAAGGGTACGGGCTTTAGCCCGCACATCAACCGATCAAAATTGTGAGGGGCTTTAGCCCCTGAGGGATCGCAAACAAGGAATGCCCGACGTAAACTTCACAGTCGACGGAAAAAAGCTCACCGCGCCCGCGGGAACGCTGCTCATTGACGCCTGCCGCAAGGCGGGCATCGAGATTCCCGCGTTCTGCTACTATCCCGGCCTCTCGCTTCAGGCCGCATGCCGCATGTGCGTCGTGCGCCAGGAAAAAGTTCCCAAGCTGCAAACCGCCTGCACCACCACCGTCGCTGAAGGCCAGATCTTCACCACCGAATCGCCAGAAATCGCGCAGGCGCGCAAGGCCACCATCGAATTGCTTCTCGGCAATCACCCGCTCGACTGCCCCGTCTGCGACGCTGGCGGCGAGTGCGAATTGCAGGACATGACCTTCAAATACGGCGCGGGCGAAAGCCAATTCGTCGAGGTCAAGCACCATCGCGACGAGCAGCAGTGGTCGCCTGCCGTCTTCTACGATCGCCCGCGCTGCATCCTCTGCTACCGCTGCATCCGCATGTGCGGCGAAGGCATGGACGTCTGGGCGCTCGGCATCCAAAATCGCGCCGCCGACTCCGTCATCGTCCCAAACATTCTCGCGACCGGCGGCGGAAACCAGCAGCTCGACTGCGAGCAGTGCGGCATGTGCATCGACGTTTGCCCCGTCGGCGCGCTCACCAGCGGCAGCTATCGCTACAAAACCCGCCCCTGGGAGATGAATCACGTCTCCACCGTCTGCACGCATTGCTCCGACGGCTGCAAAGTCACGCTCGGCGTTCGCCAGGCCAACGACGGTTCAGAGATCGTCCGCGCCGACAATCGCGACAAGAGCGGCATCAATGGCGACTTTCTCTGCGCCAAGGGCCGCTTCGGCTTTGACTTTGTCGATAGCCCCGATCGCCTCACGCAGCCGCTCGTCCGCAACGCACAAGGCAAGCTCGAACCCGCCACATGGGAGCACGCAATCCGCGTCGCCGCCGGCAAGCTCAAAGAAATTCGCGACACGCGCGGCGGCAAGGCCATCGGCGTCATCGGCTCCAACCGCACCACCAACGAAGAGAATTATCTGCTGCAGAAATTCGCGCGCACGGTGCTCGGCACCAACAACATCGATCACGAGCGCACGACGGACTACGCATCCTTCGCACGCGCTCTCTCCGGACAACCCGGCAAAACCGCCAGCCTGCGCGACATCGCCTCCGCCTGCGCCATTCTTCTCGTCGGCGGCAATCCGACCGACGAGCATCCGCTCCTCGCCTGGCTGCTCCGCACCAACGTGCGCCTCAACCGCGCCCGCCTTTACGTCGCGAACTCGCAACCCATCAAGCTCGCGCGCCAGGCAAAGGCCAAGCTCGACCTCAAGCCCGGCGACAATCGCAAGCTCGCGGCAATTCTCGATTCCAGCCTTAATTCTGGTCTCGACTCCGGCCAAACTGAATTCAGCAAAGCCATCCTCGCCGAGGAATCGCTGATCGTCATCTTCGGCGAGGAGTTTCGCGGCGAGGCTGTCGACGATCTCATCGCCTGGGGCCTCAAACGCGGAAATGTACAAGTTCGCCTATCTCGGCGACCACTCAAACTCCCGCGGCGCAGCCGACATGGGTCTCTTCCCCGACCTGCTTCCCGGCTACGTTCCGGTCACCGCGCCTGGCGCATTCGCCGAGTACTCCAACCTCCCGGCAGCCCCCGGCAATTCGCTGCCGCAAATGCTCGATTCCGCCGCCGCGGCGATCTCGGCGCGCTTCTCGTCGTCGGCGCCAATCCTGTTTCGCACGCCAAGCTCGATCCCGCAGCTTTCAGACACACCTTCCTCATCGTGCAGGATCTTTTCCTCACCGAGACGGCCGCGCTTGCCGATGTCGTCCTTCCCGCCGCCAGCCTCTACGAAAAGTCCGGCACCGTCACCAACACCTTCGGCGACATCCAAATGGTGCGCAAGGCCGCCGACCGCGCCGGCGTCAAACCCGACTTCGAAATTCTCGTCCGCCTCGCCGGCAGCATGGGCGTCGATGTCAAGCACCTCGTCCCCTTCGGCAAGAACGCGGGCACCACCGGCGATCTCGGCCAGTCGCGCGGCGCGCAATCCGGCGAGGCCGACCGGCACTCCGTCTGGCTCGAAGCCAACGGCCTCGAGCCCAAACTCAGCCCCTTCGATCCGCTCGCCGCTGCTCGACGAAATCGAACGGCTCGTTCCCGGCTATACACTCGACCGCATCAATCTTTTCGCAGGCAACGATGTGCATACGGAACTCGGAGCCGCACCCGTGTCCGGATTTGTCCCAGCTCCGCGCTCACGCCCGGAACTCATCGTTCCTGCGCACGATACGCTCTTCACCTCGGGAACGCTGGGCCGCTACAGCACGGCGCTCAGGCACTCGAGCAACATCAGGCCAAATGAATCTACAAAATCGCAACTGCACAAACCGCAGCCGACTGACAAAATGCCCGACCGCCGCAAACGTTGTGAATTGCTAACCCGCTGACACGCTGTTCAAAGAAGGCCAAACGCACGTGACGATCCTCGCATTTTTTCTTGGAGCCTCGCCAAAGTCGCCGTCGTCACGGTGATGATGCTTATGGGCATCGCCTATACCGTGCTGCTTGAGCGCAAGCTCGTCGGCCGCATCCAGAACCGCTGGGGACCCAGCCGCGTCGGCCCATTCGGCCTGCTGCAGCCGCTCGTCGACGGCGCAAAGAATTTCCTCAAAGAAGACCTGATTCCCACCGCCGTCTACCGGCCGCTCTATCTGCTCGCGCCCATCATCTCGCTCGGGTGCGCGCTCATCGCCATCGCCGTCATTCCCTTCGGCGCGCCGGGCATGGGCCCGCACGGCTTCGATCTCTTTGAGATCTCCAACATCAACGTCGGCCTGCTCGTCATTCTCGGCGTCACCTCCATCGGCGTCTACGGCATCGCCCTCGCCGGCTGGTCGTCGAACAACAAATACTCCCTGCTCGGCTCGCTTCGCTCCTCGGCCCAACTCATCAGCTGC
>CAVXPR010000033.1:0-22114 GCA_963763585.1 uncultured Acidobacteriaceae bacterium | reverse complement strand
TTTTTATGTATACCTTAAACAACTTCACGTATTTGTAATTGCAAACACAAATAGAATTGGCTGGGGACCTGCAGCTATTGAAAGAGGGGAGCGTCAAGGAGTTGATGGAAGCATCCGAGGAAGTCGCACGGATGATCAACGGCTTGCTGGCGGCTCTCGCAGTCACCCGAACTGCCAGACTGGCTAGCTAGCGCTCAAACCTGCTTTGATGAAAGGAATCACGCCGTGAAGTTAGTCATTAGTTCGGATCATGCGGGGTTTGCGCTGAAGGAAGAAGTGCGCGCGAATCTGGCGGCGGCGGGACACGAAGTGGTCGACCTGGGGGCCTGCACATACGAACCCGAGGACGATTATCCCGACTTTGCGGAGAAGGTAGGCGAGGCGATCAAGGCGGGCGTGGCGAAGCGCGGAATTGTAATTTGCGGATCTGGCGTGGGCGTATGCGTGGCGGCGAACAAGATTCCGGGAATCAGGGCAGGGATTTGCCACGACACTTATTCGGCGCACCAGGGCGTGGAGCACGACGACATGAATGTGCTGGTGATGGGCGCGCGGATTATCGGCTCGGCGCTTGCGTTTGAGCTGGCGCATGCATTCATAGGGGCCAAGTTCCAGGGGCAGGAAAGCCGTTTCGAGCGGCGGTTCAAGAAGGTGCTGGCGATCGAGGCGAAGTACGCGCGGTAAGGGTTAGCGAGTCAGCGGGTCGGCGAGTTAGCGAGTCAGCGAGTCAGCGGGTCAGCAAGTTAGCGAGTCAGCGGGTCAGCGGGTCAGCGAGGCAGCAGGTCAGCAAGTTAGCGAGTCAGCAAGTTAGCGAGTCAGCGGGTCAGCAGGTTAGCGAGTCGGCGAGTCAGCAGGTCAGCAAGTTAGCGAGTCAGCAAGTTAGCGAGTCAGCAAGTTAGCGAGTCAGCGGGTCAGCGGGTCAGCAAGTTAGCGAGTCAGCGGGTCAGCAAGTTAGCGAGTCAGCGGGTCAGCGGGTCAGCGAGGCAGCAGGTCAGCAAGTTAGCGAGTCGGCGAGTCAGCAGGTCAGCAAGTTAGCGAGTCAGCGAGTCGGCGGGGCGCGTAGGGAACAGGAAGGCAAGAGCCGAAAGGCAACAGCCGAAAGGCAACAGCAGATCCCCATTCGACTTCGATTGCTTGGCGATCTCCGCTCGGGGCGGCCTTTCGACTTCATCTACAACGGCGAACTTTGCTCAGGATGACAGACACACGTTGCGCTGAACGTAAATTCCAAGAAGCTGAATTTCAATTCCAACAATAAGAGCGCGCGGTGCGCGGGAAAGAGTCGCCGATGTTTCTCTTCGACGTGATCCTGTTCGACGTGGGCGGAGTGCTGCTGACGAATGGGTGGGACCACGGCGAACGCGCGGCGGCGGTAGAGCGTTTCGGGCTGGATGCGGCGGACTTCGAAGCCAGGCACGCAGCCGTTTACCCGGCGTGGGAAAGCAGTGCAATTACCGGGAAGGCTTACCTGAACGAGACGGTTTTTTATGAGCCGCGCGAATTTTCCCGCGGCGATTTTTTTGCTTTCGTACTGGCGCAGTCGAAGCTGCTGCCGGATGGAGCGATGGAAATCCTGAAAGAGCTTTCTGCGCAGGGGAATTATCTGATTGGCGCGTTGAACAATGAAGCGCGGGAGACGAACGACTATCGCTTTGGCAAGTTCGAGCTGCGCCGCTATTTCAAGGTGGCGCTGAGCTCGTGTTATGTGGGGCTGCGCAAACCTGATCCGGCGATGTACCGGCGGGCGCTGGACATCCTGGGCAGCGCGCCGGAGCGGACGCTGTTTATTGACGATCGGAAAGAGAATGTGGCGGGCGCGGAGGCAGCGCGGATGAAGGGGATCCGGTTTACGGGGGCGGAGGCGCTGCGGAGAGAGCTGGGGAAGCTGGGAGTGCTTTGAAGAGCAGCTTCTAGCTTTTCAGTGCTGGTTTTAGGGCTGAGCGATCCCACCCTAAGCTCTCCGCGATGCTGCGAGCTTCAGGGTGGGGCAACCCGGTTAGAGATGGGCAACCCGGTTAGAGGTGGGGCAACCCGGTTAGAGGTGGGGCAACTGGCTTGAAGCTTTTGAGTGCTGGTTTTAGGGCTGAGCGATCCCACCCTAAGCTCTCCGCGATGCTGCGAGCTTCAGGGTGGGGCAACCCGGTTAGAGATGGGCAATCCGGTTAGAGGTGGGGCAACCCGCTTGGAGTTGTAGTTCGCTGATCACTCCGCCACGGCAGACGAGGGATAACCGCCTCGCGATCCCACCCTAAGCTCTCCGCGATGCTGCGAGCTTCAGGGTGGGGCAACCCGGTTAGAGGTGGGCAACCCGCTTGGAGTTGTAGTTCGCTGATCACTCCGCCACGGCAGACGAGGGATAACCGCCTCGCGATCCCACCCTAAGCTCTCCGCGATGCTGCGAGCTTCAGGGTGGGGCAACCCGGTTAGAGATGGGCAATCCGGTTAGAGGTGGGGCAACCCGGTTAGAGATGGGCAATCCGGTTAGAGGTGGGGCAACCCGGATCTTTGGGATGCGCTGCTTCGTAACCCTTGGAGTGGAGCGGAACGAGCGGCTGGCGCGTCTAATTATCAGACGAACCCGCATCCGCATAGACACTCGGATAAAGCCGCAAATAGACATAGACTGGAGAAGCTCTCGATTGTCCGCACTCTCCCTCATGCACAGGGCCGCACTTATGGCGGTCGCGCTGGCTTTGGCAACAACAGCCGGCGCGCAGGACGCCCACGCAAACCATGCGGCGAAGACGCAGCGCAGGACTGCTGCGACGATGCGCGGGCATTTGCCCGCTGATTCGGTCCAATCCAAATCACGTTCTGGAACACATTCCGGAACATATTCAGAAACACATTCAGGAAGATATTCCGGCGGCGCGCGGCGCATGAGCGCGGCGAACATGAGCGCGGCGACAAGGCGCACGCCCGATGAGGTTGGGCGCTCGGCGGGACTTGCGATCAGGGAACAACGTGCGCTGAGGCTCACGGGACGAAGCGGCGCAGCGGCGAGGGTGGGGCGCGCACGATATAGACACGTTCCCAATTGGCGACGGTACGCAATGGGGCGGCGGTACGTAATGAGACCGCGGCTGGAGCGAACTGCGTTGCGGTCTGAAATGCGCGGCGGGACGCGAAGCGCGACGCGAGACTTTGGGACCAGTGAGGCGGCGGAGGATAACTCCGTTCCAGACGCGAGAACTGCCGAGACTGATGAGGCGGACGGCGATGCGGACGGGAGCGCGGGTCACGACGCCGATGGGGTGCGCGAGCTTTCTCCTGCTGAACGTCGCGATCGGCAAGAACGTGCGGATGCGATTACAGCGCCGACGGAGCGCGTGAGACCGGATGAATCTGCGGGAGCGAATGTAGACGACGCGGGCAATAACGCGGCCAGTGCGGATACGCGCCTACAGGACGATGGGGCAGACGACGCGACAGGAGACGCAATAAAGCGGGCGCGTTCCGCGAGCGGAAAGAGGGGAAGCGACGAAGCTTCGCTCTCGATACCGAGGGGAAGAATGCCGGCGGCGCTGAGAGGGTCGCTTGCGTCATTGCAGAGGCAAAACGATCGAGTTGATGCGGAGGGGTTGGAGCGGATTGAGGATGAAGCCGATTTGTCTGCGCGCATCGCCGACAAGCTGCTGGTGCCGTTGCCGGCGTCGATTGCGCTGACGGTGAATCCGGACCTTGAGGAGAATCACCGGTATTGCCGACCATGGACGGCGAAGTTTCTGGCAGACCTGGCGCGGGCGCATGAGACGGCGTTTCATCGGTCGATTGAAGTGAGCTCGGCGGTGCGGACGGTGGAGTATCAAAAACGATTGATGGAGACGAATGGGAATGCGGCTCCGGCTGAGGGCGACCTGGTGAGCCCGCACTTGACCGGCGCGACCGTTGACATTGCAAAGAAAGGCCTGACCCGCGACGAAATTGCGTGGATGCGGCGGCGGCTGGCGGACTTGCAGACGGCGGGAAAGATCGATGTGGAAGAGGAGTTCAAGCAGTCGTGCTTCCACATTACGGTTTACAAGAGCTATGTGGCGGCGAGGAAGGCTGGCGAGGCGACGCCGGCGAAGGCGGTTGCGCGCGATGGGGCGCAGCGGATGGCCGCGCCGGTAGCGTAAGGCTCGCGCATTTTTCAGAGATCAATTTTCAGGACCGGATGGTTATGGAAAGCAAGAAAAGCTGGAATGCGCTTTCCAACTTTCCCACAACCACGGCTGCTGGAATTTGTGTTTTGAAAATTGAATTGGTTATTGCCTGAGACCAGAGCATCCCTCGGGGGCTAAAGCCCCTATTCATTCGAGGCGCAGTATTCGGCACGACTGAAGCCACCCCTGCGACGAGGACCTGTCGCAGGGGACCCCGGCGCGTCGTGCCCCTTCAAAGCAAATCCAAAAGAATTTTCTCTCAGGGGCTAAAGCCCCGATTGTTTTGCCCGATTGATGTACGGGCTGAAGCCCGTACCCTTCAAACCGGCGCACTCCTGACCTGAAAATTCATTCGATTGCGGATACCTGCGCAGGTTACAATCGCGGGCGCGGGGTTGTGTTCGCGTTTTGGAATCATATTTGGGAGGCAAGATCATGAGCGATCAAATTGAAGCAGTGGCGACGGGAGAGACCGAAGGCCCTGGACTGAGCCAATGGCAGCGCGTGACGAATACATTCACGGCTCCTTCGAAGACGTTTATTGACATCAGGCGCGGGAACAAGAGCTGGTGGCTTCCCCTGATTATTGGCGCGATCTTCACGTACATCTTTTTCTTCGCGGTGGTGCAGAAGGTCGGCATGCAGCAGGTGGTGGACAATCAGGTTCGGTTGGACCCGAAATCGCAGGAACGGATGGCGAACGCAACGCCGGAGCAGCGCGCGATGGGCAACAAGGTTGCCTTGGGAATCACAGAGGGTATCTTCGCTGCCGGCCCCGTGGTCGCCATGATCTTTGTGGCGATCATGTCGGTGGGTTTGATGGCCACGATCAATTTTGGTTTTGGCGGGCGGGCGAAGTTCGGGAGCATTTTTGCGTTGTTTTACTACGCTTGGCTGCCGCAGATTATCAAACCAATTCTGGGGACGATTGTTATTTATTCAGGAATGGCGCCGGAGTCGTTCAACATCAAGAATTATGCGCCGACAAATCTTGGCGCGTTTCTTGATCCGGTGGAGACGAACAAAGCGTTGTATACGCTGGCGACTTCGCTTGACGCCGTTACAATCTGGACGCTGGTGCTGCTCGGGATTGGTGTGGCGACGGTTGCGGGAACGAAGCGAAGTTCGGGCTACATTGCGGTGTTCGGGTGGTGGGCGTTGTTCACGCTGATTGGTGTGGGCATTGCGGCGATCACGGGCTAGCGAATCGGCGGTGCATTCCCGGTCCCCGAGTGCGAGGGATCTCCACCCCACGGACGTGGACCTGTCCGTGGGGACCCCGAACCGGGGGCACCCACAGTCAATGGTCCCCGAGTGCGTGACCGGAGCACCCCTCGATGATGAACCCGCGAGGGTGGGGCACGCGGTACCTCTGGATGATGAACTCGCGATGATGGAGTGAGTTCGGCTTAGAGCTGGCTGAGTTCGGCCTGGATTTGAGGGCTGAATGACGAGCCGGACGATACACTAGACCTACAAGCAATGACCCTCCGCCTTTTTAATACCCTGACGGGACAAATTGATGCGCTGGAGCCTGCCGATGGCAACGCGCTGCGCATGTATGCGTGCGGGCCGACGGTTTACGACTACGGCCACATCGGGAATTTCCGCACATTTTTACAGGTCGATATATTGCGCCGCTTTCTGCTGCTGAGTGGAATGAAAGTCCGCCATGTGATGAACATTACGGACGTGGACGACAAGATTATTCGCAATTCGACCGAGGCCGGGATTCCGATCGGCGAATACACGGCGCGCTATGTGGATGCGTTCTTCGAGGATATGGAGGCGCTGAGGATCGAGCGGCCGGAACAGATTGCGCGAGCGACCGAGAATATTCCGCAGATGGTGGAGCTGGTGGAGAAGCTGGCCGAGGCGAAAGCTGCGTACAAAACGGAAGACGGGTCGTGGTATTTCCGGCTGGCGGCGTTTCCGGAATACGGCAAGCTGAGCAAGAAAGATTTGAGCGGAATGGAAGACGGCGCGCGCGTGGACGTGGACGAGTACGAGAAAGATTCGGCGCGCGACTTTGCGCTGTGGAAGGCGGCGAAGCCGGGCGAGACATCGTGGGAGACGGCGATTGGGAGCGGGCGGCCGGGCTGGCACATTGAGTGCTCCGCGATGGCGATGGAGTATCTGGGCGAGAGCCTCGACCTGCATGCGGGCGGCGAAGACCTGATGTTTCCGCACCACGAAAACGAGATTGCGCAGAGCGAGACTGCGACGCACAAAACATTTGCGCGGCACTGGATGCATGTGCGCTTTCTGCTGGTGGACGGGCGGAAGATGTCGAAGAGCGAGGGCAATTTCTATACGCCGCGCGATTTGCTGCTGAAGGGTTTTAAGGCTTCGGCCATACGGCTGGCGCTGATTGCGGTGCCGTATCGGCGGCAGTTCAACTTCACCTTTGACAGCCTGGTCGATGCGACGAATGCGATAGAACGGCTGCGGACGTTCAAGGCGCGGCTGACGGAAGGGAAGTTTGACGTTGGCGAGAATTCCGCGATGCAGGAGGCGGCGAAGAAGGCGCGGACCGAATTCATGGCCGCGCTGGATGACGATTTGAATACTGCCGATGCGCTGGCTCCGGTTTTTGAGCTGGTTCGCGCGGCGAATACGGCGATCGATCAGGGGCAATTTTTTGCAGGAGACCGCGAGGCGATTTTGCCGGTGCTGAAAGATTTCGACGCGGTGTTCGATGTGATTGAAGATCGCGATGGTGAGGTGACGCGACGGGCGCTTGATTGGGCGAGGGAGAGCGGCAGGATGGCGGAGGTTGCTCCGGAGCTGCTGGCCGCGCAGGCCTTGACCGATGAGGCGATTGAGGCGCTGGTGGCGGAGCGCACCGCGGCGAAGAAGGCGCGCAACTTTGCCCGGGCCGACCAGATTCGCAACGAGCTGGCGGAGAAGGGCGTGGTGATTGAGGACTCGAAGGACGGGGTGCGGTGGAAACGGAAGTAAAGCGAATCGCGTAAACTAGAAGGCGACCGCCTTTCACGGAGGATTCCCATGGAGTTCGAGATCGTTTTCGATCGAGAAGATGATGGCCGCTGGATTGCGGAGATCGAGAGCCTGCCCGGAGTGCTTGCGTATGGGGTCACCCAATTAGAAGCTCAATCGAAGGTCGAGGCGCTGGCGTTGCGCGTTGTCGCGGACCGTATTGAGGTCGAGCAGAGTGCTCCAGAACAAGTTCGCTTTGCGGTGGTATAAGGTAATGCGACCGCTTTAACCGACAGGCGATACTCTTCTAAGCAATGAGCGAATGCTAAAGTGCTGCAAATGCCGACCGGTGTGAACTAACCTATTGCGCAATTCCATCCAAATATGATGAGTTGTGGACATGGGGAAGTTTCCGGCATCGAGCGCTAAGAAGGTCTATCGTGCATTGCTGCGGATTGGGTGGCGAGAGAAACCCCGGATAAGCAAGGGCGGTTCTCATAAGCAACTGGAAAACTCCAGCTATCCGTACGAATTCACGTGGGCTTTTCATGAGAGCCATGAGATCGGACCCAAAATGCTCTCCAAAATTGCGAAGCAAACCGGTCTGAAGCCGGAGGACCTGTAAGGCTGCGGTGGATTCCGCAAGTTCAAGATGAAAAGGCGCAAACTTATGGACGCGAGCGATGTGCAGGATCTGAAGGACAACGTGCAGCAGGCGGCGAACGAAGAGCCCATGCGGCCTGTGGCTTTTTCCATGAGCGTGCTGGCCGTGCTGCTGGCGGTGACCACGGTGCTGGGGGGGCGCACGCATGAAGACGCGGTGCTGAACCAGAACAAGGCGACGGACCAGTGGAATGAGTACCAGGCGCAAAAAATTCGCGCCTACGATACGCAATTGGAATCCGACTTGATGGCCGTGGTTACGCTGGATAACAAAGATGCCGCTGCGAAGATAGCCAAGGGCTATAGCGACCACGAGAAGAAGTGGGCGACGGAGTTGAGCCAGGACCAGGCGGCTGCGCAGGCGCTACAGATTAGCGTGGACAAGGGCGAAGCTAAGGCAGACCGCTTCGATCTTGGCGAGGTGTTGCTGGAGATTGGGCTGGTGATCGTGTCGATCACGCTGCTGACCCATAGCCGGATTTACTGGCACCTGGGGCTCGGTGTTTCGCTGCTGGGAGTGGCGGCGGCGGCTTCGGCGTTCTTTCTGAAGTAGCGGCGATTGGCCCATGCTGGTTGAGGCGGGCATGGGCAGGCAATGGACTGCACGGCAGATAAGAGACATCCAGAAATAGTGGTCTCAATTTGGTGAGGCGATCCCTCGGGGGCTAAAGCCCCTATTCATTTGGCGCAGTATTCGGCACGACTAAAGTCGTGCCCTGACGCTTCGTGCGCGTTGAGAAGACTTTTGCGCAGGGTTCAACGAAAGTCGTGCCCTGACGCTTCGTGCTCGTTGAGAAGATTTTTTGCGCAGGGTTCAGCGAAAGTCGTGCCCTTATGCTTCGTGCGCGTTGAGAAGATTTTTTGCGCAGGGTTCAGCGAAAGTCGTGCCCTTATTACAAGACCTCGTCGCAATTGAAAGAACCTTCCCTCGGGGGCTAAAGCCCCTATTCATTTGGCGCAGTATTCGGCACGACTAAAGTCGTGCCCTGACGCTTCGTGCTCGTTGAGAAGACTTTTTGCGCAGGGTTCAGCGAAAGTCGTGCCCTTATACTTCGTGCGCGTTGAGAAGACTTTTGCGCAGGGTTCAGCGAAAGTCGTGCCCTTATACTTCGTGCGCGTTGAGAAGACTTTTGCGCAGGGTTCAACGAAAGTCGTGCCCTTATTACAAGACCTCGTCGCAATTGAAAGAACCTTCCCTCGGGGGCTAAAGCCCCTATTCATTTGGCGCAGTATTCGGCACGACTAAAGTCGTGCCCTGACGCTTCGTGCGCGTTGAGAAGACTTTTGCGCAGGGTTCAACGAAAGTCGTGCCCTTATACTTCGTGCGCGTTGAGAAGACTTTTGCGCAGGGTTCAACGAAAGTCGTGCCCTTTTAAAGCTCCTCCGAAGCGAAAGTCTTGCCCTTTCAAGGCTCCTCCGAACTGATCAAATCTCGTCCAAGCTGAGCCACTACCCGAAATTGGCTTTCCTTGTTGCGTGGTATCCTCAGGTTAAAAGCGGAGAGTACATGCAGACGCGCACACACCTTGAATTTCAGGCCGCACCGGCAATAAAGCGGTGGTCGCGGTCGCGCGCGCGTTGCATCTGCCCGCGGAAGCACCTGCGTGTGCTGCCTACCCGCACACGACCTAGCCTCTTCGGCGGCGATTAGTAACGCTCCGCCGAAGGTCCTCGCCTGCAGTGGCCCCTGAGCGGAGCCACCGATATGAGATATGAGCGATCCCTTTAAATGGGATCCGCGGCCGCGCCGCATCTGACACGAAAAACTCGGGACAGTTCAATAACCGAGTCTGCTGCCAGGCCGCCGCAACCGAACCTGCTGAGGAGAATGTGCCATGAGCCGAGATGCGACAAGTCAACACATGACTAGGGAAGAGATGCATGCGCAGTATGGACCGAAACTGGTTGGTACGCTGCCGGGACCGAAGACGCGGGCGGTTGTTGAAGCCGATCATCGGCTGATTTCGCCGAGCTATACGCGCTCCTATCCGCTGGTGGCCAAGCGCGGTCGCGGAGTGCGCATTGAAGATCCGGATGGGAACGAGTTCCTCGATTTCGCCGCGGGAATCGCGGTAGTTTCGACAGGCCATTGCCATCCCGAAGTGGTGGCTGCGATTCAGAAGCAGGCCGCGGAGCTGATTCATATTTCCGGCACGGATTTCTACGACGAGCATCTGACGGATTTAGCAGAGCGGTTGTCGGCTGTGGCGCCGATGCCGGGACCGCATAAATTTTTCTACGGCAACTCCGGAGCGGAGGCGATTGAGTGCGCGCTGAAGGTGGCGCGCTATCACACGGGACGCCAGCAAATCATTTCGTTCTTTGGCGCGTTCCACGGGCGCACGATGGGCGCGCTGTCGCTGACCGGATCAAAGCCGCAACAGAAGCGCCGGTTTTCGCCGCTGATGCCGGGCGTGACGCACGTCCCCTATCCGTACGTTTACCGCGGGTGCACGGGAGGGCCGCAGGAGCAGGAGGCATTCAGCCTTGGCTGCGCACGATATATAGAGGAGAAACTTTTCAAAACGATTCTGCCGGCTGAAGAAGTGGCGGCGATTTTTGTTGAGCCGATCCAGGGTGAAGGCGGATTTGTGCCCGCGCCGGCGAATTTTCTGCGCGAGCTGAGAGCTATTTGCAATCGCCATGGAATTTTGCTGGTGGCGGATGAGGTGCAATCGGGTTGCGGAAGGACGGGCAAGTGGTGGGCCATTGAGGAGTCTGGCGTGGAGCCGGACATCGTTTGCATCGCCAAGGGCATTGCGAGCGGAATGCCGCTGGGCATCTGCATGACGCGGGCGGAGATCATGGACTGGAAGCCGGGATCGCACGCTTCGACATTTGGCGGGAATCCCATATCGATCGCGGCTGCGCTGGCAACGATGAAGATTATCGAGCGCGAGGCGATGGCAAACGCGGCGAGCGTGGGCGAGTTCATGCTGGAGCGGCTGCGCGGCTGGACGAAGAGCCATGCGACGGTGGGCGAAGTGCGCGGGCGCGGCCTGATGATCGGCATCGAGATCGTGAAGGACAAGGCGACGCGCGAGCCGGCGGTTGAACTGCGCAACCGCATCGAGACGATGGCGTTCGAGCGCGGCTTAGTGATGCTCGGATGCGGCGAGACGTCGCTGCGGCTTTCGCCTCCGCTGATCGTGAGCAGGGAAGAAGCTACGGTGGCGCTCGACATTCTGGAAGATGTGCTGACCAGCGCGGAGAAAGAGATTGAGCATAACGCGGTGTCGGCCGTCACGGCGTAAATGAGGCCGCGGGGAAGAGAATTGCGCTGGCACGCGATGCAGGCGGACATACTGGGCCTGCGGGGTGAATCGTGGGATGGTTAGCGCAGATTCGAAATGGCCTTCTGGAGCGGACGATTGCGGGACTCGATTCGCTGCCGGCGCGCGGAGGCCGAGCGTGGGACAAGACTGGGGACCAGACTGGGAACCAGGCAGATCATTTAACGACAGGAATCGAAGGCGAGGATGCAGCCCGTTCGTACCTGCAGCGCAAGGACTATATTGTCGTGGCGCATCGGTGGTCGAGCGGAAATCTGCCAGGCGATCTGGATTTGATTGCGTGGCGAGGCCCGCTGCTTTGCTTCGTCGAGGTGAAGACGCGGACGGCGCACGATATGACGCCAGCCGAGGCCGCGATCGACAAACACAAACGCGACGTGCTGCGCCGCATGGCACGACAGTACGTGCGGCAACTCCCTGGCGGGACCGCCGTGCAAGTGCGCTTCGACGTTATTGGCGTATATCTTTTGCCGGGAGCGCCCCCGGAGTTTGCACACTTCGAAAATGCGTTTGGCTGGAGGGAGCAGTAGGGCGAGTGGCGGGGGTGGCGCCCGCGGTCTGCTGCACTGAACAGAATGTGACGCAGATGGGCATGTGACGCAGATGGGCGCGACGCAGGTGGACGCCACTTTGCCAATGACCGAGAAGTGGACACAATCGTCTGTGGAAGGAAGGGCGCAAATCGGGTGAGTGGCGTTTAGAGAGCAGGGCGAGATTCCCTTTTGAAACATGTTCAAGTAGAACTCCACAATCACGGAGATTGCCACTTTTTGATTACAGTAAAGCATAGAAATAAATCGGTTTTCTTCGCAGCTAAGTCATGGTTTATCAGTCGATTACCTGCGATACGGTTTTTATTTGAGTCCTGGAGGAAGCGGAGGACCGATGAAGGATTTAATAAATCGCTTTTTTTGCGGTAGTAATCAACTTTTCGATTGACAAGGAATCTTCAGGATGGCTATAGTTCGTGACGCATATGAGTAGCTGTGTGTTCAGCGGCGAAAGTCTGCGGTGATCGGCTCTACAAATGTTTTGAGAGCCAAGACCTTTAGGAGGAAACAAGTGATGATTCGACAGAGTCTTTTGAAGGGGAGCCAAAAGTGGATGGCGGTTCTGCCGCTATTTGTGTTGGCGCTCCTGGTAATGGGTTTGCCGAAGAGCCTGCACGCGCAGGTTTCGGCGACGCTTACCGGAACAGTAGAAGACCAGTCAGGCGGCGTGATTCCTGGAGCCCAGGTAACGCTGACCAACGAGGCGACGAAATTCGCCATAGCGGGTACGAGCAACTCAGTCGGACTGTACGCGTTTCCGTCGCTGACTCCTGGCTCGTATGACATCAGAGCGACAGCAAAGGGATTCAAAGCCGCGGAAGTGACTGACATCGTATTGAACGCGGGCGATGTCAAGACGATTCCGGCATTGAGCCTGACGGTGGGCGCCGAGACGCAAACGGTTACGATCTCCGCAACGTCGGAGATGATTCCCGTTGAGAACGGCCAGAGGCAAGACGTTCTGAGCCGCAGCGATATCGACAACATGGCCCTTGAAGGCCGCGACACCACGGAATTGATGCAAACATTGCCGGGCGCGGTAACTGCGTCAGGTGGCCTTACCAACACTTCTCCTTCATACGGCGATCTCAACGTCACCGTTGACCAGGCTGCAGTAGGCAGCGGCGTGTACCTGAGCGGTTCGATTTACCGCGGCGGCACATCGATCGAAGTTGACGGCGCGCAAACCATCGACATCGGCGACATGGCATCGTCTCTGGTGGTCATTAACCCTGAGATGACGGAACAGGTCAGCGTATCGAGCTCGAACATGAGCGCCGATCAGGCGTTCGGCCCGGTGGTGGTCAGCACGATCAGCCGTTCAGGCGGTGCGAACTATCACGGTGAAGGCTATTTTGACGCGCGCAACAACGTGTTGAATGCGAACGGCTGGCAGCAGAAGCAGGCGCATACGCCACTTGGACCGCAGAGCTACTACTATCCTGGCGGTAATTTTGGCGGCCCGGTTCCGGGGACACACAAGAAGCTCCTGTTCTGGGGCGGCTACGAGAAGTGGCTGCAGAACCAGGGCAACGCAAACATTTTGTCGTCGTATATTCCTTCGCCGGCGATGATGCAAGGCGACTTCTCGACTGACGATGCAGCCAACAACGGGATTTGCCCGCATGGATTCATCCTGGGCGCTCAGAACAACCTCGGAGTGGGACCACAGAGCCCATCTGCTCCGTTTGGCGGATACGGCGGCGGCGGCTGGTGCAGCGACCTTAGTACGACTGTGCTGGCAGCTGGCGGAACGTACGCAACGCTACCGACTCTGACACCGACCGGCACTTATACTTCCGGAACGACGGTCTATAACACGGATGCCGGCCAGAAGTATCCTGCCGGGTTCCTTGATCCGGGTGCTGCGGCGCTGGCCAAGATCTGGCCAACGGCGAACGTTACCCCGAGCGCCAGTGTTTGCAATGGTTGCAACTACTACAAGGCGATCGTAAACGTGGACAACGGATGGATCTGGCGTACGCGCATCGATTATTTGTTGGGCGACAACACCAAGATCTACGGCAGCTACGAGCAGGCATTCAGCTCGGGACTAGCGAGCGGCAACGGCGCCCATCTTTATTGGACACCGGGCAACTCGATCCCGTTCCCTGGAGGCGGCGAAGTTGAGAACAACTACGGCAAGGTGATGGCCGGCCACATCGTGCACACCTTCAACGCCACAACGACCAACGACTTCCTGGCGGCATGGGCATTCGGCAGCTACCCGTTCACAACCCCGAACCCCTCGGCTGCGACGAGGGCGACGAATGGATATACGTACGGCAAGGTGTTCAACACGCCGTCCGCGAACATTCCTGCTTACAACAGCAACGGAAACATTCCTGACTTCTCACAGGCCTCGATCTTTGAGAACCCTGTAGGTCATTACGAAGTGAAGAAGGAAGCTCCGCAATTTGGCGATACGCTGACCAAGGTCTGGGGAACGCACACCATCAAGATCGGTGGATTCACGCAGACCACGGATAACGTTCAGAGTTCGTTCGGCTACAACGAAGACGGCAGCATGAGCTTCAATGCCGGCCAGAACAACGAGCTCCTGAGCACCAACGCAGTTGGCAAACCGATTACCGGCACGTCGCCAATCGGATCGCCATTCAACGGAGTCTCGCAGTTCGTCAACGGCGTACTGAGCGGCTATGGTGAAAATGCGAACGCGCCCATCGGCGATGTTGCCCAGCAGTCGACGGCAGCATTCGTGGATGACACCTGGAAGGCGACGCGTCGCCTGACACTGGAACTGGGCATCCGCCTGGAGCACGTTGGCCACTGGTACGACCGTGACCACGTTGGATTGGCGGTATTCTATCCCGGTCGCGTAACGCAGGATTACTTCACCGGCAAGTACGCTCCTGGATACTACTGGCACGGAATCGACGCGGGCGTACCGCTGAGCGGGCAACCTAACCGCTTTGTGTATCCCGATGCTCGGTTTGGTCTCTCGTACGATCTGCTCGGACATGGAGATACCGTGATCCGCGGCGGATGGGGCGTGTACCGTTACGTAACTCAGGTCAACACGGTTGCCAACGGCTCGGCGCAGGGAACTGCGGACGATGTTCCGACCTACGGGCAGCCGGGATCGACGATCCTGCAAATGCGGAATATCTCCAAGCAGGCACCTGGGGCTTGCCCATCGGCAGCTGTTCCCCCGCCGTGCGGAGTACAGGGTGGACAGACCGGCCTGGACGCGAGCGACTACGGGCAACCGATGACGATTGCCTATAACTTGACGGTGGACCAGAGGCTACCCTGGAACACGCAGCTCGATGTGGCGTACGTAGGAAACCAGAGCAGCCAGCTGGTGGATGACGGCGAAGACATCTCGGGCAGCAACTACAACGAGTTGGCCAACGCGAACAAGACTCCCCGCGGGGCCTTGTTCCTTCCGGATCCAATCACCGGCGTCACTTCCACAAACCCGGAGAACGTTTCGGAAAATCCGAACGGTGCGGGCGAAACAGCGACGGGCAACAACTATTCCGATTACCGTCCGCTGGGTCTTGCCTACGGCACCAACGGCACGTACGTGCTGGAAAACACGGCCATTGCAAACTACAACGGCCTCCAGGTGGCATGGATCAAGACCACAGGTCACTTGACGTTCAACTTGAACGGCACGTGGTCAAAGATGCTGGGCACAACCATCCAGCAAGACCCGTACGAGGAAAGTGGCAACTATGGACCGACCGCGGAAGATCGGCCGTTCGTCTTCAACGAGACGTACGCCTACAACAGCGGCACGCTCCATACCGGTAACAACTTCCTGAATGTGTTGGGTGGCGGCTGGACGATCTCCGGCATCTCGACATGGCAGAAGGGCGGCTACGTCCCGGCTGTTGGCTCTGTGAACTTCGGCATGGGCCTTCAGTACACCGGTTTGCCGCTAACCGCGAAGGCTAACGGCATCACCTCAAGCATCGGAGACAAGACGTACTTCGGTACGGATGAAAGCATTCCGATACGGCCGGTGTTGACCTGCAACCCAACCAACAATCTGGCAAGTCACCAGATCCTGAATGGCGCCTGCTTCAGCGCTCCGGCAGTCGGAACGCAGGGTGGAAAGGCGTGGCCGTATATGAGCCAGACACCGTACTTCAACAACGCACTGGCGGTATACCGGACATTCCACATCTACGAGAAGCAGCAGGTTCAGTTCCGGATCAGCGCATTCGACTGGCTGAACCACTCACTGCTGACGTTCAACGGTGGAACACCAACCACGGTGAACTACAACGTGGACTACGCCAGCAAAACCATTACGCCTAACTTCAACAACACGGCTACTGGCAATGGCGCATTCGGTGTGATGACCGTAAGGTCGGCATTACCGTACGCCAGGGTGATGGAGCTGGACGTGAAGTACTCGTTCTAATCGCAACTCTGCATTACAGCGGGAGGGGGCTTAACAGCCCTCTCCCGCTTTTTCTTTGCGGCCAAAATTGCCGGTGGTTGCCTAATGGCGATCATGCTCATGCGGGTCTCGTTTGCCGGCTTAGATGCGAGACATTCACCCGCTTATCTTCGGTAGCCGGCTATGACAAAATGATGATGTTCGCGCGATGCTGGCGGCGTTTTGGAATAGCGCCAGCATGCCAGGTTCGCCATGCTCAAAGTCGTTATTTCCGGGGTTCTGACCGCGCTTTGTTTTGCCGCGGGCGCACAGGGAATTCCTCAGAGTTCGCAAGCAGGCACGCAAACAGATGCGCAAACGGACTCGCAAGCGAGCGACGCGCCGCTGCAGAGCCTGTACGCTGCTGCTCTGCGGTCCCAGAAGAACGGCGATCTGGGCGCAGCCGCAGGAGACTATCGAACATTCCTGTCTGAAGCGCTTAGGGGAGTGGCGAATAGTTACGCCCAGATTGGCGATTACGGCAGGGCTTCCGCACTGTTCGACGAAGCATCGGCATTGAATCCGGATTCGCTGTCTGTCAAGAAAGACTACGCCGGCGCAGCGCTTGAGGCCGGCGACTTGAAGCGCGCGGAGACGCTGGCAAGAGGGCTTCTGAGCGATTATTCGAATGCCCCCAAAGATCTTGCGCAGGTCCACCAGATTCTTGGGCGCACGCTGCACCGGATGAACCGGGATCAGGAGGCAAGGAAGGAACTGGAGACCGCTGCCGCGCTCGATGCCAACTTCCAAAATGAATACGATCTGGCCCTGGTCTGCCTTGACCTGGACGACGAGAAATGCGCGACGCAGATATTCGATGGGATTGAAGCATCTGCCGGAGACAGCCCGGCGCTTCATATGATGTTCGGCCGGGCGTACGGGAATTCGGATTTTACGCCGCGGGCGGTCGCTGAGTTTAAGAAAGTGATCGCGGAAGATCCACGCTACCCGAGTGCGCACTATTGCGTGGCGGCGGCGCTACTGGCAGCGGGTGAGGACGAGAAGACCTTGCAGGAGGCTGAGGAGGAACTCAAGGAAGAGCTGGCAATTTCTCCGAACGACTTTTTAACTTATGCGGCGCTGGGGAAGATTGAAGCAAGTTATCACAGGTATCCCGAGGCTGACGGGTATTTGAAGCGAGCCATCGCCCTAAATCCAAAGAGTGCCGATGCGTTTCTCTACCAGGGACAAATGTATTTCGATATGAACCGGCCGGCCGAGGCGGAAGCCGATCTTCGCCAGGCGATTAAACTCACAACGGATCCTTCGCGGAATCACTATCAAATTCAAAAGGCGCACTTTCTACTGGGCAGGATTCTGATGCAGCAGCATCATGAAGACGAGGCGCATGCGGAGATGAAGATTGCGCAAGCCTTAACGGAAAACTCGCTGTCAAAGGACAGGAACAAGCTTTCAGGGATGCTGGACAACAAGCCTGCCGGCGTTGGGCCTGCGGACACGCCCGTGGACGCGGCGGGGCTGTCGCCGGCCGCTGCCCACGCGGCGGATCCCGTTGCCGCGGCCAAGCAGAAGGCGTTCGAAAAAGAGCTCACTCCGGCCATCGCTGACGGTTACAACAATCTGGGCGCGATCATGGCATCGGAACAGAACTACGCGGATGCGCTGAAATACTTTGAGCAAGCGAAAGCGTGGAGCCCATCGATGGAAGGGCTGGACTACAACATAGGGCGAGCTGCATTCACGGCGGCGAAATTCTCCGAGGCGATCCCGCCGCTCTCCCGCTATCTTCGGCTGCACCCGGAGGATTCGAGCATCCGCGGCGCGCTGGCGATGAGCGAGTTTATGACGCAGAATTACAAAGGCTGCATCGACGAGCTCAAAGGGGCGGGAGAAGGAGTCACATCCATTCCGCAGATGCAGTATGTCTACGCGGAATCTCTTGTGAAGACCGGCGAGGTTTCGCCAGGAAAGGCGCGTCTTGAAGCATTGGAGAAGACGCACCCGGAGATCGCAGAGGTGCATCGAGCGTTGGGCGAAGTATGGGAACTTCAGGGCGACTGCCGGAAGGCAATTACGGAGTTGAATGAAGCCTACCAGCTAAACGCAACCGATCCGGAGACTCATTTCCAACTGAACAAGGCCGAGTTGAAGTGCGGAGGCGTCTGGAAAGCCGGTGGCGCCGGTGGCGCCGATGGCGCCGGGGGCCCCGGACCGTCGACGGGGCAGCAGAGTCCAAGACCATAAGCGAATTAGTCGAGTTAGTAGAGCTTAGTGAGTTGCCGGAGGCGGAGGCTGTTTGAGCCTGGGCCGAATTTGATCCGCGGGAACGATTCCGTGGCCTTCGAGAATTGAATAGAACTGATCGGCGGCGAGAGGGCCGATGTGATCGACGGCTCCGGAAGGCCAGTGAACTTCAACGCTGTCGATCCTGGTGGCCGAGCCGAGACCAAAGTGCAGGCGCAGATCGTTCTGCGAAAGATAGCTGCCACCGCTGTGGACTTCATCAGTTTGCGTCATTCCGCCGGCGACAATTTTTACGCGGGCGTTGAGGGCGAGGCGGTTGCTCTTGGTTCCAGCTAGCTCGAAGCTGACCCAATGACGCCCTGGAATGCCGTTATTTTTCAATAACATAGGGCTGCCATCGAGATTGTTTATGACGACGTCCATATTGCCGTCGTTGAAGAGATCGCCGACGGCGAGGCCGCGCGAGACTTGTTTTTCTTCAAGAGCCGGGCCGGCTTCGTCGCTGGCATCGCAAAAGGTACCATCGCCCTGATTCATATTGAGAACTTTTGGCTGGAGATAACCGGGATCGGAAGGAATTAAATCCACTTGCGGATAGACGTGACCATCAACGGTGAGCAGATCGAGCCAACCATCGTTATCGAGATCGACGAATGCGGTTCCCCATTTGACCCAGGGCAAGGAAGCCATGGCGACGCCCGATGGATAAGACACCTCAGTGAAATTCCAATCGCCATCGTTGCGGTATAAATCAGAATTCTCATCCTCAAAATTCGTAACGTAGAGCGAAGGGCGGCCGGTGTGGTTGTAGTCGCCGACTGCAATGCCCATGGACGCCTGCTCGGAGCCATTGTTGCTGAGGGCGGTTCCGGACTCAAACCCGATTTCCTCAAATTTTCCATTGCCCAAATTGCGGTAGAGAAATTTTGGTGTTGAGTCATTTGTGATGTAAATATCGGGACGGCCGGAGTTGTTGAGGTCGGCCCAGATAACTCCGAGGCCGTAGTAGCCGTTCGGGTCGTTGACGCCAGCCTGCCTGGAGACATCGGTGAAGGTCCCATCTCCGTTGTTGTGGAAGAGGGAGTCGCCGGCGCCTTTCAATCCGCGCGGGCCGCACTGGACAGCGACGCCGCGATACATGCAATAGGCCGAGCTGCCGAACTGCGGCAGATCGTTGAGATGGAAGTCGACATAGTTTGCGACCATGAGATCGACGTATCCATCGCCGTCGTAATCACCGAAGGATGCGCCGGCAGACCAGCGGCCATCGGCGACGCCGGCTTTGGCGGTGACGTCAGTGAATGTGCCGTCGCCGTTGTTGTGATAGAGAATGTTGCCGCCGAGGCAAGTGATGTACAGATCGGGCCAGCCATCATTGTCGTAGTCGCCGACTGCGCCGCCCATTGCGAGGCACGGTTTAGTTAATCCAGATTTCCGGGTTACGTCAGTAAATGTGCCGTCGTGATTGTTGTGATAGAGAACGCCGAGGCTGGTTTGTCCCGCCTTTTCCATATCGATGGTTGGCGCATTGGTGAAGTAGATATCGGGCCAGCCATCGCGATCGTAGTCAAAGATGATGACGCCGCCAGTCATCGACTCGTAGATGAATTTTTTGTCTTTGGATGAGGTGTGAGTAAACGTGATTCCGGCTTTGGCGGTAACATCCTGCAACTGCGGAATGGGGCGCTTGGTGCATTTTTGGGATTTGGCGCCGGGCGGGGGCGGGGCCGCGGTGGGGTGGCCCAATCCCTGAGAATGAATCTGGCAGATTGCGAGCAGCGACGGGGCGAGCAATAGTGCCGAGGCTCGTAAAAACAAGGCCCTCAAAATCGGGGCTTTCAAAATCCGCGCCGACGGGAATGACTGAGTCGTCATGCCTAAATTTTACTCGACAGCATTCGCGACGTGCTGGGCTCCTGGGAGGGGATTTGAGCACGCGGAATGGGCGAGCGAGGGGTTGAGAGACGTGGTTTCCCGGCGGATATAGATCGATGAATTGAGGTGACATGGTGCGACTCAGAACGATTGAATGGGCTATACTCCAAGTGCAACGAGAAACAGGAGAAAGACTATGCGTATGCCTGCGATGAATCGAGTATTAGCCGGCGCGACAATGATTGCCGCGTTCTGCGTGACGGGGTTGATAGCGGCGCAGTCCGGAGTGAGTACCGTGCTGAAGCCAGCCGATCTGGAGAAGCTTTTTCCGGCCACTGTTTATTACGTGGGGCAGAGCGCGCCAGCGCAGATACGCAATTCGGGCGGCGTGAAATTCGCCGACGGCCATTACGTGCTGGCAAGCCTGGTGGACACGAGCGGGTATTCGACTGGTGTAGCGGCGAAGTATCAGGGGTATTTGATTACAGAGGTTCCGATCAGGATTGAAGGGAAGCATCTGCCTGCCGGCGCGTATGGATTTGGCTTTCTGGACGGCGACCGTTTGCTGGTGACCGATTTGGGCGGCGGCGACGTGCTTACCGCGCATACGATGAAGGACACTGAAATGACGCGGCCCCGGCCCCTGGAAGTAACCGATGATGCAGCCGGCGGCTACCGCCTTTATGCCGGGCGGAGCTACGTGCACTTCAGCCGGTAAGGCGAATGGCTGTGAGCTTGCGACAGCCGAATTTCCGCGACGAAAAAAGCTTGCGGGCCTCCGCGAGCAGAATTTTATTCCGGCAGATCATGTGGTTTGCGGCGGCGGCCTCGCTTGTTGGCGGGGCGCGGCCTGCCGCAGCGCTTGAACCCACGACATCGCTGGCAAACTATGGCAGGCAGGCATGGGCCATGGAAAATGGCCTGCCGCAAAACACCGTTCAGGCATTGGCGCAGACCAAAGATGGGTTTCTATGGCTGGGCACAGAGGCCGGCCTGGTGCGTTTTGACGGTGTTGAATTCCAGACTTACGATCGCAATTCCAATTCAGGGTTACCGGGTCCGGCGTTGCCGGGAAACGATATTCGCTGCCTGCTTGCGAGTGCGGACGGTGCGTTGTGGATTGGGACGAATGCGGGACTGGTGCGGTGGAAGGACGGGGCGGCAAAGACGTTCACGACGCAGGATGGGCTGCCGGGGAACGGAATTCAGGGGCTGGAAGAAATTCCCGACGGGCGATTGTTGGTTTCGACGGATAGTGGAGCGGCGGAACTGCGCGGGGATCGCTTCGTAGCCGTGACGGTTGATGAATTTCTTACGGCTCGAGGTCGCAGGCAGCGGCCAGGCTCAAAGGCTGTGTTGCCGAAGGATGCGATCGAGTATTCCGCACAAATGAATGGAGGTCAGTTCGCGATTGGCAGCAAGAGCACGGTGCTCGTGCTGCGCAACGACGCTGTGACTGCGCGGCTGACGATCGGCGCGGAGATCTCAGGGAGCAGGATACAAACGCTCTTTGCCGACCGCGAGGGCGCGCTGTGGATTGGGACGAATGCGGGGCTGGTGCGGTGGGTGAATGGCAAGGTCGAGCGTTTTCCTGTCACAGACCCACTGGCCTCTGCGTCGATTCTCGCGCTGATGGAAGACCGCGAGGGCGATCTTTGGATTGGGACTGAGACGGGCGGGTTGGATGTGTTGCGCGATCAGCGCTTCCGCACGATAGATGCGAGAGAGGGGTTGAACTCCGATCGCATTACGACTGTAGTAGAAGACGCAGACGGCACCTTGTGGGCCGGGACCCAGGAAGACGGACTGAATACGTTGAGCCGCGACGAAGCGACGGATAGCTGGCGAGTGGCGCGCGGCTTTTCGGTGAAGAACGGGCTGGCAAGCAACGTGATTCTTTCGCTGGCCGCGGCGCCGAACGACGATTTGTGGGTGGGCACGCCGGATGGGCTGAGCCGGATTCGCGGGGACCAGGTGGAGACGTTTTCATCGGCGGATGGACTGCCGGACGACTTCGTGCGCTCGCTG
>CAVXPR010000032.1:0-113111 GCA_963763585.1 uncultured Acidobacteriaceae bacterium | reverse complement strand
CCAGGCTTCGGCCGATCTCGCTTTTGAATCCGCCGCCGCTGTTCATGCGCAAATTCAGCGCGTTGAAGCCGTGCACGCACTCGCGGCCGAGCTTGTCCGCCCGCTGAGCAAACTTCGAGCCCTCATTCTTCAAACCTGTGCTAACCCCGATGAGGTCGCAGTCTTTCTTTTTGACAGCGGCCGCCTGCGCGGACCGGCAGCCTTCTCGACTCTCGGAATGAGAATTCAGAACGAGCAGTCCGGTTCGACTTCACTTTTCGCGCAGCCGCTGGTCATCGAACCGATTCCGGAGGATGCGGAGAAGCAGGGACCAAGGGACCAAGGGACCGAGGGAACAGAAAGCGGCGCAGTGGAATCAAGAGCCGAAAAGCAGGAATCGCACGCACCTACCGCAGCGAGAATCCCTCGCGGCGTTCTTGAATCCCGCTTCGATGCCGCTCTTGCCGAGCTTGCACAGAATGGAACCGGATTCAGCCCCGCGCCCTCATCCACCATCCGTCAAGGCCATCTCGCGCTGCTCAAGCGCTGGTACTACCGCCCTGAAGCGAAGCGCGCCGGCGAAATTTTCTTTCCCGAATCCGGCGATCATTGGCCCATCAAATCCATTCTTCGAGGCATCGGCCGCGTCGCCGCGAAGTCACTCGCGCCTTCGGCAAATCAGGGGACCGCAGCAAATCCATAGACGCTGCCAACGCCGCCTCTACGAGACCGTGGCGCGCACGCGCCGCACGGACTATGATTCGTTCGAGTGTGTTCCAGGGGGCGGTCGATCCTTATGCGGAGTTGTCTCGTGCGAAATTGGCTGCTCGTCCTGTTTATGGCTTTGCCTTGCGCGATCTATGGGCAAACGGCCTCGGGGCAAGTGGTTCAGGTGCCCGACACTCAATGCGTCTACAGGCTCGGCGATAACCCCGCATGGGCTGCCGTCAATGTCGACCCCAGTGGCTGGAAGCCCTACGCCGAATACCACGAGACCGGCGACGCCTACGTGGTCTGGGTACGTTGCCGCGCCAGTTTTGACACCAAAGGAATTCAGCAACCTGTGCTGGTCGTGGGCAACGATGGTCCAGAGGAAACCCAACTCTTTATCGATGGGCAATCCGCAACACATTTTAACGGCGAGAGCAGACCAATCTGGACATACCCTGCTTATGCAACGGCCGGAAATACACGTCTGGTCGCCGTTCGGGCCGCGCAGATGCTGCTCCTGCCCGGCAATTCCCCAGGCCGGCCTGTCTATCTCATCTTCGGCGATAGCACAAACATTCTTGAGCGGGCTGCGATCAATCAGCGCGACAGTTTGGGTGCCTTCGTTCCCATCTACTCCGGATATCTCGTGATCGGCGCGGCGGGCCTCTTTCTTCTCGGACTTTATCTCTTTGACCGCACACAGAAAGCCGCATTCTGGCTCGGTGTTTATTGCTGTTGCGTAAGCATCACCCGCCTCAACATCATGATTTCCGACCTCTCTCGCGGCAGCCTCTCCTTCCTGGTAGATAGTGTGCTGTTTGGCTTCGCGATGTTTGAGTCCTGGGCGCTGGTCCGCGTCAACTTTGCTCTTGCCCAGCGGCGAGTTTCGACGATCTATTGGCTTGTCTTCGCCGCATGGGTATTCATTTTCCTCGGATCGGTTTTGCCGATTTTTGTTCCCGTGCATTGGGCTTTACCGCTCTCGCTCTTTGTGCAGGTCAACTGCTTCAAGCCCATCTGGTGCATCTGGGGCTTCGCGTGCACGGCTCCGTTCGTTGCGTTCTGGCCGTGGACACAGCTCAGCCCGCGCATGCGCATCGTGGCTGCTCTGGCCGCAATCTGGGCCGCGGTTGAGGGCTGGTTCCAATTGCAGCAAGTCTTCCTTAACCGCCAGACCTGGTCCAACCGGGTGGAGGACTTGATGTCGCTGGCCATCGCCGCATCGGTGATCGCTTTGCTCGGCTATATCTTCCATCAGCAGCGGATAACGGCCGACGAACGCGCCGAGATGCGCGGAGAGCTCTCTGCAGCGCGCCAGGTGCAGCATCTCCTTATTCCCGACAAGATCCTGGTTACGCCCGGAGTCACTGTCAGCTCGGCTTTTTTGCCGGCCAGCGAAGTTGGCGGGGATTTCTATCTATGCCGCGCTCTCGCAAACGGCGCGCAGCGCGTGCTGCTGGGCGACGTAAGCGGCAAAGGCGTGGCCGCCGCGCTCACTTCGGCGTTGCTGCTGGGCGCGGCTGATCGCTGCGACGATCTTCGCCCCGCGGCTGTGCTTAGGGAATTGAACTCGGCCCTGCGTCATAGCGGCATTGAGGGCTTTACCACCTGCCTTTGTGCTGATCTCTCTGCCAACGGCGTGTTGCTCATCGCCAACGCCGGCCAATTGCCGCCTTATCGCAATGGCGAGGAGATCGAGATTCCCGCCGGTCTTCCTCTTGGCATCGATGCGGCAGTCGAATACGCCGAATCGTCTCTTCAGCTCGCGCCCGGTGACAAGCTCACGTTCTTATCCGACGGAGTCGTTGAGGCGCGCAACGCGGTGGGCGAGCTCTTCGGCTTTGACCGTACGCGCCAGCTCAGCGCCCGCGCGGCGCAGCAGATTGCCGACGCTGCCGTTCTATTCGGCCAGCAGGACGACATCACGGTGTTGACGCTTTCGCTGGCGCCCGCGCCGGCACACGCATAGTCTTCGCTACCTCCAGCGCACGTTTCAGCCTGATACACTGTCCCCGCAAGGAGTTGCGCGCTTAATCGCAAAGTCGCGCAGCTTCTGGCCAGTCAAATGGTGGTTGGGAAATGGTTGAGACTTTTACCTTCGATATTGTCCGCCGACTTCGCCCATCTGGCCGACCAGATTGCCGCGGCCGAGCGCGGCGGCGCCAGCGCTATCCATGTGGACATCATGGACGGCCACTTCGTGCCCAACATCACCATCGGGCCGCCCGTCGTTGCCAGCTTGCGCAAAGTCACCCGCCTGCCCCTCGACTGCCACCTGATGATCGAGAATCCCAACGAGTTCATTCCAGCCTTCGCTGACGCTGGCGCCAACTGGCTTAGCGTCCACTACGAGGCCTGTACGCACCTGCACCGTTCGCTGGAGATGATCCTTCAGCACGGCATGAAGCCGGGCGTGGTCCTCAATCCGGCCACGCGCGTCGACCTCATCATCGATATCCTGCCCATGGTGCATCATGTGCTGATCATGAGCGTCAATCCTGGATTCGGCGGCCAGGAGTTTATCCCGTTTTCTCTGAACAAGATCCGCCGCCTCGTCGATCTCCGCAGCGATCTCGAGCTGGACTTCAAAATCGAAGTTGACGGTGGCGTGGCTCACGACACCGTCGCAGCGGTCGTCCAAGCGGGTGCGGAGTTGCTTGTGGCCGGCAATGCCGTTTTTGGCCGGGGCGAGCCGGAGCGCGATGCCCGCGCACTACTGGCAGCGGCCCGTGAAGCCGACGACCGGATCATCGCCGGAAAAGCGGCGGCCGGAAAGAGTAGAATTCACTAGAGCGATTCCAGAGTTAACGAGTCTCTTCTCAGATAGTGAAAGGTGGCATTTTCTTAAGGAAAATGCCACGCAGAGATTGCGGTTTCGAGGTGCGGCAACCCTGGAATCGCTAGGCTAAGCAAGCTGCGGATGGCCCGCCCAGGGTCGTCCTTCCATGAGGTGGTATGAACCGTTTGTCTCTCAAGAATGTGACGATTGCCCTTCTGGCGTTGTTTCTCGGCGGAATTGCCGCTGAAACCCGGGCCCAGAGCGCCGCTCCAGACCAGAAGCCGGGCCAAAGCCAGGACGACGTCCAGCACCCGAGGGCTATAAGACAGAGAAAGCAGAAGAAGGCCTACGACCTGAACGCCAACCCGCTGGCCGGCGTTCAATCCCGCCAGCCCGACAAGGAGCTCTACGACAAGGCCATGGTCGCCATGAAGAAAGGCCGCTTTGACGTGGCCCGGCTTGACCTGCAAACCATGCTGAATACGTATCCGGAGTCGGAATACCGCATGCGCGCCAAGCTTTCAGTGGGCGATACGTGGTTCAAGGAAGGCGGCTCCGCGGCGCTTACTCAGGCCGAAGCCGAGTACGAGGATTTCATTACCTTCTTCCCCAACGTGCCAGAGGCTGCCGAAGCCAAGATGAAGGTGGCTGACATCTACTACGAGCAGATGGAGAAGCCCGACCGCGACTACACCAACGCTCAGCAGGCGGAACGGGAATACCGGGAGATGATCAACATGTTCCCGGATTCGACCCTTGTGCCACGCGCCAAGCAGAGGCTGCGCGATGTGCAGGAGGTTCTGGCCGAGCGCGAGTATCAGATCGGCAGTTACTACCTGAGCCGCGAAGACTTCATCGCCTCCATTGCCCGGCTTCAAACCGTGAGCGATTCCTATCCTCTCTACTCCAAAAGCGACCAGGTGCTCATTGGCATTGGCGATGCCTACGCCGGCCAGGCGCACGCTATTCAGATAGCTCCCGGCCTGCCTGCCGCAATCAAAGAGCGCATGCGCTCTGCTTACCAGGACAAGGCTGCCGCCGCTTACGCCAAGGTGATCACGCGCTATCCCATGGCGCCCCACGTTGAGGATGCCCGCGACCGCCTAGTTGCCATGAACCGCGCCGTTCCCGAGCCCACGCCGGCCGCCATTGCCGAAAGCGACGCCGAAGAGCGCAGCCGCCAGCCTCTCCGCTTTACCGACACGATGCTTGGCGTTATCAAGCGCGGACCTGCCGTGGTTCAAGCAGTGCACGTAGGCGAACCGACCCTCGACGATCCCACTCGCACGCTTGCCCCTGACATTACCAACCAGAACAAGGCCGTCTTTATGGAGGCTGTGAACCAGGGCAAGCCGCCCGCGCCCGCCGCAGCCGTAACGCCAACCGGCGCTAACGAGCCACCGCGCAGCGATCAGCCCTCAACCGCTCCGGTAGAGATGCAGCCACCCAGTGGTGGGGGCTCCGGCGTTGGCGTAGAGATCATCAGCGCGCCATCTGGCGCGACCGCAGCGCCTGACGCAGCCGCAGATCCCAACGCGGTGGTCAAAGCGGTGGGTCCTACCAACACCGTCCTGCCTGCCGCCGAAAAGCCTGACGAGGCGCCGATTCAGACCAACGACATCAAGCCCGGCGAAAACCCCGCACCGCCTACCGACGTAGCGAGCGGCAAGACCAAGAAGCCAAAGGCCGACTTGAGCGAAGACTCCTCGAGCAAGAAGAAAAAGAAGAAGGGCATTGCCAAACTTAACCCTTTCTGAGCAAACAACTTAAGCTAGAAAAATGGCCGCCTTCGGGCGGCCTTTGTGTTTGCGCCTCGGCGACAGAAGTATTACCATTGCCAGGTAAGGTAATACTTCGGAGCTCAACCGATGGCAACCACGGTAACCAGCAAAGGCCAAGTGACGATCCCCAAGCGGCTTCGCGACTCCTTGCGCCTGATTCCGGGGAGCAAAGTGACATTTGAGATCAACAAGAATGGAGAGGCGGTTTTGCGCAAGTGTGACTCCGTGGAAAGAGCGCGCCTCGACAGGTTTGAACGCGCACTGGGATCTGCCGAAATCAAGCTCGGCTGTTCCACAGATGAATACATGGCGATGATCCGCGGGTACGACGAAGATGATCCCGGACTTTGCCGATGATACTTGTCGACTCAAACGTAATCCTCGACGTTTGGGACCCCGATCCGGTTTGGCACGCATGGTCGGAAGGACAATTGCAAAATCAATCGCTTCTGCATGAGCTGAGGATCAACCCTCTGATTTACTCGGAAATTTCGGTCTCTTTTGCACACATTTCCGGCTTAGACAAGAAGCTCGAGGAATTGGAAATCAGCGTTTTGAATCTCCCGCGTCGTGCCGCATTTCTTGCAGGAAAGGCTTACGTCCAATATCGCCGGCAGGGAGGCGTCAAAAGCAACGTGCTTGTTGACTTCTTCATCGGAGCGCACGCTGCCGTGCTCGGATGTCCCCTTTTGACTCGAGACACTCGCTGCTATGCCACTTACTTCCCGACTGTGACCCTCATCTCGCCTTGAAATTTCATTCGACCGCCATCTGCTAACCTGAGAAGTAGTCCCTTCGCGCAAACCCCTTTCTTCATGAGGAGTTGGCGCATATTCCCGGGGACTTTCAACCGACAAAATGCCTCACGACCTGCCTAAAGCCTACGACCCAACCGCCATTGAAGATCACTGGGCCGCCTACTGGGTCCGCGAGAAGCTTTTCGAACAACCGACGCCCAAAACCCCCATAGCTCCAAATCAAGACCAAGGCCCGGCCCATGAACCCACCGGCCACGCGGGCGACCAGTCCGCCTTTGTGGTCCTGCTTCCGCCGCCAAACGTCACCGGCTACCTCCACATGGGCCACATGCTGGAGCACACCGAGATCGACATTCTTGCTCGTTGGCGGCGCATGCTCGGGCGCAAGGTCCTGTGGGTGCCGGGAACGGACCACGCCGGCATCGCCACGCAAATGCTCGTCGAGCGCCAACTGGCCTCGGAAGGCACAACGCGCCAGAAGCTCGGCCGCGAGGCCTTTGTCGAGCGCGTCTGGCAGTGGAAGCAGCACTATGGCGGAGCGATCCTTGAGCAGATGAAGCGCCTCGGCGTCTCCGTCGACTGGAGCCGCGAATACTTCACCATGGACGCGCACCTTTCAGTTGCCGTGCGCGAGGCCTTCGTCCGCCTCTATCATCAGGGACTCATCTACCGCGGCGCGTACATCGTCAACTGGTGCCCCGGCTGCCAAACCGCTCTCAGCGATCTTGAAGTCATCCACTCCGAGCACAAGGGACATCTTTGGGAGATCAAGTATCCGGTGATCTGGCGTCGACGGCAAAGACTCCGGCGAGTTCTTGACCGTTGCAACCACGCGCCCCGAGACCATGCTCGGCGATACTGCCGTCGCTATTCATCCCGAGGACGAACGCTACCTGCATCTTCACGGCAGGAAACTGCGCTTACCTCTACTCAATCGCGAAATTCCCATCATCCTCGACGAGTGGGTCAGCCGCGACTTCGGCACTGGCGCAGTCAAGGTCACGCCCGCGCACGATCCCAACGACTTCGCGCTCGGCGAACGGCATCACTTGCCCGCAATCAACGTGATGGACGACCGCGCTCAGATCAATGAAAATGGCGGCCCCTACGCAGGTCTCGACCGCTACGTTGCGCGCAAGCACATCGTCCACGACCTCGAAGAGCAGGGGCTGCTCGCGGGAACCAAAGATCACACCAACAACATCGGCCATTGCGACCGCTGCAAAACCGTCGTTGAGCCGCGCCTTTCCACGCAGTGGTTCATCGCCGTCAACAAAAAGCCCGATGCCGGCGGCGCTTCCATGGCCGAACGGGGCATCGCCGCCGCCAAGCCCCGAGCGGACTGGCCCGATGCCGTCAAACCTAGCGTCGATGAGTCTGACGCGAATGGGTCCGACGCTCAGGGGACAGACGCTGGCGGTAAAAAGTCCATCCGCATCACGCCGGAGAATTACGAGAAGATCTATCTCGACTGGATGACTAACCTCCACGACTGGTGCATCTCACGCCAGCTCTGGTGGGGCCATCGCATTCCTGCATGGCATTGCGCCGGCTGCCAAAAGATCACGGTGCCCCAGCCCGGCGAAAAAGATCCAACCGCCTGCGCACACTGCGGGTCAGGCCAACTCACTCAAGAGGTCGACGTTCTCGACACCTGGTTCTCGTCCGGCCTTCTGCCCGTGTCGATTTTCGGATGGCCCAACGTCACCGCCGAAACACAGGAGCAGTTCGACGCCTTCTACCCGACCAGCCTACTCGTCTGCGGCTTCGACATTCTCTTCCTCTGGGTCTCGCGCATGATCATGTTCGGCTGCTGGTTCTCGCGCGATGTGCCCATGCCCGACGGAAGTGCCCGTTCCCTCGCGGAATCTGTTCCGTTCAGAGAGGTCTACATTCATGCCCTCATCCGCGACGCCAACCGCGAAAAGATGTCCAAGACCAAGGGCAACGTCGTCGACCCCATCGAGATCGTCAAGCAGTACGGAACGGATGCTGTCCGATTCACGCTTGCGTCCATGGCCTCGCCCGGGACGGATATTGCGTTCAACGTCGCTCGCACCGAGGGCTACCGCGCGTTTGCAAACAAAATCTGGAACGCCGCGCGCTTCATCTTCATGAACGTGGACCGGGCTGCGGAAGTTGGTATAACCGTCGACCGCGCGACGCTCGGCCAAATGCCCACCGCTCCTGCTGAGGCCCCGCTTGAAGCGCGCTGGATTGTCGCCGAACTGCACGCAACCGTAGCAAAGGTGAACCAGTCGCTCGAGAATTATCGTTTCGACGACGCGGCCAATACGATCTATCAATTTTTCTGGGGCAGTTTTTGCGATTGGTATCTCGAGATCGTAAAGCTGCGCCTCGACTTCTCGGAGTCGGCCGATAAAGGCGCCACCGAAGCAGCTCTCACTATATTGGTTCAAGTCTTTGAATGCGCTCTCCGACTTCTCTCGCCGTTCATGCCTTTCATTACTGAAGAGATCTGGAACGCTGTTTACGACGGTGAGCCACCTGCGAAGTCGATCGCGTTGACGCGTTATCCAAAGGCGGAGGCGGAATCAACTAACTCGCCGGCTCGAGACCAGATGATTGGACTTCAGGATCTCATTATCCGAATACGCGCGCGACGAAAAGAGCTGGGCGTTCCTGAGAAGTTGGCGACTCGTATCAAAATGGCGGAGTGGGCTGGCTCTCATGGTGGGTCGGACATTGTGAGTCGGCATCTTGACATCGTTAAGAAGCTGGCTCAGATATCGGAGATCGAGTTGGTTACAGCCGCGGACCGGTTTGGGAAAAATGCGAGCCTCGCATGGTCTGCGGTTGGACCAACAGACATCGTGGTGGAGTACGAGGTCACCATCGACCTCCCCGCCGAGCGCGAGCGCTTGACAAAAGATATCGCCAAGTATGAAAAAGGCTTGGCAGCAGCCGAGCGTCAATTGGGGAACGAAGGCTTTTTGGCGAAGGCCCCGGCGCAAATAGTCGAAGGCCTCAAGAAGCAGGAAGCTGAAACTCGCCTCCTGCTGGAAAAAGCCCGCGCCGCTTTAGCCGCGCTGCCGAAGAGTTGATGCTTTTTGCTTGGCACGAATCGTGCTGAGGGCTGAACGCTGATAGCTGAAAGCTAGCGGCTAGAAGCCAGGAGCTGGAAGCTGCGTTATGGATTGGAAGAGCCACCGCATCGACGCGTTACTGGAGCAGGCCCTGCTTGAGGACCAGGCTCCGCACGACGCCACCACGCATCTCACCATCGATGCAAACCTCCGCGCCGCCGGCTCCATCATCGCTCGCGAAGAGCTGGTCGTAGCCGGCCTCGGCGCCATCCCGCGCTTCTTTGAGATTTACGCGCGCCTTGACCGCAGCCCCGAAGGGCAAACTCGCTTTGAAGTCGTCAGCCATCCGGAAATGTTCGATGGCGTCCGCGTACACGCCGGTCAGGTGCTGGCCGTCATTCGCCACAACGCGCGCGTGCTGCTCAGTTGCCAACGCGTCATTCTCAACCTGCTGCAGCACATGAGCGGCATCGCTACGCTCACGCGCCAGTTTGCCGACGCGATTCAGGGCACTCACGCCCGCGTGCTCGACACGCGCAAGACCGTTCCCGGAATGCGCGCCCTCGAGAAATACGCCGTCCTCTGCGGCGGCGGCACCAATCACCGCATCGATCTCGCCTCCGGAATTCTCATCAAGAACAATCACATCGCGCTCGGCGGCGGCATTGCGACGGCTCTCAAGCGCGCGCTCGCACAGCGCAAGCCCGGCCAGCGCGTGCAAATTGAAGTCCGCACGCCGCAGGAGCTCGAAGAAGCACTCGCCAATGGCGCGGAAGCCATCCTGCTCGACAACATGACACCCGCCGAAGTCCGCCGGTCAATCGAGCGCATTAAGGCGGCGAGCGCGGCAGAGCCTGGTCGTTGGATTCCCACCGAAGCCTCCGGCGGCATCGTGCTCGGTACAGTCCGCGCTTACGCTGAAACCGGCGTCGACTTCATCAGCGTCGGCGCTCTCACTCACTCCGCCCGCGCTGCCGATATCTCCATGACCATTGCCGTGGAGCGCGGCAAGAGCTGACCCTAGCGGGGTAAAGTAGCGGATGGGAATCGTCATAACCTTCAACCAAGGCGAACGGACTGTGAGTGCCTAAGGTAGGAGCATCCGATGTGGGCGCAAGTTCTGAGTATCGATATCCCGGGGCTTTTTGTGACTGTCGCGACCGCATTTCTGGGCGGCCCGTTCGTTTTGATCGTCTGGCTCGGAATCGCCTTTGAGCCGCCGAACCACTGGCGATGGAAGATGCCCGCAGCGCTCTATGCATTGGCCGCAGCATCTTTTTCGGGCTCAATAGGGTACGTTATCTTTTTAAACTGTCCGCCTGCCTGGTACGGATTGCCCCAGGAGAATGTTTTACGCATGATATGGGTCTATACCATGATCGCCGGATTCGTCTCTGTCCTAGCGAATGGGGCTCTTCTACTTAAATACTCAGGGCCTGGAAAACGCGTGCTAACGATCGGTTCAATAGTTCTATTCATCGTAAATCTGATTGGCTTCATGGGATATGTAAGTATGTCGGGGAACACCTAAATACAATTAAAAGCCAATTCATGAACATTTCAGAGGCTGTCTATTAATGTTCGATTTCCCCGCACTCGAAGCCGAACTCGCCGGCATGGTTTTCGCAGGCAAGCTGCACTTTGTCCGCTCCACGGGATCGACAAACTCCGACGCCATCGCGGCGGCGCGCGGAGACACTCAGCATGCTGGCGCGCCGCATGGCTCGGTCTTTTTTGCGGATGAGCAGTTGGCTGGCCGCGGCCGTGGCGATCACGGCTGGATCTCAGTAGCCGGCGAAGGGCTCTACGTCAGCGTCCTTCTCCGTCCGCAAATACCCGCGTCGCGACTCGCACTGTTGCCCTTGGCCGCGGGCCTCGCGGCCGCCGAGGCCATTCACACCGTCTCCGGATTAGCCGTCGACCTGCGCTGGCCCAACGATCTGCTCATCGGCCCGCGCAAAGCTGGTGGCATCCTTGTTGAGGCAAATCTCGAATCCAAAAGCATGCCCTACGCAGTAGTCGGCATCGGCATCAATGTGCACCAGCACGCGTTTCCGCCCGGATCTGGCCACGCCCGCAACTTCGCTGGACCTTGAAGCCGGCCGAGCAATCTCGCGCCAAACTCTTCTCGTGGCCCTGCTAAAATCGCTGGAGCGTGAGACGCAAGCGCTCGCCGATGCGACGGCAGCGAAAGAGATTCCCGCGCGCGTGGAGCAGGCGTCCACCTGGATTCGTGGCCGCAACGTTCAGGTGCATGGCCCGCAATCATGCGCAGGCGTCACGGCCGGCTTCGACGAGAACGGATTTTTGCGCGTCGCAACCGCAAGCGGGCTCGTCACGGTGCAAACGGGCGGCCTGCGCGCAGCGGAAAAAGACTAGCTGCTAGCTTCTAGCCACTAGCTTCTAGCCCTTTCCGAGTGGGGTTTGCATTTTTGGTTTCCGCACGAATAGCTAGAGGCTAGAAGCTGAAAGCTAGGAGCTGTATTTCAATGCTGCTCGCTCTCGATGTCGGCAACACGAATACGACGCTGGGCCTCTACAAGCTCGACGGCGAAGCGGCGGGGTCCCCCGCGACGGGTCCTGGTCGCGGGGGTGCTACAAAGCCCGAGCTTGCCGCGAATTGGCGCGTGACCACGCATCGTGCGCAAACTGTCGACGAATACGGTGTGCTCTTCGTCAACCTTTTCGAGATGCACGGCATGGCGCCAAGCCAGGTGACGGACATCATCATCGCCTCCGTTGTTCCGCCGGTCGACTCCACTCTGCGCCAGGTCTGCGAGTCTTATTTCAACGTCGAGCCGCTCTTTGTCGAGCCGGGCATCAAGACCGGGATGACGCTGCTCATCGACAATCCCAGCGAGCTCGGCGCAGATCGCATCGCCGATTGCATCGCCGCGTATGAGAAATACGGCGGCCCGTGCATCGTGGTCGACTTCGGCACAGCTACCAAGTTTGAAGTGATCTCCGCGCGCGGCGAGTATCTTGGCGGCGCAATCGCGCCCGGCCTCGGCCTCAGCGCGGATGCGCTTTTCAATCGCGCTGCACGGCTGAGCCGCGTCGACATCAAGCGCCCTGCAAAAGTCATCGGCACCAGCACCGTCGGCCACCTGCAGAGCGGACTCTACTTCGGCTACATCGGCCTTGTCGACGGCATCATCGAGCGCATTCTCGCCGAGCTGGGCGCTTCGGCCGCCGCCGACCCGGCAAAATCGCCGCGCATCATCGCCAGCGGCGGCCTGGCGCGCATGATCGCACCGGACTCACGCTACATCCAGGAGATTGACGATCTGCTCACGCTCGATGGCCTGCGTATTCTCTTCGAGCGCAATCGCGCCGCACGCCCACGCGGCCGCGCGCGATAAAGAACCGCCCACTCAAAGCCCCGACAACACTTCCTGCGGCGCCGGCACTTGCCGCCGCAAGCTCTCTGCCGTCAGCTCATCGGCTTTGCGCAGGCTGGGAAAGATCACAGCCCACAAGCCTGCAACCGCGAGCGCGCCCATTCCGCCGATTACGGTGGCCCGCACCGCGCCCCACCACTGCGCCGTCAGCCCGCTCTCAAATTCGCCCAGCTCGTTTGACGCGCCGATAAACAGCGAGTTCACCGCGCTCACGCGGCCGCGCATCTCGGGCGGCGTGGCAAGTTGCAGCAGCGAGCCGCGAATGATCACGCTGATCGTGTCCGCCGCTCCGGCAATGGCCAGCGACGCCAGCGAAAGCCACAGCGTGTGCGACAGCCCGAAGATCACCGTCGCCGCGCCGAAGATCGCGACGCAGGTAAACAGCCAGCGCCCCGCGTGCCGGTGCAGCGGAAAACGCGCCATAATCAGCGACATTGTCACCGCGCCCATCGCCGGCGCCGCGCGCAGCAATCCCAGCCCTCGTGGCCCCTGGTGCAGAATCTCGTGCGCAAAAATCGGCATCAGCGCTACCGCGCCGCCCAGTAATACCACAAACAGATCCAGCGAAAACGATCCCAGCAGCATCCGCGCCTGCCGCACGTACTGAAATCCGGCGAGCAGCACTTTCATCGAGAGTTCGCGATGCTCCATGCGTCCCGGTCGCGCATGCAGCGAAGCCACCAGCGCCAGAAACCACAAAACCGTCACCAGCGTGAACACATACACAATCCCCGCGCCCTCCAGCCGCCACTCCGTCAAAATGCCAGTCAGCGGCAATGTGAACAGCAATCCGCCCAGCGCCGGCCCAGTGATGTTGGCCAACTGAAAAATCGCGCCGCCCCACGTCACCGCGTTCACAAAGTGCGCCTCTGGCACTAAGTGTGGAATCAGCGCCGAGCTTGCCGGCGACGAGAATGCGCGCCCCGTGCCGACAAAAAACAGCACCATATAAATGGCCAGAATGTTCTGTGTGTTGTTGCGCGCAAGCTCGATCAGTGCGCCGGTACAAAAAATCTGCAAACGCGTAGCAGGCCAGAATTACGCGCCTGCGGTCGAAGCGATCCGCCACATGGCCCGCGGGCAGCAGAAAAAGCAGCCCCGGCAAAAACAGCGCCAGCCCCGTGTAGCCAAGGTCAATGGCGCGGTGCGTGATGGAGTAGACCTGCCACGCCACCGCGACCGATTGCGCTTCAGCGCCCAGAATCACGGCCACTCGCGCAAGCTGGTATCGCCTGAAATCGCGGGAGGCAAAAGCCTCAAGGCCGCGGCGCGGCTGTGGGGGGGCGGGCTCCATGGTCTGCTCTCAGGGTATAACGGCACACGCGTCGCCGCCTCTCGGCCGAATCGTGAAACAATAATAGGGACGCCTCCATGACAGATCAACTCACTCCTGCTGAACCCAATCAAGACCAAGACCTGGACGTCCAGTCCGCGCCCGTCGAGGAATCCGCAGAGTCTTTCGCCGATGCTCTCCAGGCCTTCGAGCGCTCGCACACGCATCGCGCGGAAAGCAAGCAGCTCCAGGGCACGGTCGTCTCGCTCACAGCCGATCAGGTTGTCCTCGACGTTGGCTACAAGATTGAAGGTGTTCTGCCGCGGTCGATATTTCCCGACAACGCCGAGGGCGTCAATGCCGGCGATACATTCCCCGTTTCCATCACCGGCCGCAACGAGGAAGGTTACTACGAGCTCTCGCGCCATCGTGTTGCGCAGCCGCGCGACTGGTCCGCTCTCGAGCGCGCTTTCGCCGAGAAAATCGCCGTCGCCGGCACCGTCACCGCCGTCATCAAGGGCGGCCTCAGCGTGGATGTCGGCGTCCGCGCTTTCATGCCCGCCAGCCGCAGTGGCACGCGCGACGCAGCCGAGCTTGAAGCTCTTGTCGGCACTGAGATCACCTGCCGCATTACCAAGCTCGACGTGGCAGATGAAGATGTCGTGGTCGATCGCCGCGTCGTTCTTCGAGGAGCAGTCTCGTGGCGAGCTAGCCGGTCGCCGCGCCGCGCTCAAGCCCGGCGATACGGTCACCGGCACGGTCCGCACCCTCATGCCCTATGGCGCGTTTGTTGAGATTGAGCCGGGCCTTGACGGACTTCTGCATATCTCCGACATCTCTCGCTCCCGCGTCGCCAAGCCCGAAGACGTGCTCTCGGTCGGCGAGCAACTCACGCTGCGCATTCTCAAAATCGATCCCGAGACCAGCAAGATTTCGCTTGGCCTCAAGCAGCTTCAGCCCGAGCCGTGGGAGACCGCGGCCGAACGCTTTGTCCCCGGCCAGCGCATCAACGGCGACGTCACGCGCCTCACCGACTTCGGCGCATTCGTTGAGCTTGAGCCGGGCCTTGAAGGCCTCATTCACATTTCGGAGATGTCGTGGGCCAAGAAAGTTCGCCATCCCTCCGATCTGCTCCGCGAGGGCGACCGCGTTGATGCCGTCGTTCTCTCCGTCAAGCCGCCCGCGGGCGCGGAGCAGGGGCGCATTTCGCTCGGCCTCAAGCAAACGCTCGCCGACCCTTGGCTCGAAGTCGAGCGCAAATTCCCCGCCGGCTCGCAGGTCGAAGGCCCCATCACCAAGATCATGAACTTCGGAGCCTTCGTTCAAATCGCCGAAGGAGTAGACGGGCTCGTCCACGTCAGCGAGATTGTCGCCGACCGCCGCATCAATCATCCAAGCGACGCGGTGCGCCAGGGCCAGCGCGTCAAGGCAGTCGTTCTCGCGATTGACTCAGCGAAGCGCCAGATCAAGCTGTCAATGAAACAGCTCATCCCCACCAGCATCGACGAGTACATCGCCGAGCACAAAGTCGGCGACTCGGTCTCGGGCCGCGTCGTTGAGATTACGGCCTCCGGGGCAATCGTTGAACTCGGCGAAGGAATCCGCGCCGCGTTAATCGCAAAGACGGGCGGTGCGGCAGCCGCGCCTTCGTCGCAAGCTGCAAAAACCCCTGCCTCTGCGTCCGCCTCGAACGCCGCCCCCGACCTCTCGCAGCTCTCTTCGATGTTGAAGGCCCGCTGGAAAGGAAATGCGCCAGCGCCGTCAGCCGCTCCTGACCCTCTTGCCGAAGGCCAGATTCGCAGCTTCAAGATCACGAAGCTTGTCGCCGACTCAAAGAAGATTGAAGTGGAAATTGCCTAGCGCGCTGCGCTCTGCGGCACCGGAAGCGGCAACTGATGCACTACCTGGTCAGCCGTCAGCACCAGGAGTTTCTTGCCGGTTACGATTCGCGCGAGCCTGGCCGGTGAGCCCAGCGTAAAGCGCTCGATCTCCTTGCCTGTTCGCTCGTCGACCAGAATAATCTCGTCCTCGCGATTCACCGCAGCGATTAAACCCGTTGCCGAATCCGCCGCTATTGGCGTTCCAAAAAACTCGCCCACCTTTTCGCCTGTATCGACGCGGTAGATCACCGTATTGCTGTGCTCGCCGTGCACCAGCGCATACTCGCCGGAAATCCGGGCAAATCGTTCGTCGTTCCAGCCGCTGCTCAGGTCAACCTCAGGCAGAGCCACTTGCTCGAGGGGCGCGCCCGTCTCCGGCGTCACCGTCTCAATCAGCAACCCCTTCTTTCGGCTCGTCAGCGATCGGGCCTCCTCTTGCGCTTTCGGGTATTTTTTCAATTCTTCCTTGGCCGCATCGGTGCTTAGATCCCATGCCAGCGCGAGGCGGTCTCCGTCGGCAGGCCAGCAGGCCGGCGTTTCATTTGGATATTCACGCGTCCATGCAGGTGTCTGCGATCCCATCTTGTTCACCTGCAACGTTGCATGGTGATCGGTCCAGGTGGCGTCGCCCACAGGCTTAAACATGATTGTGAAATTGCCGTATTGCTTTTCCTTGTCGTCATACTTTCCCAGATCGCTTGTCGTAATGTCCGGCAGCGCCAGTTCCGCTTCCGCTGCGTCTGAGTCTCTGTATTTAGGAAGCTGGGCAAACAGATGGTTATCGCCGTCCACCCACAGGCTGCGCATCGGCCGCATGATCTTCACTTGCTTTCCCGTCTCCATATCCCAAACTGCGGAGCGGTTTTTCAGAGAAATGACCAGGTATTTGCCGTCCGCAGTGAAAGCGCCAGCACTCGGCATTGGCAACGGACCTACAGGAAGAGGAATCGTCATGCTGTCTGTTGAGTCCAATTGCCCCAGAAACAACCCTCCCACGGAGTCTTCTGAAGCTACTTTCCTGTCCCACACGTCAACTGTGGGAAGTTTGAACGCGAAGAGAACCTTGGATTGCGATGGGTCGAAGATTCCTGTCGCATAATCTTTCAAGGGTCCCACAAGCATCAGCGATCCCTTTGTAGCGCCGCGCATTCCTATGTCTCCGATTTGCGAGTCGCCTTCAACCTTTCCGTCGGGAAAGCTGACGATGTACGCCTTATAGAACCCCTTGGACAGGCTGTTTTCAACCACATACATGCGATCGGAGCCGATAAAGGTTGCTTGCATATCGCCCACGTCCCTCAGTTTTCCTCCCAGCGTGATCGGCTGCCGCTGCCCAAGGTCGAAGGCCAGCTCGTGACCCTCTGCTGTCACCAGCAGAAAGTGGCTCCCCGGATCAACACGAATGCTGGCTACATCGTTGCCCGACAGTGCTTCATAAACCACCTGCAAAAGCTGGCTATAGTTTGAAAACGAATTCATGTCGAGAAACTTCGGTTTCTCAAAATACGGCTTGCCAGTGTCCACGTCGATCAGTTTCACGCCAACGCGCGGACTGGACTCTTCGACCACCGCATTCACGCATACCAGCGTCTTTCCATCCGGCGTCAGCAGAGACTGCGTGCAGCCTTGATAGTCCACAACCTCTTTCACGTCCATGCGCTGCCCTGTCGCCACGCTCCACCGCTCCACGCGCAGGTTGCTGTCGTCAAACACCACGCTGGATGAGTCGGGCGTAAACCAGGCGGCGTTTACGTCCGGCGCATCGATCCTGAACAGAACTTTCTGCGCTTCCGTGCTGAATATCGCGATGCTGCCGTCGTCCTGAGTTAGCACGTACTTTCCGTCAAGGCTGAACCGAACCCGCCATAAGCTCGGCCTCAAGGGTGGGTCGAGCGTGAGGGGCTTGTCCCCTGTTGCGCTCTCTGCTGCATACTTCACACGCTCTTCAACAACGTCGTGCTGCCACGCGAGAAACGCCGCGCTGGATGTAGTCTGCTTTCCCGCGCAGCCCCCGGGCAGCTCGCCAACCAGCTTCATGGTCTCCCGGTAACGCCGTGCGTCCTGGTGAGTCAGGCCGAAAGCATCTGTAAACCAGTTCCCCGTCTTGCCCTTGTTCATTGTCACTTGATTGAAAAACGCCGGAAAACTCTCTGCCGCGTAACCGGCCCGCACCAGCGCATAGAGCGCCACGTGGTCCGCGACAATCTCGTCCGGGGTCTCGTTTTTTTCCGACTCATTTTCCTTTTCAGGCGTGCTCAGAAACTGGTGAACCTTGGCAAAAACGTCGGCGCGATCCCCTACCTGCGTTACGCCCATTCTTACCTTGAACAGGTAAGTCATCTCAATTGCCGTCTGGTGCGTCGATAAGTGGCCGAGCTCATGTGCGATCACGCCGGCCAGCTCGTCTTCGCTCGTCGCCGCGGCGATCAGCTTGCGGCTCACATACACGCGTCCGCCGGCAACCGAGAATGCGTTCACTTCGCCTGAGTCGTAGATGCGAAAGCGGTAGTGGATTCCGGAGGGCGGCAGCGTCGCCAGCATTTTCTCGCCGATTCGCGTCAGCTCATCGTCAGCGGCCGGCGGCGCAATGCGCATGTCAGCCTCAAAATACTCGGCCAGCGCATCGCCCAGGTCCTGCTCCTGGCGATCGTTAAAAATATTCGGTCCTGTGGTTGTAAAGTCCGGCGCGGGCAGCGCGCAGGGTGAACTGGCTGTAGCCTGCGCTGGAAGTATGCATGGCGATAGGCAAACCGCCAGTGCAGTAAGCAGACTGATTGCGCGGCTTTTCACATCGGGCTCCCGGGCGTGATCTTTTTGATTTGCCCGAAAGAATAGCACAGGACGGGATGGCGCGAAGCCATAAGCGCGCCGCTGCGCTCGGCTTTACCTCAGGCGCGCTGCAGGCGAACAAGGCGCGCAGCGGCGAACGAATTTGATGCGGGAATGCTGCGGGCCTAGAGATACACCTCATCCACGTAGCACCAACTCCAATCTTCGCCGCGCTCGGCTGACTTGATCAGCGGATGCTGCGTTCCGTTGTAGTGCGCGCGCGCGTGCCGGTTTTTTGACGAGTCGCAGCAGCCCACATGCCCGCACTCCAGGCACATGCGCAAGTGCAGCCACGTGTCGCCCAACTTCAGGCACTCCTCGCAGCCTTTCGTGTTCGGCTTTACGCCCTTCTTGATCGTTCCTGCGTGCGTGCATTGCGCAGCCATCGATGACCTCCTTTAATCCAGCACAAAATTTGGATTCTCCGCTCCAGGCGGAAGGTTCGTTTTTTAAGGGGAGACTCCCGGGGCGGACTGGCGACCGCACCCGCTGACTTGCTGACTCGCCGGCTTGCTGCTTTACCGTCCCGCCCAACCCAATCCATCCGTCACGTTGCCAGTTGCGATTGTCCGTTTCACCTTCCATGTCGCGAGATCGATCTCCGCTACTTCATTTGCGCCCGCGCAGGAGACATATGCCGACTTGCCGTCGGGCCCCACCAGCACTTCCTGCGGGCTCTTGCCCACATCCACTGCGCGCGCCAAGGTCATCGTTCGCAAATCGATCACGTCGACTTTGTTTTGGTCGGGCACCGCCACCAGTAGCCAGCGGCCATCCTTCGTGGCCGCGCTGCCGTAGCCCAGCCCATCGATCTTCACCCACTTCGCCACTTTATTAGTCGCCGTGTCGATCACAGCCATGCGCGGCGCGGTCTGGTCCGCGGTAAACACCCAGTGGTCGTCATTCGAAATTGCAATCCGCTGCGTGTTGCCCGACACGGGAATAATCGTAAGCGTCTTCCGCGCCTTTATGTCGAGCACGCTCACCGTTCCCGGCCCCACATTCGCGGTATAACCGCGCAGCCCGTCGTGCGAGAGCGCAAGCATGTGGCTCTCCGGCTGCCCGGTCGGAATTGAGCCGACAATCTTCAGCGTCTTCGGATCGATGATGGTTATCGCGCGATCCAGCTCCGTGGTCACGTAGAGCAATCCGTCCTTAGGGCCGAAGACCGCGCAGTGCGGCCGCACGCCATGATCGAACTGGATATTGCCGACGAGTTTCTGCGCCGCCACATCGACTACTACGATGTTGTTTCCATCGGTTCCCGGCTTGCCCACGCCCGAGTTGCCGTATATGGGCACAAACGCCAGCTTGCCGTCAGGCGATCCCGCGACCTCGTGGCCGGTGATGCCGTTCTCGGCCACGTTGGCAATCACGTTTCTAGCCACGGGGTCGACGATTGCCAGGCTGCGATCGCCTTTCTGCGCCACGAGTAGAAGGCCCGTCTGCGCCTGCGCCACGCCCAAAGCCATCAATGACATTGCCAGAGAACCAATCACGTAAAGAACTTTCATGCGAACCTCGCTTTGTCCTGGAAATTGCTCTTTATGCTCCGCACCGACTATAAATTGCAGACCGCGAATCGTGATAGCGAAAGCCGCGAAAAGCGCTAAAGAAGTTTGCGGAATTCTTCCACGCTCAACCCAGCATCCCGCACAATGCCGCCCATCGTGAAGGCGTTCACCGGGTTATGGCGTGGAATCGTCAGAATGCGCGACCCATTGGTCATGACAATATGCGCACCCTGCCGAAGAATGCGAAATCCGGCCTTTTCCAGCGCGGCAACGGCTCTCAGATGATTAATTCCCGGCAGCTTGGACACAACTTACCTCGGCACCTTTGAAGCCGCTCCGCAACGCAGATCAGCGCTTGAACCAACAGTAAGGCTGAATCGCGTGAATGGGAAGATGGTTGGTCGACATGACGATTAGGAGGTCGCGGCTTAATGCGAACCCGCACAGACGGAGATCAGAGATCTATGCAACCGCGACTTCTACAATTCGCGTTTCGGCATCGCGGGAGAGCTCTTCGGCCGCAGCGACATACTCGCGAATAGCCATGCGAATATTTTCGAGCGCCTCGTCTTCTGTCGCTCCCTGCGACCAGCATCCAGGTAAGCCGGGGCACGATACGCTGTAACCTTCTTCGGATTGGCGAAGCACAACGCGATAGGTTGCCATGAAGACTATGCTACACCCGTTCTAATCGAGCGCTCTAACTCTGCGCACTCCACGGATTGTACGTGCCCACGCTCCACGAGTGTCCTTCAGGATCGCTCACGGTAAACTCTCGGCTGCCATATTCCATCTGTTGTAGTGGCCGCACGATGGTTGCGCCCGCCGCCTGTGCCCGCGCATACACCGCATCCGCATCGGGAACCACGATATACGCGCTGCTCGTCTCCGCCCCACCCAATTCAGAGGGCGCCTTGAATCGGCGGGCTTGCTCGTCTTCCTTCGCCTTTTCGTTTCCCTTCCCCTTTTCGCTTTCTTTCATTGACCCGAGCATGATCATTCCTCCGCCCAGCGCCAGCTCAGCGTGGTTGATGACTCCGCCCGCGCCTTCATACACGGCGTGGCGCGTAAAGCCAAGCACGCTGCAGAGCCATTCGATAGCAGCGGGAGCATCGCGGTAACGAAGCGCCGGGATCACGGTGCTGCGGGATTCAGCCATGGGGAATCCTCCGCGCCAAGGTTAGCTCTTAAGCGGGTCCGCGCGCAATCGCACGGCTATGTCGTCGCGTCCGCTATCCTTTTTCCCATGCCTCTTCCACCGCGCGACGCCCAGCTCGTTCAGATCCGCGAAGCGAGGCTTCTCCAGAGTATTGACGTTGCGCTCGCCGATGCCGCCCGACGCGCCGGAGACCTGCTTGCCTGCCGCATCGGTTGTACGCAGTGCTGCTACGGAGCATTTGCCATCAATGCTCTCGATGCTGCGCGTCTCCGCGAAGGAATGATTTCTTTGCGCGCCAGAAATCCTGAGCTTGCCACCGAGATAGAGCGCCGCGCCCACACGTGGCTCGCCAAATACAGCTCAGATTTTCCCGGCGATTCCGAGACGGGCATCCTCGGCACGTCCGACGCTGATCAGGCCAGCTTTGAAGACTTCGCCAATGATGCCGCATGCCCCGCGCTCGATCCGGCCTCGGGCCGCTGCGATGTCTACGCGTGGCGTCCCATGACCTGCCGCGTCTTCGGGCCGCCGGTTCGGTCTGTGAGCGACAGCGGCGCTGAAGGTCTCGGCCACTGCGAGCTTTGCTTCATCGGCGCCAGCCCTGAGCAAGTCGCCGCCTGCGAGATGCCGGTGCCGCATGAGCTGGAAATGGAAATCCTCGAAGAGATCGGGGCGACTGACGAAACCGTCGTAGCGTTTGCGCTACTGCCTTGAAGGCCGCACTGCATAAATTTACGGCACGCAAATCGAGGAGCCGCTGCGCACTTCACCACGGCAGCGGATTGACGACCGTAGCTCCCCACTCTTCAGGGCCTAAGTCGCGGGCGTGCGCGGAAAAAATCCAGCGATGACCGTCCAGATCCTCCGCGCCGTACTGCCTCTCTCCATAAACCGTTTCGTGCAGCCCTTCCCAAATCATCGCTCCATGCTGCTTGGTTCTTGCGTAGTGGGCGTCGACGTCCGTAACCATAATCGTGAGCGATTGCGTTCCGTGCCCGAGCAACGCAGGGCTTTGCGTTCCCTGGCGCGGTCCGCTCAGCATGATGACAGCCCTCCCAAGGAACATCTGAATCCCACTCACCGGCTGGCCGTAGCGGAAGTGCTCCTGGAAGCCGAACACTTTGGCAAGCCAGTCGGACGCCTCGATCACGTCGCGGTAAACCAGATGAGGAAGCACGGTCGAAACCGGCACGGAGCGGTTGCTCATGGCGTGAGTATGCTCCGAGTTTGTTCTCGGAATCAACGGCGGGCTAAGAACTTTCCTTCCAGAGGTAATGGCAACGCCTGATCGCCCCGCCGCATTGCGTGGTCGCCTCGGCCCATCGCGTAGTCACATCGCCTTTCGGGGCATGCCGTAAACTGATCTTTGCCGCCCCCCGAATGCCCACTCCGATGACAACGCGCCCCTGCTGGGTTGAGATTCGCACTCGCGCTCTCGAAGAGAACTTTCGTTTTCTTGCCGGCCTCGCCTCGCCACATGCCGAGCTGCTGGCCATCGTCAAAGCAAACGCCTACGGACATTCGCTTGCATTGTGCGCCCCAACGGTCGTCCGCGCCGGCGCAAAATGGCTCGGCGTCACCAGCGTTGAAGAGGGCATCGTTGCCCGAGCGCTCTGTCCCGATGCGCGCGTGCTCATCATCGGCGGCGTGTTTCCGGGCCAGGCCGCGGCAGCCGTTCAGTTTCAACTCACGCCTGTCGCATGGGAGCCGTGGCAGCTGGACGAGCTGCTAGCCGCCGCGCGCGCCGCGGGAGTGCAGCCCGGGTCCGTGCCCATCCATCTTGAGCTCGACACCGGCATGAGCCGCCAGGGCGCAGGCCCCAACGATCTCGCAGCCATTCTTGCTCGATTCGGGCCCGGTTCGCGGCTGCGGCTTGAAGGCGTTATGACGCATCTCTTCGCCGCAGACGAAGCCGACGGCGGGGCAACGCTGGAGCAGCTCGCGCGCCTTGACGAAATCATGAGCAGCATCTCTGCCGCCGGTCTCTTCGCGGAGTGGCTCAACGTCGGCGCGTCCGCTACGCTTCTTGCCGGACAAGCCGCCGTAGTTGCGGACCTGGCCGCGCGTCACGGTATGAAGGCCATTCTCCGTCCTGGCCTCGCGCTCTATGGCCTTGTCCCGAAATTTGATCCGGCTTTCGATTCAGATATAGAACCGGCTTCGCTCGCCGCCGCCCGCGCCGCGCTTCAGCCCGTTCTTACCTGGAAAGCCTCGGTCGCCGGCGTCCGCGCAGTTCCTGCCGGCGCCACCGTCGGTTACAACGCAACCTTTATTGCTACTGAGCCAATGCGTCTCGCGCTCGTCTCCGCCGGCTACGGTGACGGCCTCACGCGCTCCCTCGGCAACCGGTTCAGTTTCCTGGTTCGCGGCCAGCGCGCGCCGGTTGTGGGCCGCGTCAGCATGGATCAGATTGTTCTTGATGTCACGGAGATTCCCGGCGTCGAGCACGGCGATGAAGTCGTGATTCTCGGCACGCAGGCCGGCGAATCCGGCGACGAAACCATAACGGCCTTCGACCACGCCGAAGCTGCCGCTACGATTCCCTGGGAGATTTTCACGCGCATCGCGCCGCGCGTCCCGCGCATAGCCGTGTAAGTGTCGCGGCTCTGATGTGAGAGCTTAGCTCGCGACCGATTCCGTCGCTGGCGCGCTCAAACTCCCCGCACACAGCCCCGCGGCGCACTGCACGGCGTCGATCATCGCCGTGGTTCCGATGCACGAATTCAGCAGCATGTGATAAAGCCCGCGCGAGCACCACTCCTGCTGATAGAACTTGCGAATCACCGCGGCCCGCCGCCGGTCGAATGCCGCTAGTTTTTGCTCGGCTTCTTGCGCCTGATGCGGAAACGCACGCGCGAACCAGTCCTTTTTAGCGCTGGCCGTGGCGTACACAAAGATGTGAAAGCAGCCCGGCTTTCCGGCCAACGCGCACGCTGCACCGCGGCCTACTAAAACGCAGTTGCCCTGGTGGGCTGCATCCAGAATCTCTTTCCGGATCAGCTCCAACATGCGCTCGGAGTCAAGAACATGTTCCTCGCCGCTTGGCGCCTTCGCGTACACCGGATCATGCCAGAAGGCCTTCCCGTAGCGGTAGTACCAGGGGTCCAGCCGCTCATCGAGCTCGGCCGCCAGCTTTGGGTCCACGCCCGCCATGCGCGCCGCGCCGGCCACCAGTTCCGAATCCAGTAGCCGCCAGCCCAGGTGCTTAGCCAGATCGTGCGCAAACTCACCGCCGCGCGAACCGTACTCACGCTCGACGGTGATCACTTTGACCGGCGCATGAACCATAACGGCGACAGACTCCGAGGGGCAATCCCCACGCAGTGCAGCATAACTCTATTAGCGGCAAAAAACAAAACGGCACTGGCGACGACATACGAAAGGGACCGGCAGAAAAAAAGGGCGCGGAAGGAATCGTCCTCTCGCGCCCGCTCGCTAAAAATTCTCTCAGCTATCTGGCCTACTGCGTAACCGGTTGCTGGGGCAGCGGCGCAGTGCTCTTCAGGTGCGGAGCCTTGGGCGAAGCCGGCGCATTTGAAGGAGTCGGAGGCGTCGGTGGTGCCGCGGGTACCGCCGATCCCTTCTTGATGTGCAAGTCGCCATTACTGGTGCTCAGCTCAATATGCGCCGCACCCGAGCCGATCTTCCCGGTTACGGTTTTATCCTCGTCGCCCGTCACCGTTAGCGCGAAGTCGGTCACAATGTCGCCATTGTGCGTCTTCCCATCCACTGTGGCTGAGGCATTCGGGGGCAGCGTCAACTCCACGTCGCCCTTGTCGTTCTTCGCCTGCACCGCATACGCTCCGGCGGGCTCAATGCTGATGGTTCCGTTACTGCTTGTGACGTCGGTATCGCCATAAATCTCGTTCAGATCGATATCCTTGGAGCGCGTCACCACGTGAACGGTCCCTTTGGCATCGCTCACGCGCAGGTTGTCGGAATCGAGCGTCATATCGCCTGGAAGGCTCGCAATCTGCACGTCGGTGAAGGGTGTATGAATGCTTACCTTCGCTCCAACAGTTTCGATGTGCACTTCGCCGTCGATCTCGCCGTTCAGCGAAATGTGCCCTTGCACCTCAGAGAGAGTCACGTCGTTGCAGTTGCCGGTGGCGTTGATGTCGCCATTGATCTGGTGCGCTGAGAAATCGTGTTTGTCGCTGGCGAAGTGCATCGTCACCGCGCCCGTAATCGCGTCAAGATGCGTATCTCCATGCCCACCAGTTACCTCGATTCCCGCTCCCAGCCCGGACGCAGTCACATCGCCTTTGCCGGAATTCACGGTCACCTTGGCCGTTCGCGGAACCGTCACCGTCAGGTTTACGCGCCCGTGGTCGTTGCCACTCGATTCGATCTCGACCGCGGCGCCATTCACCGATACGTGCGCGGCTTCGCTGTCAAAGATATTTTTCGCCTCGGAGTCGGAGTTGGCGTACGCCAATTCATGCGCCTGCACCTGCAAGGTCGAGTCGTCGCTCGCCGTAATGCTCACGTCCCCGCGCGGGTTGTTTATCTGGATGATCGCGTTGGCCGGAATCGTCCTCGAATCCGGCGTCTGATCGTTGTCGTGCTCCGGCTGACCAAAGAAATTGAAGAGGTCGCCATCGCCGCCGTTCCAGTTGCCGACGAACGGCCGCATGTGGTTCCATCCCGCCGCGCAAAGGCCCAGGAACGCGACCAGAAAAAGAATCCCCACAAAACTGCCGCTTCGGCGCACGGGAGTCGGCCGCTTCATGTCCAGCGTCCACTCTGCCAGCAGCGCCAGCCCCGCCACGATCAGCAGCAGCGGCCACCAACGCCCGTACCAGGCAGAGAACGAGTCGGCGTTCAAGTGTCCAGTCACTATCAGCAGGGCAATTGCGCCCACGCAAATCAGAAGCACCGGGCCCACGACGGAAGGCACGCGCGGTCCGTATGCGCCCACGTATTGCGCCTTCCAGGTGCGCCGCTGCGCCCGCGACGCATCGCGCTGCGCGCGCCAGGCAGCACGCTGCTGCTCGCGATACACCCGCCACTGCATCTTGGGATCGTAGGGCGGAGGCGGTCCACCACCCGGAGGAATATTGGCACCCGGAGGCATATTCGGAGGCACGTTGCTCATGACTGCCCTCCATGAATCTCATCGCCGAAGTCTTGATGCTCAGCCGGCACAATCGCTGTGCCTGGCGCCGTGCTCGCTGTCGTCTGCGCGGTCTGGCCCGTTCCCGGGTTCGTGTTCTGCCACGGCGTGCCTGCGGGCGGCGGATATCCTTCTCCCGCCACTGCCGCCCGCTCTGCCAGCAGCAGCAAACCGGCAAGAATCAGGAACAGCGGCCAGCTTTGGCCCCAGCTCAAAATGTCGGCCTGCGACAGCAGTGCGATCACTCCAACCAAAAGCAAGAACGCGGGCCCGCGTAAGCGGCGAATCAATAAATAGCGATTCACTTTTGCCCTCCCTGAGAACGATCCTGAGAACTGTCCTTAGAACTGTCCTGAGAATTCGCCTGCGCAATCCTCTGCGTATCCTGCAGGCGCTTCACAATCAGCCACACTCCCAGCCCAATCAGCAGAACCGGCCAGCTAAACTCAAACATCCGCCCTGAAAACCAGTTGAAGTGCCCGAGCAGGAACAGCAGGCCCAGAGCGATCAAAACGATTGCTCCAATCGGCTCTTTCCGCCGCCAGTACACAGGCGAAACCGGCGGAAAATCCGGCCCGGTGTAACCCGGAGGAACATTCGGACCCTGGTACGGGCCCTGATACGGACCTTGATACGGACCCTGATAGGTCGCCTGGAATGGCGTCTCGTACGGAGCCTGATACTGCGCCTGATTCGGCGGCTGATACCCACCCGCCGGTCCGGTTCCTGCAGGCCCCGCTCCGCTGGCCGGCGGCGCAACCGGCGGCATTCCCTGGTTCATTCGTCCGCCTGAGCTGAACACATTGGTAAGTTCGTTCAACCCAAATGCATCGGGCAACGGCTCACCGTCGCGCCTCGCCTTCGCCGTGTGGTAGGCCTCGAATGCCTGGTAAAAGATCCACGCGGGGATGAGGAGGCCGAAAAAGATGTCCAGATCCGAGTGGACCGTGCTCGTTATCGAGACCAGCACCGCGAAGACCAGCACATGAATCAGGCCCTTGATCATCTGGCCGTTGTACATCGCTCCCACGCCGGGAATCAGGCCCAGAACCGCTGCCAGCACCGGATTGGGTGCGCCCACGGGCGGCGGCACAAACGGCTGCTGCGTACTATGCCACGCCATCCAGCACGGATCGCAAAAGATCTGACCTCCAGCGCCAGTTTTCGCGCACGCCGGGCACAGCGGCTTTCCGCAGTTCTGGCAAAACACGGTCGCACTTACACCACTATGGTTTACGCAATCCATACTCTGCTCCTTTCGCTTGCTCTTTTTGCGGAGTTGTCGGACTGCCTTCTCTTGCCCTGCAAGTGAAACGAAGTTTCCACAAAATCATTGATCTCGCCGTACGCCGGCTGGGCCACTGAATTGTCCGGCTCCTGCTGTGGCTCCAGGCGCCCGCCGCCGTCGCTGTTCCCCGGATTCTTTTTCGTCTCTCCGGGTGTTACCGGCTGCCCCTGCCTTTGGTTGGTTCCCGGGGTTCCGTTCTGATCCTCGCTGTTCTCGCTCTGGCTGCGCAGCTGCCGCACCCTCGATTCCACCTCATACACAAACCGCAGATGGTCGTAGTAGCGCACGATTGGCACCGAGGCCATGTTCAACTGCCGTTCCATATACGACTTCATCGCAACCGGGCGCAGATTAGCCATCCGCAAGCTCGTCAACCGCACTCCGGTCAGGTTCAGCGTGAGCGCAATCGAGAAGAAAGCCATCGCCGCCGTCATCAGCAGCCTGGGCTGCGCGGCATAGCGCACACGAGCCATGAATCCCGGTTGCTGCCACACTGGAGCCACAAACGCGGGAACTACGCCCGCACCAGCCATGGCCGGCATCGGTTGTCTGGCCGCTTGGCCTGTCGCGTTTCCGGGTCCCGTTTGCGCCAGAATCCTCTCCAGCAATCCCTCCGGCACATCCGGCTCGGGCGAAAGAAACTCCAGCCACTCACGGCCCTTCCGCGCTTCTTCATACAGTCCCGTGCATGCCGTGCAAACCGCCTTGTGCGCAGCGAACTGCGCTTCGTCCTCAGACCTCAAATGCCCGTCCAGAGCGTCTGCCAGCAGCGTTTCCCATGCGCCGCAGGCGGGAGAATTCGGAAATTGTGTGCGCTCTGTCATTGCTACATCACCTCCCGTTGATTACGTTCGAGCAGCCTTGCAAGTTCCGCACGGCCTCGGCTGATGCGCGACTTCACCGTTCCCTCGGGAATCGCGAGCACCTGTGCAATCTCTTTATAATCAAGGTCTTGAAGATCCCTAAGGATCACTGCCTCGCGCAATTCCACGCTCACCTTGGCCAGCGCGTCTTGCACCATGTTGGCCAACTCTTTGCGCGCCACTGATTCCAGCGGCGTCGGTCCCGCAGCCACCAGCCGGTCTGCCGGCTTCAGCTCTTCCGACTGTTCCCACCCATCGTCAAGGGAGTTTGTTGCCCTCTGGTTGCGCGTCCGCCTGAAGTTATCCACCAGCAGGTTCCGCGTCATGGTGGTGATCCACACCGGCAGGCTGCCCCGGCTGGCGTCAAAACTGGCCAAATTCGAATAAATCTTCAGGAAAACGTCCTGAGTCAGGTCTTCGGCGTCTGCTGCGTTTCCGGTAAACCGGTAGCACAGCCCGAATACACGCTTCTGGTGCGTGCGGACCATCTCAGCCCATGCGCCGGAGTCCCCATCCATGCAGCGGTGGACGATTTTCGACCAGTCCTGCTCCAGCGGTCTTACCTCCGCGCGCGCTGCCGGCAGCGTGCGTCCCCGATCATTGCCCCCGACGGTCCGCCTCACCGCCGGCGCCGCCGGCGTTGCAGCCACGGCCACTGCGGAATTTTCCCGAATCCGCGGACGCTTTCTGGCCGCGTCACGGGCTGCCCCGCCCCAAGTGACCCCGCTCCAGCTTAATGTACCCACGCACTCCATAGCTGATTCATACGCAGGACTCGTCCCATCGGTTCCCGCCTGGTTGTCCGGGATTGGGCGGCCGGGAAAAACCGGCGTAAGCTGGTGGCCTGAAACTCACTGGAGGCGTACCACTGGCGCGAATTCTTCCGCAGCTAACCCAACCTGCTTAGTTCGTTGAGCGTTGCGATCAACTGTTCGATTCGCGCCTGATTGGCCGGATCGGGTAGGAGATAGCCTGGCAACGCGTCAAGAAATCGCTGCTCTCGAAGCAGTTGCTTGACCGCTTGGGCAATAAAGGCTCTGACGTCGCCCGAGGAACCTTTCAGCTCATCTACAAGCGAGGGCCGCCCGTCTACAACTGCCATAACATCCTCCAAATCGCGGCTGACAAAGTAATCCTCTTCGCCTCTACTTTGAAAGGCCTCGATCTTCGTCGCCAGAAAAAGAGGAGCCGTAATCACTCGCAAAAGCAGCCCACTCGGCAGGGGAAGCTTTTCGGCGTCGCGCAGAGCCTCGGGATACCAACGATTCGAGAATCCTAGAATCGTCGCGTCGAGCGGCATTACATCGAGCGTTAGTTCGCCGTGCCGCCAACGGCATAAAGGCGCTCCCTCGCGCGAATCCTCTTCCAGACCCAGAGCTCTGAGTCGCTCGGAGAAAGCGACATAATCTGCGTAAGAAACGATCTCGGCAATCACGTCCACGTCATACGTCACGCGTGCCAGCGCGGCCGCCGGGTCAGTGATGAGCAGCGCAGTTGTGCAGCCGCCTAGGAACACGACCTCTGGCAACAGTGGCTCAAGTATCCGCGCGGCCATCTCGAGCAACTCAACATGCGTGCTCGCCATTTATTTACTCGCCGAGCCTGCGCGTCAACTCGCGTCCCGCCAGGTTGCGCTCCCTGGCTCTGCCATCGCGTAGTGCGTCCACTAATGCCAGCAGCTCATATAGCTTCCTGTCTTCGAGCGCTGCCATAGGGACGTTCTTGTGCAACGGCGTAAAACTATACCCGCGCACCGAACCTGCGGCGTATGGCCACACGGGGCAGGGTTCTTCGTCGGCAGAAATCTGCTCGCTAAGAGGAGGCGCCGCATAGCTGGTCGGAACGCCTCGAGTCATAACGCCCTTCTGGGCAGGAAATGCATAGCGAATCCCATGCAGCAGGAACTCCAGAAGCGCCGAGCGGTTCAGTCGGTCATGATGCTTTTGCCGATGCAGGAGCTGCGATTCAGCAGCCCGCTTGAGCGACAGGTAGACCTCGGAAGGATAGAGATGTAGATCTCCCGAGAGTTCAAGATAGGGGGGGCGCCCGTCCAAAGTGGACAGTTTGAGCAATACCACGATGTCCAGGGGCCTCAACATAATCAAGAGCTTATCACAATATCATTCAATATTCAATTAAAATGAATATTGAATCAGCGCGGCCCGCCTATCTACGGCAGCGAATTCGAATTCTCCTCAAGAAAATCGACGCATCCCGTCGGGCACACCGTAAACTTGGCAGAAACGGAGGTCAAAACGTGGAAGGCTGGAAGTTTTTAGAGAAGAATCCCTCAGAGGCTCTTGCTAAGCTGCACTTCTTCTCCATCAAGAAGAAGCACGCGTCGGGCGATGTCGAAGCGCGGATCACGGTCAAGGAATTCGCCTCGGCAAAAACCACCGATTTGAATTTCTATGCCGTAGCCGATATCGAGTTGAATCAGAAGACCATGAAATTTCAGCCTTGCGGCTGGGGCGAGACCCTGTTGAGCGCGCTCACCGAGTGCCTCAGGAATCTGCGGAAATTCGAGTATGAGGGCCCCGAACTGCCCTCGTCATCCTCGCCAATGTGCGATCCGCCGCAATCCGGTAATGCCGGCTAAACCGGCAATGCCTCACCGAATGCCATCGCCCCGCGCATCAATCCGCGCGAATCAGTCCGCTTCGCCGGTTGAATATCCCTGCCCAAACTCCGGATCCACGGGGTTCTCAAACATCGACGCATCACGCGTCACAATCGTCAGCCCGGACGGCGTCACGAAATACCTACGCTTGTCTTCCACGGGATCGAAACCGATCACCGTGCCCTCAGGAATTCGAACGTCGCGGTCGATAATCGCGCGCCGAATCCTGCAGTGCCGCCCGATGTTCACGTGCGAAAAGATGATGCTCTGGTCGATGTCCGAGTAGGAATTCACGCGTACATCCTGCGACAGCACCGAGTTATAGACCGACGCGCCTGAAATAATCACGCCCGCCGTGATGATGGAGTTCACGGCCATGCCCGATCGCCCCGGCTCACCGAAGACAAACTTCGCCGGCGGATACTGCCGCTGCCGCGTCCGGATCGGCCAGCTCTTGTCGTAGAGGTTGAACGTCGGAGACACTGAGCACAAATCCATATTGGCGTCGTAGTAGGCATCCAGCGTCCCCACGTCGCGCCAGTAGAGCGCCTGCTGCTTGTTCTCGTCCACAAAGCTGTAGGCCACCATCTTCTTTTTTCCCAGCATGTTGGGCAGGATGTTGTGGCCGAAGTCGTGCTTCGAGTCCGCATCGTCCGCATCCGCAATCAGCGCCTGCAGCAGCGTCTCAGTGTTGAAGATATAAATCCCCATCGAGGCGTCCACGGCATTGGGATTGAACGGAGAGCGGAAGCTCGTTGACGCCGGCTTCTCCTGGAACCCGAGCACCTCGCCCGTTGAACCCACCTCCACCACGCCGAACCGTGAAACTTCTTCCGGCGCCACCGGCAGCGTGGCCAGCGTAACCTCGGCATTCGTCTCCTGGTGGTGCGCCAGCATGCGGCTGTAGTTCATCTTGTAGATGTGGTCGCCGGAGAGAATAATCACGTACTTCGGCTGCTCGCTGCCGATGGAGTAGAGGTTCTGATAAACGGCGTCCGCCGTCCCCATGTACCAGTTCGCCCCGGTGCGCTGCATCGGCGGCATCAGCTCAAAGAACTCGCCCAGCTCCTGCGCCACAATGCCCGTCCAGCCTTCGCGGATGTGCCGGTTCAGGCTCAGCGCTTTGTACTGGGTCAGGATGTACACCCGCCGCAGCCCCGAATTGATGCAGTTCGAGAGCGTGATGTCGATGATGCGGTAGTGCCCGCCAAACGGCACCGCCGGCTTGGCCCGGTCACGCGTCAGGGGAAACAGCCGTTCCCCGGCTCCGCCCGCAAGCAATACGCCTAGTGTGTCTTTCATATCAATCAAGCACCCGTATTCAATTGACCGCTGGCTTGCCTGTCCCGGCGCGGCTGACGCTACTGAGGAGTGCCGCTATCTGAAACAGCATTCTTTCAGGCGGCACTCTCGCTCACCCGCCACTGAACGCAGGAGAATACCACACATGCCAATTAACTAGACATGCCAGGTCATTAGGCAGTCCCGCATTCTTCAGGATGATGGTGCGAACCGAAGAGTTGGCCCGTTTCTCAACGTCGCTCTCGATCGCCGCTTGCCGTGCGAATCAGACTTTAAGATCCCGCTGAAGCTGCCCACTGCGGCGAACTAGATCCACGAACCACTCTGGCTCCACTAACCCCGCTAGCGCCGCCGCTTTTACCTACCAGCCGGAAGACCAGTTGATCTTTTTGTTGGTCGAGCGCTTGATCGTCGTGAACTTGTACTCCACGCCTACGCTGATGGCAAAGTTCACATCGTATTGCGCGTAGGTCAGAGTGGAATGAGGCTTGTCGTCGAATGTGTAGTGGGTCATTACTGCGTCGGGCGTGATGCGAAACACCCAATTCTCTGAGCGGTTCAGGTCAATGTGCCCGCCGATAATCGCCGCCGGAGCGATCTGGTTGTAATAGAAATCGAAATCCGAAGGCGGGTGTCCGAGCAGGTCCTTCTGAAAGTTCCCATCCACCCCGCCAAACATGGCGTGCGCAATCAGCGCCCCATGCTTGTTGTGCGGGCCCAGCCATTCAGCGCCGCCCACAAAAAAGTATTGCTGCACGAACGGTCCCCTTAAGGGCGTGCCGCCCGGGCCGTCAGTGTTGGGCGCGGTGCCGCTGGTACCCACATATCCGCGGCCATTTGCCACGATGCCCCAGTTCCGGTTCAGCCAATACGAGCCTTCCACGTCCAGGCCGCCCAGGTTCGATCCCTGCAGCAGCGTTGGCCCGGCCTTCATGTGGTCGTAGGCGAAGCCGATCGAAAGGTCGTAGCGGTTGTCGTAGCGCACTCTGGCCAGCGGATCGACCGCCAGGTAGACCCCGTACTGAGCGGATTGCTGGTCGTCTCTCTGCGCCTGCGCCGACGAAGACGATTGCGATGAAGAGCTTGGCTGCGAATTCGGCTGCTGCGTAGCAGGCTGCTGCGTGCCCGGCTGCTGGGTGGGCGTCTGCTGAGAGCCCGCATCCTGCGCCCGCGCGCGCGCCTCAGTGCACACACATAGGGCGAAAACAACGGCGATCGTTGCAGTTATCTTGGTTGGGAGATGCATCATCAACAAGCTTACAGGACCCCCCCGAGGGCGGACAACGCATGGCTCCGGCATGTCTCTTAGACTCTCGGCCCCAAAAGTCGTATCAGATCCGAAGCGGCCGCACCATCCAGGCTCCGCTTGGAAAGGATGGGCACGCATATGCGGTCACGGGATATCGCAAGGCGAGTGGTAGACTCTCGGCCATGGCGATCAGAGGAAGAATCTTCCAAATCCTGGGCGTGGGACTACTACTTCTAGCGGGGTGGTTTCTTCTCGGTGGCTTGACGGACCCGGGCGGCGGGTTCGAGATTTTTCTTCCCAGCTTTTGGCTCAAGGTGTCCGCGGTTTGCGCCGTCCCTGGAGCCGCCGCGCTCGTGCTTGGAATCTACTGGGTGCGGGAAGCTCGCTCACTGCGTGAATTCGACGTGGCCATGGAGGCGAACAATCGATCGCCCCAAGAGCGACCTTAAATCGACTTCAATAATAAGGCGCTTAACTCTCGCGACTAGTCACTGCACGTCACACTTCTCCGATTGCCGTGCCCACACCAGGTAGCGCGCCGTCTTTAGCGTCTCAATCGCCGTCACCGCCGCTTGCATCCCGGGCCCCTCCGGCTCCAGCGCATGAGACGCATGGGTCCGCCACTTCAGCGGCAGCCGGCTCAGGATCAGCCCCGTCCGCGGCAAGTGGCTCGCGCTCGAGACCACCTCCGCCGATTCCCAGCCGTGGCGGCGCATGATCTTGAGCGAGTCGCACGCATTCTGTATTGTGTCCTGCGCTGTTCGCTCTTCTATGATCGCGCCGGCCGGAATCCCCTGAGCCTCAGCCACCCGCGCCATCACGTCAGCCTCGACGTACTGGTTGTGCGCCGCGCCGCCCGTAATAATCATCCTCGGAGCCACGCCCCGTTCGTATTCGTCCACCGCCTCGGTCACGCGCTCAAGCTCCATCGGTGTCGGATTCCCGTCCGAGTCAGCCGGATATCCAAGCACAATCAGCACATCGAAATGTTCTTGCGTCGTGTTTTCCGTCGGGGCGAGCGCCCGAGCAATCGCCGCCCACGCAATCAGGCCCACCACTACCGCAGCAAACACAACGACGACACGCGCCTTCCAACTCAGCCGCCGCGGTTTGCGGCGCGCGCCGCTTCGCCCGCCGCCCCCAAAAATCGCCCGGCCGCCCCCGTGTCTGCCAGTCCCCGCTTGCTTTCGCGTTCCAGTCGCGCTCAAAGTTCGATCTCCCAGCATTCACTCTACCGTGCGATGTGCCGCGCGCGAAGTGCTCCCCGCGAAGTGTTTGATCGCACGAGCTCAACGGCGTTGCCCGCCGCGAGAAAGATGCATCGGACAATGTTGGACGGTAGGGTTGGACAGCAAGAGACTCAGCGTCAACAAGGAGATTCGCCCATGGCGACAAAGAAGAAGGCGACAAAGAAGAAAGCCACAGGCAAGAAATCCAGTGCAAGAAAATATGGCGCAGCGGCCAGCAGACAAGTAGAAACTGAAATGCGCGAATTCAAGCAAGGCAAGTTGAAGAGCGGCCGCAGCGGCAAAACTGTAACGAACCCCAAACAGGCAATCGCCATAGGCCTTTCAGAGGCTCGTAGAAAAGGAGCGAAGGTCCCGCCCCCAAAGTCCTAGCGACGTCTGCAACTCGGCTACCGGCAGTAGCTGTGAACAAAGAACTAAGAACTTGAACTAAGAACTGTTCTTACAGCTTTGCCGATTGTCCCCACTCGCTGAAGACGATCTCGCCAAGCGGCTTCCGCGTCCGTCCGGCAATCTCGCGCTCAATCAGCGTCTGGTCGCCCAGAACCGCCGGTTCGCCCTGATAACCCAGCGCGATCACGGCTCCAATTGCGTACTCCGCCGGAATTGCCAGCGCTTTCCGCGCTGCCTCCTGGTTAAAGCCGCCCATCTGGTGCGTTGTCAGCCCCAGAGTCGCTGCTTCAAGCGTCAGGTACGAGGTCGCTGCTCCCAGGTCATAAAGCGCAAACCGATTTTCCGCGCCGCTCTTGCTGAACTTCGTCGCCGTCGTGCCCACAATCAGCACAGGAGCACGGTGCGCCCAGCTCTGGTTGAACCCCACCAGCGTTTCGCGAATCTTCTCCCACGTTTCATCGCCCCGCCGCCCCACCACAAAGCGCCACGGCTGCTCGTTGCTCGATGAGGCCGCCCACCGCGCCGCTTCAAACACCTGCTTCAGCGTTGCCTTGCTCACCGTGCGCTCGTCAAACGACCGCGCGCTCCACCGTTCATGGATCGCCGGCAAGACTCCCTCTAAACCTGGGGCCTTTTTCAACTCATGCACTTCACTTGCCGTCAAAACCGCGCTCGTTGCCATGTCGCTCATCTCCTCACCAACTGATCCGGAAACCCTTACCAACGAGGCCGGAATCCAACTGCTTCCCCTGTTTGATTCCCCCGACGCCACCAAAGATTCGCCCCTCGGCTAAATAGTTGTTACAACAGGTATTTTCCTGAGGATGAGCCTGTACTAATCAAGCCAGCCCGCCGGAATCTTGCTTTGATATAAGAAGGTTGAGAGAAAGCACCTGGCAGGGCCCAAAAACACAAGCCCAGTGCGAGCGAGAGTGCCTTATGAAAAAGAGTGTCTCCAAGAGAATCGAACCCGCGAAAACCGAATCTGCATCGCGTCTCATCGACGCGAGAATCGAGGAGCTCGCCGACTGGCGCGGAGAGATGCTTGCACGCCTTCGCACTTTGATCAAGCAAGCCGATCCCAAGGTCGTCGAAGAATGGAAGTGGGGAATCCCTGTCTGGTCGCACGACGGAATCATTTGCACCGGCGAGACCTACAAGAAAGTGGTCAAGATGACGTTCGCCAAAGGCGCGTTCCTGGACGATCCCGATGGCCTCTTCAATTCCAGCCTCGGTGGCAGAGTCAGGCGCGCCATCGACTTCAAAGAAGGCGAGAAGCTGAACGAGAAGGCACTGAAGACTCTCATTCGCGCCGCCGTCGCGCTGAACAAGGCTTAGCGGGCCAACTCGCCAGACTTACCAGTCTGTTGGAACCTTACAGCAGGTCGGCGCTACCACGTACTACCACTTCTTCAGCTCGGTTACCTGAATGAGATTGCCGCAGGTGTCTTTGACCATGGCGATCTTCGAAGCCGTAACGTCAGTCGGCGGCATCGTGAACTCGGCGCCAAGTGATTTCATGCGGTCGTAATCGATCTGCACGTCGTCAGTAAAGAACATGGCCGCGGGTTGGTTTTGCTCGAACAGGGCCTGCTGATACGCCTTCGCCGCGGGGTTGTTGTTGAGCGCCAACTGCAGCTCCGTGCCGTCGGGCTCCTCAGCTGAGGCCACGGTGAGCCAGCGGTAAGGCCCATTGCCGAAGTCGGACTTTTTCACAAAGCCCAGCACGTTTGTATAGAACTGCAGGGCCTTCTCTTGATCGTCAACAAATACGCTCGTCACTTTGATCTTCATCGGATTCCTCACAGATTGAAATTCGCGGGCGGTGCCGCGTTACTACACGTAGCTTTTGTTGCATTGCACATTCGTCGATTTAGAGCGCTTCGAGCATTCGCTCCAGGCCGTCAAAGAACTTCAGCCAGCCATATTTTGCGCCGTTGTAGTTTGCCGTCTGGTCGGGACCGAAGCCGGACTGCTCCATGCGCAGATTCGTGCCGCCCTCAGCCGGAGTCAAAGTCCAAAGCACGATCCATTGCAGGCCCGCGGAGCTTTCGCTCTTGCCAACGCCCCAGGTGTAAGAGAGCTGTTTCAAATGCTCAACGACAAGCACCTCGCAATCGACAATGCCATTCCAGTTGGGCTTGGGGTCGGTGCGGAACTGAAACTTCCGGCCTGGCACCGGCTCAAAGTCGTTGCCCATGATCCACTGCGCCAGCAGCGTGCTCTCGGTAAGCGCGCGCCACAGTTTTTCCGGCGGGTGCGGAAATACGCGTTCGACGACGAGCGTGCGGGTAGCCGGGACTGAATTGCTTTGGGCCGCTGTGCTCGCTGCAATGTTCGTTACAGTGCTCATGGCTCCATCCTTTTCAAAAGATCTTCAAGGCGATCAAATCGTTCACGCCAGAATGCGCCGTAGTGATCGAGCCAGTCGACCATCGGCTTGAGCGCATCAGGCTGCGCCTGGTAGTGAGTTTCGCGGCCCTCGCGGCGGTGCCGCACCAGCCTTGCCCGTTTCAGCACGGTTAGATGCTTTGAGACCGCAGGCTGCGACACGCCGGCGTAGCGAGTTAATGCGTGGACGGTCTGCTCGCCCTGCCGGGTCAACTCTTCAAAGAGTGCCCTGCGTGTGGGGTCGGCCAAAGCGCGGAAGACGTGATTGGGATGGGCGGTCATCACAAACAAAACCATAACCATTCGGTTATGGTTTGTCAAGCGCGAATTTCAAAGAATTTCTTGGGGCTGGTGCCGCTGCAAACAGGCACGCGAAGGCCAAGCTCGTAACTATCCGCGGCCGATGCAGCCTGAGGTACTCCGGAGGAACCAGACTTACATGATGCAAAAGTAAGGCATTCCCCGAACGGAACTCCGGTTCTGGTTTTCGATCAGGAGGCTTAGGCCTTAGGATTGAGATTGACGCAGTCCCAAAAGTGCGTTTCCATACAACGAGAACCTCGATCTCAGCTGGACAATCGTCATGGCCGTTGCCCTCAAGAAAATCGATGTCTTTGATGACGATCAGGAATTGATCGAGGGGAGCGACCTTGCCGCATTTGTACCACCAGAGGTTTATCCGCTTGCGAACCCGCAAACGGATCTTCCGCGCATCGCGAAAGATAAGCGCCTCATCCAGTTGATCGAAGCGGCAGTTCGGAAAGTCCCCACTTCCCACCGCCTCATTTTGGGTGACGCTCGGGAGATGACGCGGCTTGCGCCGAACTCCGTGCATTTGATTCTGACATCTCCCCCTTATTGGACGCTGAAGGAATACCGCCAATCTGACGGGCAGATGGGACACATTGAGAACTACGACAAGTTTCTTGCCGAGCTCGATCGTGTGTGGACACACTGCTTCCGGTTGCTGGTTCCCGGCGGCCGTCTGGTGTGCGTTGTTGGTGATGTGTGCCTCTCGAGGAGGAAGAACAATGGACGGCACACTGTCGTACCACTTCATGCCTCAATTCAGGAGCACTGCAGGCAGATCGGTTTCGACAATCTCTCGCCGATCATCTGGCACAAGATTTCCAACGCGGTCTACGAAGTTGAGAACGGCTCCAGCTTCCTTGGCAAGCCCTATGAGCCTAATTCAGTCATCAAGAACGACATCGAATTTATCCTGATGCAGCGGAAGTCTGGCGGCTATCGCGCCCCCGATATTCCAACGCGCATTCTTAGCGTGATTGCGGACGAAGATCACAAACAGTGGTTCCAGCAAATTTGGTCCGGTGTGACGGGCGCTTCCACGAGGAATCATCCCGCGCCCTACCCCCTTGAGCTTGCCGAACGGTTGATCCGCATGTTCAGTTTCGTGGGCGACACTGTCCTCGACCCGTTCCTCGGCACCGGCACAACCAGCATTGCCGCTGCCGCCTTCGGCCGAAATAGTATCGGAATCGAGGTCGACCGGCACTACTTTGAACAGGCACACACCCGGATTGCGAATGAAACATCCCTCCTCTTCAGCCGCACATCAATCCAAGTTGAAGCGGCACAAGACGCGAAATGAGTCGAAAGCCAGAAATCGACACTCGCCTTGGTGCAGCAGTTAAGCACTTCTGGACGACTCGCGACGTGCAAGCGATAAAGCAGGGCTCCTCATCGGGCGGTAAGGACGCTGGAGCACGCTCCGCAGTCACAGGCGGGGCGCAGATGAACGGCTTCGTTAATTTAGTGCGCGATTTGTTGTGCGAGAATGGTCTCCCAAAGGCACACGTCCATTGCGAGAAATATGTTGAACTTCCAGGCTGGTATAGACCCGAGAAAAAATGGGATCTTCTGGTCGTGTCGGATGGCAAGCTTATCGCTGGAATCGAGTTCAAGTCCCAAGTTGGCTCATTCGGGAACAATTACAACAATCGCACCGAAGAAGCAATTGGAAGCGCTACTGATATTTGGTCAGCATATCGAGAAGGGGCATTCAAGCCTTCTGCGCGCCCATGGCTCGGATATCTCATGCTTCTCGAAGAGGCCCCCGAATCCGTCCGCCCAGTTCGAGCGCGCGAACCCCACTTCAAAGTTTTCCCCGAATTCAAAGATGCCTCCTACGCCAAACGCTATGAGGTTCTGCTCACGAAGTTAGTGCGGGAGCGACTCTATGATGCATCATGCTTCCTCATGTCTAGCGCAGCCGAGGGCCGCAAGGGGCTCTACCGCGAGCCGAGCGCGGAGTTAGGATTTCGAAACTTTGTTGAGTCACTTATTGCTAAGGCAATCGCGACGGCAAGAGTCAGAGAGTAAGCCGCCTCACCCTCCAACATCCCTACTCAAAGGTGCTTAACAATTCCATCTCGGACCGGGCTGCCGACGACCGCCCTACGGATACATCCGATTCAGCATTCTTGGAAACGGAATCGTCTCCCGCACATGGTCCAGCGCGCACACCCACGCCACCACGCGCTCAATTCCCATGCCGAATCCCGAGTGCGGAACGCTGCCGTATCGCCGCAAATCGAGATACCACTCGAATGCCGCGCGCGGCAGTTTGTGTTCGTCAATCCGCGAGCTCAGCAGCTCGTAGCTCGACACGCGTTGTGATCCGCCGATGATCTCGCCATATCCCTCCGGCGCCAGGACGTCCACGCAGAGTGCGTAGCGCAGATCCTTCGGGTCGGGTTCCATATAGAACGCTTTCACGTTAGCCGGATAGCGGTGCACCATCACCGGCCGATCGTACTGCGAGCTTAGCCACGTCTCGTCCGGCGAGCCGAAGTCGTTTCCATATTCAAACGGCGCTTCCAGCTTTCCATCCTTGTGCGCCTGGTTCAACATCTCCACGGCCTCGTCGTAGCGCAGCCGCACAAACGGCGCTTTTACCGTCTCAAGCTTCGCCGTGTCGCGCCCGATCACCTGCAACTCCGGCGCGCGGTTCTTCAAAACACTTTGCACAATATGCGCAATGAAGTTTTCCGCCAGCTCCATTAGCCCGTCGAGATCCATGTAGGCCACTTCGGGCTCGATCATCCAGAACTCCGTCAGGTGCCTCCTAGTCTTCGACTTCTCCGCGCGAAAGGTCGGCCCGAAGCTGTAAACCTTGCCCAGAGCCAGCGCTGTCGATTCGATGTAAAGCTGGCCGCTCTGCGTCAGGTACGCGGGATCGCCGAAGTAGTCCACCGGAAACAGCGTTGAAGTTCCCTCGCACGCAGCTGGCGTCAAAATCGGCGGATCGGTCCTGATATATCCGTTGGAGTCAAAATATTCAGCCGCCGCGCGCATGATCTCCGCGCGAATCCGCAAAATCGCAGACTGCCGCGGGCTGCGCACCCACAAATGCCGCCGCTCCTGAAGAAAGTCGACGCCGTGATCCTTCGGCGTGATCGGATACGGGTCCGACTCCGGCACGCGCTGCACCACTTGCACGTCTTCCACATCCAGCTCGTACCCACCCGGCGCGCGCTTATCCGCACGCACCTTTCCGGTGACAATTACACTCGATTCCTGCGTAAGTCCCTTCAGCTTTTCAAACACTTCCGGCGTCACGCTCTTCACATGCGCCACTCCCTGGATCGACCCGGTGCCATCGCGAAAGATGGGGAACAGCAGCTTGCCGCTCTCGCGCGAGTTGTAGAGCCACCCGCGCAAAGTGACAGATTCGCCTTCGTGCCGGCCAATCTCGGCGATCGTGGCAACAGGAGGAGCGGATTTTGCTGTTTCTGGAGCGGAAGAAGCGGTTTCTTCAGGCATTATTGGCAAACTTTCTGGGCGACGCCTCGTTCCGCCGCGCCGGAGTCTCCAGAATAACGCGGCCCAGGAGAGGTTGGTTCGCATCGTCTCGGCGGCTCCAATTTCGTGCTACCGGAAATTGTTTTGATTGGACAACAAAACGCCGCAACGTGCATCCTAGCTTGGTAAGGAGCGGCAATGACCGAACCAAAGACCGATCGGCTCGAAACCAACGGCACGGAGATGCACAAGACCATGGCGGACGCCGACACCGCCGAGCGCTTCATCACCGAGAAGCACCTGGGCGAACGCATCCGGCGGCTGCGCCTCAAAAAGTCGATGGGTTTGGTCGATCTCGGCAAGCACACCGGCCTGTCGGCCAGTTTCCTCTCGCAGTTGGAGACCGGCCGCGTGGTGCCTACGCTCCGCAATCTTGCCCGCATCGCGATGGTCTTCAGCAAAGACCTTTCGTATTTCTTTGAGTCCGAGCCGTCGCCTGTTTTCCGCGTACACCGCAAAAAAGACCGCGTGCGCATGCCGCAAACCGGAGCAGAGCCGCCCACTTATACGTTCGAGAGCCTCGGCTACATGGTCGCCGACCGGCACATGGACCCATACTTCGCCGAATTCGTTCCTTTGCCCGAGCATGTTGAGCCCAGAACGCATATGCACACGGGATTCGAGTTCCTGTATCTCGTTGCCGGTGAATTGACACTGCGCCACGGGGACCAGGAGGCGAAGCTCGGTCCCGGCGACGCCGTTTATTTTGACGCAGGTACCCCGCACTCTTACCGATGCGCAGGCGCAAAGCCTGCCGAAGCCGTCATTGTCACCATGCACCAGGCGCCGACCGACCATCCTCAGTCGCAGCGCGCATCAGCCGTCGTAGCGCCAACTCGACCGCCGGCCGCCCCATCGTCTGTCGGGAAGGCCAGCAACGCAGAGAGCCGCTAAGTCGCCGCTCGCACGCGCTACTTTTCGTCTGTAACCAGTTTCCCGTTGATGTCGCGCACTTCCACCGGGCCCAGCCCCGCATCTTTCAGCCCCGGCTCGATTTTGGCGCGGTCACCCGCCGTCACAATCACAAGTTGATCCGGATGCAGATACTGCTGCGTCACGCGCGCAATGTCTGCTTCCGTCACCGCCTCGTATTTCATGGGCAGCTTTGCGTAATAATCCAGCGGGCGATCATAAAGAAAGATGCTGTTGATGGCTCGCACGATCGCAGAGGTCGTTTCAAAGCGGCCGGGAAGCGACTGCACCGACGCTTCCTTCGCGGCAGCCAACTCTTCGGCGGTTGATGGTTCGGCCGAAAACTTCTTGATCTCGCCCATCAGCTCTTTCGCGGCGGGCGCCGTCACGTCGCTGCGCACCAAACCGCCGGCCTGGAACAGCCCGCCGTCGCCGTACTGCGCGAAGACAGAACTTGCACCATAGGTGTAGCCGTGGGCCTCGCGCAGGTTCATGTTGATGCGGCTGGCAAAGCTCCCGCCGAGCGTGTAATTCATCACGGCAAGAGTTTCAGTGTCGGGCGAGCTTGCCGGGACGCCGATGCCGAAGGCTATCAGCGCGGTCTGCGGCGCGCCAGGCTTGTCCACGATGACCACCCGTGTGGCCTGTGGGGCTGGTGCCGGTGGAATTGCCGCCTCGGCTTCTGCCTTGCCCGTCCATTTGCCAAAGTACTGCCGGGCCACGCTCTCGGCTTGCGCGCGGGTCAAATCGCCGGCCAGCACCAGCGCCGAGTCGCGCGGGCCGTAGTGGCCGGCGTAAAAAGCCGTCATATCGGCTGGCGCAATCGCACCCACGCTTTCAGCCGTTCCCGTTCCGCTACGGCCATATGGTGCATCGCCGAACACGAGCTTTGGCCCCACTCGCATCGCCATGCTCTGCACGTTGTCAGTCTCCTGCGCGATGCGAACCAGCCGCTGCTTGCGCCGCCGATCCAAATCCTCGCCGCGAAACCCTGGATGCTCCGCCACGTCGGCAAGCAGATTCATCGCCTCCGCCGTATGGCTGGTCAACATGTCCATTGAGATGGTTCCGGAATCCATTCCCGCGGCCGCTCGCAATCTGAGTTCCAATGCGCTCTTCGTCCGTTGCCAGTTGCGCAAGGTCGCGCGTTGTCGTCCCGTCGCTCATCACTTCCGCGGTCAGCGTTGCCAGTCCGCTTCTCGTTTCCGGGTCGCTCGCGCTGCCGGCGCGCGAAACAACTGCCGCGCTCAACACTGGCAGCGAGTGATTCTCCACCAGCAGCACTTTCAGTCCATTGGCCAGCGTAAATTCCTCGGGAGTAGGTAGATGCGGCACCGGGGCCGGTCCAGGCTGCGGTTTAGTCTTCCGCCACTCCTGCGAAGCTTCAAATTCAGGAGTGTACGGATTCTCAAGCTTCACATCCGCATCGGTATCCGCAGGGCTGCGCGGTACATCGTCCAGAACCTTTTTGCCCGGCACGCAATACACCACTACCGCCGCATCCTTGCTTAAATACTTCGCCGCCGCGGCCTTGGCGCTCGCCCTCGTTACGGCCTCGGTCAGGGCGATGTCTTTCGGCAAAAAGCCGGGATCGCCCGTGTACTGGTTATAGCGGTCAAGCGTATCGGCAATGCCGCCGAACCCGCCGAGTTGTTCCAGTCCCGTGATCTTGCTGGTCAGGTCCAGCGCTTTTGCCGATGCCACCTCGTCGGCGGTCGGCCCATCCTGTTGCAGCTTCGCAAGTTCCTTCCAGAAGGTCGCTTCCAGATCTTCCAGCTTTACCCCCGGCTTGGCGGTGATTGTGCACTCGGTTATGCCGGTCAGCTTCTCCGGATCAGAGTCGCAGGTTACGCTCTGCGCCGTCTGGGTCTTGTAGACCATCGCCTCGTCCAGCCGGCTCGCCTTTCCTCCACCCAATGCAAAAATGGCGCTGCCCACGCTGTAGGAGTCGGGTGTAAAGGCTGCGGGCGTCAGCCAGGCAACTCGCACCTGTGGCAACTGCACCGTGTCAGTAACCGTCGCCCGCCTCTGCTCGGTGATCGGCGGCGTCACGGCCGGCACGAAAGCCACCTCTGGCCCCTTCGGAATCGGCCCAAAGTACTTTGTAAGCAGCGCCTTCAGCTCGGCCGGGTCAAAATCCCCGGCGATCGCAATCGACGCATTGTTCGGCGTGTAGTACTGCTGATGAAACTCACGTACGTCGGCAATGCGAGCCGATTCCACGTCCGCATGGCTGCCGATGATCACGCCGTAGTAGGGATGGCCCTTGGGAAACAGCAGATGATACATCTGCTCCTGTGCCACGTAGTAGGGCCGCCCCTCGCCTTGCCGCCGCTCGTTGCGCACCACATCTTTCTGATTAATCAGCAGCTCCCGTTTCAGGCCCTCCATCAGGAAGCCCATCCGGTCGCTCTCCAGCCACAGCGCCAGCTCCAGCTGGTTGCTTGGCATGGTTTCAAAGTAGTTGGTTCGGTCAAAGTCCGTTGTGCCGTTGACGGATGTTGCGCCCGCCGACTGAACAATCTTGATGTGCGCCTTTTCGCCCACATGCTCTGAGCCTTCAAACATCATGTGCTCAAACAGATGCGCGAACCCCGTGCGTCCCGGCCGCTCGTTCAATGGGCCCACGTGATACCAAAGGTCTACGGCCACAAGCGGCAGCCGGTGATCCTCGTGAGTGATGACGGTCAGGCCATTGGGCAGCGTGTACTTCACGTATCTGATTTCAGGCAGCTTCTGCGTGGCGGCGGCCTTTTGCGCGCTCGCGAGCGAGCCTGCGCAGGCCACAACGAATAACACAACAAACGACAGACGAATACGACTGGAAAGATTCACGGGAGTTCTCCACTGCCCGGCAGAGGTGATTTCCGGGTTCAGACAGAATAATCCTTTGCTGCAAGAAGGGGGAATGCTTGAGAAGCGAACAGCTTCTTGTTTTGACGCTTCGACTCGCCGCAGGTGGGTGTTGCGCGGAGAAGCCAAATTTATTTTCTGCGCTGAGCACGCATCCGGATTGCGTAATCACCCGCAGATTCAGCGGACGAGAAACGCGCTTGCGTGGCGAAAATCTGCAACAAATCAGTTGCGTTTCATTTATCAGATTTTATGATTGCCAGACAAACCCGAGGAAACCCGCGCAAATCCAAAAGTAGGCTCTGACGCAGGCAGATCAATCGGGATTCCAGCTCTCAGCTAGATCGCCGCTGCCCACGAACACCGCGCGACAGACTTTTTCACAGGCACATTTCGAAACGGTAATCGAAATGCTAGCTCGAAATGCGGGTCCAAAAATACTGGCCCGAACGCGCAGCTCGAAATTCGCGTAAGACTTTTCGGTGCTCGAAACGCAGGTTTCGAGAGGTGAGTCCAAAACGCCAGCCCGGGCAATCCCTCCCCGCTCGGGCAAAATCCCTCGCCGCGCAGCCCCGCACAATTGTGAGCGCCGCGCAACGGAAGGTATCATGATCCTTCATGGTTTCTCCGCCGCCAATTCAATTCGCCACACTGGGCATGTGGGACACATTGCTCCTCATGGTGCTGGCTTTAGTGGTCTTTGGCCCGCGGCGTTTGCCTCAGATCGGCCGCCAGCTCGGCAAGCTGATGTACGAGTTCCGCAAGGCCTCCAACGACTTCAAGTTCCAGATGGAAGAGGAGTTGCGCACCTCAGAAGAAGCAGACCGCCGCAGAAAGGCGGAAGAGGAACGCCAGCGTGCCTTGGCCGCTGCTCCGCCACCGGCGCAACTCGATGCCACGGTCTCGCAAACACCCGCGACCCCAGCTGCAACCCCGCCCGCAGCCGACAACTTGCCCGCAGCCGAAACTCCGGCCAACGCCGCCACAACAATCCAGGAATCCGGCGCGCCAACGGCCGCGGAAGTGCCCAGCGGGGCCACGAAAACCGACTCGCCCATGGTCTCCGAGTCCATGAACTCAGCAGACGCCGCGCCACGGGTCGCGCAATCTGCTGATCCCGCATCCGCCGCTCATTCGACCGATCCTGAATCTGATCCCGCGCCCGCCGCGACCATTCCGCACATTCAGCCGCCGTCGACCGGTGAGAAAGTTGCCGCCAATCCGCCGGGCAAAACCCAGAGAAGCCTTTTTCCTGAAGCTGAAGGATCGGAGCCGGCTGATCATCATGGTTGACCCTCAGGACGCCATCGAAAAAGCGCGCAACGCTATCTCCGAGCGCGCCGAGCTCCCCGGCATGAGCCTCATGGAGCACCTTGAGGAGCTGCGCAAGCGCATCGTTCACTCCGCCATCTACCTCGTCCTCGGCTTCGCCGTGGCTTGGGTCTTTCGCGAAAAGCTTGTCGATGTCATACAGGCGCCGCTGAAGCGGGACGGCAAATCACTCAATATGATTCACCCAATGGACGGGATGAACTTGTACATTCATGCGTCATTGGCAGCCGGAGTAATCCTAGCGGCCCCGTTCATTCTTTACCAGGTGTGGCTCTTCATCGCTCCCGGCCTTTACCAGAAAGAAAAGCGTTTCGTCATCCCTTTCATGGCGGCCACGGTGGGGCTGTTCCTGACCGGTGCCTACTTCGGTTACTTCTGGGTGCTGCCGAGCGCAGTGCATATTATGCTCGACAACTTCGGCCACAAGTTCACAGCCGTCATCAGCATCGAGGAATACACCGGTTTCTTTCTTTCCATTATTCTGGGTTTAGGCATCAGCTTCGAGCTGCCAGTTCTCATTTTCTTTCTGGCTTTGTTCGGCATCGTCAGTCCTAAGTTTCTCTGGAAGAACTTCCGCTACGCGATCCTGGCGATCTTTATTGTGGCGGGCATCATTTGCCCAATGCCGGACCCAGCGAGCATGTGCATTTACGCCGCGCCTTTGCTGGCCCTCTATCTGATTGGAATCGGCGTTGCCTGGTGGGTTCACCCCACGCGCAGAAAGAAAAAGGCGGAGGCGGCTTGATTTTCTCAAGCATCAGGAACAGAGTTCTCGCGAGGAGCGCGGAGAGAGCTCTCGCAAGGGGCGGGAAGAGAGCTCTCACTGGGAGATGGGTGCCCCCGGTCTCGAGTTTGAGACCGGGGATAGCACAACTTTCAATCATCCTTTTCGCGCTTCTAATTGCTCCCCTCGCCGCATCGGCACAGCAGCACTTCGACGGCGCAGCCGCGTACGAGTATGCGCGTCAGTTCGCCGCCATCGGCCCGCGCTGGCCGACCGGCCCCGGCCATGTCAAAGCCGAAGAATTTCTGCGCGCACACTTTCTCCGCGCTCACGACCATCTTGAAGAAGATACGTTCACCGCGGACACGCCTATCGGCCCCGTTCCCCTTTGCAATTTCATCGTGCGCTTTCCCGGCACCAAGCCCGGCGTCATCGTCCTCGGTACGCATTACGAGACCAACTACCCGCTGCGCAACATCAACTTTGTCGGCGCGAACGACGGCGCATCCACCACCGGCCTGCTCATGTCTATCGCCGATCACCTTCGTGCTGAAGCCGCCCACTCGCCCGGCAAGAAGCTTGCAGGCTACTCGGTCTGGCTCGTCTTTTTCGACGGCGAAGAGGCAATTCAGCAATGGTCGGCTTCGGACTCCACCTACGGCAGCCGTCATCTTGCCGCCAAATGGGGCCGCGACGGCACTCTCAACCAGATCAAGGCCTTCATGCTCGCAGACATGATTGGCGACAAAGATCTCGACATCCAGCGTGAAACCCACTCCACCGCCTGGCTGATCTCGCTTGTCGCTGAAGCGGCCAAAAAGTTCGGCTACCAACGCTACTTTTTCCAGCAGGAGATGGATGTCGAGGACGATCATCTGCCGTTCGTCGAGCGCGGCGTGCCGTCAATCGATGTGATCGATCTCGACTACGGGCCCAACAACAGCTATCACCACACGGCGCAGGATACGATGGATAAGATCAGCGCGCACAGTTTGACGATTGACGGCGATGTATTCATGGAGTCGATCCGGCTGATCGATCAGAGTATGAAAATGCTTGTTCGCAAGTCGAAAATACGCCGGAGCTAGAGCAGAACACGCTAGAAACAACAGGGAGCAGCAAGTGTCTCAAGCAGAAATCGGCATCATCGGCGGCAGCGGGCTTTACTCCATGCCCGGGTTCACCAACGTCCATGAAGAACGCGTAGAAACGCCGTTCGGCGATCCTTCCGATCCTTTTGTCCTCGGCGAGCTCGAGGGCCGCAAGGTCGCTTTTCTCGCGCGCCACGGCCGCGGCCACCGCATCCTTCCGTCTGAGTTGAATTTCCGCGCCAACATTTACGCCTTTAAGAAACTCGGCGTCGAGCGCATCATCTCCGTTTCCGCCGTCGGTTCGCTCAAGGAAGAACACAAGCCCACCGATTTCGTGATGCCCGATCAGTTCATCGATCGCACGTTTAACCGCGTCGCTACCTTCTTCGGTGACGGCATCGTCGGCCACGTCGCATTCGGCGATCCCGTCTGCGCCACCGTCGCAAAGGCCGCAGTGGATGCATGCGCAAAAGTCGGCGTCGTCGGCAAACTCGGCGGCACCTATGTCTGCATGGAAGGCCCGCAGTTCTCCACCCGCGCAGAGTCGAATCTCTACCGCAGTTGGGGCGCCGACGTCATCGGCATGACCAATTTGCAGGAGGCGAAGCTCGCCCGCGAAGCCGAAATCTGCTACGCCACCATCGCCATGGTCACCGACTACGATTGCTGGCGCGAAGGCCACGACGCCGTCACCATCGAGGAGATCGTCGCGGTGCTGCACAAAAACGCCGACAACGCAGCCAAAGTAGTCAAGGCTGCCGTCGCCGCATTGCCTTCCACTTCGGAGATCGCCCGCACCTGTTCCTGCGCCTCAGCCGCAAAGTACGCCGTCCTTACCCAGCCCGATGCGATTCCAGCCGCTGCCAAGGAGCGGCTCAAGCTTCTCTTCGGCAAATACCTCGGATGGTAGGCCGCCGGCTGACCCTCTAAATCCACCAACCCCGCTAACTTGCTAACCTTAGATTTGAGGAAGACCAACTCATGTCCATCACCGTAGTCGGCAGCGTAGCTTACGATTCCATTGAAACCCCAGCCGGACGCCGCGAGCGCTGCCTCGGCGGCGCAGCAACTTATTTCTCGCTCGCGGCCAGCTTTTTTACCAGCGTGCGCGTCATCGCCGTCGTCGGTGAGGACTTCGGCCGCAAGCAGGAAGCCGTCTTTGCCGCCCGCAACATCGATACGCTCGGCATTGAACACACCGCCGGCAAAAGCTTCTTCTGGGAAGGCTCCTACCTCGAAAACATCAACGAAGCCAAGACCCACAACACCGAGCTCAATGTCTTCGCAGCTTTTGAGCCGAAAATCCCCGACGGCCTACGCTGACTCCGAATTTCTTTTCCTCGCCAACATCGATCCCGTTCTGCAGCGCCGCGTGCGCGAGGCAATGCCCGGTGTCAAGCTCGTTGCTGGCGACACCATGAATTACTGGATCAAGGATCATCGCCCGGCCCTGCTTGAAGTTCTCAAGGGCCTGGACGTTCTGCTCATCAACGACACTGAAGCTCGCATGCTGGCCGGCAACAATAATCTCGTGCAGGCCGCGCGCGGCGTCATGGCCCTCGGCCCACGCGCGTTGGTCGTAAAGCACGGCGAATACGGCGCGACATTGTTCTACAACTCTCCTTCAAAAAATCGCGGAGAAGAGCTGCGTACCTTCAAGGCTCCGGCTCTGCCGCTCAAAGAGGTCATCGACCCAACCGGCGCGGGCGACAGTTTTGCGGGCGGCTTCTTCGGCTATCTGGCTTCGCAGCCTGAGCTCACGCCCGCCGCCTGGCGTCACGCCATGTTCTACGGCAGCGTCATGGGCTCCTACGCCTGCGAGCGCTTCGGCACCGAGCGCCTGCAACAGCTCTCGCGTTCTGAGATCGACACGCGCTTCAATGTCTTCCGCGAGATCACGCACCTTGACTGAGAAAAGCATCTCCAATGCAGAAGGCTGGGCCGTTCTGGCCTTCTGCATGGCCGCTTCAGCAACCGCGATTATCTGGAGCTGGCATCACGGAGCAATGCTCAACTACGGCGACGCCGTCGCTCATCTGCACATTGCGCGCCGCGTCTTCGATTCCCGCACGCCGCGCCTCTCGCAGCTCGGCTCGGTGTGGCTGCCGCTCCCGCACATCCTTCTTCTGCCCTTCGTACAGAATTACTTCTGGTGGGCCAGCGGCCTCGCCGGCATCATTCCATCGTCGCTTTCCTATATTGCATCCTGTGTCGGCCTGCATCGCCTGGCGCGGAACTGGCTCGACCCCGCGCCCGCCGCCATCGCGCTCGTCTTTTTCGCCCTCAATCCCAATCTCCTCTATCTGCAAACGACGGCCATGACCGAGCCGCTTTTTTTATGCGAATTCATTTGGATCGTGGTCTGGCTGGTCGAGTGGCGCGCCGCCCTCGATGGCGCAAACATTTCTATCACCCAGACCAATAAACTTCAGGTCTGCATCGCCGTTGCTCTCGTCGCCGCTATCTTCACTCGTTACGACGGCTGGATCATTGCGTTCATCGCCTGGTCCGGCATCGGGTTCACGTTGATTCGCCACACCGCTGCTGGCGAGCGCAGACGTCTTGGCGTCGCCGCATTTTGGCTGGCATCGATTGCAGTTGTTGCCGCGCCGCTCCTCTGGTTTGTCTACAACTCTGCCTGCTTTGGCGACTGGCTCTACTTCGCGCGCGGGCCATATTCCGCTCACGCCATCGAACTCCGCACCGCCTCGCCCGGCCAGTCCCCGCTGCATCCCGGCTGGCATAGCCCGTGGGTTGCGCTGCTCTATTACCTCAAAGTCTCTGAGCTTGATTCTGTCGCGGCCGCCGCCTCGGGAAATCTCTGGGGCAACATCGTGGTCGCCCTCGCCGCTCTCGGTGTCTTCGGCTCATGGCTCACCGAAAAATCCGCCGCTCGCCGCCACGCTCTTGCGTGGACACTCCTTCTCTGGCTCCCCGTTCCCTTTTACGCGTGGTCAGTTGCCTACGGCTCAGTCCCAATCTTTTTCCCCAGCTGGTGGCCCTACACCTGGTACAACACCCGCTACGGAATCGAGCTTCTGCCCGCTCTCGCGCTTGGCATCGGCTTCGCAGTCCAGCTTATTGGCGCCGCTCTGCGCAACATCAAAAGCACAAGTCTCGCGCCCTCCCTCCCGAAACTTGCCTTCGCGCTTCTCTTTGCTCTCGCGGGCCTCAACGTCTTCGCGCTCCTGCGCTCCAATCCAGTCGTCTACGTCGAAAGCACAAAGAACGCCGACGCGCGCAAGCCCTACGACGATTCCATTCCGCCAGCACTGCAATCGCTTCTCGCGCTCGATCCGCGCGCGCCCGTGCTCATGAACACATCCCTCTACCCTGAGATTGTTGCCTCCACCGGCATTCCGCTGCGCCAAACCATCAATGAGAGCGATCTCGAAATCTATCGCTCCGCGCTCGCCTCGCCCGCAAGCCACGCCGCGATAATCGTCACCTTCGACGGCGATGAGATCGACACGGCCGTCAAAGCGCATCTCGCCGACTTCACCCTGATGAACAGCTTTTCCGCTCAGGGCCAGCCGTCGGCTGCGATTTATGCCTCCACAAAGTGGCTCAATCGCACTCACCCTTCTTTCTAAGCGCGCGCCCTTGCGTCACTCGGCACGCCTCCTCATTCTTGGCCGGCAACCCGCTCTTATCAGTGTTAGCATCGGGCTGGGAACTGCGTTGAATCTCACCGCCGCGTTCCTCATTGTTAGCGATCCGGAGGAAGATTGATCCCGTTCACCAAGGCGCACGCGTGCGGCAACGACTTCCTCATCGTCGCCGAAGAAGCCGTGGCGGGCCACGATCTTGCGGCTCTGGCGCGCCGCCTTTGCCAGAGAAATACCGGCATTGGAGCCGACGGTATTGAGTTTTTCACCTGGAAAAACAAGTCTGGGCCGGGCCCGAAATCCGGCCGCGTCCGCCTTCACAACGCCGACGGCTCCGTTGCCGAAATAAGCGGCAACGGCACGCGCTGCGTCGCTGCGTGGATGGCCGAATCTCTCGCCTCGCAGCCCGGCGATACTCTCGAAATCGTCACGGATGCCGGCCTTCGCGCCTGCCGCATCGTCAGCGTGCGCAACGACGGTGAATTTGCAGTGGACATCACCACCGCGATGGGCGTCCCTCGCTTCACTCCGCGTGCCGTCGAGCTCGCGACGGGCAAAAAGATCAAGAGCATCGCGGTCGACACAGGCAATCCACATTTTGTCGTTGAAGTCGACAATCCAGAATTCGCCGTGGCCGGAAAATCTTGGCAGGAAATCGGCGCCGAGATCTGTGTCCATCCCGACTTTCCCAACCAGACCAACGTCGAGTTCATTCGCGTCGTCAGCCCCAGCCAGATCGAACTTCGCATCTTCGAGCGCGGCGTGGGACCGACCTCATCTTCAGGCACTGGCACTTCTGCCGCCGCCACCGCGGCTCTTGCTTTCAAAGGCTGCACCTCGCCCCTCAAAGTCGTTGCGCCTGGTGGCGCGCAGACCGTCGCATGGGATGGTCCCGGCAAGGAGTTGCATCTTACCGGACCTGCCGCTCTCATCGCCCGTGGGGAGGCTTGGTGAAAATGAGAGACCTTCTCAAACCACCGCCCGTTGCTCCTGATGCGGCTATCACTATCGCTGCCCCGGCATCCTTTGCTCAATCCGATCGGGTAGAACTCGGTCTGGCCGCGCTGCGCTCGCTGGGTTATGCGCCGCAACTCACGCCCAATGCGCTTCTACGCGAGCCGCTCTACTTCGCTGGAACTCCCCAGCAGCGCCTCGCCGATCTGCGCGCAGCATTCGCCGACCCTGACACAGCAGCAATCATGTGTGTTCGCGGCGGCTATGGTTCGAATTACTTGCTTGAGGCCCTCGACACCAAAATCATCGCCGCGCACCCCAAGCCGTTTTTCGCCTACAGCGACCTCACGGGAATTCAGCTTCGTCTGCTCGACGAACTTGGGCTGCCCGTCTTTCATGGCCCCATGCTCGCCGCGGATTTCTATCTCCCCAACGGCGTTCATCTGGAAAGTTTTCGCGCCGCTCTTGCGGGCGAACTCTATAGCCTCGCCGCCGCTGAAGGCCTGCGTCCTCTAAAGCCGAGCCGCTCCCACAAATCCGCGCGCGGCACGCTTTATGGCGGCTGCCTCAGCATTCTCACTTCGCTGCTTGGCACGCCCTGGGAGCCGCGCACTGAGGGCACGCTGCTTTTTCTTGAAGACACCGGCGTCAAGCCTTACCAGGTCGACCGCATGCTCTGGCAACTGCGCAAGGCCGGAAAGCTCGAAGGTGTCATCGGCATTATTTTCGGCGAAATGCTCGATTGCAATTCGCCCGGCGCTCCGCCTTCGCTGCTTGAAGAAGCCATTCTCAGCGCCCTCGACGGTCTCGACATTCCAATCGCAATCGGCCTTCGCAGCGGCCATGTCTCCCATGAAAATGTCACGCTCACCTTCGGCGTTGATGCCGAGCTCGCCGTCGGCGACATCGCCGAGCTCCAAATCCTGGAACCTGCGGTGGCACGATGAGCAAACCGAGACTCGTGGTAGGATATTCCTACCGGAGCTTTTGAGTATGGCTAGTCAACAGGCAGTGCTTGAGTATTTAACAACGACCAGAATCGGCGAAAAGGGACAGGTCACGGTCCCGAAACAATTCCGTGAAAACCTTGGACTTGGCCAGGGTGCGCCGTTCGCCGTTCTGCGTCTCGGAAACGGACTCATCCTCATGCCGCAGCAGGATCACTTCGAGCGCCTTTGCAAACGCATCGGCTCTGCTCTCGCCTCGGTCGGTCCCACTCCGAAGTCCGTCCTGGCAACGCTCCCCGAAGCCAGGGAGCGGATCTATGAACGTCGCTACAGGTCTCCTGCACGCAAACCGGTTGCTGCCCTGCGGTCCGCGCGCCGGGCAAACATCAGGTGACTACGCAGCGCAGGCTTCGGTTGTTTCTCGACTCGAACGTCCTTCTCGGTGGAATCGTCGCGGAGTGGGGACTGGACAAAGCCGTATTGTCGCTCTGCGCCGCGAAGATCGCCCGTCTTGTATTAGCGGAAGCGGTCCGTGATGAAGTTGATGAGAATCTGCAAATCCACTCGCATCTGTTGCCCTCCTCGCAAGCGCGCCGATTGATGAGCGACTATCATCGACTTATCGATCTCACCGATCCAGAGCTGATTCCCTACCCGGACGTAAGTCTTGTGCTGGCCAGCCGAAGCCTGATTCGCCACGAAGCAGATGTTCCCGTGCTCGTCTCAGCCATGGCGGCCCGGCCTGACTGGCTCCTAACTCACAATACGAAGCATTTCACTGAAGTGGTCGCCCGGCGCGCCGGACTGAGAATTGCCGAGCCAGCTCAATTCTTCAAGATTCTTTCTTCGCTGATTCGGTAGGAATACGGCATGATAAAAGGAACGGAAATAGCTTCAACGAAAATGGTAGCGAAACCTTGAATCAGCCGAAGCACATTCACCTCATCGGCATTTGCGGCACCGCGATGGCCTCGCTCGCCGGCCTGCTGCAGCTTCAGGGCCACCGCATCACTGGCTCCGACAAGGCCGCATACCCGCCCATGAGCGATCTGCTTCGTTCGCTCGGCATTCCCATCCTCGAGCCTTACAGCGAATCCAATCTCGATCCCGTTCCCGATCTCGTCGTCGTCGGCAACGCGCTCTCCCGAGGCAATCCGGAGATCGAGCGCGTGCTCGACGATCGCATTCCCTTCACCTCCATGGCCGCGCTTCTGCGCGAGGAGTTCCTTTCCGGCCGCGAATCCCTCGTCGTTGCCGGCACGCACGGCAAAACTACTACCACCAGCATGCTCGCCTGGATCTATCAGGTCGCCGCACTCAAAGATCCTGCGCTTGAGCCTTCATTCCTCATCGGAGGCGTGGCGGAAAACTTCGCCACCAGCTTTCAGCTTCGACCCACACGCAACTTCATCGTCGAGGGCGACGAGTACGACACGGCCTTCTTCGACAAAGGCCCCAAATTCCTCCACTACTTTCCCGCCGCGCTCATTCTCACGCACGTCGAGTTTGACCACGCCGACATTTATGCCGATCTCGAATCCATCAAGACCGCCTTCAAGCGCCTCGTCAATCTTGTTCCGCGTCGCGGCCTTATCGTTGCTTACGACGGCAGCAAAAATGTCACGGAGTGTGTGAGCCAGGCGCTCTGCCCCGTCGAGCGGTATGGATTCACCGAAGCTGCCAACTGGCGCATTCAAAATCTCCGTTACGAATCCGGCCGCATGCATTGGGAAGTTTTCCGTGCCGGCTTTGCCTGGGCCCATTTCAATATGAATCTTGCTGGCGAGCACAACGCCTTGAACGCAACCGCTGCCGCCGCCCTCGCCGCTGCCGCCGGCATTCCCACAACCGCAATCGCCGAAGCTATTGCCACCTTCAAGAGCGTCAAGCGCCGTCTCGAGGTCCGCGCGCAAATCAACGGCATCACCATCATCGAAGATTTCGCTCATCACCCCACGGCAATTCGAGAGACACTCCGCACGCTGCGCTCCATCAACCCCGGCGGACGTCTGTGGGCTGTGCTCGAGCCGCGCTCAAACACACTCCGCCGCAAAGTGCTGGCGGGCGATCTTGTTGAAAGCCTCGCGCTTGCCGATCGCGTCATCCTTGCCGCGGTTTTTCAGCAGGAGCGAATTCCCGAGCAGGAGCGCCTGCACCCTGAAGAAGTCGTCCGCGCCCTCAACGCGGCAGGCACCCAGGCCGAGCTCCTCGCCGACGCTGACGCAATCGTCGCCGCCATTACACCGCAACTCGCGCCGCGCGATGTCGTCGCCATCCTTTCCAATGGCGGCTTCGACGGCATCTACGACAAGCTTCCCGCGCGCCTCCGCGAGCGCTTTCCATCTGCAACCTGAAAACAAGGCTCACGTATGATCCGCACGATCATCTTCGTCGCCAACATGGTCGTCCTGGGAATCCCCTCGGCCCTGCTCTTCATTCCCTGGTGCTGGATCACCGGCAACGTGCTGCCGCTCTACAAGGCCACGCGCTTCATGCTTTCTTCAAGCTGCCGCCTCGCCGGCGTGCGCTTTCAGGTCGAGGGCCTCGATCGCATCCCGCGCGACCGCGCATGCATCTTCATGTCGAACCACGTCTCCAATCTCGACCCACCCACGCTCATCTCTGCTCATTCCTGGCCGCACGTCCGCATTCATGAAGCGGTCGCTCATGAATCTGCCCATCCTCGGCACCGGTTTTCGCCAGGGCGAGTTCATCGCGGTCGACCGCAGCGGCAACCCAGCTGACGCGCAGCGCAGCGTCGCCGAAGCCCAGCGTGTCCTCGCCAAAGGCGTCCACATCACCACATTTGTTGAGGGCACTCGCTCGCCCGATGGCCGCATGTTGCCCTTCAAGAAAGGCCCGTTCTTTCTCGCCATGGCCGCAGGCGCGCCGTGCATTCCCGTTTCTATTTTTGGAACCGAAACGATGCTGCCCAAGGGCAGCCAGCGCATCCGCTCCGGCGTAGCCCACGTCATCTTCCACGATCCAATCGATCCGGCCACCTTCGCCACGCGCGACGAGCTCATGCGCGCTGTGCGCGCCGCGGTCGCCTCCGGCTTGCCCGAATGGATGCGGACCTGATGGATGCGGACCCAATGACCGCGGACCCAATGACCGCGGACCCAACGACCGCAGACTTTGACACTCAAAATGCGATACTCACCTTTGAGTATCCGTCTCGTCAGCCGGCTCTTGCGTATAGTTCCTGCCGATACAGTTTTTACCGATTATGATCGTTTCGCTCCTTGTCTTCGTCACCATTGCCGCCCTCGCCGTTCCTGCGGCTGTCGTCCTCATTCCATTTACTCTGCTCACCGGCAACGTTGGCCCGCTTTTCGCTGTCGGTTCCTGGATCGCTCGTGTCGCCATCCGCGTGGCCGGAATCCGCATCCGCTTTGAGGGCCGCGAAAATATTCCATCGGGCCGCGCATGCATCTTCATGGCCAACCACCTCTCCAATCTCGATGCGCCGGCGCTGATCGCAAATCTTCCCGGACGCACAGTCGTCTTTCTCAAGCGTCCGCTGATGAAGATTCCGATTCTCGGTTACGCCTTCAAACTGGCCAGCTTCATTCCCGTCGACCGCGACGGCACTGTCGAAAGCGCGCAGCTCGCCGTCGAACAGGCGCAACGCGTCCTCGCCTCCGGACTTGCACATCACGGCATTTGTTGAGGGCATGCGCTCACCCGACGGCCGCATGCAGCCCTTCAAGAAAGGCACCTTTTATCTCGCAAAAGATTCCGGCGCGCCGTGCATTCCTGTCTCAATTTACGGAACTGAGAAGATTCTTCCCGTGAACAGCAAACGCATTTACCCTGGCGTGGTGCACATCGTGTTTCACGCGCCCATCGACCCGGCCAACTACGCCACGCGCGACGAGCTCTCTGAAGCAGTCCGCGCCGCGATCACCTCTGGATTGCCCGAGTGGATGCGGGGCTGAAGCTACGGCTGCACAATCGCGTTGTACCCGTCATCGAGCAGCCGCGCACACATGCGATAGGCCTCGTCGTGCGTCGCGAATGGCCCGATGCGCACATGGATCAGCCCGTCTGACGGCTCGCGCTGCGCACTGGCCGCGTACCCGCGCTTGCGCAACGCGCCAACCAGCACGCCCGCATCTTCAGCATGCGACACCGCGGCAACCTGCACCATAAATTGGCCTGCCTCTGCCGGCAACGCCGAACGAATCGGAGATACCGGAGTCGGCGTCACAGGAGCCGGGGCCGCAGGCGCGCTTCCATTTTGAGGCCTGTTTCCAACTGCGGGAAACGCCGGCTTCACTTGCGTGGGCGGCTGAGCAGGGGCGGGAGCAGGAGTTGCTGGCGCGCTCGCAGGCGTTTTTGCTGGCGGGGTAGTTGGCGCCTCAGCCGCCGGCTCCGGCTGCGTCGCCGCTGGATTCGCGCCTCCATCATCCGCAGGCGGTGTTGTGCCATCGCTCTCCGGCGGCCCTTGCGGCACTGGAGCTTGTGCGTCGGCTGAAGGCTTGGGAAGCGAACCGTTCCCCTGCAATGGTTCCTGGTCTGGAGTGGCCGTCGGCGCGCCGGGTTGCGTAGCCGTTGCTGCTCCCGGCGCGGCACCGCGATGCCCCACGGCGTATCCCAGCCCGAAGCAAAGCCCGCACAGTAGCAAAAGCCCAAAGACAATTCCCAGCAGCGCACCTGTTCCCAGCGTCAGCTCGGTATCGCCGCCGCGGGCATTTCCGCGATTGGGCCCGCGCTTCTGGCGCTCCTCGCGTTCCGCTTCTTCGTCGTCAAAGTATCCGCGCGTCAAATTGTCCCCGCGTCAAAATGTTCAGCGCCAAAGCACCCAGGCATCGCCTGCCTTCACCGCATCAGCTTCTCTCAATCGCGCCTTCCTGGTCGCGCATGATCTACGGCTGCTTCTGAGCCGCCTTCGTCGCCGCTGCGCCAAGCGCATTCAGCAGCGACATGAACTCGATTGGCAGCGGGAAGACGATGGTCGTGTTTTTCTCCACGCCGATCTCGGTAAGTGTTTGCAGGTAGCGCAACTGCAGCGTCATGGGCTCAGTCGCCATCAGCGCGGCCGCATCCACCAGCTTTTGCGCGGCGTTGAACTCGCCTTCGGCATGGATGATCTTCGACCGTTTTTCGCGCTCCGCCTCGGCCTGCTTGGCCATGGCGCGCAGCATCTGCTCGGGCAGATCGACCTGCTTCACTTCCACGCTGACCACCTTCACGCCGAACGGCTCGGTGCGCTGGTCGATGATGGATTGGATGCGCAGATTCAGCTTGTCGCGATGACTCAGCAGCTCGTCCAGCTCCACCTCGCCCAGCACCGAGCGCAGCGTGGTCTGCGCGAATTGCGAAGTCTGGTAAACGTAGTTGGCCACCTTGATGGCCGCGGCATTGGGATCCACTACGTAGAGCGTCACCACAGCATTCACTTTGATGGTGACGTTGTCGCGCGTGATCACGTCCTGCGGCGGAACTTCCAGCACCTCCTGGCGAAGAGAGATGCGCACCATCTGGTCGATCGGCCGGAAGACGAGAATAATGCCGGGTCCCTTGGGCGCTCCCAGCACGCGGCCCAGCCGGAAAATCACTCCGCGCTCGTATTCGCGAAGAATCTTGATGGAGTTCAGAAGGTAGAGGACGACGATGGCAATAACAATCAGCGTCGGAATGGACATATCTCCGATGGACATGAAATTTTCCTTTCCTCACTCAGCAGGGATTGTACTCCTCTGCTGCGATTGCGGATGTTCACTCGTGTGCGCCGCCGGCTCCACTCGCAGCAGCAAATGGTCGTGCCCCGTCACGCGCAACGCCGCTCCTTTGGCCACCGGCGCTCTTGCCACCGCTTGCCAAATCTCTCCCTCCACCAGCACATGGCCCTCTGGAGTCATTGCCTCCATCGCGGTCGCTGGGCTGCCCACCATCGCATCCGCGCCGAGGCGCGATTTTCGCTGCCGTGCGCGCATCGCAAGCCGCACCAGCACGACAGTGATCACGCCAAACGCCACGCTCACCGCGATCGCCACCACCGGACTGATTCCCATCTCCGGCACCGGCGCCGCCACCAGCGTCAGCATTCCAAATGTCAGGCAAACAATCCCCGCAATGGCCAGTGCGCCGTGCCCGCCAAACTTCGCTTCCAACAGCAACAAAACCATCGCCGCCACCAGCAGCATCACCGCGGTGTAGCGGATGGGCAGCAAATTCAGCGCGAAGACCGCCAGCAGCACCATCAGCGTTCCCAGCGCTCCAGGAACAATCGTGCCCGGCGAGTTGAACTCGAGATAAATCAGCAGCGCCCCGCCCACCAGAAACAGAAGCGCGATATTCGGATCCACCAGCCAGCCCAGCACGTCATCGCGCAGTGACTTCCGTAGCAGTTGAACGCGCGCTCCGCCAAGGTGCAGCGTTAACTTCGATCCATCCAGGCGCGTGATTTCGCGCCCGCCGAGCGAATTCAGCAGATCGTTATCGCTGTTGGCGATCAGGTCAATCAGATGCTGGTTCAGCGATTCCTCCGCCGTGTACGAGTGCGACGATTGCACCGCAGCCACGGCGGCATCCATATTTCGATTTCGCTTGGTCACATACGAGCGCAGAAATGCTTCAGCGTCATTTTCCACTTTTTGCATTTCCGTGGTGTCCGGCTGACCGCCAAACTCAAAGATGGGATGAGCGGCACCGGCCTCGGTCCCCGGAGCCATCGCGGCCACGTCCGCCGCTTCCAGAATGAAGAACCCGGCCGAGCCCGCCCGCGCACCCGACGGGCCAACATAAACGATCACCGGCACGCGCGATCGCAAGATTCCGCCCACCATGTCGCGCATTGAATCGAGCAAACCGCCCGGAGTGTTTATCTCGATCAGCAGGGCGCTTGCACCATCGCTGTTCGCTCTATCGAGAGCGCGAGTCACCTCATCCGCGCTCACCGGCTGAATGGTGTCATCCAGAACCAGCTTGTCAACAAACGGCTGCTGCGCGAAGACCGGAACGCTCAAGCCAACTCCGAAAACAGACAACAGAGCGATCGCAATCACTACGAAGGCAATTAGGCTCTTCGCAACAAAGTGCTTCATGGCTCGCCTCATTTCAACTTGCGGGCAACGGCCCCTATCTGCCCAGCCTCGCCTCAATCTGCCGCATCACATCCTGCGCCGTCCTGTTTGCCGGCTCCAGCTTCAGCGCATTGTCTGCTTCGCTGTCCGCATCGTGCAGCGAACCTGCCGCAAGATCAAGTTGCGCCAGCACCAGATATGCATCGGCCGAAGGCCCCAGATCGAGCGCTTCGTGAGCTTCCTTCCGCGCCTCATCGGTATCGCCGCTGCGTTCGCGTACTTCCGCCAGGCCTGCGTGCGCCTGCGCGCTCGTGCCATCGGCAGCCACGGCATCCTGATATAACCTCTCCGCTTCCAACAGCAACCCGCGAACCAAAAAGCCCTTCGCCTGCGCGCACAGCGTCTGCGCCCGTGCCCGCGGGGTCAGCGCGGTCAGCCGCCCGGCGTTCATCTCGTCCAGCATTGCCGCCGCCTGCCGGAAAGCCGCTTCATCGAACGTGCGCACAATCCGCTCCAGCGGTTCTGCGTTGGCAGCTGCGGCCGGCGCTCCATTCGCAGCCGCTGCAACGGGCTTTCCCTTCCACGCTGCATCCAGCGCCAGCGCCTCTCCGTCATTGGGGCGCAGCTTTAGGCACTGCGCCACTTCGTTCAATGCTCCCGGAAGATTTCCTTCGCGCTTCAGGCTCACCGCCAGGTTGAAGTGGTAGTCCGCCGCATTAGGGTCGGCAGCAGCCGCCTGAATGAACAGCGAAGTCGCGTCCTTGCCCTGACGGCTCACGGCCACGCCTTCGTTATTCATCACTTCGGCCAACGGCAGCACACGCGCCACATCCGCAAACGACAGCTCAGCATGCGGATAGTCGCCGGAAAACATCAGCGACAGCCCGCGGTAAAAACTCGCCTCCAGCCCGTCGGGTCCACTGTGGTCGACCTTCGCGAATGCTTCGGCCGCGTCTTGATACTGCTGTCCGTTGTAGTCCTCGCGCCCCAGCGCCATCCACGCTTGCCCAAACTCCGGGCTCAGCTTCACTGCATTTTGCAGGTGCCGCAGCCGCTCCGCCTGGTCCGGCTCCGTGATGCCGCGAATGTATTGCTCGAACGCCGTCAGCGGAACTCCGTTTCCCGCCGCCGCGAAAGTTTCTTCGGCCACATTGAACTGCGGGTCCAGCTGCTTCGTCAGCTTCCACGCCAGCTCGCCGAATACCGCGACCAGATCCTTCATCTCGCCGCGTGCGCTTACTTCCGGCATCATGCGCAAATCGGGCACGTCCACCAGCGTCGCTTCGGCCACAATCCCGCTTCCGTCGGTGGTATAGCTGCCCACCACAATGGAATCGGCGTCCAGCGTCTGCGCCAGTTTCAGTGCGCTTGCGCGCGAAGGCTGAAAGCCCTGCGGAAGTCCCAGATGATCCAGCGCGTACATTCGGTCAGCGCGGCTTGTCGGCTGAAAACCGGCCGAAGCAAATCGCATTGTCAGAGTCACTGCCGCGGCCTCGCGAACCCACTCCAGATTCGGCTGCCCTGTACGATTGTCGAACGGCAGCACCAGCAGCACTCTTGATCCACTGGCTCCGCCGGCGCCCAAATCCGCGCCGTTGCCGCCGTCAGCGCTTGCCTGCGCTTGAGCACAAATTGCGCCGGAGATCGCGCAAAAAACAGTCAAAGCCGCGACGGCGGCAATCTGCCGCGCCCACCGCAACCGCATTGCATTTCTTCGAGTCACTTCAGGGAGATTATAGGCGCTAAGGTCTGCGAGAGCGGTCCATCCCACGCGCAATCGCCAGCTCGCGGAAGAGCTGCGTACGTTTCATAGGCCGAGAAATCCGATTTCGCTTGGCCGCGCTCTAGCGTCGCCGCTATCATCGCTGCATGACGCCGTCGAAGACGCCAATTGAAACGCATCTTAAGCCGTCCCGCCGGTTGAAGCCGCTCTGGCGCGCACTGATCGAAGTCGCGTTTGTCGTCTTCCTTTTTTATTCCAACCTGCTCATGGGCGAGTTCACCGGCGCAAACGGCCAAGGAAAATCATTCGCATTTGCCCTGCGCGACATCATCACGCCCACGAACTTCATCATCGCCGTCGCCAGCGGATTTATCGGCTACGGGATCTTCGAGTTCCTGCGCAAAAAGCTATAGGTGCGGGGGCCGGGAAGGCGCCTTGCGGTTCGTTCAATTGTTTCCGGTTTTCATTACGCGGTTAGCGCTTAACCGCCCCGAGCGCGATGAACTGACGGCTGAAAGCTGATAACTGTTCTTCCTCAGTCCGCAAACGCCTCTTCTTCTACCTTTGCCGCCTCAAGCTGCGGCTCAGGATAGTAGGCATTGCGCACGTACTGCTTCACCATTCGGTTGGTATTGAAGTACGAACCGTTAAACGCCAGCGTGGTCCGCATCAGCCGCGCCCACTTCTCCGGCGCGTCGCAATAAAGTGGAACCACCGCCTTCTCTAGCTTCGCGTAGAGCGCGTCCGCTTCCGCGGCATCGTCAGCGCCGTCTTCTATTGCCCATCCGGTCACGCCCTCGATGCAACCCTCGATCCACCATCCGTCCAGAATCGACAGGCTGGGCACACCATTCATCGCTGCCTTCATTCCGCTGGTGCCCGATGCTTCATACGGCCGCTTCGGCGTATTTACCCACACATCCACGCCCGCCGTCAGTTGCGCGCCCAGGTCCCATGCGTAGTTTTCGAGATACACAATCCGCAAACTGCCGTCGGAAAACTTGTGCGCATCTTCGACAACCTGCTGGATCAGCGCCTTTCCCGGCTCGTCCTGCGGATGAGCCTTGCCCGCATATAAAATCTGCAAGCCGCCGGCCTTCGCCGCAATCTCTTTTAGCCGCTCGGGGTCCGTGAAGAGCAGCGTCGCGCGCTTATACGTCGCCGCTCGCCGCGCAAATCCCAGCGTCAGCACTTTGGGATTCAGCACCAGGCCTGTCCGCGCACCTACCTCGGCCAGCAAATCATCCTTGGCCCGCGCGTGCGCCGCCAGTATCTCTGTTTCCGGCAGATCGATCGCGTTGCGCAGATACAAGTTGTCTCGCCGCCACGCTGGAATCTGCGCGTCCAGCATGCTTTTGACCGGCTCGCTGATCCATGTGGGCGCATGTACGCCGTTGGTGATTGAACTAATCGAAAATTCCGGAAACATCGCTCGCGACACTTTGCCGTGCTGCATCGCCACGCCGTTCGCATAGCGTGAAAACCTGAGCGCCAGCAGCGTCATGTTCAGCAAGCCATCGCGAAAGCATCCCAGTTGTTCCAGGCGAGTGGTCCTGTCCGCGCCTAAAATCCGAATCGTTTGCTCCGTCGAAAACCGATCGTGTCCAGCCGGAACCGGTGTATGCGTCGTAAACACGCACCGCCGCCGCACCACCTCAATGTCCGCATCGGTGGCCGCAGTCTGCGGTCCGCCGCCGAGTTGGCTTTCAAGCAGAGCCAGCGTAAGCAGCGCCGCGTGACCCTCATTCATGTGGTGCACGTTGATGCGCAGGCCCAGCGCATGTGCCATGCGCACGCCGCCCATGCCCAGCACAATCTCCTGCTGCAATCGGTAGTTCGTATCTCCGCCGTACAAGTGATCCGTCAGGCCGCGATCCCATCGCGGAGTTCTCGGCAAGATCCGTGTCCAAAAGAAAAATCGGCACTACGTGCCCAAATTGCCCAGCCAGGTCATAGCGCCATGCGCGCACCGTAACCGTGCGGCCTTCCACTGCCACCGTTACGCGTGCCGGTTCTTCCGTGCAATAGTCCGCCGGGTTCCACGGTTGCACTTCTTCGGTTTGCGCGCCGTTCGGGCCAAGATGCTGCTGGAAGTAGCCCTTCCGGTGGATCAGCGAGAACGCGGCAAGCGGAACGCCGAGGTCCGCCGCCGAGCGCAGCGTGTCGCCGGCAAGCACGCCCAACCCGCCCGAGTATGTTGGCATCTCGGGACGGATCGCGATCTCCATGCAGAAGTAGGCCACCAGGCCCGATTGAGGAAATTTTTCGTGCAAGGATGATTTCGAGGGAGTAGTTTCCATATAATTTTTCGTTCTGATGAGTCGGCTGAGATTCAGTGCCCGCCCCGAATCAAATTCAAATCCATTCGCGCGGGAACTGTTGCTTACTTCATCGGAGCAAATACCACTTTAACAAGGATTTCCTGCCGGAAAATGGACCTACCCGGTTGCGAATATGGTTCTTTTGTGTCAGTTATTTGCCGGTTTCCACTGATGGATATAGGTCTCCAAATCTATTCCAAGCTCGCCGTTCGCGCCTTCTGACCGCCGATCTGCCGATCTCCAGCTCCGCTAGGCCGGCTGACCCACTGATCTATTCCAGCCTGTGTGCTCCGCCCGACGCGTGGCAAACGTGAATCTCAGGCTTAATCCCTGTCTTTGCCGCATAGCGCGCGCCCAGTGCCTCGGCAAAACTTACCGCCTCGCTTTGTTCGACTAGATTGACCGTGCAGCCGCCGAACCCTCCGCCCGTCAGCCGCGCGCCGATCAGCCCCGGCAAATCCTGCGCCAGCTCGACCATCGCATCCGCTTCCGCGCAGCTGCCTTCGAAGTCCTTGCTATAGCTGCGATGCGCCTCGGCCATCAATCGTCCAAGCTCTTTCATGTCGCCACGCAGCAGCGCATCGCACGCAGCCACGGTGCGCAGGTCTTCGCTGATCACATGTTTGGCGCGCAAAAAGCTCTTCGGCTCCATCTCGTTGCCCCACTTGTCGAGATCTTCTAGCGTCGCGTCGCGCAAAAACGGCACGCCCGGCCTGTGGCTCGCGATCACCGCGCACGCCGCCTCCGATTCCCGTCGCCGCGTCGGATAATCCCCTCCAGCCACCGAATGCTTCACCATCGTGTTCGCGATCACCAGCGCGACGTGATCCGGAATCGGCGCCAGCTTGTAGCTCAGGTCGCGGCAATCCAGCAGCAGCGCATGATTCTCTTTTCCATTCACGCTGATGAACTGGTCCATGATGCCGCAGTTCGCGCCCACAAACTCGTTCTCCGCCCGCTGGCAAAGCCGCGCCAATACAGGCCCGGGATAGCTCGCGCCAATCAGGTCCAGCACCGCCAGCGCAGTTGCCACTTCCAGCGCCGCGGAGCTAGACAGTCCCGACGCCAGCGGCACATCGCTCCAGATGCTCAGGCTGAACCCGGGAATCTTGTGCCCTTCGCTAGCCAGAATGGCCACCACACCCAACGGGTAATCGGTCCAGTGTCCGCTGCCTATTGCCGGCAGCGCCGCCGCATCAAACGTCTTTTCCTCGCCAATGTTTTCGGAGTAGATTTTGACCTTGCCGTCCGTGCGCGGCGAAATCCCCGCGAGGGTGGCGAAGTTGATCGCGGCCGGCATCACAAAGCCCTCGGCGTAATCGGTGTGCTCGCCGATCAGGTTCACGCGCCCAGGCCCCACAAAAATCGCCGGCTCGGCGCCAAAGCGCTCGCGGTGCATAGAGCGAAATGCTTTTGGATCGTGCATTTTCCCTACCTCATTCTGAATTGCAAATTCTGAACTACGAACTGAGAACTGCTTTTTGACAACGTTTTCTTTCTTGGCCGAACAAATCCCGATTTCGAATCGAATTATCCCAAAACCTCGTCGCACGCCCCGCTCAACCGCTCCCAGATCTCGCCCATCCACGCCTCGTGCTCTGGCTTCATCAATACGCTTCGCAGGCAGGTCACGGCGCCATGTTCTTTTTCTCCGCGCGCCTCAAACCCAAACCATCTTCGCGGCAATTGTACTAGCGCCAAATGCAGTCCGCGAAGTGCGCATGCGTCAAACACTCTTTGCGCTCGCTCCGATGCCTCTTCAAAAGTTGCCGCGCGCATCGCCCACACCACAATGTCCAGCTCCGGCAGACCTGGAGGGTGCCCCGGGTCCCTCGCGTCTGGGGACCCGGGAAGCGATGCTCCCAAAGTCACGAACCTCTCGTCTGCCCGCAGCCTCCGATCCAGCTCCAACGCCGCGCGCCGTCCCTTCACCAGTCCCCGCGCAAACTCCCCGCCAGGCACAAGCGGCAGCAATCTCTGCGTTGCCCACAACGCTACCGCCGCTGCACCCGCGCGCGAACACTCCAGGCTGATCTCGCCAAGATGCAGTTCGCCCGACGTGAAGTACGTATACGGCGAATCGTGTTTATAGAACCGCCCCGCCGCTGGATCGCGAAACAGAATGCACCCGCATCCATAAGGTTGCAGCCCGTGTTTGTGCGGATCGATCACAATTGAATCCGCCCGCCCAATCGCCGCGTATGCTCTTCGAGCAGGCTCGTCCAGTTCCTCCGCAATCAGCCCAAAGTACCCGCCATACGCTCCATCCACATGCACGCGGAATCCGTACCGCTCCTTCAGCTTCAGAATCTCGTCGAGCGGATCAACCGCACCCAATCGCCGTCGTGCCCAGAGTCACCACCACCGTGCCCACATCGCCCTTGCGCAGCTCGTCTTCGAGCGCGTCCAGCTTCATTCGCCCGCGCTCATCCGCCGCCACGCTTGCGTATTCAAGCTTGAGCACGCCACTGATTCGCTGGTGTGTATAGTGCGCCTGCTCCGATCCCAAAATTCGCCGCCCCGGCGCCAATTGCCCCGCAACCCACAGCGCCTCGAGATTCGCGAACGTCCCGCCAGACGTAAGGTGGCCCAGAAACTCCTTCCACCCGAACATCGCAGCGATCTCGCGCACCGCCTCCACTTCCATCGCCGAGCTTGCTCGCCCGCCATCCAGCGCATGGTTATTCGGGTTGATCTTCATCGCCAGCGCATACGCCGCACGCGCGACCGGATGCGGCGGCTTCAGCATCTGCCCGGCATATAAAGGATGGAAATAGGGGTAGTTGTCGCCCAGGCGTTGCGCCGTTTCGTTCAGAACCGCCGCCATCGCCTCCGCGCCTACTCCTGACCCAAGCCTTGCTTCAGCCTCAAATCCCGGCAGCGCCCCAAACTCCGCCTCCAGCGCTTCGGTAGCGCGAGCCAGCAATTCGGGAACAGGATCCTTGGCCATTGCGACCATCACATTATCACAGGCCGCATTTTGGAGCCGCATCGATCCTCTAAACGTCCACCGCTCAATAGCTTCGGTGGGCTAACACCAACTGGTGAGATGAAGCACACAATTCCTGCTGATTATTTTGACGAAAATTGCTAGAATATGCCCAGCGTTAGACCAGAACCGGCGTGCGCAGTACTCGCCCAACAGCAAGATTCTGCCAGTGTTCGCTCCGATTCATCCAGCGCAATTCAATACAGGAAATACGAACAAAATGGAACAAGGTACTGTGAAGTGGTTCAACGACGCGAAAGGCTTCGGCTTCATTTCGCGCCAGAATGGCGAAGATGTCTTCGTGCACTACTCTGCGATCAACTCGAGTGGTTTCAAGAGCTTGCAAGAAGGCCAGGCAGTCCAGTTTAACGTCGTAAAGGGTCCCAAGGGGTGGCAGGCTGCCGACGTACAGCCTCTCTAGCCTGATTGGCCGGGTTTCCGGCAAAATCTAGCTCGAAACTGCAGCAGGGCTGAGCGCGCTCCTGAGCACAACCTGGAGCGATCTCAGCCCTCTTGCGTTTTTCGGCCACTCTTGTCTCGCCAATTAACCTGCGAAACAGCCCGCCGCTGATCCACATTCCAGGCGGCTGCAAGGCTCACTTCAGTTCAGCCGCCAGAATGCCGCGTTGAGCGCGCTGGCGAAGGTCACCCAGGCCAGATAAGGTGCCATGAGCCATCCTGCGCCAGGCTCAATCCGGCGAAACGCTAGTATCGTAACGGCGATCGCCGCCCACAAAGCTATAACTTCAATCAGCGCCGCCCCAATGGCATGTTGGCGAAAGAAAATCCACGTCCAGGCTAGATTCAGCGCCAATTGCGCCAGAAACAATGCCAGCGCCAAACTGCGCGCCGGCGACGGCGGAGCCAGCCAAACGCGCCAGGCTGCGAAGGCCATCAAAGCGTAAAGCAGCGTCCATACCGGCCCAAACACCCAGTTCGGCGGTGCGATCGCGGGGCGGTTCAATGTGCGATACCAGCCGGTAATTTCTGCGGTTGTCCATCGCCCGCCAATGCCGGCCACAGCAAAACAGAGCGCGAACCAGAAAATCAAAGCAAACCAACGCACGGTTGTTTTCCCATCCCTTCCTTCCTGACCTGGTCGATATTAGTCCTCACAGTTGCACAGCGAAAGTTTCGTACCGGGCGCACAGAGATCCCGCTCCTCTCGACTTAGCGCCTTCAACCCTCTATCCTCAAAGGTTGGCCGTCATTCTTCTTTACCCGGCCGCAGCGGAATCCACCAAACATATGAGCACAAACATGATCGCCGTACATCTGCCCGACGGGGCCATTCGCGAAGTGCCTTCCGGCACAACGCCATTTGAAATCGCCAACTCCATCTCGCCGCGCCTCGCCGCTGCCGTAATCGCCGCGCGCCTGACTCCCTTGGCCGCAGCCGCAAAAATCTCCGTCGAAGGCCAGTCGCACGGCCAATCCGACGAAGCCGCCATGTACGCAACTGAAGACGCCGCCTCACCGCGCCTTGTCGATCTCTCCTCCCCGCTTACCGCCGACACTCGCCTTGAGCTGGTGAAAGAAAACGATCCCGACGCGCTGAAAATTCTGCGTCACTCATCCGCGCACGTCATGGCAACCGCCGTCCTCGAGCTGTTTCCTGAGGCTAAACTTGGCCACGGCCCCGCAACTGATTCCGGTTTCTTCTACGATTTCTATCGCGAGAAGCCCTTCACTCCCGATGACCTCACTGCGATCGAAGCAAAAATGGCCGAGGTGGTCGCGCGCAACGAACCGTTCATTCGCGAGTACGAGCCGCGCGAGCAGGCTCTCGCCGAATTTGAACGCGACGGCGACTTCATGAAGACGCACTTCGTCACCAAATTCACCGTGCCGGGCGAGCAGGTCAGCTTCTATCGCAACGGCGAGTTTGTAGATTTCTGCCGCGGCCCGCACGTCCCCTCCACCGGCCGCGTCAAGGCCTTCAAAGTCACCAGCCTCGCCGGCGCTTACTGGCTCGGCGACGAAAAAAATCCGCAGCTCCAGCGCGTCTATGGCACGGCCTTCTTCTCTCAAAAAGATCTCGACGCGCACTTCGCCCGCCTTGAAGAAGCCGCGCGCCGCGATCATCGCGTCCTGGGCAAGCAACTCGATCTGTTCAGCATTCAGGAGCTTGCCGGCGCCGGCCTCATCTTCTGGCATCCCAAAGGCGCCATCATCCGCAAGGTGATGGAAGACTGGATGCGCGACGAGTGTCTTCGCCGCGGCTACCAGCTCGTCTATACGCCGCACGTCGCCCGCGTAAATCTTTGGCAGACCTCCGGTCACGAAGGCCACTACGCCGCCAACATGTATACGCCCATTGAGCTTGACGACGCGCTCTATCGCCTCAAGCCTATGAACTGCCCGTTCCACATCCTCATCTACAAGAACTCGCCCAAGAGCTATCGCGACCTTCCTGTTCGCTACGCCGAGCTGGGCAATGTTTATCGCTATGAGCGCTCCGGAACCATGCACGGCCTGCTGCGCGTGCGCGGCTTCACGCAAGACGATGCCCACATCTTCTGCATGCCCTCGCAGATCGAAAGTGAAGTGGCCGCCTGCATCGATTTCGCTGAAGCCGTGCTCAAAACCTTCGGCTTCTCCGAATTCAAGGTCGAGCTCTCCACGTGGGATCCCAACGACCGCGCCCATTACATCGGCAGCGACGAGAATTGGGACCTCGCCAGCCGCTCGCTCGACAACGTGCTCAAGGCGAAAGGCATTCAGTACAAAACCATCCCTGGCGAAGCCGCCTTCTACGGCCCCAAAATCGATGTCAAGCTTGTCGACGTCCTCGGCCGCCTGTGGCAACTCTCAACGGTGCAGTTTGACTTCACTTTGCCCGAGCGCTTCGAGCTTGAATATGTCGGCGAAGATGGCGAGCGCCATCAGCCCGTCATGGTGCACCGTGCGCTCTTCGGATCGGTTGAAAGATTTTTCGGCGTCCTCATCGAGCACTACGCCGGAGCATTCCCGCTCTGGCTCGCGCCCGTGCAGGTCGGCCTCGTCCCCATCAGCGAGAAGCACGCTGCCTACGCAGCCAAACTCGAAGCCGAGCTAAAAGCCGCGGGCTTGCGCGTCGAAACCGATGCTCGCAACGAAAAGATGAACTCCAAGATTCGCGACTTCGCTTTGCAAAAGACGCCGTACATCCTCGTCTTCGGCGACAAGGAAGAATCGTCCGGCGCGGTCAACGTGCGCACCCGCGGCAAGCAGGAGCAAAGCTCCATGCCGCTGGCGGACTTCATTGCGAAAGCAAAAGAGCTAGTCGCGACCCAGTCGACGGAGCTTTAGAAATTAGTTTTAATCGAAAAGACCGCGAGCCAAACAGAAGCGTAATGCTCGGGTCGCGGACTGCTCGTCCAGAAACCGGAATTGCGGATAGCTCACTATTTAATGCGCTCCCAGAGAAGCTTGAATGTCGCGTTCTTTCGGTCAATCACTCCGCCTTTCCCGTCCTCGCGGGGTATAAGGAGCAGCCGATCGTTGCCTTGAAATTCAAACCATCGAACATTATTGACGCCGCGCGAATTTGGCCAGTTTGCGTCTTGCAGGTGGTGAGTGACAGTGTGCGCTTTCAAATCCAGCGCGTAGGTGCCGTAATACGCAATGTAGTTGCTGAAGGCGGTCGCCTTCTCCTCGCTTGTACCGCCGGCAGGTCCTTCAGGAAAGGGCTTGCGAGCTACCCTTAACGTCAATTTGGACCGACATGCCAGCCGGACCGGTCATAGATGATCACGCCCGTTGGATGATCGAAGGCAAAGTGAAAAGTGGGGTCCGCGCCTTCCACCGAAACCAATCGCCAGGCTCCAACCAACTTCGTGGGCTACGTCATCTTGCTCGCGGCTGTGCGGAAATCAAGGAAGCGCAAGCGAGGAGCAACATGAGAACGCAGCGCTTTTTCATAGGCACACAAACATACGACACACCCGAAGTTCTCTTTTGACGCGGAGCGAGGCGAACGCTCAAGTCGGCAGGCTGAGCGCGTCCCCCGCTGCAAATCCCTCACGCGTTAATCGCCAACCCCTCCACCGCTGCAAACCCATCCAGCATCGCCTCGCTCAGCGTGGGGTGCGCGTGGATCGTGAACATCAAATGCTCCACCGTTCCTTCCAGCTCCATCACCGCAACCGCTTCCGCAATCAGCTCCGTGGCCTGCGGCCCGATAATGTGCACACCCAGAATCTCGCCGTACTTCGCGTCGGAAACGACCTTCACAAATCCATCGTGGCTGCCCACAATCGTCGCCTTTGAATTTCCCGCGAAGGGAAACTTGCCGACTTTAACTTCGTGGCCTTTTTCCTTCGCCTGCGCTTCGGTCAAACCCGCGCTCCCAATCTGCGGATCGGTATAAGTGCAGCTCGGAATCCGATCCCGCCGCACCGGCCTGTAATTCTTCCCGGCAATCTTCGCCATCGCCACCATGCCGCTCATCGCGCCCACATGCGCCAGTTGCGGCAATCCGGACACAATGTCGCCAATGGCAAACACGCCCGGCTCCGCAGTCTCCTGCGTCTCACTCACTTTCACCGACCCGCGTTCAAGCTCGACCTTTGTTTTCTCCAGACCGATCCCGCTCGTCAGCGGCCCGCGCCCCACGGCCACCAGCACTTTTTCGGCTTCCTTCATCTGCGCATTCCCGTTCGCATCCGTGTAGCTCACGCGGACGCCGTTCGCGGTCTTCTCCACCTTCTCCACCTTCGCGCCGGTATTTGTCTCGATGCCGCGCTTTCTGAATACACGCGCAAGCTCTTTTGAAATCTCTTCGTCCTCCACCGGAACCATGCGCGGCAAAAACTCCAGTATCGTCACTTCAGTCCCGAAGCTCCTGAAGATCGATGCAAACTCCACGCCCACCGCGCCCGCGCCAATCACAATCAGCGATTTCGGCGGCGCGCTTATGTCCAGAATCTCAATGTTGGTCAGGATCCTGTCGTCCGGCTTCAATCCCGGCAGCAGCTTCGCCTCCGAACCCGTCGCGACCATCACGTACTTCGCTTTCACCTGGCTTTTCACGCCGTTCGCGTCCACGTCCACCGTGTGCACGCCGCCTTGTGCTGGTCCCGTCAGCCGCGCATAACCGGTAATCACCGTGATCTTATGCTTCCGCATCAGGAAGTTGAGGCCATTCACATGCTTTGTGACGATTGCGTTCTTGCGCGCCAGCACCGCCGTCCAATCGAGCGATCGCTGATCGACCCCCGCAAACCCAAACTCCGGCGCGTCCTTCAGATAATCCCAAAGCTCGGCGTTAAACAAGAGCGCCTTGGTCGGAACGCATCCCACAAGCAGGCAAGTCCCGCCCAGCCTCGTGCCCGCGTCAATGAGCGCGATTTTCAGCCCGTACTCCGCGCCGCGAATCGCCGCCGTGTATCCCGCCGGCCCGCCGCCAATTACCACCACGTCATAAATTGTCTCTGGAATTGTGTCTGCCACTGAAAAACTCCGTTCCGCCGTTTCACCGCTCGCGCAGCATCATTACAGCGCAATCAAGGTTGCAGGGTTGCCCCATCCTGAACGTCCGCCGCGGCGGACGTTTAGGTTCGGATAGCACGAACTCAATCCTGAGGACGTGCAACAGGAAACCAACTTGGGGTTGCCCCATTCTAAAACCTCTCCGCTCGATGGAGAGGTTTAGGGTGGGATGGCGCCAATCTCTAGTCTAAATTGGCTGCGCGTTCAACAAATGCACTCGCCATCTCCACCGTCTCCGCCCCATCGCCGAAGCCTTCGATCCAGTGCACCTCCGGCTCGCGCCGGAACCAAGTCATCTGCCGCTTCGCGTAGTTGCGATGTCCCTGCTGCGCCGCCTTGATCGCGTCCTCGACGCTCATCGCTCCGTCGAGCACGCCCCGCGCCTGTCTGTAGCCCAGCGATTCCAGCGCCTTCACCGGGCCATAGCGTGCGAGCAGCTCACGCGTCTCCTCGACCAGCCCCGCAGCAAACATCGCGGCACAACGCTCATTCAGCCGGCTGTAGAGTTGCTCACGCGGCGGATTCAATCCGATCCGCAGAATTTGAAATCCAATCAGCGGATCGCGCGCCATCTCTTTGCTCCCAAGAATTGTCGACATCGGCTTCCGCGCCGCCACGCACACTTCAATCGCGCGAATCACCTTCGCACTATCGTTCGCATGAATGCGTTCCGCCGTCGCCGCGTCGAGCCTCTTCAAAACGCGATGCAGCCACTCGCTCCCGTGTTTTTCCGCGCTTGCCCGCAACCGTGCACGCAGATCCTCGCGCCGCGCCGGCCCCGCAAACAATCCCTCCGTCAGCGCACGCAGATAAAGCCCTGTTCCCGCCGGTCACGATCGGCAGGTGCTTGTGCGCTGCAATCTCGCGCAACGCGGCCCGCGCCCGCCTGCTGTACTCACCCGCAGTAAACGGCTCATCCGGGTCGGCCACATCAATTAGATGATGCGGCACGCGCGTTCGATCTTCCTTACTCGGCTTCGCCGTACCCAGCTCCATCCCGCGATAGACGGCCACTGAGTCGCAGCTCACAATCTCGCCGCCAAATCGCTCAGCCAACTCGAGCGAGAGCGCCGTCTTCCCGCTCCCCGTCGGCCCCAGCAGAATCACAGCCAGCGGCAACTTGTTCTCATCCCCCACAGCTCTATTCACCACCGGGGACATGCCTTCTTGGTCCCTTGGTCTCTCGTTCCCTTTGTTCCCTGTTTCAAAACCGCCACCACCCCGGCGGAAAGATCCACTTCGGATTCGTGTGCAGCAACCACCACAAACAAATCGCCGCCGCCAGAATCAGCAACCCGAACACCTGGTTACGCCGAAAGACGCGCGTCTGCTCTTCGCGCGCGGCCTTCTCAGCCTGCTGCTCGTCATACGGCTTGATGCGCGTATCGACCATCGATATCGATCATCCAATCTGTCAGTTTCCAACACCAGAATGTCTAACAAACATTCGTCTGATCGCGCGACGGACACGTTGAAACAGCGGCCTCCGGCTTGCATATCCTCCAGGATCGCAGAGACATATCGGAGCCGCGCTAGCTCTGAGTCGAAGAATACCCGGCACACTCACGTCGATCGGTTGTGACGTTGATTCGCCGGAAGATTCATCCAGTCGAAATTCAGCGATCACCAAACTCACGCAGGCTTCCTCCCCTTTGTCGCCCGTCCTTAGAGACCAGCCCTTCATTTCGTGTTCGAGCCCAGCAGCAAGTATCGGAGGCCCGGAGACAAATTCAAATGATTGAACGGTCCCACTCGGAAGGTAAATGACTCGCTCCAAAACTACGCCCGAGACCCTTGCCGCGCGTGCAATCGGCGGGTAGAAGAATCTATCGGAGGAATCCTTCCCCACAACTGGGCACCAACGAGGTTCCGCACGGCATGCAGCGACGAACGCCGCGAGTACCAGCACGATTACAGCGCCCTTTTTCATGCGCATCACCCGCAGGCACTCATCATATCGCCAATTGTCGCAACGCCCCGTTTGACTTCACCCACCCTCGTTGCCGACCATTGTTCTTCCGGCTTCGCAACGCCGGAGGAAGGCACTCTCCCATGAAAGTCCTGATCCTTGGTTCCGGTGGCCGCGAACATGCTCTGGCCTGGGCGGTCAAAAGCAGTCCGCGCGTCACGGAGGTTGTTTGTGCTCCGGGTAACGGCGGCATGGCCCAAATCGCGCGCTGCGTCCCTGTCGACTTGAAGAATCTCGCTGCAATGGTTCGTCTCGCCGAAGCCGAAAAGCCCGATCTCACCATCGTCGGCCCCGAGCTTCCGCTCTCGCTCGGCATCGTCGACGAGCTTCAGCAGCGCGGCCTGCGCGTCTTTGGTCCCACGCGCGCCGCCGCCATGCTCGAATCGAGCAAAGGCTTCGCCAAGCGCTTCATGCAGCGCCACAATATTCCCACGCCCAACTACGCCGTCTGCGCGTCGACGGCCGAAGTCGAAAAGGCCATCGAAATCTTTCACCCGCCCATCGTGGTCAAGGCCGACGGCCTGGCCGCGGGCAAGGGCGTCATCATCTGCGATTCCCGCAGCGCCGCCGCTGAAGCTGCGCAGGGCCTCTTCACCGGCGTGCTGCTCGGCTCGTCGGAGCAGCAAGTCGTCATTGAAGAATTCATCGAGGGCGATGAGATCAGCTTCCTCTGTCTCAGCGACGGCAAGCATGTGGCGCCGCTCGTTCCCGCGCAGGATCACAAGCGCATCGGCGAGGGCGACACCGGCCCAAACACTGGCGGAATGGGCGTCTACTCCACCGATTCGCTTCTCGATCCCGCCATGTCCGAATGGATTCTGCACCACATCGCAATTCCCACAATCGAGGGCATGGCCTCTGAGGACACGCCCTTCACCGGCGTGCTCTATTGCGGGCTCATGATGACCGCGCGCGGCCCGCAGGTGCTCGAATTCAATGCCCGCTTCGGCGATCCCGAAACCCAGGCTATCCTTGTCCGGCTCGAAAGCGATCTGGTAGATGCGCTCGAAGCCTGCGCCCAGGGTCCGCTCGTGGAGGGCCGCCTCTCGGAAACACCACTGCGCTGGTCTCCCGGAGCATCTGCATGCGTCGTCGCCAGCTCTGGCGGCTATCCCGGCAGCTACAAAAATGGATTGCCGATCACCGGCCTTGCAGCAGCGGCCCACGTCCCGGGTGTGCAGGTCTTCCATGCAGGCACGGCGCTGATCGGCGGACAATCGGCGGCCAAATCGTCACAGCCGGCGGCCGCGTTCTCGGCGTCACCGCTGCCGCCGACTCGCTCGATCAGGCTCTCGCACGCGCCTACCAGGCCATGGCCGAGATTTCATTTGAAGGAATGTATTACCGCCGCGACATCGGACACCGGGCCTTGAATCGAGCCGCAATTGGAGTCCAGATTAAGCCCTGAATCAGGCCCTAAATCGAGATTGGAAAGGGAAGTGATGAGCGTAGGAATCACATTCGAAGAAATGCTGGCCTGGAACAATCAGGCTTCCGACTATTGGAAGGCTCATCTCGAGGCGAATCCGAATCTCCTCGAATTGCCCTGCGGCATCGGCGGCGCAAGTAACGTGCAAGAGCTCGTCCGCCACATCTGGGGCGCGGAGCTGCGCTGGGCCCAGCGCCTCGCTGCAGTACCGGAGACGCCACGCGAAAAGATTCCCGCCGGCCCGCTTGACGCGCTCTTCGATCTGCATCTTCAGGCCGCCGCAATCTTCCGCAACCTGCTCGCGGCTCCTGAATCTACCTGGAGCGACCCCTACATTCTCAATTTCGATTGGATTCCACCGGAGCAGCGGTCCGTCTCCCGGAGAAAAATTGCAGCGCACGCGCTCTTCCACGGCCAGCGTCATTGGGCGCAACTAGCAACATTGGTTCGCAACGCCGGCTTCCCCTCAAATTTCCGGGGCGACCTGCTTTTCAATCCTGCGCTGCGGTAGTTTCCGGCTCATTCGCAGGATTCGATACTTGCTTTTGGAAACACGACCGGCAAAGCACCGGCCTGCCTTGAGTCGGCTTGAAGGGAACGGTAGTCTCTGTGCCGCAATCCGAGCATGTGGTCCGCGTCTCGGGGCGCACGCGCTGGCTTCCCCGTGCGCGTTTCGCCTTGCATTGTTTGCAATGCTTGGGGTCGTTCTTGAATTGCTTATCGTGGAAGAAAGTCTGCTCGCCTGCCGTAAAAACAAACTCTGTGCCGCAGTCAACGCACTTCAGCGCTCTATCCTTGAATTCCATGGCCGGCTTCCCTGACAGGGAAATCGCCCGTAATCGGCCATAGCTCTGCAATGGCGCGCCGGTCGCGGTTCCCTGTAATCGATCGTGGTGCTGTACAAGGGGCCCGGACCGCGCTAATAAAATAGAGCGGCATTCGAACTAAAACCCGCAATTGCGGGTGGCTTTACACTTCGCACGCCAGACGCGTGGTCGGCGATCTTTCGCGATTCTCAAGCTTCTGACAGTCTGCAGCGTTTCGCCCAAAGACTCTTGAAATTGCGGGCACGCTAAATCGATGCTGCGAATTCAACTAGCAGAAACCGGAGCAACGCTACTTCCAATTACAACGCCGCGATGCCGTTCCAATCCTGAAGAGGCTTCTTAGCAGCTTCCGAAGTCGTGCATCGAAAGCCACCGGAACGGCACATCTCGCGGCGGTCTATTAAATCAGTCCTGCTCTTTACGAGCCTTTTTGCGGTTCCGCTTGCGCGCCAAAGCTGCTTTGACGCGTTTCTTTTCGCCGGGCTTCAGGTAGTAGGAGTGACGCTTTACTTCCTTGATAATGTCCTCCTGCTGCACCTTCCGCTTGAATCGGCGCAAAGCATTTTCCAGCGGTTCGCCTTCTTGAACGCGAACCTCCGCCAAAGAGTAACACCTCCAAACGTGCCTTTGTGGCTGCCTTAATCATACGCGAGTTTGGAATCAGCGGCCAAGATCATATTCCCCATCAGTTTCCGTCGATTGTTCTCCCTTTGGTGCCAACCTTGCGCTAAGTTCACCTCCAAACCGCGCTCCCAAACCCGTTCCAGCAGAACGATACCGCCCCGTGCCCCCAAGCGCTTCCCCAGCCTCCATCTGCGGCGGTTAAACTTGTCAGAAAGAAGCCGCCCCGAAGGGGGTTGAATGAATTGAGGCTCCCGTGCTCCGAAGCTACCAGGGCCATTCGCCCAAAATTCCCGCAAGTTGCTACATTGACCCATCCGCCCAGATCCTCGGCGACGTCGAGCTTGGCGAGCATTCTTCGGTTTGGATGAACGCCGTCCTGCGCGGCGACGTCAACTATATCCGCGTCGGCTCCAATTCCAATGTGCAGGATTGCGCCGTCCTCCACGGCCAGCGCCACCTCTATCCGGTCATCGTTGGCGATTGGGTCACCATCGGCCACAACGCCACCGTCCACGGCTGCGTGGTTGAGGATATGTGCGTCATCGGAATGGGTGCCACCGTGCTGAACAACAGCCGCATCGGCGAGGGCTGCATCATCGCTGCCGGCTCCGTGGTTCCCGAGCATACCGTCGTTCCGCCGCGCACGCTTTGGGCCGGCGTCCCCGCTAAACTTCGCCGCGAAATCACTGACAAAGACCGCGACCTTATTCGCGAGTACGCGCAGAACTACCTCGACTACGTCGAAATCTACCTGAAAAATCCGCCGCAAATGCTCTGATTCGCGGTGACCTTGTCTTCTTGGTCCCTCGGTCCCTTGTTCTCTTGGTCCCTGCTCTTCTCACACCGGCAGCGGATTGCGCCCCGAGAAAAACTTTCTCTGGTGCCAATACGGATAAACCGGCTCGCGATTGCTCGCAATGTCCAGTTGTGCGACCTGGTCCGCAGTCAGATTCCAACCCACCGCGCCAAGATTTTGCCGCAACTGCTCCTCGTTCCGCGCGCCAATAATCACTGAAGAAACCGTCGGCCTTTGCAACAGCCAGTTCAGTGCCACCTGCGGAACCGTCTTCCCGGTCTCGGTCGCAACATTTTCGAGCGCGTCTACGACTCCATAAAGATATTCGTCGGGCATCTGCGGACCAGCGTCGGCGGTCGAGCGCAGCCGGCTCGCTTCCGGCAGCGGCTGTCCGCGGCGAATCTTCCCCGTCAGTCGCCCCCAGCCCAGCGGACTCCAAACCAGCGCGCCGACCTTCTGATCGAGCGCCAGCGGCATCAGCTCCCACTCGTATTCGCGACCGATCAGCGAGTAGTACGCCTGATGCGCCACAAATCGCGTCCAGCCGTAGCGATCCGCCACGGCCAGCGACTTCATCAGGTGCCAGCCTGAAAAATTCGAGCAGGCAATATAGCGCACCTTGCCCTCACGCACAAATTTGTTCAGCGTGTCCTGCGTCTCTTCAATCGGCGTCATCGCGTCGAAGCAGTGCAGGTGGTAGATGTCGATGTAGTCAGTGCCCAGCCGCCGCAGGCTCGCCTCAAGCGCGCGCCGCAAATAGTAGCGCGATGAGCCCAGGTCATTGGGCCCTGGGCCTGTCGGAAATCCCGTTTTCGTCGAGATCAGCGCCTTGTCCCGCTTGCCGGCGAGAGTCTTGCCTAGGATCTCCTCTGACCGGCCCTCGGAGTAGCCATCAGCCGTATCGAACAGATTGACGCCGGCCTCGATGCAGATGTCGACAAGCCGCTGCGCGCCCTCGACCTCAGTATCGCCGAAGCCCTTGAAAAACTCGTTGACCCCTCCAAACGTCAGGGCCCCAAAACTCAACGCGGAAACTTTAAGGCCGGAGCCTCCCAGCAAACGATATTCCATGGTGTTTTCGATGCCTCACTTCGAGCAAGGATGCGCCAAAGCTCCGATGCGCCAAAGATCCAACAGAAAGTTGAACACAAAAGGGAAGAGCCGCCCATCTCTATGGGCGGCCCAACTTATTCCCTAATCCCTGTTTTTAGCAGCTCAGCACGTCCTGCAACTTGGTCAGGGTGCGGTGCAGGTCCTTGTCGGTCCGGCGCAGTTCGTCGATCTTGCCAATCGAGTGCATCACGGTGGTGTGGTGCTTGTTCCCAAACTGGCGTCCGATCTCCGGCAGGCTCGCTTCCGTCATCTGCTTGGCCAGGTACATCGCAATCTGCCGAGGCACCACCACATTGCGCGAGTTATTTTTCTGCTTCAAATCCGCCACGCGCATGCCAAACTGCTCTGCCACGGCGCGCTGAATCGCCTCAATGGTGATCTTGCGCACCTGCATATCGATGAACTGCTTCAGGCACTGCTGCGCAGCTGCAAGCGAAATGTCCATCCGGTTCAGCTGGCACCATGCGATCAGCCGCACCAGCGCTCCCTCAAGCTCGCGCACGTTGGTGCGAACATTCGAGGCCACAAACAGCGCCACATCGGTCGGCAGTTGCGCCTGCTCGCTCTCCGCTTTTTTCAGCAGGATAGCGACCTTGGTTTCAAGATCGGGCGGCTGAATGTCCGCAATCAATCCCCACTCGAAGCGCGAACGCAGCCGCTCTTCAATCTCCGTCAGCTCTTTGGGCGGACGGTCCGAGGCGATCACCACCTGCTTCATGCTCTCGTGCAGCGCGTTGAAGGTGTGAAAGAACTCCTCCTGCGTGCGCTCTTTCTGCGAGATGAATTGAATGTCGTCAATCAGCAGCACATCCACTGTACGGAAGCGGTCGCGGAAGCTCGTCATGCGATCGTTGCGGATGGAGTTGATCATCTCGTTGGTGAACTTCTCCGCCGAGGCGTAGCAGATGCTTGCCGCCGGCTGCCTGCGCTTCACCTCGTGTCCGATGGCATGCATCAGGTGCGTCTTGCCCATGCCCACGCCGCCATACAGGAAGAGCGGATTGTAGGCGCGTGACGGGCGTTCCGCCACGGCCAGCGCCGCTGCGCGTGCAAACTGATTCCCGTTGCCGATCACGAAATTGTCGAAGGTGTAGCGCTGATTGAGCTGCGCCGCGGTCGACCAGTCGAACCGTCCCTGCTCGGGCTGCGCGCGCATCCCGCTCGATGGCGGCGCTGTGGGCGCATGAGAGGGAACCGGGCCAAACCCGCCATCCCTGCGCTGCGGCGGAATCGACGGATCTTCATCCGCGGTCACAAAACATACGTCGTCAAATTCGAGCGATTGCAGATCGATCGCTTCCTGAATCAGGTCGCCGTATTTATCGCCGATGTGCTGAAACTCCGGCGAAGGCACGCGCACATAAATCTTGCGACCCGCGGAATGGCTGAATCGAGTCGGCTTGAGCCAAGTCTCGAATGATTGCCGGATGACCTTCTTCTCGAGTGCTGAGAGAATCTGGAGCCATGGATTGAGTGCCGAGGTCGGCGTCGTTGCAAATGCCATCGTGCAATCCTTGCTGATTCCGCCGGCATTGCGCCAAGCGGGTTCATGTGCTGTCTTGTTGCAGGCGACGGCTTCTTCAAGGCGCAAAGCAACGTGCCTCGCGTGCGCTTTCTGACTGCCGGCTACCTGTCTACTACTGATATGCCCCGAAAGGTTAGATACCGAGGCCGCTGAGCAAAATTCGTGATGCAGAACAGAGAAATTTCACGGGAAATTTCTGGAACGGGTCCGATAGTAGCACAAACTTCGACCGTTGCAATCCCCTATTCACATAAGTTTTCTGGGATCGCTTTGAGTTGCACCAAGGATGGTGAAACTCCGCTCTCTAGTTACCCGCGTTACTGAAGTGCACGGCCTACGCTGCCCGTTCCAGCACTTCGTAGTGCCACTTCCTTCAGCATACGACGAACCGCTCCACTCCCTTGCCACATCGTGAAGCGACCTCCTCGGCTGGATTCTGGAATTCGCTTGCGATATACTCAATATTGCAGCTAAATTGCAGATTTTCTTTAGGAAACAGGAGCGGGTCACTATGCCCAAACGAACATTTCAACCCAACCGCCGCCACCGCGCGAAAACGCACGGCTTCAGGTCGCGCATGAAGACCAATGCCGGCGCAGCCGTGCTCAGCCGCAGGCGCGCCGCCGGACGCAAGCGCGTCTCCGTCAGTGCCGCGCATCGCGACTAATTCCCGCCCGGTTCTTTGATTCGAAAGCTGCGCTGCCAAAACGGGAAACTGAACCGCAATCTGGCGCGCAGCGTCGCATTTCGATCAAGCCTTCCCAGGGCCTTCCTCATGAATTCAACTTCAAAGCCTGCCCAGCGCCAAACTCTGACGCACTCTCGCCTGCGCAAGCACGCCGACTATCTGCGCGCTTACGCTGCCGGCCGCAAGCGGCATTCCGCTGCGATGAGTTGGTTTCTGGCACCGCAAACAGACCCGCAAGCGGCCCCGCAATCAACTGGAGTCGCGAGTGCTCCCTCCGCGTCGCGCGTCGGCCTTACCGTAGGCAAAATCATGGGCAAAGCTCACGAGCGCAATCGCATCAAGCGCCGCATGCGCGAGGCTCTGCGCCGCCACATCGATCTTTTGCCAGCAGGCTTCGATCTCATCCTGCATCCGCGCCGCACCGTCCTCACTATGGAGTTCGCGCAACTTGAGCGCGAAGTCGTGCGTATCCTTCAGCAGGCTGAGGCCGAGGCGGCACGTTCCGCCAAACACCCCACGTCCCCAGCTCCGGTGAAGCCCGCATCATGACGCGCCTATTGCTCGCACTACTCGGCTTCTACAAACGCTGGCTCTCGCCCGCGCTGCACTCACTGCACCCGGGCGGCTGCAAATTTGTTCCCACGTGTTCTGACTACGCAGCCGAGGCAATCGCCATACACGGCCCGCTGCGCGGCTCTGGCCTCGCCGCCTGGAGACTGCTGCGCTGCCATCCCTTTACGCCCGGGGGATTCGATCCCGTCCCGCAGGCCGCGGCGCGACCGGCCTCGCCCACTCAAATTCATGCCGGAATTCACCCTTCTGACCATCGCCCAGGAACTGTTTCCCCCCATGAACCGTGACCTGAACCGTTACCATAAGTAAAGCGGCTGCCCCACAGGCTGCCCTTCGTACACGATAGGAAGTTTCCTTTGCCCGAAGTTCACAATCCCAATCTGCAATCGCAAGGCTCCGGCGGCGGTGGTGGCGAAATGCGCTCCACCATGGCCATGGTTTTCATCGCGATCGCTGCCTTCCTCGGCTACCAGTACTTCTTCGCCAAGCCAAAGCCGGAAGAGCAGCAGCCCGTTGTTACTCAAACGCAGCCAGTCGCGCCGGCCGCTCAGGCCGCGCAGGGTCCGGCGCCAACAACTGCAACCGCCCAACAGCCTGGCTCTGCCCCGCAGCCCGGCTCCGCGCCGCAGATCGCCGCCGCCATCGTCACCACCACCACGGTTGAGAACGAGCTCTTCAAGATCCAGTTCTCCAATCAAGGCGCGCAGGTTGAGCATTGGATCCTGAAGAAATACTCTGACTCGCAAGGCAAGCCTCTCGATCTCGTGCAGCCCGAGGCCGCCGCCCACGTTCTCGCAGCCGAGAACCTGGGCCTTCCGCTCTCGCTGTACACCTACGATTCGGCCCTGACTGCGCAACTGAATCAGGCGCTTTACCAGGTCTCGATCTCGGGCGCGACGCCCACGGCCACTGGCGAGGTTCTTGCGCCCGCCACAATTACCTTCCACTACGCAGCTAACGGACTCGACGCCGTAAAAACATTCAGCTTTGACTCAACCTACGTCATCTCCGTTGACGCCCAGGTTAAGCGGAACGGCAGCCCCATTCGCGCTCTGGTCGCGTGGCCCGCCGGACTGGGCGACATGGACGAGTTCCACCAGACGTCGATGATTCCGTCGCAGAATCGCACTTCCACTTACTCGGGCTTCGCCTGGTCGATCGACGGCAAAGATGACTCGGAGAAGGCGGCCAAGGTCAGCGGTAATAACACGATCGACCAGCCCTACCAGTACGCCTCAGTTACCGATCTTTACTTCGCAGCGGCTTTTTTGCCTGACGCGCCCGATCGCGCCACCGTCGTCACTCTGCACAATTCCATCAGCCTGCCCACTGACCCCACCGACCCCGCCAGCAAGAAAACTCCCGCTGACGTGCTCGGCCTTGCTGTTGGCGACACCAGCGGCGACACGCATCTGCGATTGTTTGCCGGGCCCAAAACAACTGACGTGCTCAAGTCAGTCCACGCTACAGGCGCCGACGGAAAGCCGGATGGCCCGGCGCTCTCTTCGCTCATTCAGTACGGCTGGATGACCATCATCGCCAAGCCGCTTTATCTCGCTCTCCGCTTCCTGGTCGATCACGGGCTTGGAAACTGGGGTTGGGCCATCATCCTCTTCACCACGGCCTTTACTCTGGCGCTGCTGCCCACGCGCCTCATGATGACCAAGTCCTCGCTGAAGATGATGCGCATTCAGCCCAAGGTCGACGCCATCAAGAAGAAATACTCGAATCTCAAGGCGACCGACCCCAAGCGCGGCGAGATGAACACGGAGATGATGACGCTCTACAAAACTGAAGGCGTCAACATGTACGGCAGTTGCCTGCCCATGCTCCTGCAGATGCCGCTCTTTTTCGCTTACTTCCGCGTGCTCCAAAACGCAGTCGAGCTGCGCCAGGCGCACTGGTTCTGGCTGACCGATCTCTCGCAGCCCGATCCCACGCACATTCTGCCCATTCTCATCATCATCTCGATGTTCTTCACGCAGTTCATCACTCCCTCGCCCGGCATGGACCCCGCGCAGCGCCGCATGATGGCCTTCATGATGCCCGTGTTATTCGGCTTTATGCTCTGGCACTATGCATCGGGATTGGCGCTCTACTGGGGCACCAGCAACATTCTCAGCCTGATCATGCAGGTCGGCATCAATCGCTCGCATTGGGGCAAGGAAATGCACGCAATAGCCGAACGCCGAAACTCTAAGAAACCCGGCGGCAACGGCAGCGGCCCCAAAACCATCCAGGGCAAACGGTAAGTCCCTTGTTCCCTGTCGTCTCCTGGTTTATCGTCAAAGCCATATGGCCACCGCCGAGATTGTCGTTCCCCATCCCACTGCCGAAGCCGAAGAAATCTACCGTCGCTGGATTCGCTTTCTCGACGAGGAGTTCCTGAAACACTGCTCCGAGGAACGCCGCAGCGAAATCGTGCGCGACCAGTTGACGCAGATTTATCTGGGCCGGCCCCACGGCGGCAAACTCAATCTCACGCTCACCTCAGAGCTGCCCGGCAACGTCGTCAATCTCTCCCTCGACCCGCTCAACGTGACCCTCGAAGCCGAGCACTACGCTGAAGTCGATCGTGAGCGCTTCGCGCGCCGCAAACCGCTGCTCTGGTTCTGGCAGATGTTCGACCGCTCGCCGCTAGGCCTCAATCACTGGCTGGGATTGCGTTTTCGCTGCATGTTGGGCCGACACATCTTCGAGCATCTCGGCGCAGGCGTCAAGATTCATCACGGAGTAGACCTGACCTACGGCTACAACCTCTCCATCGGCGACGGCGCAGTCATCCGCCAGCGCGCCCTGCTCAACGATCGCGGTGGTATCACCATTGGCAAAAATGCCATCATCGGTTCCTACTCCCGCATTTTTTCTTTCTGGCATGACGCCGCGGATTACGAGAAAATCCGTCTTCAGCCCACGGTCATCGGCGACGGCGCACATCTCGCCAGCCACGCTATCGTGCTCGCCGGCCAAAACGTCGCCCCTGGCGCATCCGTCGGCTCCTTCCCCGCCGATCAGGCTTGAAGGAAGCGGCCTGTGCTTGGTCGCACCCGCCGTTCCTTTCCCTCGACGGTTGTGACAGTCATTACAGCGTACACGGTGATGAAATCAGACCTGACCGCAAGGGAATGTCCTCGTCGAGATGACAGCGGAGGATATGCATCATGGAACAAGATAGATTGCGGATGACGCTTTGCATTGCGCTCTGCGTCATCTGCGGAGGAGCCGGCTATGCGCCAGGTGAACAGCGAGAGGTCTTGCTGTTCGGCAACACTTACGATGCGGTCACGCTGAAGATAAATGGCCGCGCGGTCGATGTGCCGGCCCCGCCAGGCTTTCGTGGACAGGGCCTCGCTTCGCTGCCGTCCCTCTCGCCAGATGGAAACTTCATTGCTTGGGGTCTTACGCTGCCGTACTCAGTCGCGCCCAGTTCAGAGACTGAAGAGCATCCGAAGCCATTCGCGTGGAAGAGCGTCTTGGGGATCTATTCCACGAATGATAGGTCTTGGAGATTCTACGGAGACTTCTGTGGGAACGGAGTGGGCTCGACCGCCTTCGCTGCGGATGGGAAAAGAATCGCATTCCTTGCAACGAAAGCACTCAGCGGACCGAATTGCTCTGCCAGCCCGGAATTAGACTCCTTCCAATTGCACATTCTTGATCTCCAATCTGGATCCGACGCCATAGTGCCCGACACAGGCGATTTGATGATGAATGCGGCAATCAGTTGGTCCCCCGACGGGAAGTACGTTGTCGGTCAGATTGGATCGTGGGTTCAGGAGAGTCACCAACTTGTGGTGATCGAGCTTGCCACGGGAACCCAAAGGATCATCGCGGATGGAATTGATCCATCATGGTCACCATCGGGAGAGTGGATCGCCTATTTGACCGATCGGCGCGACAAATGTGTACTGATACACGCCGACGGAACTGGCGCGCACGCTGTGCGGGGCTCTCATAGCGGATTCAGCGAAAGTGCTGTCTGGTCCCCGGACAGTAAGAGTCTTCTGCTCAATGAGGGCTTCTTCGACGAAAAGAATGATGTCTTGGAGCTGGCCCTGCCCAGCGACAAAGGCGTACGGAAAATGCCGCGTTTGATGTATGCGTTTGGCTGGGCCATGACCTCTCAGCCCAGCCCTGAAGGAGATTCTCGACAACATTAAAACCACCTGAAAGGATTTCAACTGATCTAACCCCGCACGAACCGGCCACAACCCTCGCACGACGGGCTAGCGGCTAGAAGCTAGAAGCTGTCCACCCATCACTGCTCCCCGTTCACTCCTTCTGGTACACTCCCGGCACCAATCCTCCATGCTTTTTAAAGCCTTCAGCGCCGCCGTGTATGGAATCGACGCCAACCTCATTGAAGTTGAGGTCGACTACAGCGGCACGGTCACGAATGAAGATCACTTCCACACTGTCGGCCTGCCTGACGCCGCCGTGCGCGAAAGCCGCGACCGAGTCCGCGCCGCCATCAAAAACTCCGGCTACCTCATTCCGCCCACCTTCATCACCATCAACCTCGCTCCCGCGGATATCAAAAAAGAAGGCTCAGGCTTCGATCTGCCCATCGCTGTCGGCATCCTCGGAGCCTACGGCGCGCTGCGCTCCAGCGACCTCAGCCGCTTTCTCATGGTCGGCGAGCTCGGCCTCGATGGCGGCGTGCGTCCCATCCCCGGCATCCTGCCCATCGCCATCCTGGCCCGCGAAAAGGGAATCGCCAATCTGATTCTGCCCGCAGCCAACGCCGCCGAGGCTGCGGTCGTCGAAGGCGTCAACGTCTATCCCGTCTCCTCGCTCATTGATGTTCTCGATCTGCTCAACACTTCCGTTGTCGGCGTCATCCAGCGCGAGCCTTACCGTGTCGCCACCGAAGAACTCCTCGGAAAGCTCGAGCAATTCTCGGTCGACTTCCGCGATGTTCGCGGCCAGCAAACCGCCAAGCGCGCGCTCGAAGTGGCCGCCGCCGGCAGCCACAACATTCTCATGATTGGCCCGCCCGGCTCGGGCAAAACCATGCTCGCCAAGCGCCTGCCGTCGATCCTCGCCCCGCTCACCTTTGAAGAAGCGCTTGAAACCACCAAGATCCACTCCGTTGCCGGAGTTCTCGAGGCCGGCTCCGGCCTCGTCGCCCAGCGGCCCATTCGCGCGCCTCACCACACCATCTCTGACGCAGGCCTCATCGGTGGCGGCATAGTGCCGCGTCCGGGCGAAGTCTCGCTCGCGCACAATGGCCTCCTCTTTCTCGACGAGCTGCCGGAGTTTCCCCGCAACGTGCTCGAAGTCATGCGCCAGCCGCTAGAGGATCACACCGTCACCATCGCTCGCGCCTCCATGTCGCTCACTTTTCCCGCGCGCTTCATGCTCGCCGCTGCCATGAACCCCTGCCCCTGCGGCTTTTTCAACGACAAATCGCGCGAGTGCATGTGCACTCCGCCCATGATTCAGCGCTACGTATCAAAAATCTCCGGCCCCCTGCTCGATCGCATCGACATCCACATCGAGGTTCCTGCCGTTCAATACAAGGAGCTGCGCGGCGGCGCGGCAACCGAAGGCTCAACACAGATTCGCGCCCGAGTCATGTCTGCCCGCGACCGCCAGCGTCAGCGCTTCAAAGCGCACAACGAAAAAATCTACGCCAACGCGCAAATGACCACGCGCCAGATTCGCGCCTACTGCGAGCTAAGCCCCGACGCCGAGCGCCTGCTCGAGCGCGCCATGCAGCAGCAGGGCCTTACCGCCCGCGCCCACGACCGCATCCTCAAAGTCGCCCGCACCATCGCCGACCTTGAAGGCGTCGACGGCCTCACCGTCGCCCACCTGGCCGAAGCCATCCAATACCGCACGCTAGACCGCAGTTATTGGGCCTGATCGCAGCTATTGGGCCTGATCGACAGGTGAATTTGCGGACGCTCTCGGTCGTCCGCATAATCTCCACAATCTGCTTGAGCTATGTGCAGATCCCGCCCTGCCAAATCCCGCTCACTCACCAAAACGTGCCATTACCTTGGGCTCAAAATCGGCGCCGATCTCCATTGGGCAGACAAGCAATCCGGGGTACGATTCATCTCACGTCTACGGCGTCAGAACAGGGGGTCAGCATGCAAGGTATTGCCCTTCAATCCAGTTGGGAAACTATTCTCCTCGCGGCGCCACTCGTGGGAATGATTCTGGTAGGTGTTTTTCGCCTCGACCAAATCGCTTCCAACCCAACAACCCGGCCTGGCCATTGCACCAGGCTCGCTGGCTCCAACCTTGCCGGGCCAAGTCACTTGAGCAACAACCAAAACGGCGAAATGCATCTGAGCGACCCCAACCAGTTGCCCTGGACCAGCCCCGGCGGTCCCGCAGTCACCACTTCCAGTAACTAGAAAGACACTCCCGGAATTCCTCTCCGGCCTGTGGATTTTCTCAGCTTCCAATTTGCGCCGTTTTCCAGTCGGCAAAATTCTGCATCTATCTGATAAAAAACCACTTACATGATCAATCTCTGCCAGTTCGATGCCTGCAGATTGCCTGTGGAAACGTGACGCAAATCACTCCCATCTGACCCGAAATAACTATTGACCCTGCCGTATCTTGGATATACTCTCATCGTAGCCATCCATAGAGGGCAGGTTGCGCATCGCAGCCGGGTGCGCCCATCAGCCACTTCCAGCATCAAACTTATGAGCATAGGCTCCGTTGATGCCTTAGCTGCGTTTACAGCGGCGCTTGGAAGAGCCAGACAGGTACCCGGATTTTGGGCAGAGCAAACTGCGGATCCGATATGGCGTGGCATCCATTTCACAGCGTGCAACGCTCCCAAATGTTTTTGAACTGTGGGCATCCGATGCGCGTCTAAGAGGTGGAAGTTGCAATTTGGGGTAGCCCCTCCATCTGTTTTTGGTTGTATTGGCTCCCCCTCTGCTGCACCGCAGGCTTAACCGCCGGTTCCAGTGCAGCTATTTGAATAAGAAGGAGAAAAACAATGCGTTCCGATCTCGTTTTTAAGGCACTCTCTCATGTAGAAAATCGCTACCAGCTGTGTACGCTGGCCAGCAAGGCTACCCGTAAGCTTCACAAGCCGAATACACGGCTGCAAGACACCACAAACGAAGTTTTGTGCCGTTTTGAGGTCGCTAATCCTGAAGCGGAGACGCCCGAAGAGGCGCCCGCGGCTCATCATCATGTTGAAAGGCGCCGCGCGGCCTAGAGCCGTATCTCGCCGCACTGTGCATTCAGTAAAAAATAGGGGTTCATCTTAGTTCTCTCTCGAAATGAGGCCATCTCTTTCCCGGCGCTCCGCCTCTCCAAATAATTTTTTGGGGACGAATCAAGGCTGGACGGCGCCGGCTGAACTTCCGGCTGAGCTTGTTCTAATCCGCAAGGTAGTATCCTCAGGAGCAATTCCCGCTCCGCATTCCCTCCAACACATCCCATCCATTTGCAGGTAAACATGACCATCGCAGAACTGAAAGAAAAGAACATCACAGAGCTGAGCCGCATCGCGCGTACCCTGGAAATTCCAGGGACCAGCGGCCTTCGCAAGCAAGACCTTATCTTCAAGATCCTTCAGGCGCAGAGCGAAAAAGAAGGCCACATCTTCGCTGAAGGCGTTCTTGAGATTCTCCCAGACGGCTACGGTTTCCTCCGCTCGCCTGACTACAACTATCTGCCCGGCCCGGACGACATCTACGTTTCGCCTTCGCAGATTCGCAAATTCGATCTCAAAACCGGCGACTCCATCAGCGGCAATGTCCGCCCGCCTCACGAAGGCGAGAAGTATTTCGCCCTGGTCAAGATCGAGGCCATCAACTTCGAGTCGCCTGAAGAGACGCGCAACAAGATTCTCTTTGACAACCTCACGCCGCTCTACCCGCAGGAGCGCATCAAGATGGAGACGACGCGCGAATCCGTCAGCGGCCGCGTCATGGATCTCCTGACGCCCGTCGGCAAAGGCCAGCGCGGCTTGATCGTCGCCCCGCCCCGCACCGGCAAAACCATGCTGCTCCAGTCGATCGCCAACTCGGTCACAACCAACCATCCCGAAGTGGTGCTGATTGTTCTACTCATCGACGAGCGCCCCGAAGAAGTCACCGACATGCAGCGCTCGGTCAAGGGCGAAGTCATCAGCTCCACCTTCGACGAGCCCGCCGCACGCCACGTGCAAGTGGCCGAAATGGTTATCGAGAAGGCCAAGCGCCTCGTCGAGCACAAGCGCGACGTCGTCATTCTTCTCGACTCCATCACGCGTCTCGCGCGCGCCTACAACACCATCGTTCCGCCCTCGGGCAAAGTCCTCTCCGGCGGCGTCGACTCAAACGCCCTGCAACGCCCCAAGCGCTTCTTCGGCGCGGCCCGCAACATTGAAGAAGGCGGTTCGCTCACCATCATCGCCACTGCTCTCGTTGACACCGGCTCCCGCATGGACGAAGTCATCTTCGAGGAGTTCAAGGGCACCGGCAACATGGAAATCATTCTCGACCGCAAGCTCGTCGACAAGCGCGTCTTCCCGGCGATCGACATTCAGCGCAGCGGTACACGAAAAGAAGAGCTGCTCATTCCTAAAGAAGACCTGCAGCGCGTCTTCATCCTTCGCCGCGTGCTCAACCCACTATCGCCGGTCGAAGCCATGGAGCTGCTGATCAGCCGCCTGGAAAAGGTCCGCAACAACGCCGAATTCCTGGCCAACATGAACCAGCTGTAGGTTGTGGGGCGGCGGATCGTACGCTGACACGGACGGACCCGCTCCAGAGGCATAAAGCGCGGAGCGCCTGCCTTTCAGGATTTTCAAGACGCTGGTAAACTAATTAAGTCGTGGGGCTGTAGCTCAGCTGGGAGAGCGCCTCGTTCGCAACGAGGAGGCCAGCGGTTCGATCCCGCTCAGCTCCACCAACCTTCGCTCCGCGAAGGTTGTCGCGCCGATGCCTCAGCGAAGGCGGACTCCTCTAACGCGCTGACAATTGATAGCCGAAAGCTAACAGCAGAAGGCTATTCTCTAGCTAAACAAATCCTCCATCTTCTCCGGTCGCCCCGGCGGTGCCCGCTGCAGCATTCTGGGTCGCTATGGTCTTGATATCATTGACTTCAAAATGCTATCATTGAGATCGAAATAGAGGGGGAGCGACAAACCATGGCCGCAGTCACCGTCCGCAAGCTTTCCGAGAAGACCCACCGCGCCCTCAAGCTGCGCGCCGCCCGCAATGGCCGCAGCACCGAGGCCGAAATTCGCCACATCCTTGAGGAGACTGTTTCCACCGAGCCGAAACTCAACATTGGCTCGGAGTTGGCGGCGCTCGGGCGCAGGTTTGGTGGTATTACGTTGAATATCAAGCGCGACAAAAGGCCGATCGAAGCTGCAAACTTCGAATGATCGTCCTCGACACGAACGTGATCTCGGAGCCTTTGAAGCCGCGCCCGGAAGCGCGCGTGCTCGCCTGGCTTGGCGCGCAGGAAGCGAAAACACTTTATCTCACCGCGACAACTCTGTCCGAACTTCTTGTGGGGATCGAGCACCTGCCGGCAGGCAAGCGGAAGCACGTCATGATGGCGGCCGTACAGCAAACTCTCGACCGACTCTTTGCGGATCGCTTTCTGTCTTTCAATCGAGAGGCAGCCATCACGTCATCTCTTCTAGCAAGTCGCGCCTCAGCGCGCGGTTATTCAATCTCAACCGCCGATTGCCAAATCGCCGCCATCGCCGCGGTGCACGGATTCGCAGTTGCGACGCGCGATACGGCGCCGTTTCTCGCTGCTGGTGTTCCGATCATCAATCCGTGGGAGGCCTAAGTCAGGCTGATCGCGAACCTCTAAGTCCTAGCTGAACAAATCCTTCATCTTCTCCAGCAGCCCCGGCGAAGTCGGCTTGTTGTCGACAGCCATCGACTCGGCCAGCTTGGCCACCAGATCGCGCTGCGCGCGATTCAGCTTGCGCGGAATCTGCACGATCACCTTCACGATCAGGTCGCCTTTTCCCCGCTCATTCAGATACGGAACCCCGCGCCCACGGATGCGCAGCTCCTTGCCGCTTTGCGTGCCTTCGGGAATCTTGATGCTCACCGCGCCATCGATACCGGGAATCTCAAAGTCGTCTCCCATGGCCGCCTGCGGAAAGCTGATCGGCAGCACGCAATGCAGATCGTAGCCCTTGCGCTCAAAGTAATCGTGCGCCCGGACTGAAAGAACGACATACAGGTCGCCCCTCGGACCGGCCACGCGGCCCACGTCGCCCTCGCCGCCATAACGAATGCGCGTTCCCTCTTCCACGCCCGCCGGCACCTTTACAGTCATCTTGATCTCAGCGGCCTTTCGGCCCTCGCCGCGGCAACCTGTGCAGGGATCGCTGATCACCGTGCCCGTTCCGCTGCAAGCCACGCACGTCCTCGCTACAGAGAAGAATCCCTGCTGATAGCGAAGCTGCCCGCGCCCCTGGCAGTGACTGCAAACCGTCGGCCCTCGTCCTGACGCGCTGCCCTTGCCACTGCAAACGGTGCACGTCTCCAGCCGCCGGATCTTCACTTCCTTCTCGGTTCCAAAAACGGCTTGCTCAAAATCGATCGCGAGGTCGAAGCGCAAATCGTCACCGCGCTGTTGGCGTGAGCCGCGCGCCGCACCCCCACCCATGCCGCCCACCGAAAACATTTCGCCGAATAAATCGCCAAAGATATCGCCCAGGTCCACGCCGCCCGCAAACGGACCGCCGCCAAATCCCTGTGCGCCCAGCCCGGCGTGACCAAAGCGATCGTAGGCCGCGCGCTTGTCCGGATCGCACAGCACTTGGTAGGCCTCGCTGGCCTCTTTGAACTTTTCTTCGGCTGCGTGATTCCCCGGATTGCGGTCAGGATGATACTTCAACGCTTGTTTCCGATACGCGCTCTTCAATTCCTGATCCGAGCAGTCGCGCGCGACGCCCAGAACCTCGTAATAATCCGCTTTGCTCACTCTTGTATTAGAACTCATTCTTCCCCTTAGTCAGCTTTCAGCCTTCAGCTCTCAGCTTTCAGTTTCCAACCTCGATAGCCGCGCCTTGTTGACCGTTTCGATCGGCGAATCTTATTCCTTAGATGTTTGTGTTGCCTCAACCGCCCACTCACCCTCGACGCAGCTGACAGCTGAGAGCTAAAGGCTGAAAGCTGGCTCTATTCGCTCACTTGCTTCGGATTGTGCGCCACGCGCACCAGCGCAGGCCGCAGCAGCCTCTCGCGAATCTTGTAGCCGCGCCGCACTTCCTCAGCCACATGTTGATCCGGAATGTCGTCGCGCTCAACTGTCCCCAGCGCCTCGTGAACGCGCGGATCGAAAAGCTCGCCCACCGTCGGAACCGTCTTCACCTGCATCTTCTCCAGAATCTCTTCCATCTGCTTCACGATCAGGCTCACGCCCGAACGCAATTGCTTTTCCGTTCCCGTCGATTTCAGCGCCAGCTCAAAGTTGTCTATCACGGGCAGAAATTGCTCTACCGCGCCGGCCGTTACAAAATCGCGCTGCTCGGCCCGTTCCCGCTCCGCACGCTTGCGCGCGTTTTCAAACTCCGCTTGCAGCCGCGCCAGCCGGTCAAGCAGCCGATCGCGCTCCGCAGTCAATTGTTCGAGCTGCGTCTGTGTCCCCGCGCCTTCCGATTGGTCCTCAAGCTCTTCCTCGGCCGTCGGCGCAGGCAGCTCCTTCGCTGCGTCGAGCCCGACATCTTGGCCTTCAGGCTCCGGCGCGTCTACCTCTGTCAATTCAGTCTTTTGCTTCCACATGATTCAGCACATTCTCCAATACTCACAATTGTCTCTCTATATTGGATGATCCCACGGGCGCCCGGGTGCAAGCCCTTTATGCAGGCTCGGGATTTCATGCCTGCCGAGTGCTAGCACCGTCAGGTCCGGGGCCGAAGAAACCAGTACCTACGTCGTCGGAACGTCCAGAATTCGCTCCGAAAGCCGCGCGATATAGCTCACCGCCTGGATCATCTCCTGATATTGAATCCGCGTAGGCGCAATCACGGCCACCGTTCCCAAATTACCTCCGCCCAGCCGCGCCTGCGCGCCAATCAGCACCAGGTCCTGCATTGCAGGCGACGCCTCATCCAGGCCCACCACTACGCGCACTTCCTGCTGGCGGCCGTCCACGTAAGCGGTCAGCAGCTCTACCAGCCGCTGTCTCGCCTCCAGCGCCAGCAGCATTTGCCGCAGCCGTTCGCGGTCCTGCTCGGCGGTGATCAGGTTCGCGATTCCTTCTACAAAAATCGTCGGGCCGCCTTCATCCCCCGCCAGCGCGCCCTTGCGGCACAGCTCTTCAACCGACGTCAGCAACTCGCGGTATGCTTCGCGCTCCATCTCCACGCGGCGCGCCACCTCAGCCCGGATTCGCTCAATCGGCCATCCGCGAAAGTTCTCGTTCAAATAGGTGCCCGCCGTCTCCAGTTCCACCGGCGTCAAATCGTGATCCACCGTCAGCACGCGATCCTGAACCGCGCCCGCCTGCGTCACCAGCACCGCCAGCACGCGTCCCGTCGACAGCCGCGAAAAATGAATGTGCTCCAGCACCTGTCCGGCAGTGGAGCTGGCCAGCGCCACGCCCAGCCCGCTCGAGATCAGCGCCAGCACATGCGAAGTTCGCTCCAGGTAGTCGTTTGAACTGGACACGCCGGCAAAGCTTTCCTCAATCTGTTCGCGGCGTGCATCGCTCAAGGTCGAATCCGCGATTCCCGCCTCGCCTCCGCCGCCAAGGCCCACAACGGCCCGTCCAGTCTGCGCGAGTCCATGTTGCGTGAGTCCAGGCTGCGTGATCTGTCCAACGTAGTAGCGGAATGCAGCTGCCGTAGGAATGCGTCCGGCCGACGTATGAGCCTGCTCCAGCAGTCCCGCCTCGCCCAAAGCTGCCATCACGTTGCGCAGTGTCGCGGAGCTCAGCCCATCCCGATCAGCGAAAAAGCGCGCAACCGCCTGCGATGCCACCGGCTCGCCAGTCGCGATGTATAACTCAATAATCGCCGTCAAAACCAGCCGCTCACGCGGGCTTAGTCGAGCTTCGGGCATCCCGTTTGCTCTCCTGTTCTCTCTGCTCTTCTGCTGCCTTTTTGGCCTCTTCCGCGCGGCATTTCGCCTCGCGACGGCCGGGGCTGTACACATTAAGTGCTTATATTTCTTATACTTGAAGAGGAAACCCACCCAAGCCCCGCCTCTCTAATCTTACGGAGCGCAGGTGTTTACTGTCAAGACACTAACGGGTTACCTGACGGCATCCAAATCCACGTCACCCATCCGCCACCCATCGTCGACAAGCTCCTTCGATTTGCGGCATTTCGCCAGCCCAAACGCAAAAAACCCATCACTTTTCCACTCGGTCTCCGGAGTATTGTTTTTTGTGTTCACCTTTCCTCGTCTAATTACCAAAGGCATCATCGGTACATCTCGCAACTCCAATTCGGTGGTAACGTTGATCGCACCGGTGCTTGTCCCCAGCTGCTCGTCTTGCCCGCAGCTAAACAAGCCCAGCGCTTTGCAGTCTTTTAGTTTTTCTTTTGGAGGCGCCCCCAATGAACTATCCAATGAGCCGTATCCTCGCAAGCTTTGTCAGCCTTTTCAGCCGCAAGTCCACCGTTCGCATTCTCGCCATTCCGGCACTCGCGTCGTTCGTGTTGCTCACGGCGGCCACACTCGCGCCCGCGCAGTCTTCCGCGCCGCTCGACAAGCATTCGCGAAGAATCGAAAGGCGCCTCACCAAATATCGGCAAGGCACATTTCTTGACTTTCAATTTCGCGACAACTCGCAGACCTTTGGCTCTCTGGGCCCGCTTTCCGCCGCGTCGTTCCAATTCACTGATGCCGACAGCAACAAGACCCAGACGCACTACTACTCAGAACTGGAGCACGTGTCGAACGCAAAAGAGTACATCGGCGAGGGCTCGGAGCCGCGGCACCACATCCACCTTCTCGTGCCCGTAATCATTAGCGCGGGAGTTGTGGCGGGCGGCATCGCTGCATACGAAATCCTGCACTGATCTGCCACGCGACGTGTGTAGCGCCGGCCTCCGGCCGGCTGTAGCGGGGACCTCTGGCCCGCGCCGCTCAATTGCAATGCGCGAAACTCACCGTCTGGGAATCGGTCGGGCGACTTCTCCTGCCTTCGCCCATGGTCTCTCTAACTGATAGATTCGTTAGAGGGCCGCGCTGTGAGCGTGCCCGTATAGCCCCGGAAGAAAGCGCAAGAAAAGAGCCCATGTTTCATCCCACTGAAGACTTACGTATCCAATGGACCAAGGTCGTTCTCCCTCCCGTCTTTCTTGAGGAGGAGCTTCCCGTCACCGAAGCCGCGTCATCCACCATCTATGACGCGCGCAACGAGATCATCTCCATTTTGAACGGTGACGACGACCGCCTCATCGTCCTCGCCGGCCCCTGCTCCATTCACGACCCCGATGCAGCCCGCGAGTACGCCCGTCTGCTCAAAAGCGCAATCGCGGAGTTCGCCGCCGACCTGCGCATCGTCATGCGCGTCTACTTTGAAAAGCCCCGCACCACCATCGGCTGGAAAGGGCTCATCAACGATCCGCACCTCGACGGCACCTACCAGATCAACGACGGCCTGCGTCTCGCGCGCCACCTTCTTCTCGACCTCGCCGAAATGGGCGTGCCTACGGGAACAGAATTTCTCGACATGATTTCGCCGCAGTACATCGCCGGTCTTGTCTGCTGGGGAGCCATCGGTGCCCGCACTTCCGAAAGTCAAGTACATCGCCAGCTCGTCTCCGGCGTGTCCTGCCCAGTTGGATTCAAGAACGCAACCTCGGGCGACGTTCAAGTAGCCGTTGACGCGGTGGTCTCCGCCGCTTGCTCGCACACTTTTCTTGGCCACACGCATCATGGCCAGTCGGCCATCTTCGTCACCAAAGGCAATCCCGATTGCCACGTCATTCTGCGCGGCGGCCGCAAAACCGGCAACTACACCGCGGACTGTGTCGCTGAAACTGCTGCTCTCATGAAAAGCGCCGGCATCGCGCCCCGCATCATGATCGATTTCAGTCACGCCAACAGCGGCAAGGATTACCGCCGCCAAGCCGTCGTCTCGAAAGACGTCGCCGCGCAAATCGCTGCCGGCAATCGCAACATCATCGGCGTCATGATCGAGAGCAATCTCGTCGCAGGCGCGCAAAAACTCGTCCCCGGCCAGCCTCTCGTCTATGGCCAAAGCATCACCGACGCCTGCATCGACTGGACCGAAACCCGCGAGCTGCTCGCCGAACTCGCTGCCGCGGTCCGCTCCCGCCGCAGCGCAAAATAGACCGACGCAAAAAGGCCGGCGCGCTCATCCGCACCGGCCCTTCAACTTTTCAGTCCATCAATTAACTCGCCCGATTCACGCCACCTGCTTAAAAAGCTGAATCTTCGGCCGCCGTCTGCGGCTGGCATGCCAGAGATCATATTGAGTTTGCAGATCAATCCAAAGCGTCGGGCTGGTGCCCAGGGCATCAGAGAGGCGAAGAGACATTTCAGCCGAAATCCCAGCCCTACCGTTCAGGATGCGGGATAACGTCACACGCGAAACATGCAACTTTGCAGCAGCTTCAGAAACCTGCATCTCACCTAGCCACTCGCGTAGAACGCTCCCTGGATGCGCAGGATTGTACATTTGCCGCATTTTTTTGTACCTCCTAGTGGTAGTCCTGATAATCGACCAGGATTGCGTCTTCACCCTCGAAACGAAAGGTGAGCCTCCAGTTAGCGTTCACATGAATCGACCAATGCTCCTTCAAGTCTCTGCGCAATGGATGCAGATTCCACCCAGGAACAGCCATATCCGCAGGCACTCTGGCTTTGTTAAGAGCCGTGAGTTGAACATTCAACTTGCGCGCGTGGTTCGGCTGGATTCCCGCCTTGCTGCCGCTGAAAAAGAACTTCTCCAAGCCGGCGTGCCGGAAGCTCTTAATCATGCGAGTAGTGTAACGCTACACGATACTCAGCGCAAGTGGTGCGTCGCATTTGTCCGCACCGGCCCAACCGCGCTCCCTAATCCCTGCTTTTTACGCCGTCCCCACCACAATCGTCTGCGGCAGCGTCTGAATCGCATGCGCTTTGACGCCCTTGAACCCGGCCTCCGCGTACATCGCGCTCAACTCGCTCAGCGTGTATGCGTCGCCATCCGCTGTTGAAGTCAGCATCGTCATGGCAAACGCCGCGGACATTGGCGGCGACACCCGATCCTCATTGGGCACAAACTCAAGCGTCGCCACGCGCCCTCCCGGCTTTAGCGCCGCGCGAACCTTCTTCAGCAGCCCCACATTCGTCGCCTTGTCAAAGTGGTGCAGAAAATTCGTCAGCAGCACCACGTCATACGGCCCGCCAAACTCCACATCAAACGCACTGCCCGGCAGCATGGTATAGCGATCCTTCACGCCGGCCTTCTCAGCATTCCTCAGCGCAACGCGCAACACCGCGGCCCAATCCAGCCCCGTAATCTGCGCCTGCCTGTTCTGCTTCGCAATCTCGATACCGAAAAGTCCGTGCCCCGCGGCAATATCCAGCACACTCATCGGTCCCGTATGTCCTTCGAGCACCACCGCAGCCAGTGGGCCCGCCATCGCCGCCGCCATCGGCGCCATGTTTTCCGCGAACACTACCCACACCGGATTATCCGGCTCCACAGTGCCATCGCCCGCCAAGGTGGTTCTGCCGTCGCGCACCACATCTGTCAGGCGCGTAAAAGGCTCCAGCAGCGCCGGAGCACTCAGAAATTGAGCCACCGATGCCATGCATGCCGGCGATCGCGGATCGAGAAAAGCTGCGCTGGTCGGCGTATGCCGGTACTTTCCGTTCTCCTTCGCCAGCACTCCGTTGATCACCAGAAAATCGCACAAAATCCGAATGCCGCGCTCCGATGCCTTTGCGTGGCGCGCAATCGAAGCCACATCGCCCGGCCCCGCGCCCACTGCCGTAAAAACATCCAGATCGATAGCCGTCTTCAAAGCCGCCGTGCGCTGGTGCGCTTGCATCATGTCGAAAACCAGGCCCGGATTCACTGGTGCCGCTTGCGATCCTTCAGTCATATAACAACCTCCTCTTTCGCGCTGCCTAGAGATTCAACCCAGACACTCAGCCCAGAAATCCACTCTCGTAAATTCAGTTTTGAGGGGCTCAGCGCGGGCTCACCGAGTCTATCATCCGCCTCGTCCGCCTCGCGTGACAGCCAGCCCCTTCGCCGCGATACATTGAAGGGGTAGTGCATCATCTCCTCCTGATCTTCCGCTTGCGGCAAAAATCGCTCGTGCGCGCCGTCCTCCTCTCGCTCGGCGCATTTGCCGCCAGCCTGCACCTCGCCGGCTTCCCGCACATTGAAAACCTCCACGGCTCCTACTGGCAGATTCTCGCTTTGCTGGTTGCACTATGGGGCATGGCAGAGACCGCCCGCTGCATCCAGCGCAAGTGGAGCTTTTACCACGCAGGCGTGCTCCTCCTCTTGTATGCCGACCTCATGATGCTCGCCGCAATCGTGCTCATGCTTTTCGCACCCTGACCTGCCGCTTCGCCGTGTAGCATGGCAGAGTGCTTAACCGGCAGCACTCGCCTCGGCCAATCTCCGGCCGCCGCATAACCCACCGGTTGCACCTGAAACTGCTCGGAGGAACACATGTTCAAAGGATTTCGCGATTTCATCTTGCGCGGTAACGTCGTTGACCTCGCAGTCGCCGTTATTCTCGGCGCTGCCTTCAACGCCATCGTCACTTCGCTCGTAGCTGACGTGTTAAACCCGCTGATCGCCGCCACTATCGGTAAGCCCGATTTCAGCAGCGTCGTTCTCAACGTTGGCGGCGGCGTCATCAAGGTAGGCAACTTTTTCAACGCCACAGTTTCATTCCTCATCGTCGCCATCGTGGTGTATCTCGCCATCGTGCTGCCCATGAACGCGATGCAGGCGCGTATGAAAAAGCCCGAGGCAGCCGCCGCTCCCACAACCAAAAATTGCCCGGAATGTCTGAGCGAAATTCCGTTGGCGGCGCGTCGTTGCTCGCACTGTGGTCAACCCGTCGCCTGAGTAGAACCTGAGTCGCACGGATGATTTGAAAGGGCACGGCTTTAGCCGTGCCAACATAGCAGCACAAGATCTGGGCTTTAGCCGCTGAGGGATGAATTGTCGCTTATCGAGCAACAATTATGGTGCCAGTTCTAACAATCCACTTCGCTCAATGGTCCGCGCAATGAAGCTTCGCACCGAATTTCCGTTTGTCCTTTTCGCCGCAAGTCTTGCGCTCTCTCCCCGCCCTTCGCCCGCCCAGACCCCAGCCCAATCCGTGCCGCAGGGCGGCTTCGGCTTTACCGACTTCAGCTCTGAAGCACAGCAGGAACAAAAATTCCTCGCCGTGCCCGATCCAAAACTCGCCGGCGACGACCTCACCACCCTTACCGCCGAGCCGCATCTGGCCGCCACGCCCGAGGATCACAAAACCGCCGAATTCGTCGCGCGCAAATTCCGGGCCGCCGGCCTCGACACCGAAATCGTCCCCTATCGCGTGCTCCTCGACTACCCCAAAGCCGTCCATGTTGAGGCCTGGGACGAATCCGGCCATCCGCTCATGACCGGCCCCACCCGCGAGCACGTCGGCAGCGAAGGCAAAGGGGGCGATCCGCAGCAGAACGACCCGCGCATTGTCATGCCTTACAACAGCTCCTCCGGCTCCGGCGATGTCACCGGCCAGGTCGTCTACGCCAACTACTGCCGCCTTGAAGACTTCGATTCGCTCGCCGCGCAGCACATTGACGTTCACGGCAAAATCGTCATGTGCCGCTACGGCACCAACTTCCGCGGCGTAAAGGTTTATTTGGCTGAGCAGCGCGGCGCCATCGCCGTGCTCATCTACTCTGATCCGCAGGACGACGGCTACTACAAAGGCGATCCATACCCCGCCGGTCCCTGGCGCCCTGACACCAGCGTGCAGCGTGGCTCAGTGCAATATCTCTTCAAGTACTCCGGCGATCCTGAAACTCCCGGCGTTTCTTCTACACCTGACCTGCCCGATTCGGCCCGCATCAAAGACTTCGCCGGTCCTGACGGCAATCAGCCGCGCATCATCTCCATTCCTCTCAGCTCTCATGACGCCGCTCCGATTCTCGCTTCGCTCAAAGGCCCAGTCGTTCCGCAAGGCTGGCAGGGTGCGCTGCCATTTCCTTATCACCTCGGTCCCGCCGGCGTAAAAGTTCATCTCGTCTCGCAGCAGGATTACCAGCGCCGCATCATCTGGGATGTCATCGGAAAAATCCAAGGCGAGGCCGATCCCGACTCACCCGTCATCGTCGGCAATCACCGCGACGCGTGGGTCTATGGCGCAGTCGATCCCTCCAGCGGAACCGCCTCCATGCTTGAAGCCGTTCGCGGCCTCGGCGTTCTGCTCCATCAGGGCTGGCGTCCTCGCCGCACCATCATTTTTTGCAGTTGGGACGCCGAAGAGGAAGGCCTCATGGGCTCTACCGAATGGGTTGAGCAGCAGGGCCGCGCCCTCGACCGCGCCGTCGCCTATTTCAACGTCGATGTTGCCGTCTCCGGGCCCAATTTCTCCGCCTCCGCCGTGCCCTCGCTCAAAGAGTTTGTCCGCGACATCGCCCGCTCCGTTCCCAGTCCCGGTCGGCGGCTCGGTATTTCTTCAGTGGCGTAAAAAGGGCCGCCGGCAGCAACGATCACAGCGGCTCCAACGCCCCTGCCATCGAGGGCGAAGAGGTCCACGTCGGCGATCTCGGCTCCGGATCGGACTTCACGCCCTTCCTGCAACACGCCGGCGTTCCCTCAACAGACGTCGGCTCCGACGGCCCTTACGGCGTTTATCACTCCGCCTTTGATGACATGGCCTGGTACAAGAAAAACGCCGACCCGGACTTTCTCTATCTTCAGGAAATGGCGCGCGTTCTCGGCCTTGAAGCCATGCGCATGGCCGATGCCGACGCGCTGCCCTACGACTACGTCGCCTACGCCCGCGAAATCTCCGCTTACATCGAGGCGGCAAAACGCAAAGCCGCCGACGCCGGCGCAAACACGAGTCCGAACTCGTTCCGAAACTCGGGTTCAAACGCCGCCCAAAGCACGAGTCTCGCCTCTCTCGACTTCACCACCGCCGAAGCCGCCGCTGCGCGCTTCGCCTCAGCCGCCCAGCGCGTTCACGCGCTTCAAGCCGCTCCATACGGCGATCTCGTCCTGTTGAATCTCGCGCTCCGCCAGGCTGAAACGGCGCTGCTCTCGCCTGCGGGCCTTCCCAATCGCCCCTGGTATCGCCACACCATCTACGCCCCCGGCGAGCTAACCGGATACGCCGCCGTAGTAATCCCCGGCGTCAACGAGGCCATCGATTCTCGTAACGCCAATCTCGCCGCGCAACAGTTGACCGAGCTTACGCAAGCCCTCGACCGCGCCGCCAAAGCCCTGTCAACTGCGCACTGATCGTCGGAGCAGAAATGAGTGGAGGTTGGGTCAGTTACTGGTTCGCCGCCTTTGTGGTGGTCCTGCTCCTCTCCCTCGTGACCGGTGTCATTTTGTTGACGTGCTGGACCTCTATGTCACCCGAGATGGAAGAGTGGCAGATCACTCCTGCAGGAAAAATCTTTCTTCGCGCCAGATACCTTTTTACTGCCGCCTGCGTCATCATTCTCGCCTGTCCGTTTGTCGTCGGCTCGTTCGACGCGTCGGACAGGTCGGCATTCTATCTGTGGTGCGATGCGCATCCGCGTAGCCTACCGGCGGTAATGATCATCTGTTCCGGATTGTCTATCGCTTCCGCCTCACTGGCGTTTAAATCCAAAGGGAGCGGACGGCTGCTCCTGATGATTTGCGCGCTAGTCGTTGCCGCCTTGTCAATTTCGGGAGCGGTATTCCTCATGGCCGCCCTGAGCCAATAGCCTTGCGGAATCAGATCACCCGCACACCATTCATTACAAAGGGAATCTATACCCAACTCCGGGATCGTCCGGCCCATCTCCCGCCAAAAGGCCATCCCATCCCACCGACGAGCCATTTCCTATCGTTATTCTCCGGCGCTACTGTCCAGTCAAGCTGACCGCCTTGCACGAATGAGCGGCAGCAAGCATTAGAGAGTTTCCTTCATGGTTGACTTGCTTCTTGCCTTGTCCTTCGTTGCGATAATTCTCTCGCCACCAGTCGTGGCGACAGTCCGTCGCAGCCGGTCGCACGGGCGCAACAACTAAAGAGGGAACTCCTCGGGGGTTCCAATGGTCTCCTTAACCATCGAAGCACTGTTGATCGCGGCAAGCATTCTGCCGCTCATTATCACCACACCAAGGCCCATACGCGCTCTCAATCGCACATACTGCGGCCGCCAGGCAAACGCCCGCCGCAGCGACTAGTCCGCCGCAATCGAAGCTTCCCGCGCCAACTGATCGGCATCCGCCCCGGAGACTCCCGCCGCGGCAACTAATCCGCGAAGGCTCGCGCCGTAGGCGCAATGTTCATTAGCCCCGCGCTTTAGCGTGGGGACGTCGGGGAACATCTGGTGGCGGTGGTCGGCCTGGAACGCCTCCACACTTCCCTCGGGAACGAGCTGTCGACACAGCGCCGCCGCGTCGAGCAGCTCACGGTTGGATTAGCTTCGTCCTTGCACCCGACAGTTCTCGACCATCAGGGCTCAATTCGCGAGCATTGAAGCGGAAATTGTTCGAACAGTGTCCTAGTGTCCTGAGCCAGAGTTTCGGGTGAGAAAAGGCGTCAGGACCCTCCGGCGTGTGATGCGGCAGCCGACACACGCTCGCAGTAGCGGGCGAGTGCGGCGAGGATTTGGTCGGCTGACTTCACCCAGACGTAGGGACAGGGGTTCTCGTTCCACTGCTTGATCCAGTCCCGGATGTCCTTCTTGAGTGCCTTGACGCTGGTGTGGGCACCGCGTTTGATCTTCTTGGTGGTCAACTCCCCGAACCAGCGCTCCACCATGTTGAGCCACGACCCCGAAGTGGGGGTAAAGTGGAGATGGAACCGGGGGTGTCGCAGCAGCCAGCGCCTGATCTCGGGCGTCTTGTGGGTGGCGTAGTTGTCGAGGATCAGGTGCACGGCAAGATCAGCGGGGACTTCCTCGTTGATCTGGATCAGGAACTTCTTGAACTTGGTAGCCCGGTGGCGCTGGTGGAGGCTCCCGATGACCTTGCCGCTCGCCATGTCCAACGCGGCGAACAGACTGGTGGTGCCGTGGCGGACGTAGTCGCGGCTGCGGCGTTCAGGGGTGGCCGGCATCATCGGCAGGATGGGCTGGAACCGATTGAGCGCCTAGATCTGACTCCTCTCGTTGACGCAGAGCACCAGGGCCCGCTCCGGGGCGTCGAGGTAGAGGCCGACGATGTCCCGCACCTTCTCGACGAACAACGGGTCCGTGGAGAGCTTGAAGGACTCGGCCCGGTGGGCCTGGAGTTCGAAGGCGTGCCAGATTCCGCCGGATGGTGGTCTGGCTCAGCCCCACCTCGGCGGCCATCGACGCGGTCGACCAGTGAGTGGCGTCGTCGGGCTTCTCCTCCAGCGTCTTGACGATCACGGCTTCGACCTTGTCGTCGGTATCCTGCGTGGGACACCGGGCCTCGGATCGTCGGACAGCCCGTCGAGCCGGCGCTCGACGAACCGACGACGCCACTTGCCGACCGTGGCCTGGCTGACCCCCAACTGTCTGGCGACATCTTGGTTGGTGTCGCCCGCAGCGCAGCGCATCACGATCCGGGCCCGCAAGGCCATCGCTTGCGCGCTCTTGCGCCGGTTGGCCAGGCGCTCCAGGGCCAGCCGTTCCTCAGCGCTCAACACCAGCTCGGCTTTCGGTCGTCCTCGCGTTCCCATGATTTCCTCCCATCGTGGCTGACGACGGGAGGAACGCGCCCCTCGAAACCGAAATTCCCCAATTTTAGGGTATTTCTTGCGAATCTCTGGCTCAGATCGCTGGTGATTCGTACCTTCTGGAAGGGAACGCCGCTCGCCTCCCAGAGTGCCGATTGTTAGCCAGTAATTTCAGCCATAAATTCCACAGAATTGGGGCAAATTGCGGATAACTCGGTGGACTCCGAAACCACATAAGTCCAGGTCAGAGGCACTCAGGCCAATTCGGTAGACACCCAGGGTCGCACTTGAAAAGCCGTGAGACGCAAGTCTCCGTGGGTTCGAATCCCACTCCCTCCGCCAATTGTCCGATGTCGAAATCCACCCAGTAGCTGGACGAGCCGAGATGGCGTCCCGTCGAGTGGAGGGGTGGTCATGTGTCCGCCAACGAGCAATCGATTGCGCAGCGCATGGCCGGAGTCGAGCCCGCCGGGAATGCTGATGAGGAGCCCACACGCCTTCTCTGAACGAGTAGGTCGTTCCCATGACGGTTGAGTTACCGTGGACCGGGTTGAGTCCAACACCGCCGGTTGCGGTACCGAGGGAGATGGAAATGCGGATAGTTCGGGGAAGGCGTGCCGAGTTCGGTCCGAATGGTGACATTGCCGACCATCCGACGGCTCTGAAGACCCGGAGGTCCTGGCTGCTGCCGCTGGTTGGCGTCGTCGTCATGGCCGGTCTGATGGCCGGGTGCTCCAGTGGATCGAGGCTTCCACCACCTCCACCACGACCAGGCCGTCGACGACCTCGACAACCTCCAAGGGGCTCTCGGCGTCGGCGGTCCGGGCACTCCAGACGGCGTTGGTGGCAGTGGGCTGCTACAAGGGAGCCGTCGATGGTTCGGTCGGACCCGCCACCACCGCCGGCCTTCGGGCCTTCCAAGCTGCCGACCACCTGACCGTCGATGGCGTCTACGGACCTGCCACCAAGACGAAGTTGCTGGCGGCGGTGGCGGCTGGCACCAAGGTCTGCTCGACGGCCACCTCCACCACGACGACGAGCACCTCCACCAGCACCACTGTGGTGTCTCCGACAGCGGTACCGGCCGCTGCCACCGCTGCCATCAATGCCTATCAGGCCGCCAACGGCCCTGCCGCCGGAACCTGGGTCATCAGCAGCTCGAAACGATCCGCTGCCAACCCGGCCTACGTCCTCTTCGAGATCGGCCCGGCCCCCGGGCACGAGAACTCCGTCCAAGGTGGCTACGGATTCGTCTATGGCTCGGGCACCTCGTGGAAGGTCATCGTCTTCGGTTCAGCGGAAGTGGGCTGCCCACCCGGCAATGTCATCGTGCCGACCGCCGTGATGACCGAGTTCGGACTGAACTGCCCGCCAACCTCCTGACCGCAGGTCAGCCACCGTTCCGGAAAGGCTCGATCTGCACCGCGCCCTTGTCGGTTCCGACCTTGGTATGCAGCAAGGCCCGCATCACCAGCAGGCAGTCGTCGAAATCGAGTTCGGCGACCAGCTCGGGAAATTGCCAGCCGGTGTCGTACTGGCCGCTCACCAGCCCGATGGCAATGGCCAGAATGGCGGTGGCATCGTCACGTGGCTGGGCGGAGCCACCAGCTCCGCCAGCTGTGACCAGTTGGGGACGGCGCTGAGGACATCGGAGACGGACGTGGCGGGCAGCACGTCGACGTGGCGGAGGAATCGGTCATCCGTGAGCCACCGGCGGTCCTCAATCAGCAGCCCGATGGCCGCCTCTGCCGGATACATGCCGAGCGCCGACGCCCGAAGCGCCTCGATGAGCTGTTCGGGTGACAGCACGCGAGCATCGACCTGATCGGGAATTCGAATCCTCCTCACCTCCACCTCGGGTTCAACGGTCTCCCGGTAGGGGACGTCTCAACCAGTCGAAAACTGGTGAATTGCAATCGAGAGTTCGTTGCCGAGCGGCACCCCGGCTCCACCGGTGCGGGAGTCGGCCAACCGGTCCGACCCGACGGTCCGACGATGGTCGAACGGCATGGACCCGGGTCACGGCCGCGGCTTCCCCGGATTTGACCTACCCAGCCCAATGGATCCGGTCGAAGTGGCGACAGTCATCGAACGGCTGGCAGCCTCCACCCCGACCGCAATCCGGTCGAACAGGTCCGGGGCAACCGGAGGGCACCGACGGGACCAACCGCCGCCCCGACACCATCGGGGCGACTACCCAGATCGTCGTCCGGGGCCTCCGCCGGTTCGGCGACCGGACCAGCGGGAGTCAGAAGCCGGGGAACACCCGGCGGAGGATATCCAGCTCGATCCCCTCGGCGGTGACCGATCCCGGGGTGTGGTCGGGGTCGAGGCGGCCGTAGACCAGCCGGATCAGCGACTCGGCCGGGAGGTCCAGTTTCGGGCCTTCGGACGAAGTGTCGGAGGCGTCGAGATCGGCGAGCTGGCCACCGCTGTCACCCAAGGTGAGCACGAACTGGCGGTCAGGTTGGTGCGTGGTGACGCGCAGCCTGACCGGCTCCGCGGGCGGCTTGGCCACCCGCTCCACCATCTGGTCCACCACGTCGATCAGGAGGTCGACGGCGTCCACTGGCAGCGTGTCATCGTGATCGACCGTCACCGCCACGTCCCAGGTGTGGAGCACGTGTTCACCCAGCCGCATCTGCAGCACGGTGACGAGATTCCCGATCGCTGCCGAACATGTCCAGATGCCAGGCCCGTCCCTGCGCGTCGTCGAGGGCGTCGAGGCGGTCGAGGAACGCCCGATCGGCGGTCAGTGCATCGGCGGACTGGTCGGAGGGGGACTTGGCGTTCCACCGTTCCCAGATGGGTCCGAAGGCCTCGGGCCCGGGCACGGGCGTCCCGTCGAGACCGGCCGAGATGAAGAGCCCGAAGATTCCCGCTCCGGAGCCGAGGTGGGAGAGGACCTGGGCGATCGACCACTCGTCGTCGTAGGACTGACCGGACACCTCCTCGTCCGAGAGCGGGGTCACCACATCGGCAAGGCGACGATGGGAGCGATGCAGGGCAGGGAGCCAAGGATCGAGCGCGGCCATCAGCAGGGCACCGACGGGGTGGCCGCCTGGGTGTGGGGAAGTGGGTCACAGTGTTCAGATCCTCCTCGTTGCTGATGCGTTGTCGATCGGTGGGGCAGCCGGTCGGCGAATGGTCACACCGGCCCCGGCACCGGGCACGATCTCGGTATAGCGGATTTGGTCGGGTGATCGAACACCCGACCAGACGGCAACTGGCCGACGTCACGACCGCCGGTCGGCCGGCCGGATGCCACCGGAGCGCTGAGGTAGCGTCGATCCCCAGTGGACGACGACGCAATCACCCACCCCACCAGGTCGGAGGAGGTTGCATCGGAGGCCAACCAATCCGAGGTCTCCGAACCGTCGGGCGCCCGCCCGGTCCGGCACCGGCGCCGGTGGCTGGTCGAGTGGATCGTCATTCTGGTGGTGGTGGTCGGGTGCACCGTCTTCCTCCGCACGGCGGTGCTCCAGACGTACTCGATTCCCTCGGGCTCGATGCTTCCCACCCTGCAGATTGGTGATCGCATCATCGTCGACAAGGTCGACGTCCACCTCCACCGGGGGGACATCGTGGTGTTCGCCCGACCGCCATTGGAGCACCAGGACTATGCCGATCTGGTCAAGCGGGTCGTGGGCCTGCCAGGCGAGACCATCTCCTCTCAGAACGGCGAGATCTACATCAACGGAAAGCTCCTCTCGGAGCCGTGGCTTCCCACCGGGCCACAGGCCTATTCCGGGCCGCTCGGCGAGGTCGACCCCAATCCACAGTTCGACCTTCCGGGGCCGATCACCATCCCGGCCGGCGAGTACTTCGTGATGGGCGACGATCGGACCGACTCGGAAGACAGTCGTTTCTTCGGCCCGATCCCGAGATCACTGATTGTGGGGCGGGCGGTGGCGGTGGTGTGGCCACTCAGTCAGGTCAAGGGTCTGTAGGTTGACGCCCCGGTCTCGGGCTGCCGCCTTTCCCTCTGTCACCGCCTCCAGCGTTACCCGGAGCCGGGAGGTCGGAGGCGTAATTTTCGACCTCGACGACACGCTCATCGACCACCGGGGCTCCGCCCGCCAGGCCCTCCGTCGATGGTTGCCCGAACTCGGAGTGACGCCCACTGACGATCTGGTGGCGGCCTGGTTCGGGGCTGAAGAACGGCACTTCGCCACCTACAGCTCCGGTGACATCACCTATGGCGAGCAACGGCGACGTCGGCTCCGGCAGTTCCTTCCGGCCGCCGGCCTGGTCCCCGGCGACGACGACGAGCTCGACGAACTTTTTGCCGGCTACCTCGTGCGGTACCGGGCCAGCTGGATCACCTATGACGATGTCGGCCCGGCGGTGACCAGGCTTCACCGTGCCGGGATCCTCCTTGCCGTCCTGACCAACGGAGTGGCTGACCAGCAGCACGCCAAGGTGGCGTCCACCGGCCACGCCGACCTGCTGGGACCGGTCTTCACCGCGGAAGAACTGGGAGTGGCCAAGCCGGATCCCGGAGGCATACCTGACGGTCTGCCGTCACCTCGGGCTGCCCCCGTCATCGGTGGTCCATGTGGGCGATCGCTACGACCTGGATGTGGAGGGAGCCCGGGCGGCGGGCCTCCAGGCGATCCACCTCGACCGGCGGGGTACCGGCCCACTCGACGAGCCGGCCCGGATCACCTCGCTGGATCAGCTGTCGGTCCGAGGACCCGCCGACACCTGACCCCCATCGCCGGATTCGACAATCGCCGGACGCCCCCCGGCAACCCGACCCCTCCCGGCATCTCGCCTACTCGCCCAGCAGCAGCCCGTAGTTGGCGCCCCGGCGGAGATGGTGGCCCCCGTCGACCGCCAGATTCTCGCCGGTGATCCATGCCGACTCCGGTCCGGCCAGGAACCGGACGGCGGCAGCCACGTCCTCGACGGTGCCCAGCCGGCTGATCGGCATCTCCGCCAGGTAGTCGTCGAGCAGCGGCCCGCCGGCGGTGATGAAGGCCATCAGCTCGTCGTCGATGATCCCCGGCTGCACGGTGTTGACCCGGATGCCGTCCTCGCCCAGCTCCTCGGCGGCGTACCGGCACAGCATGTCGATGCCGGCCTTGGCCGTGCCGTAGGCCCACAGGTAGCGGTGGGGGAAGGCCCCGGCTCCCGACGACATCCCGATGATCGACCCGCCAGGGGCCTCGCCGCCGTCCACTCCGGTGCCGACCCCGGCACCCATCAGCGGAGCGCCGTGCTTGATGCAGAGGAAGGTGCCGATCAGGTTCAGATCGAAGGTGGCCCGGACCCGGCCGGGTCGGCTTCGGTGATCGGACCCATGTGGTGGACGCCACCGGCGTTGGCGAACAGGATGTCCAGCCGTCCCCGGCCGGCTCGGCCGCCACGCCGACGGCCTCGGCCACCTGCTCTTCGACCGTCACGTCCGCCACCACGTACGGCGGGCCGACCTGCCCACCGGATGGTCGCCTGCGAGGTCACCTCGCCCAATGTGACTACCGCCGCTGCAACTTGTCCTCGGTGCGACCGCAGATGGTCACGTCGGCACCGTCGGCTACCAGCCGGCTGGCGGTGCCGAGGCCGATCCCGCTCCCGCCCGCCGGTCACCAGCGCCGACCTCCCGACGATGCCCTGGGGGCTCCCGAGTTCCGATGTCATGGACGATCCCCCTCTGCTGACCCGGGCCCGAAGTGGCACGGGAGGTCTTTCGACTGCAGCATGATACGGGTACCAGTCGACGGGCCTGCCCGACTCGGGCCCGACCCAGGGGGATACGCACCATGACCGACAGACAGTTGAACCTCGCCGACCTGTTTGAAGTGGTGGTCGACACCCTGCCCGACCGGGAAGCCCTGGTGGCAGGGGACCAGCGCCGCACCTACCGGGAGCTCGACGACCGGGCCAACCGGTTCGCCAACGCCCTGGCCGACCGGGAATTTCCCCTGGCGCCCACGTGGGGATTCTGGCCCACAACTGCGCCGAGTGGGTCGAGGCCATGATCGGTTGCTACAAGGCCCGGACGGTGCCGGTGAACCTCAACTTCCGGTATGTGGCCCCTGAGCTCCGGTACGTGGTGGACAACGCCGACCTCGAGGTGTTGGTCTACGAGCGGGCGCTGTCCCCGCTGGTCGCGGAATCGCTCGCCCCCGAGGCCGGTGACGACGCCGACACCGCTCGGGTACCGACACTCCTGATGGTCATCGAGGATGGGACCGATCTGTCGGTGGCGATCGACCATCCCGTCGTCGGCTTCGAGGAGGCGCTGGCCGCTGCCGGTCCGGATCGGCCGACGGCTCCACGTTCGCCCGACGATCTCTACCTGCTCTACACCGGAGGCATAAAAAGCTAAGTCAGTTTGTAACGGTTTCGAATTCTCAAAAGATTGATACAACTAGCGACATTCTTACTTGTTCATCATCAGAAATTTGTTCATCATTTTCAAATAAAATTGGATTTTGTTCTTTTGAATAAATATTTATTGAATCTTCATCTTCAATTTCACCTTCAGATTCAATTTGTTGTTCATGTGATGATATATTTAATTTATGATGATTGATGATTATTATTTCTATATAAAATAAACAAAATAAAAAAAAATAAAAAAAAATTTTAAATTTTACTGATGAGAATTTAGATGTAATTGATAATCAAATGAAGATAATGAATAATATCGACATATATCACATAAAAACACTTGATCATGTCCATGTTCGAATTTCATATGAGTTTTAAATTCATTTATTATTGATGATGAAAAATCACATTCATCACATTGACGAACAAGTCGAGAACGAGGAGCTAATTGTTTTCGTCTAAATATCAAATATCGATTTCAAAATATGTAAAACAAAAAAATTCCTGGTGACTTATTCGATTATTTCCCATCTAATGAACTAATCGATTTATTCTAAAAGTTCACAACTCCGCCGCACTATTTCCATCATATTGAAAATGTCATAAATAATTTTGGACATTCGATACAGTTTGTCCGAAAAATCTTTAGAATTGAAGTTAGCGACATCTGTATAACTCGTATTATCTATGATTAAAATAATTCTACATTTGAAACTTGAATTATCTAGATTGCGATATTACCTGCTACTTCTTCCAGTATTTTCTCCATGTGTAGATTTTTGTGTATGATTTTTTATATTATTATTTGAATTTGACTTGTCCGATTGAGCATCACAATCACTGGAATAAACAAGAAAAACATTGAATAGTACTTGTCTAACACATTATCATTTAGTGATATCCTATCTTATTTAGGTAATCATCAAGATGGGAAGTAAAAGCATAAGAATTTGAAAAAAGGTGTTGTTGAATTATGATTTATTTAACATCCACTCAAAACATCAAATGAATTAAATGCAACAAAGAAGAGAAATCTTTATTTTGGAAAATTTCAAATCTGATAATAAACAAAAAACGAATAGATTTTTATCTTTTCGCC
>CAVXPR010000031.1:0-15048 GCA_963763585.1 uncultured Acidobacteriaceae bacterium | reverse complement strand
GCCATGTACCACAGGGCCACACCGTCGACAGTTACTTTGACAAAGTGTGCCGCGAGGGATTGCGCAAACGCCTCGACACGGCAATACGGCAGTTGGAGGCGCGCGGAGTTCTGCGCTCCACGATCGAAGAGTACGAGACGCGACTCAATTACGAGATCGCGATGATCAAGCAGATGAGCTTCTCCGGCTACTTCCTGATTGTGTGGGACTTCATCAAATACGCGCGCGATCACGGCATCCCCGTGGGGCCGGGACGCGGATCGGCGACGGGTTCGCTGGTGGCCTACGTTATGGAGATCACGAATATCGACCCGCTGCAAAGCGTGCTGCTCTTCGAGCGTTTCTTGAATCCCGAGCGCGTGACGATGCCCGATATCGACGTGGACTTCTGCATGAACCGGCGCGGAGAAGTGATCGATTATGTGACACGTAAGTACGGGCGCGAACAGGTGGCGCAGATCATCACGTTTAACACGATGGCGGCCAAGGCGGCAATCAAGGATTGTGGGCGCGCGCTGGATATGCCGTACGGCGACGTGGACAGGATTGCGAAGCTGGTGCCGGCAACGATTGGGATTTCGCTGGACAAGGCGCTCGAAGAAGTGCCGGATCTGCGCAAGGCATATGACAACGACAAGCAGGTTCGCGAGCTGATCGACACCGCAAAGAAGCTGGAGGGACTGGTGCGCGGGGCCGGGTTCATGCGTCGGCAGTGGTGATTGCGCCGCGGCCGCTGACCGAGCTGGTGCCGCTGAACCGAACCAAGAACGATGAGATCGTAACCGCCTACGATATGAAGTCCGTGGAAAAAATGGGCCTGCTGAAGATGGACTTTCTGGGCCTGACCACGCTGACGATTATTGACGACTGCATCAAACTGATCGAGCACCATCGCGGAGAGAAGCTGGACATTGATGCGATTCCGCCCAGCGATGAGGAGACTTTCAAAAAAGTTTTTCACTCGGCGCTCACTTCGGGCGTGTTTCAGTTTGAGTCCAGCGGGATGAGGGACATTCTGCGGCGTTACAAGCCGGATAACGTCGAAGATTTGACGGCGTTGAACGCGCTTTATCGTCCCGGGCCGATGGCGATGATCGACGACTTCGTCGAGCGTAAGTGGGGACGCCGCAAGGTCGAGTTCCTCGTGCCGGAGCTTGAGGGGATTCTGAAGGACTCGTTTGGAGTGATCGTCTACCAGGAGCAGGTAATGCGCATCGCCAACGTGCTGGCGAGCTATTCACTTGGCGAAGCTGACCTGCTGCGGCGAGCGATGGGCAAAAAGAATGCGCAGGCGATGGCGGAGCAGCGCGATCGCTTTATGAGCGGCGCCGCGGCCCTCGGGCACCCGAAGGGCGCGGTGGGCGAGATCTTCGACCAGATGGAGAAGTTCTCGGGATATGGATTCAACAAGTCGCATTCGGCGGCGTACTCGCTGCTCGCCTACCAGACCGCGTATCTGAAGACGCACTACCCCGTGGAGTTTATGGCGGCGCTGCTGACCTCGGAAACCTCGAAGCCGGAAAGCGTGGTGAAGTACATCGGCGAGTGCCGCGAGATTGGGATTCGCGTCGAGCCGCCGGATGTGCAGGTGAGCGGAGCGCAATTTACGCCGCACATTACCGGGGATCGCCAGGCGATTCGCTTCGGGCTGACCGCGGTAAAGAATGTGGGCGGCAATGCGATCGAGTCGATTTTGAAGGCGCGCGCGGAGGCTGGTGGCCAGTTCAAAAGCTTCTGGGAGTTCTGCGAAAAGGTCGATTTGCGGCTGATGAACAAGCGCGTGATTGAATCGCTGATCAAGGCGGGCGCGTTGGATTCGCTAGGCACGCGTGGGCAGTTGATGGCGGCAGTCGACAAGGCTATGGAGCGTGCGCAAAAGGCGCAGCGCGATGCGGAGCAGGGGCAGAGCGGATTGTTTGGCTTGTTCGACGAGACGCCGGCGCGCGGGCGCGAGGCCGATGCGCTGCCGCCAGCAGCAGACTGGGAAGAAGGCGAGCGTCTGGCAAATGAGAAGGAAGTGCTCGGATTTTTTGTCTCCGGCCATCCGCTCGACAAGTATGCAGAGAAGCTGCGCAACCTTACCGGCGTGATTACGGTGGCCGAGGCGCTGGAGCGCAAGCCGCCGGAACGGCGTTGGGGCGCGCAAGCTGACATGGCCGATGAGTTGCAAGTGGCGGGAATCATGCACGGCTTGCGCGTGCAGAAGAGCCGACGCGACCAAAGGCTCTATGCACAGGCGACGCTCGAAGACGCGACGGGCAAGATGGAGCTGATCTGTTTTGCGCGCGATTACGAAAAACTGGCCGAGCAGTTGAAGATCGAAGCGCCGGTGCTCGTGCGCGGAACTCTGATGGGCGATGAAGATGCGGCGCCGAAGATCGCGGTGAACCAGGTGCAGCCGCTCGAAGAGGTGCAGGTTAAGCTACCGGGCGGCGTGCGCATCCGGATCAATCTTGATCGTGCGACCGAAGATATTCTGGCGCAACTCAAGAGCGCCGCGGAGGCTGCGCCGGGACCGGGAAAGGTGATGCTGCAACTCGAGAAAAAAGGCGAGTACGCGGTGATCCTGGAGCCCGAAGGCATGAGCGTGGCGGCCGATCGAGGTTGGGTAGAGCGCGTAGAAGAACTGGCCGGCAAGGGCTCGGTGCAGGCAGTGAGCTAGAGCCTGTTATTAACTATCGCGCGAGGCGGGAAAGTTAATAACAAGCTCTAGGCCGGCGGCGGGCAAGAGCGGCGACGCTGAAGACACTACAAGGGAGATCAGTGACTCTGGTCTTGCCGTAGAATGATCGACATGCAAATCAGAAAAGCCGTCGTGACTGCGGCGGGCAAAAACCAGCGCAACCTGCCGATGCAAACGCTGTTTGACCAGCAGGGAGTGGAGCGCTCGGTTCTGAGCCTCGTAGTGCGAGAAGCAGTGCGCGCAGGCATTACGGATGTGTGCATCGTGGTGTGGCCGGGCGATGAGGAACCCTACGCGCGGCTGCTTGCCGACGACGGCGCGCGGCTCACGTTCATTGAGCAAACGGAGGCCCGCGGATACGCGGACGCTGTGTTTAGCTCCAGAAGTTTTGTGAAGGACGAACCATTTCTGCACTTCGTTGGCGATCATATTTATGTTGGCGAGGAAGCGAGCGGTAGCGCGAAGAGACTGGTGGACGCCGCGGCCAGCGAGGGCTGCGCGATCTCAGCGGTGCAGGTGACGCGCGAAAGCCTGCTTCCCTACTACGGAACGATTGGCGGGCAGCCGGTGCCGGGCAAGCCGGGCCTGTATCGCGTGGAGACGGTGCGCGAGAAGCCGACGCCGACCGAAGCGGAGCAGCATTTGATTGTTCCCGGGCTGCGCAGCGGGCAGTATCTGTGCTTCTACGGCATGCACGTGTTCACTCCGGCGATTTTTGAGGTTCTCGCCGGCATGCTTGGCCAGGCCTCAAAGGGACGCGTGGGCCTTTCTGCTGCGCTCGCGCTGCTGGCCGAGCGCGAACAGTATCTTGCGATGATCCAGGCGGGGCAGCGCTTTGATGTGGGCGTGAAATACGGCTTGTTTAATGCGCAGCTCGCTCTGGCCCTGAGCGGGCAGGATCGCGAGAATGTTTTGACTCAACTCGTTAATGTGCTCGCCGCTCGTGAAGCGCTCTCCGCGAAGGGAGAGGGCGCGTGAGCGAACTGTGGACGATAATTACTTCGCCTGACGCACAGATTCGGAATCGCTCACTCGATGATTTTTGCCGGACCGCCTCAACAGAGCAACTGCTGGACGAGGTGAAGGAGCTCGAGCAGCTCCGACACTCGAACGAGAACCTCTACGAGCGCGTCCGTGCCCTCTTTTTTCTTTACGCCATTCATCGATTTCATCTGCCGGCGAGAGACGCCGCTCCCGAAAACGACCGGGCGCTGATTCCCCGCGGAGGGCAGATTCCTTTCGACGGGTACGAAAAGTTTCTGAGCAGACGTTTTGAAGAAGCGATCGGCATCTTTCTCACCGCGCAGACGCGCGATGGATTGAGCGACGGCCTTTCAAGCGCGCTGGGTGCGGCCTATCGCGGGTTGGCATTTCAGACGCTGGCCGACCAGGTGCGGCGAAGTGTGCGATCGGTGCGCGGAAATCAATGGATGTTTCGCGCCGGGCACCCGGCCGATTACGCGCTGCGCCTGCGGCCGGAACTGCTCAAACGCGGAGGCGGCGGACCATTTCCTGGCGATGCGTTCCCGATTTTGCACGAGGCTACGCCCGTGCGGATGGACTTGAGCCACAGCGGCTGGAGCGACATCTTTTTCCTAGGCATGGATCTGCCGGAGATGGCGCGCGTGCTGAACGTGTCAATTGATCTGGCGATTCACAAGCTTGCGATTCACGACGCGGGCGGTGAATCGAACACGGAAACGCCGAAGCCTCCAGTAGAAACGTATCTGCGCGTGATCGATCGCCCGGTGATTCGGCTGGTGAGCGTCGATCTGGACGCGACGGCGGAGATCAGCGACCTGCAAGAGCTGTTCGATTTTGGCCACGATTATCTTGGACTGCTGAAGGCGGCGGTGATCGCGTCCGGCCTTGTTCCGCCGGGAATAGAAGGCTCGGGGCAGCCGCTCGCGTCAATCCTGGCGCAGTTGACTGAGCGCGAGGGGCTGGGAATCGAGATCGTCAGCCAGGTGAACAACATTCCCAAGGGATCGCGGCTGGCCGTCTCGACGACACTGCTGGCGTCGTTGATCGCGGTGTGCATGAGGGCGACGGGGCAGGCGCAATCGCTCACGGGGGCGCTCGAGGAATCGGAACGGAGAGTGGTTGCTGCGCGCGCGATTCTCGGCGAGTGGTTGGGCGGATCAGGCGGAGGTTGGCAGGATTCTGGCGGCGTTTGGCCGGGGATCAAACTTATTGAGGGAGTCGTCGCAGTCGTGGGCGATCCGGAGTTTGGAGTGAGCCGCGGCAGGTTGCTGCCGAATCATCGCGTCCTTACAGACGCGGAAGTGAGCGCGAAGACGCGCCAGAGATTGCAAGACAGCCTGGTGCTGGTGCACGGCGGCATGGCGCAGGATGTGGGGCCGATTCTCGAGATGGTGGCGGAAAGATATTTGCTGCGCTCCGACGTGGAGTGGGCGGCAAGGAAGACGGCGACGAAACTTCTCGACGAGATCGTCGAGGATTTGCGCGTGGGTGATGTGCGCGCGGTGGGCGGCGCCACGCAACGGAATTTCGACGGACCAATCCAGACCATCATTCCGTGGGCGAGCAATCTGTACACGGAGACGCTCATCAGCGCGGTGCGCGCTGAGTTTGGCAATGCGTTCTGGGGATTCTGGATGCTGGGCGGAATGTCCGGCGGCGGGATGGGATTCATCTTCGATCCGAAGCGCAAGCCGGAGGCGCAGCGGCGGCTCGGCAATCTGATGGCAGAGGTGAGCGAAAGACTGGCGGGCGGCGTGGCGTTTGCGATGAAGCCGGTCGTTTACGACTTCTCGATTAACGAGCGCGGGACGTTTGCGGAGTTGAAGACGGGCGGCGACGCAATTTTGCCTGACGGCTACTACAACATTGTGCTGCCGGCACTGTTGCGCAAAGATCAGCGGTTGCTTTCAGCGTGCGAACGAGGCGACCTGGAGCGGTTCAGCGCGCTCTCACGTGACGTGCCGGGCGCGCGTGACCGCGCACGCGGGCTTCTTGATCGCCTTCTGCCGCACGGCAACGGCGGCGAAGAGCAAGCTGAGACATTGGAGTCGCTACTGGCGGCGAACGGATTCGATTCCGTGCAGCATGAGCGAATACAGGCGGAGTTGCGCGCCGGTCATATTGGAGTTGCGCAGAACCGGCTGGCGGCGACAGTTCAGATAGAAGATGTGGCGCCGGACAAACTCTTTGATGCACGGCAGGAGATGGATGCGAAGTTTCGCAAGCTCGGCGAGGAAGCGCTTGCGGCCGGTGAAGTTGCGGTGGTAACGCTGAGCGGCGGCGCAGGCAGCCGATGGACACACGGCGCGGGAGTGGTGAAGGCGCTGAGCCCCTTCTGCCGGATTGCGGGAACGCATCGTACGTTTCTTGAAGTGCATTTGGCCAAAAGCCGGCGCACGGGCAAACTTTATGGATGCGATGTGCCGCACGCGATTACGACGAGCTACCTGACGCATGGGCCGATCGAGGAGTTCTTGCGGCGCGAAAACAACTATGGGTACACGGGACCGCTCTATCTTTCAGCGGGACAGAGCATTGGTCTGAGGCTGATTCCGACTGGGCGTGACCTTCGCTTTGCGTGGGAGGACTCGCAGCAGCAGATGCTGGATGCACAGGCTCAGAAGGTGCGCGAGAGCGTGCGCGCCGCGCTGATTGCATGGGCGCAGCAGGCAGGCGAAGCAAGTAGCTACACCGACAATCTTCCGCTGCAATGCCTGCATCCGGTGGGGCACTGGTACGAGATTCCGAATTTGTTGCGCAGCGGTGTGCTTGAACAAATGCTCCAGGCGCGGCCGCAGTTGCGCTATTTGATGGTTCACAACGTAGACACGGTGGGCGCGGATCTCGATGCGGGAATTCTGGGCCGGCACATTTCGACCAAGGCAACCATGACCGCGGAAGTGGTGACGCGGCGCATCGAAGATCGCGGCGGAGGCCTCGCGTCTGTGGATGGGCGTATGCGTCTGGTAGAGGGCATGGCGCTGCCGTCGGAAGAGATCGAGTTCGCGCTGTCTTACTACAACTCGAACACGTTCTGGATCGACATTGACGCGCTGCTCAAGGTTTTTGGTTTGAAGAGAAGCGATTTGCGCGATCAGGAGAAAGTGGCCGCGGCGATCCGCGCAATGGCCGCGCGCATGCCGACCTACATTACGTTGAAGGATGTGAAAAAGCGCTGGGGCAAAGGGCAGGAAGACATTTATCCCGTAGCGCAGTTCGAAAAGCTTTGGGGAGATATGACCGCACTGCCGCAGATGGCGTGCGAATACGTGATTGTGCCGCGGGTGCGCGGACAGCAGCTCAAAGAGCCGGCGCAGTTGGATGGATGGCTGCGCGATGGATCGGCCGCGGCCGTCGAGCGCGATGTGCGAGTTTAGTTCTTGACGCGCAGCTGAGCAGCCTCGATCGGCGTGGCGTCTGCTGTTTATTTGGCGCTTATTTGGTCGATGCTTCTGATGCAACGGCAATCACTGCGTTGAAGGCCGGCTTGGGCTCGCCGGTGCGATCAAAGACCAGCGGATAGTTGGTGCGCCCCTGCACCGGCCAGTTGTTCAGCCAGGAATCGCCATCGGTCACGCCCCAAAACGTAACTCGCTCGACGGTGTCGCGGTGCTTGAGGTAGACGCGAAACAGGTCGGCGTAGTGTGTGGCCAGTTGTTGCTGCACGGAATCCGGCAGTCCATTGGCGTATGGATTCAACGCGGCATTTTGCGCGATCTTCAGCGAGACATCGGCCGTAGGCTGGCCCCCTGCGTTAGGCAGCACCGAAATGTCCAACTCAGAGATCGCTACCTTGACTCCCAACGCGGCGAAGGCTGAGATGGTGGCATCCTCTTGATCGGCAGTCGGCCAGTCGAGGTGGTCGTGATCCTGGATTCCAACGCCGCTGATGGGAATTCCATCGGCCTGAAGTTTCTTGACGAGCGCGATCGCTCCGTTGCGCTTGGGCTCGTTCTCCAGGTTGTAATCGTTATAAAACAGTTGCACCTGCGGATCGGCCGCATGCGCGAATTGAAAGGCTTTTTCAATGTAGTCGGGGCCGATGATCTTGTACCACTGCGACTGGCGCAGCGTGCCGTCTTCGTTGAGCGCCTCGTTGACGACGTCCCAGCTTTGAATCTTGCCCTTGTAGCGGCCAACGACTGTGTCGATATGATCCTTCATGCGCGCGAGCAGTGCTTCGCGGTTGAGAAGATTGCCCTTGTCGTCGTGAAAAACCCAATCCGGAACCTGACTGTGCCAGACCAGATTGTGCCCCACGATAAACATGTGGTGCTTCTGGCCGAAGGCTACATATTTGTCAGTCAGATCGAACGTGTACTTGCCGGGTTGGGGGTGGACGTTCACCCACTTGAGCGCGTTTTCCGGTGAGATGGAGTTGAACTGCGATTCGATCAGATCGTCTTCACGCTGATCCTGCCCGGTGATTTGAGCCTCATTGATAGCTGCGCCGACGACGAAATCGCCTTTAAAGGCCAGCTTCAACGAAGCAGGGGCATGTGCGGCGGCCGCGCCGCATGCAGCGATCAAGAATATCAAAGCACCAGAGCGAACACAGACGCGTGAACGGATTTGCATGACATCTCCCATCCGAAATCTTCGGCGGCTCAATGATAAATCCTATGCGGGCTTGCCGGAAACAAAGCCCTTGCGCCGCTCGGCAAGATCGTTCGCGATCTTCTGATTCAATTCGCGGTTGATTGGATAGAAGATCATGCAAATACCCGCGGAAAGGAATGCCAGACCTGCCCACACGCTTGCAGTAAGCAGGATGCCCTGCTGCGCGTGCACCGACTGGGTTGCGGCCTGCGACACGAAGCCGTACAGGGAGAAAAGCTGACCGGCAATAAAGCCGCCGAGAGCCAACCCCGCCCAGAGAGCGAAGACTACCGCGGACGTGACCGTGCCGCTGGCTCGGCGGCCGGTCTTCCATTCGCCGTAGTCGGCCACGTCACCCATCATCGACCAGATAACTGGCCCCGACAAACCGTAGGAGAATTGGCGCAGCACTTCTGTGGCGACGATTAGAGCCGTAGCGTGCGGTGGAATCATCAAAAGCGCGGCCGAAAAGACGCCGGTGAGAATCATGCTGGCAATAAAGAGCTGGCGCTTACCCACGCGTTTCGAAACAGCCGTTGAGCGAGTTACTCCGGCGATCAGCGCGGCCAGACCGAAGCCATTAAGCCACGAGAAGAGGGTCAGGTTGCCGGCGAGATAGCGGGAATAGGGCAGCATTACATTGCCGCGAATCACAATGGCCGCGAAATAAAACAACGTCGCCAGGAACAGCACCACCCATGGACGGTTCTTGAAAAGGTCCGCCAAATCCTGGCCCAGATCGGATTTCTGCTGGGGGTCGGGCTGGATGCGCTCTTTTGTGGTGAGGAAGGCGATGATAAATAGGACGACGCTGAGGATCGAAAGCAGCCCCATCGTAAGTTGATAGCCACGAGCGTCATTGCCGTGGCCGAAGAATCGAACCATGGGAATGGCGAGACTGCCCACGATGAATCCGGCGGAGTTGGCCGCGACTTGGCGATACGAGGAAATACTGTTGCGCTCATCGGGGTCCGACGTCATGACCGCATTGAGCGTGGCGTATGGGACATTGTTGACCGTATAAATGACCCGAAGCAGGATGTACGTGGTCCATGCGTAAATGAGCTTGGCACCGGGGCTGATATTGGGCGTGGTGAAGGTGAGAACGCAGATGATGCCGAATGGCAGCGCCGTCCACAACAGCCAAGGTCGGAATTTACCCATTCGGGTGTTGGTGCGGTCGGCAATCACTCCCATAACGGGATTGAGGCAGGCCACTCCGAGGCCGACAACGAGGAAAAGAGTTCCTGCCTGCGCCGCCGATAGACCAAATGTGTGGGTGTAGAAATCCAGTTGCAGGGCCAGCATGGCCTGGAAAACGAAATTGGCGGCCATGTCGCCCAGGGCGTAGCCGGACTTCTCAGTGAAGGAGAGCTTCTGAATCATTGCCGCCTCGTCTTTCGCCGGAGTTCCCGGCTGCGCAGCTTCGTGGCCCGTGTTTTCACAATGCCTTTATTAATGCCCAAATGCACTTTTCGAGCCGGTTCCGCAACTGGATCGGAAGCGCTGCCCGAACGGAAATGTTACATATCCCAAACGAATCGGCCGAACCGTTGGTATTCGAGCCTGGTTTCGAGCCTGGTTCTCAGGCCGCAGACCAGTGTAGACGCAGAAAACACCCCCGGCAAGAGGAAAAGCGATTTTCTTAAGAACTAAGGCCAAGGCCTGCAATGCATTGCGGGAAGTGTGTGACGCAAAACACAGGTCAATTCTCGGTCATACGTCGAACTTGGGTCCTCAAGCCATGATGGGAATTGCACCGATCGTAGTGCATTAAAACTTCCGGCCTTACCTGCGCATTTGTCGCGACTTGGAGCGCCATCGAATAAGACGTAGCAGCGTTAGTCGGCGCACGCCAACACTGGCCAACACCGGTCAGCGCTGGCCGTGTAGCCGCTCAAAAAGCGACGGCTGAGGGTCTACTTCAAACTCATGTTTTTGCTTTATATGAGTCCTAAAAAATTACAAAGAAAAGACTTTTCAGGCTACAGGTGGCCTGCTACGCTCTGTCTACGCGTAAGCAGATCACCGCGACAGGTGATTGTTTTTCTGGAATTCACGGATTCTTGTTGTGGCAATTTGCTGCCCGACTTCAGACGCAGGCATATCAATTTCGGCGCGAACTCTTCGGATCGCCGGCGTGAAAACAATCTCAATCAAACTAATCAATTTCATCCATATGCATCGGTCCATACGCATTGACCAGACACGAAGACGTGCACGCCAGCAGCGCGCGTCCGAAGTGTTCATGCAAAGAGCGAGAAAGAAGTGGAGCCATTTTCTGAATTGCGCGTCAGATTGCGCGTGGAGTTGCTGGGCAAGTTGCGGGCCTTTCGGGGTAATCGCCGCGACAGTGTTCACGGGCACATGCAAATGAATCCCTCAACGGTTTGAATTGGGGATTGAATCGTGGTTTGAATTAGCCAGGAATTCAAAGAAGGGAAATCGCGATGAAGTTCACGTATCGTTCGCCGGCCTTTCTCGTCGTGGCCTTTGTCTTGGCAGGCTTGGCCATTCCAGGAACCTGCCGCCGCGCTCGCGCCGCCGAACCTGCTTCGCCGGCAGTCGCGATGGCCAGCGGCGATTCGCCAACCAGCCCGACGACAAACCAGACGCCGGAAACGATCATCATTCCTGGCCCGCTGCGGTCGTTTCTTCGCATGGCCGGCATCAGCCAGGAGAGCAAGCCAGCCGATCTGCTTCCGCTGCTTGCCCGCAATGCGTTCCTCTACGGCCACCAAATGGGGAAGAAGACGGAATACCTGGTGCTTGAAGACCGGTACGTACACCAGGCGCGAGATCTACAGCCGCTCGCGGTTTCGAATGGCGAGATCAAGGTCACGGGCTGCAGCGATGTCGGGCCTTTGATCGAAATTCTCGGCTACCACTTCGAGAGTGGTTGCAGCCACGATGGCGCAACGCTGATCACCGCCAATGCCGAGCGCGCATTTCTCACTCTCGACTCAGGGTTCCCGCTAACCAAGCTCGAACAATCGCTGCAACAGGGATCTCCATTTACATACGCGTATCCGGCGACACGGATTCCGATTCTGTTTCACGAAGACGACTGGCTATCTCTGCTCCCGGCAAAAGAGCGGGCCGGCTCAACGCTGCTGGATCTTTTGCTGAACGACCAGGATGCGGACCGCCTTTATTCCGCGATGTCGAGGCTCGATCCGGAAACCAGGCACGCCCTGTTTCAGTCGCCCGGGCTCAAGCGGCTGCTCTTTTACGCTCCCGTACTCGATTTTTATGGGAGCCGTTTGTGCGTTCGATCCGGGTCCGTTGTATTGCCCGGGGGCGACGCAGCGGCGCAAGCGTGGGAGAGCCTGGTAGGCGTGAGCGCGCAATCGCCAGGGGAGTTTGTAATCCATCTGCTGGCCAAGGATCAGGGCTGGCTGGCGGCGTTCTTTGATGCGGTGGCGCGCGTGAGCCCTGAGCAACAGGCGCGGCTGACGCAGGGCGATAGGCTGAAGGGTCTTTATGATGCGTATCGCTCAGGAGTTCCCAACGCCGATGCGGCAAGCAGCGTTTTCACAAGGAACTCCGAACTGATTCTGCTGCTGACGCGTTTGCAATGGGACGCTCAAGGCCAGCCGCTGGTCCCGGGCAGTCTTGGCGTGTGGCAAGAAGCATTCGCGCGAGAAAATAAACAGCGCCACTCCCGCGATTGGGCCCGGCACGTTCACGCCGCCGATAACCCGGAGAGCTTGCTTGACACTGTGGCGGCCTACACAAACGATCCGACAAACAACGGGCCGTCGCAGCTTTATTTGATCCTGAGCTCGATCGACAGCGAACGCCCGGCACAGAGTCACCTGTCTAACGACACTGCGCGATTGCTTTCGATCAAATACGTCGAGCTTTGCGATTGGTATCCGATCTTCGTTGAATTTCCAGAGCTGAACGATGCATCGATAAGCGATTTTGTGGCTACGGCCGATCGCATTAATGGGATTCAGAATCAGGCGCTGCGCTCGAATGCGCTCGGAGCCTTTCAGGCTGAAGTTGGAATCTGGCAGATCCTGGCGCGGCAAAGACAGATTGCTCAAGAAGATCTGAATTCTTCGTGGCAAGGTACGGTCAAGCCCTATCAGGCAGTCTCCTCGTCGACGCAGCTCTTCGACGCGGCGCGAAAATCGCTGAATTCCATCATGGTTGCCGCGGGCATCAAGTCTGACCCGACGGAGGACCAGGTCGTCGATCTGCTGGCGGGCCCGGCGCAAAAAGGTCCAGAGGCATCGCAGGTCCATGACGAAATGGTGCGAAGAATACGCGCCGTGCTCGACGATCAGCGACTGGTCTCACTGGATAATTTGTTCGGGCTCTACGACGGCCTGAGCGATATGGCCAAGGGCGCGAAGAATAGCGATAGCCTGCTCCCGCTGGCCGGAACATTGCGCGAGTTCGAGATGCCGCGGCCGATCTTCACCGAAGGCGAACGTGTGAACTGGTCACCGACAATCTACACCAATCGCCACGCGGAGTTGCAGGTGCGCACCGACCTGACCAAGGTGATCAAGACTCCGGGGACACCGGCGCAACTGGAGGCCGCACAAGCGCGGCTGGCTCCTTTTCTGCGGGACACGCTGGTGGGACTGAATTACGCCTACTATGAGCCGCCGGGTGCACAGATTCTGCACAGCAATCCGCTGTTCGTGCGCTCGCATGATTTTTCGGCGGCGTCGATTCAGGGCATTGATCAAATCTGGGCGTCGCCAACGCTGATTGGCATTGGCGCAACCGCCGGCGGCGGCGCCTACCTGATCGGATCGCTGGCCGATCTGCCGTACGTGCTCGCCATGAGCGAAGAGGACTTCATCTCCCCGGAGAAACTTCAGGCGCTGATCTGGCGAGAGACCGTGCCAGAGCTGCTGGTGAATGCAACCTTGCCGCGCTGGTGGGGCGTAAGCCGCGATGAATTGCATGCAGTGAATCTCTATCAGCTTGCCGGAGAAGAGTTGCTCACGGCTTCGGTAGACCATCCGGAGTTGCGCCAGAAAGTGCTTGCCATATTCAGCGACCGCATGGGATGGGGTGAGGTGGCAGAGATGGAGCAGGCGCTCGAAAGCAAAGATGGCGCAGCCGCTCTGACAGAGCAGTTGCTGCCTACCGACACTTTTTATCTGGCCGCTGAATTCCGCAGTCGATATCCGGAACAGCGAGCGCAATGGGGCGCGGCCAACCGCGAACTCGACGACCTTGTACGCAAGAATCCTTCGGATACTTCTCCGCAACGGCTGGCGAGAGATTTTGGCACGCCGCACCCGACGCTGGCCGCGACCAATGCCCTCGCTCTGCTTTCGACTGAGCCATTTCCCGTCTCAGGAGGCACTGCAAGCCGCCTGTTCGGTGAGTCTTGGGAGTCTGGCAACTTGTATTGGGCGCGGCTGGCGGATGAGAAAGGCTACGCGCCGGCGATGCTGAACGTGCTCATTCCAGAATTGACCCGGCGAATGGTTGCAAACATCTCCGCAACGAGCATCGATGATTGGCCGGCGTTGCGGCGCGCCATGGATCAGACCGGCGAGGAGTTCCGCGAGGGCAAGATTTCGATCCGCACCGCTGGCGTGGCCGGCGACAGCATTGAGAAAGCGAACGGGGGTACATAGAGCGATGATGATGCGATATTTGACCATCGCAAACGCCGGCACCGGTTTGAGCGCATTGCTTTTGCTTGCGAGCGGGCCGCAGTTCCCGGCTCAGGATGATGCAGCTCATCTGCGGGTGACAGTGAATCTTGTGCAGCTTAGCGTCGCCGTCACCGATAGCAAGGGAAACTACATCAGCGGCCTGAAGCCGGAGAATTTCGAGATCACCGAGGACAAGATTCCACAGCGGGTCTCCACATTCGAAGAAGGCAACGGACCGGCGATCCATCCCGGCGAGAGCCACGAAACGCAAAGCTCGAATGGCGCGGCAGGCGCTGAATCGGGCGCAGGACCGAGCGTTGGACCGACGGCTGCGGCCCCGGCAGCTTCGGGCGCGGCTTCTTCGGGTGCGGCTGAAGAAACCGCCACTAGCAAGGTATCGGGTTCGGAGATGGCTTCCGAAATGGCCGGGGCGAATATCTTTATTCTCTTCGACACCAGTAACTATATGTATCGCGGATTTGTCTACGCCCAGGATGCGATCTCCGACTTTGTGCGGTCGATGGACAGCGCGAGCCAGATTGCTTTTTATTCCTATAGCCGCGATCTTTCGCGGGCGACGATCCTGACGGCTGACCGATATCGCGTGGTGAATGGCGTGCGCAGCACGGTGGCCGGAGACGACGCCGCTCTCTACAACAGTCTGCTGATGACGGTGAAGGATGCGGCCGTGCTGACAGGACGCAAAGCAATCGTGGTCTTTTCAAACGGGCCCGACAATGCAAGCTCGGTTCCTCCCGAGGATGTGGCGGAGCTGGCGCAGGATACGGGAACGATCATCTACATCGTGAGCACGCGGCTGGCGCAGGACGATCCGGTTTCGGCCGCAGCGTTTGAACGCGTGAGCCGCGCAACGGGCGGCAAGGCCTACTTTGCCGGCAACTGGAAAAAGGAGAAGGAGGCTTTTTCTTCGATCCAGGACGATTTGAGCCACCTGTATTCGGTGAGCTACTATCCGCAGGCTAATCCCAATCGGGGCTGGCGATCGATCAGCGTGAAGCTGGTGGGTCCGGGCGTCGAGAAGTATCACATCCGCACGCGCGACGGGTACCGTCTATTGCCACAGACGCAGATCAACACGGGCACCGATCTTGCAACGGGAAGCGGGGCGAGCGTCGAGCAGCAGTGACG
>CAVXPR010000030.1:0-40188 GCA_963763585.1 uncultured Acidobacteriaceae bacterium | reverse complement strand
CACGGGCGAAACGCCCTACAAATTCATCGACGGATGGTATATGGGCTGGTTTGTTTATCGCGCTTTCAAAGCGCTGCGGGATGAAAAAGCGGCTGATCTGCGAGCTGCTATGCGTCCTTCGCCCGAGGCAGAAGAGCAGGCAGTCTCGCGCTAGCGGACTTTCGTCAGGTCCATGCGCAGCATTTTTGCCGGATCGAGATAGGCATTTTGCCAGCGCACGGCCCAGTGCAGATGCGGACCGGTGACGCGGCCCGTGGCTCCACTCAGCCCCAGCAGTTGGCCTATGACGACATGGTCGCCTTCGTGCACGTCGATGCGGCTCAGGTGCATCGAAATCGTGAATAGCCCCAGCCCGTGGTCGATCACGACGCAGTTGCCTTCGTAGTAGAGCGGCCGCGCCAGCACCACCACGCCGCTGTTGCCGGCGCGCACCGGCGTTCCCGTCGCCGCGCGAAAATCCATCCCTTTGTGGACGCTGGCAAGTTGTCCATTGAATATGCGGCGCGTGCCGAAGCTGTCGGTTGGAGCGGCGTGCACTGGCGCGCGAAAATTGCCGGACCACAAAGGCTCTTCCGCGCTGGCTGCGAATATTTTGCTCTTCAACTCGACTTCGGACTTGATTTGCGCAAGCTCGTCAGGGCCCGGCTCGACGAACTTTGGAGCGACTGTGAGAGTGGCGGTGCGGTAATGCGCGGGAAGAATCTCAACGGCGCGGCTTAGGTCAATTTGCGCGCCAGTGGCCGTCCGAGCGGAGATTTTCAGAGTGGAGGGACCGGTCTGCGCTTTCACGTCGACCCCCGCAAGCGCATACCACGCTTTGCCGTCGCGTCCGCGAAAAAACTGGAGTTGCTGATTGAGCCACTCGCCGCTGACGGTAGCAGTCGCAGGCGCACGCACTCGAATCAGCTCGGGCGAGCCCGCTATGACGATCGCCGGCGTGAGCGTGACCTGATCGACTGTCTGCGCTCTGGCCGGCTGCGCGGAGATCGATGTTGCCAAAATAAAGGTGGCCAAGAACAGGCAAAATGCAAACCGCGGATTGCGCACTCCGGTCATGCAATCAGCATACCGGGCTTGTATCACGACGGGACGCTCACTTGTTTGAGTTCGGCTGCGGGTGCGCGGCTTTCCACGCGGCCACACGATCTTGCACAGCGGCCAATTCGTCGGCGGTGATTCGCTCGCCGATCATCTGCCGGTTGGCGGCATACTTCTCCTGATCAGGCCCTTTGACTGAAGCTGCAAGATCGAGCCAGAAATAGGCCTCCGCATCGTCGTGCGCCACGCCCTGGCCCATCGAGTAGAGCACCCCAAGTGTTCCCTGCGCGCCCACGTCTCCCTGGTCGGCAGCCTTCAGATACCACGCCGCGGCCTGCTCCATATCGCGCGGAAAACCGTTTCCGCCATCGCGGTAGAGGGCGGCCAGGTGAAGCTCTCCGTCAACGGACTTTTGATCAGCGGCTTTGCGGTACCATGCCGCCGCCTGCTGGTAATCTTCGGCGACTTCACCGTGGTTCTGCTCAACGGCGGCCGCGTGCGCATAGTGCTCACCCACTTGCACTTCTGCCGGAGCATCGCCGGCATTCGCTTTGGCAAGCAGGTCTGGGTCGATGGTTATCAGCCTGACCCGCCGCAAGCTGCGGCGCGAATGCGCAAATCAAGATCCAGGCGAGATGGCGGTGGCGGCTGATCACAATATCCTCTGAAAAATCCGTGCCGGATTCAGTGTACGGGATTTTCACTTCCGGAAGGGTTGATCCGCCTGTTCTCACAAGGGGGAACAAGCTAAAATTTCAGTTATGACTGACCGCATGTCTCTCTCGCTCGCCCAGGTCGACCCCGAGGTCGCCACCGCTCTTGACCAGGAAACTCTCCGCCAGCATGAGGGGCTGGAGATGATTGCCAGCGAAAACTTTGTGTCAGAAGCTGTATTAGAGGCGGCCGGCTCGACCTTCACGAACAAATACGCCGAGGGCTATCCCGGGCGCCGCTATTACGGCGGCTGCGAGTACGCTGACGTCGTGGAGAATCTGGCACGCGACCGCGCGCGCCAACTCTTTGGCGGCGAGCACATCAACGTGCAGCCGCACTCCGGCTCGCAGGCCAATGCGTCGGCCTTCGCGGCAGTGTTGCAGCCGGGCGACACCATTCTTGGCCTCGATCTTTCGCATGGCGGTCATCTGACTCACGGTCATCGCTTGAGCTTCAGCGGCAAGTTATACCGGACGACCTTTTATCACGTCCGCCGCGACACCGAAACCATCGACTACGACGAGATGGAGGCCGTTGCGATCCAGGAAAAGCCGAAGGTCATCATTGGCGGCGGCAGCGCTTATCCGCGCCTGTGGGACTTTGCGCGCATGCGCCAGATCGCCGACAAGGTGGGCGCGATTTACGTCTTCGATATGGCGCACATTGCCGGCCTCGTCGCTGGCGGCGCGCACCCATCACCGGTTCCTCACGCACAGATCACGACGACCACTACGCACAAAACGCTGCGCGGCCCTCGCGCCGGGCTGATCATCAGCACACAGGATTTGGCGACAGCGATCGATAAATCCGTGTTCCCTGGCCAGCAGGGCGGTCCGCTGGTGCACATCGTTGCGGCCAAGGCAGTGGCGTTTAAAGAGGCTCTTCGTCCCGATTTCCGCGACTATGCCGCGCAGGTCGTCTCCAACGCCAAGGTCCTGGGTGAAGCGCTCAGTGCCGCAGGATATCGGTTGGTCTCCGGCGGAACAGATAATCACCTCCTGCTTGTCGATGTCTTCGAGAAAGGCATTCTCGGGTCAGAGGCGGAGCTCGCGCTTGGCAAGGCAGGCATCACGGTGAACAAGAACTCCATTCCGTGGGATACGAATCCGCCGCTCAAGCCATCCGGCATTCGCCTGGGCTCGCCCGCGCTCACCACGCGCGGAATGAAGGAGCCGGAGATGCGCACGATTGCCGCGTGGATTTCCAAGGCACTTGACCAGCGCAACGACGATGCAGCGCTCGAGCGGATTCGCGGCGAGGTGGCGGAGCTGGCCAACCAGTTCCCGCTTTACGCCTGGCGGCGCGCACCGGTGGCGGTGACAGCTTAGGGTAGCTACGGCTTGCTATATGGGCTGGTATCGGGCCTACAGCTTGCGCCGCGGCACCTACGTGCACGTTGAGTATCTGGGCACGTAATATCTGGACACCTAATATCCGGGCATGTAATACCTGGGCAAGTAAGTGTTTGGGCGCATAAGTCCGGTGTTTCTCTATTGATTTCCAAAACAAGGAAAGTAACTTGGCGGGACGGGTTTGTAACCTATCCCGCCATTGTTTTTTGCGCGCCTTCCGCTCTATTGGCTGTGACCAGACGGAAGGTTCCATGGTATCGTCCCAATTCACCGTTTCTTGTGAGGAAAAACTCTTGCGCGAAGTTATGCCGACGTTCATCTCATGATTTATTCTGTGAACATGGCGATTGAAAATATACTTGCCCAAATAGATTCCGAGATTGCAAGCCTAAAGCAAGCGCGCGCATTGCTGGCTACGCTCGGCAGTGCTCCCACAACATCCGGCCGCAAAGCAGCGAAGACGTCTACCAAGGCCAAAACCAGGAAGAAGCACTTTCTAAGTGCCGACGCGCGCAAGCGGATCGCCGATGCGCAGCGCAAGCGCTGGGCCGCGGTGCGAGCCAAATCCAAAGCAAAGAAATAGTCAATTCCAGATAGTCGTTTCGTGTTTGAGACGCTGTGCCTGCGCAGCGGCGCCTACGCCGTTCCTTTCAGGAGCGGTGGCGCCTTTGCGCCTATCCCGGTGATGCCATCACCAGCATGCGCGGCTCGGTCATCTCTTCAATGGCCCAGCGAACTCCTTCGCGGCCCAGACCAGAATCCTTCACTCCGCCGTAAGGCATCGGATCCAGCCGCCAGTTTGGCGTGTCGCCCACAATCAGCGCGCCCACTTCAAGCTCGCGATAGGCGGTAAGGATGCGCACGGAGTCGCGTGTGAGCAGGCCGGCCTGCAACCCATACTTCGAGTGATTCACCTGCGCGAGAGCCTCCTCGAAGTCGTCATACGGCTCGATCAGCAGAACCGGCCCAAAGATCTCTTCATCGCGAACCTTCATGCCAGCCTTGGATCCGGTCAGAATGGCAGGCGTGATCATCGATCCTTTGCGTTCGCCACCTGTCACATGCTTGGCTCCGCCCGCAATGGCCTCTTTCACCCAAGATTCCACGCGCTCCGCTTCGCTCTGGCGAACCAGCGGCCCAATTTCAGTGGCCTCGTTGCCGGGATCGCCGATGACAAGCTTCTCCGCGATATCTACCACCTTCCAAAGGAAGGTCTGAAAAATGCTGCGCTCAACGAAAACGCGCTGCAAGCTGATGCATGACTGGCCGGCAAAGCTGAAGGCCGCGTGCGCGGTGCGCAATGCCGCCTCGTCCAGGTCCTTCCAATCGTTGTGCAACACGAGCGCAGCGTTCCCGCCGAGTTCCAGCAAGACGCGCTTGCGTCCGGAGTGCGCCTTCAGCTCCCAGCCAACCTTGGCCGAACCGGTAAAACTTATCAGCTTGATGCGATCTTCTTTTTCAGCGAGCCATGCGGTGTCAGCGTCTGCCAGCGTGAGCACGGCCAGCGCTTCCTCTGGCCAGCCGGCTTTCAAAATTACTTCGCCGAGGGCCAAGGCGGTAAATGGCGTTTGCGGCGCGGGCTTTATGATCACCGGGCAGCCCGCGGCAATGGCCGGCGCAACCTTGTGCGCCACCAGGTTCAACGGAAAATTGAAGGGCGTGATGGCCAGAACGGGGCCCACGCCAAAGCGCTGCACCACTCCCCAGCGCCCTTCGTTGCCCTCGGTCAAATCCAGAGGAATGCTCTCGCCGCCCATTCGCACGGCCTCTTCAGCAGCGGTCTTGAAGGTGAGCACGGCGCGATCGACCTCTGTGCGCGCCATGCGCAGCGGCTTGCCGGCCTCGGCTACGATCAATTGCGCGAACCGCTCTTTTTGTTCGATGAGAGCGGCGGCCACATCCTCGAGAATCTCGCGCCGTTTCCAGCGCGGCAAAGCGCGCGTGCGGCGCAGGCTCGCTGAAGCATGATTGACAGCGGTGCGCGCGTCGGCACGGGTGGCAACGGTTACTCGGCCCACCAGCGCCTGGTCCCACGGCGACCGGACCTCGAATGCTTCTCCTTCAATCCATTCCTTGCCGCACAGCAGAAATCCCGTCTGCGTTCCCGGCCGCATCTTCATGGTGGGGCTCCTGAGTTTACTTACTGATGGTAAAGCTGCCGGGGTTGAGTTGTCCGAGCCGTCGTCGGCCGCAGCTCGCGGAAATGCGAATCGGGAATGAAATCTGCATTGCGGCTCTGGCGCGCTCGGCCTTCGCGCGAAAATGTTGGTTACCGAGGGTAAGTTGGATCAGTTATAGTTGCTGCGTCCCAAAACGGCCCCGGTAGGGATTCACAATTACAACTCGCGAAGAAAAGGAAGTGACTATGCCCGATTCCACAAGCAGTCAAGTTCCCCAGCCCGGTTCATTTCAGCCGGTCCCGCAGCCGGTTGGCGCGCCCCCGCCCAAGTCAGGTTCCAGCGCCGTGAAGATCATCCTCATTATCGTGGGGATCTTTGTCGGCCTGGGCATGATCGTCGCAGGTATCGTCGCCTACGGCGTTTACCGCGTGGCCCATTCCATCCACAAAGATGCCAACGGCAACATTACGGTGACCACACCGAAGGGCACCATTACCGCCAATTCGTCGGGCACTTTCACCGCGGCCGATCTGGGAATCGCCATTTATCCCGGCGCGACGCAGGGCAAGGCCGGTTTGCGCATGAATATCGCCAGCAAATCGATGGTGACGGCAAACTTTCTTACGCCCGACTCGCCGGATAAGGTGATGGCCTTCTACAAGGACAAGGCTGGTCCCAATGCGCAGACCGTGACAATCGGCGACGGTGGCACGATCTCGATCCAAAATGGAGCCAATTCCATCACTGTGACGGTGACGCAATCGGCAAACGAGCACGATGGCCAGACGCAATTCACAATCGTGAACATCTCCGGCAGTTGATCGAGACAGTTGATCGAGTCTCAATCTGAAAGGCCTCTCGTGCGGAACCAACGCGGGAGGCCTTCCGCTTTCCGGCATGACGTTCGCTTTCTTACAGTTCCGCTCTGTCGGCGCCCATTTCCCGCTGCGGCTTTCCAGTCGCGGCTTCTGGCCGGGCCCCGGGCCTGCGGTAAACTCCATCCATGATTCACGACGGGCGCAGCCGCAAACTTCCCTTCGATCCCGACGAGGCCGTTAAGCACTTGCGGGCCAGTGATGCGAAGCTCGCCACGCTGATTGACTGCGCTGGCCCGTTCACGCTCCGTTTGCAGAACACGACTTCGCCCTTTGAGTCGCTGCTCGAATCGATTCTCTACCAGCAATTGCACGGCAAGGCCGCAGCCACCATTCACCGCCGCGTGCGCGAGTACTTCGGCGGAGATCCTACGCCGCAAATCTTGATCGACACGCCCGATGAGCCGCTGCGCGCCGCCGGGGTTTCTGGCAACAAGATCAAGGCATTCCGCGACCTGGCCGCCCGCACACTCGATGGCACTGTGCCCACGCACGCAGCCATTCGCAAAATGCCGGACGCCGAAATCATTGAACGTCTCACAGAGGTACGCGGCATCGGCACGTGGACCGTGGAAATGCTGCTTATCTTTCGCCTCGGCCGCCCAGACGTGCTGCCGGTAACCGACTACGGCGTTCGCAAGGGGTTCGCGCTCACCTTTCAGCGCGTGCCTAAGGGCCGCCCGCTTGAGGCCGCCGATCTGCCCAAGCCTGACGTGATGCTCCGCCGCGCAAAACGCTGGGCGCCCTATCGCTCAGTGGCGAGCTGGTACCTTTGGCGCGCCTGCGACCTGCAAAAGAAAACCGCCCCGACGGGGCGCTCAGCAAGATAACGCGAGCACTGTAGCCGTAAAATAGTCTGAGCGGCCCGCGCAGAATCCGGCGCGAAATAATACATTCTGACATTCTGGGTAGCTGATGCCTCAAGCGAAGCATTTTGTTTGCATTCACGGTCACTTTTACCAGCCGCCGCGCGAGAATCCATGGCTGGAGACGGTGGAAATTCAGGACACGGCCGCTCCCTACCACGACTGGAACGAACGCATTTGCGCGGAGTGCTACGCGCCCAACGGCGCTGCCCGCATCGTGAACGACAAGAACCAGATCACGCGCATCGTGAATAACTACGCGCGTATCAGCTTCAACTTCGGCCCCACGCTGCTGAGTTGGCTGAGAGAAAATGCGCAACGAACCTTCCGCATGATCCTCGACGGCGAGAGCCGCAGCCGCCAGCGTTACCGCGGCCACAGTTCGGCAATGGCGCAGGGCTACAACCACATGATTCTGCCGCTGGCCAGCGCGCGCGACCGGAACACGCAAATCCGCTGGGGCATCGCCGACTATAAAAAGAGCTTTGGCTCTGCGCCCGAGGGAATGTGGCTGCCGGAGACGGCGGCCGACACAGCCACTCTTGAAGCGCTCGCTGCAAACGGCATCAAGTTCACAGTGCTCGCGCCGCACCAGTGCAAGCGCACTCGCCCACTTAAGGGCAAAGCCGGCGAAGGCGAACAGACCGACCGGGCCGACCGGGCCGAATGGACCGACACGCCGAATGCGACCGTCGACACGACGCACCCGTATCTCGTCCGCTTCGCCTCGGGCGCATCGATCGCGATTTTCTTTTACAACGGTCCGGACTCGCGTGCCATTGCCTTTGAAGGCCTGCTTGATTCAGGCGACAACTATGTCGCGCGCCTCAAGGCGGCCTTCAGTGAATCGGATAAGCCGCAGCTGGTTCACGTGGCCACCGACGGCGAATCATACGGGCATCATCACAAGTACGGCGAGATGGCGCTGGCCTACGCGCTGCGCCTGCTGGAGCAGGACAAGACGGTGAAGCTGACCAACTACGGCAGCTTCCTTGAGCAGTTTCCGCCGGAGTTCGAGTGCGAAATTGTGGACGAAACGTCGTGGAGTTGCGAGCACGGCATCGAGCGCTGGCGCTCCAACTGCGGCTGCAACGGAGGCAGGGCCGGGTGGAACCAGAAGTGGCGCGCGCCTCTGCGTCAGGCCTTCGACGAGCTGCGCGATGCGGTCGCGCCGCTCACTGAGCGTGAAGGCGGCAAGCTCTTCAAGGATGTGTGGGCAGCGCGCGACGCGTATATCAATGTCGTGCTCGACCGCAGCACGGAATCCGCGGACCGATTCTTCAACGCGCAACAAACTCACGTGCTTTCGGAATCCGAGCGCGTTCGCGCACTGGAGCTGATGGAGATGCAGCGCCACACCCAGCTGATGTACACGAGCTGCGGATGGTTCTTTGACGACGTCGCGGGAATTGAGACGGTGCAGGTTATCGCCTACGCTGCGCGGGTGCTGCAGTTGGCGAGGCAGCTCTTTGGCCAACAGGCGGCGCCATTCGAGCCTGCGTTCCTCGCGCGGCTGGCTGAAGCGCACTCCAACAATCCCGATGAGGGCGACGGCGCCAGCATTTACCAAAAGAGCGTCGCCACGATGGAGCTGAACCTGGAGCAAGTGGCCGCGCACTACGCAATCAGCTCAATCTTTTCTTCGTTCGCCGATGAGACGGATCTTTTCTGCTTCCATGTCCGGCGCATCTCTTATGAAATTTATACTTCGGGCCGAGGCCGCCTTGCCCTGGGCCGCGTGCATGTTGCCAGCGGGATTACGGGGGACGCGCAGAGCTTTTCGTTTGCGGCTCTCCACTTCGGCGACCAGAACATCACCGCCGCGGTCAAAGTTTACGGCGACACCGGCGCTGCCGAATTCGAGGCTTTCTCGGCCGAAGCCGCCAGCCATGTGCAGCGCGCCGACTTCCCTGAAGTCATTCGCCAGATTGACCACTTCTACGGCCACGCCGACTACTCGCTCACTTCGCTCTTTCGTGATGAGCAGCGCCGCATCGTTGCGATTATTCTGGGCTCAACTCTGGGCGACATTGAGAATTCGCTCACCACGATCTACCGGGATCACGCCAGCTTGATTCACTTTCTGACGCAGGCGGGCCTGCCCAAACCGCCTGCGCTCACACTCGCCGCCGGCTTTGCAGTCAACGCGGGATTGCGCCGCGTGATTGAGGGCAACCCCATCGATGTTGCGCAGATGCGCTCTCTGCTGGCGATGGCCAAGGCGGACCAGGTTCCGCTCGAGAAAGCCACGCTCTCCTACATCGCCGATCAGCGCATGAAGTTCGCCATGGTCGATCTGCAAAAGTCCGCGGGATCGCTGAAGATGCTCGACCGCGCGCTTATGCTGGCGCGCACGATTGCTGTGCTGCCCTTCGATCTGAATCTCTGGCAGGCGCAGAACATCTGGTACGAAATTCTGCGCACCTCAGGCAAAGGGCTCACCGCGCTGGCCGAGGAAGATCGGCCGCGCTGGGTGAAGGACTTCAACGACCTTGGCGCGTGCCTGACGATTGACACAGCGGCCATGCGCGCAGGCGAGCAAGCCGACGCGCTGGCAGCCGCGGATTAAGAAGGTTGGCGAGTTGCGGTGGGCGGAGACGCTGCGGGCGCGCTGATTTGCTAATTTGCTCTCTGGAGCTTTCCAGCTTTCAGCGTGAAGCGCTCGCCGCGCCAGACGATTGCGTCTCCTGAGAAGCCGGCCACCCACAAAAACATTGCGATAACGTCTCGCAGCGGCAAGCAGCCAGAGATTCGGAAGCACCTCGTGATCGCCAAGAACGGTGGCGCCGACTGTCATCGCCTGCGCCAGCCTCAGGAAGAAGCTCAGCCCGAGCAGCCACAGGCTCAACGGGCTTAGTCCGCTTGTCAGTATGTTCAACAGCGCCCATGCAAGCCCATGCGTGAATATCAGGCCCGCGTAGCCGGCGGGCCGCGAGCAGCGCACGGTGCGCAGCCAGCGCAATTGATGTTCGAAGAATCCGCGCCAGCTGTACGCAGGGATGGAGGTCTCGACTACTTCGGCACTGACTTCGACGCGATAGCCTGCACGGGAAATGCGCGCGCCCAGCTCGTAGTCGTCGGCCAGGTAATCCACAATCGAGAGCAAACCGCCGATTTTATCTAGCGCCTCGCGCCGCACTGCAAGGGTCGAGCCGAGCCCGTAATGCAGCCCGCCCTCGATCAGCTTCGAGAGCAGGACGCCGGGCATGAACTCCGCAGCAATTCCCAGCGCTTCAAGTCGCGAGGGTAGTGTACTGCGACGCGAATCTGACCCGTTTGCTCTTCCGCGATAAAGTGCCGTCACCAGCCCCACTGGTGCTTCGGCAGCATCTTGCGAAGCCGGCGCGAAGCGGCACATCACGCGCTCCAGATAGCGAGGGCTCACCGTAATATCGGAATCGTTAATGAGAAGAAAATCATGCTGAGCGTGCGCAGCGAGTTGCGCGAGCGTGCTCACTTTGCCGTTGGTGCCCAGCTTTTCCTGGCACTGAATCAGCCGAATCGCATGCAAGGGAAACTCGGCTTGCAGTTCCTTTACAGCCGTCGCCGCGGGATCGTCGAGCGATGCAGCGCCAAAGAGCAATTCATACTCGCCTGCATAATCCTGCCGGCAATGGCTGCGAAAGGCCTCCATCATGCCGGGGTCGAGTCCCTTGAGAGATTTGAGAACGCTCACCCCGGGAGCGAATTCCGGACGCGGAACTCGCCGCTCGTGCATGAAGACGCGCGCCGCCACGATCGCCGCCAGAAAGTAACCCATCCCGGCCACGGTCAGCGACGTCGTCGCGATCTCTACGGCCAGCGCAATTGCGTGAGCAGTCACAACGGCTAGATTACAGCTTCTAGCTACTAGCTTCTAGCCGCTAGCTACCCGTGCACCCATCGACCGATTCTGTTTTTCGAAAAGCTCGTTCCGCCGCGAATGCGAGTTTCTCGCATGGTCGGTCGAGCGCCAAAGACCCGAGCTTATGGCTAGAAGCTAATGGCTAAAAGCTGCATCACTCGTAGCGCAGCGCCTCAATCGGGTCAAGATTTGCTGCCTTCCACGCGGGATAAATGCCAAACAGCAATCCAATCGCGCAGGAAGAGCCGAAGCCGACCAGCACCCAGGTAGTTGAAAGCGTGGCCGGCAATCCGATGGGAAGAAAATACACAATCCAGGTAATGACCGCGCCCAGCAGAATGCCAATGATGCCGCCTACCGAGCACAACGTTACTGCTTCAACCGTGAATTGCGTAAGGATAGTGCGCCTGGTCGCGCCGATTGCTTTGCGCACTCCAATCTCGCGCGTTCTCTCCGTCACGCTCACGAGCATGATGTTCATCACGCCTACGCCACCCACCATCAGCCCCACGCTGGAGACGGCGATCATAAAAATTACGAGCCCATCGGTTAATTGACCCCACAGCTTGGTGAGCGAATCGGGCCCGAAGATTTCGAAATCGTCGTCCTTATCCACGTGAACCTTACGGCGAATCCTCAACAGCTCGCGAATCTCTTCTTCCACGAGGTTCTTGTTCGTGGGGCTGTCGTACTTCACGATGAGGGTCAGATCCGTAATCTCCGGATGCAGGGTGTGGAAGGTGTTGAACGGAAAGATGATGAGATTATCGCGCGGATTCTTGCCGCTGCCGAAAGGCTGTTTGCGTTTATCGAGCACTCCGATCACGGTGTAAAGCCCAGACTCAACGGCGATCTCTTTACCCACTGCCGGCGCGTCGCCGAAGAGCTCCTGCCAGGTGTCGTGGCCAAGCACCACCACGTGGGCGTCGCGGTCATCTTCGCCATCGGTGAACATGCGGCCCTGGATCAGCGTCAACTCGGTCACGTCCATGACCTCGGGCGAATCACCCGCCAGGATTGAGCCGGCGACCTTCTTGCCTTCATAGCGAGCGCTGACGTCGCCGACCTGAAAGTTTTTGACGTAGACGGCCTCGGCGTCCGTGGTCTCCACGTGAGGCAGCGCGCGCATCGCTTTTGCGTCATCAAGGGTGAGCATTTTGCGCGCGAGCATCTCAGCCGTCGGCCGCACTCCGATGATCGGCAAGCGCCCGATCCAAAACACATTCGATCCCAGCGAGTTGATAAAACTTGAGACGCGATTATCGATGCCATTGACGACGGACGAAATCGCAATGACGGTGGAGACGCCGATCACGATGCCCAGGACCGTCAGGCCCGAGCGCAGCTTGTTGGTTCGCAATGTATCCAGCGCCATCTTTACGGATTCGCCGGTCTGGCCGGTTCTTGCCATGGGGTTCTCAGTTCGCAGTTCTTAGTTCGTAGTTCGCAGTTGACTGTTCTCAATTCTCAGTTTGTAATCCGCAGTTTCTGTCTGATGCCATTTCGATGATCTGGATGCGGCGCAAACTCAGTGGGAGCTGTGAACTAAGAACTGCGAACTGCTTTATTCGTATCGCAACGCCTCAATCGGGTCAAGGTTCGCAGCCTTCCATGCGGGATAAATGCCAAACAACAATCCGATGGCACATGAAGCGCCGAAGCCGGTCAGCACCCAAGTGGATGAGAGCGTCGCGGGCAGTCCGATGGGAAGGAAATACACAATCCAAGTGATGATCGCGCCAACCGCAATTCCAAGGATGCCGCCAAGCGAACACAGTGTGACAGCTTCCGTCGTGAACTGCATGAGGATGGTGCGCCTGGTCGCGCCAATCGCCTTGCGCACGCCGATCTCGCGCGTTCGCTCTGTCACGCTGACGAGCATGATGTTCATCACGCCAACGCCGCCCACCATCAGCCCGACGCTGGACACTGCAATCATGAAGATGACCAGCCCGCCAGTCACCTGATCCCACAGCCGGCTCAGTGAATCAGGCCCGAAGATCTCGAAGTCATCGTCCTTATCCACGCGCACCTTGCGGCGGATTCTCAACAGCTCGCGAATTTCTTCCTGTACCAGCGCCTTATTTTTGGGGTCGTCGTACTTCACGCTGACCCACATATCCTTGTCTTCTGGATGCAGATTATGGTATGTGCCCAAAGGAAAGTAGACAACGTTGTCTTCAGGATTCTTGCCGCCTCCGAAGGGTTGCTTGCGCTTATCGGTCACACCGATCACCGTGTAAAGGCCCGACTCGATGGCCACATCTTTGCCCACCGCCGGCTCGTTGCCGAAAAGCTCTTCCCACGTATCATGGCCGAGTACCACAACATGTGCAGCGCGCGCATCCTCCTGGTCCGTGTAGAAACGGCCCTCTAAAAAGGACATGTCCAGCATTTCGGGGGCCTCGGAGGTTGTTCCCCACAGGATTGTCCCCGCAACTTTGTTCCCGTTGTATTTCACGGCCACATCGCCCACGCGAAACTGCGGTTTTACATGCTGGATTCCGCCGTCGGTAACGACGACGTGAGGAAGAGCGCGCAGCGCCATCACGTCATCGATCGTCATTTTCTTGCGCGCCAGCATCTCCGCGGTTGGCCGCACGCCGATCACCGGAATCTGGAACACCCAGATCACATTCGTTCCCAGCGAGCTTACCCATTCCGACACGCGGTTATTGAGACCGCTGATCACCGAAGAGATGGAGATCACGGTGGCGACGCCGATCACGATGCCGAGAACCGTCAGCCCCGAGCGCATCTTGTTTGTGCGCAGCGTATCCAACGCCATCTTCACGGATTCACGGGTTTGTCCAGTAGAGTTCATAGTCCGCAGTTCTTAGTTCGCAGAAGCCGACTTCTTGCCTGCTACGCTCACAGCTCCGAGCGCAGCGCAACGACCGGATCCAGCTTGGCTGCCTTGCTGGCGGGATAAACGCCAAAGAATATTCCCACCGTCGCGGCCAGGAACAATCCCAGAAAAATCGCCCACAACGGCGCGCTTGTCGGGAATCCAATGACGATCGTAATTAGTTTGCCGGCGAGGATTCCGCACATGACGCCGATGGCTCCGCCGATAAACGCCATCGAGGCGCTTTCAATGAGGAACTGCATCAGCACATCGCGCTGCTTGGCGCCCAGCGCCTTGCGCACGCCAATCTCGCGCGTCCGCTCCGTAACGCTCACCAGCATGATGTTCATGATCACCACCCCGCCCACTACCAGCGAGATGGATGCCAGCCCCAGCACCACGCTGGCGAAGAGCGAGCTGATCTGCTTCCAGATGTCGAGGAAAGTGTCGTTGGTCTGGATCTCGAAGTCGTCGGCCGACCCGGGCGCATCGTGACGGCGCGTCCGCATCAGCACGCGAACCTGGTCCTCGGCGCGCTCCATCGCATCCGCGCCGCCAGCCACGCGCGCAAAAACATCTACCGAATCGTTGTAGCCGTAGTTCTGCTGATAGGTGCTGATGGGCACGGCAACCCAATTGTCCTGCGACTCGCCGAGCGTGTTGCCCTGGCGCTCGCCCACGCCGACAATCGTATAGGGATTCCCGTCCACGCGAATCTCTTTGCCGATGGGGTCGCCTGGGCCCAGAATGTTGTCCACAATGTCGTAGCCCACGATCGCATCATGAGTGCCGTGGTCATCGTCTGACGGCGTGAACCCTCGCCCCACGGCGATGTCAATGTTGTTAAGCGCCAGCATCGTCCACGTGTATCCGCGCACCTCAGTGTTGTTGCTGGAGTGGCCGTTGTAAAAAACGTTGGTAGATTTGCTAAGCGCCGCGCCCACATCGCTGCAATCCGTGCAGCCGTCTCGCACCGCCTCATAGTCCTCGATGCGCACGATCTTGCGCTTCTGGAAGCGGAAATAATCCTGGGCGTTGAATATTACGCTCGGCATCCGCGACACCTGAAACACATCGGCGCCGTAGCCGGAGAGCTTGGTGGCCACATAGCGGTTGGCGCCGTTGACCAGCGTAATCACCATGATGACCGAGGCCACGCCCATCACCACCCCGATGAGCGTGAGAATGGTGCGAAGCTTGTTGCCCCACAGCGATTGCAGCGCGAGTTTGAAGCCCTCTCGAAGTGGCATGATCCTGCCTTTATGATACGCAAACGCCGGATTCGCGGTTCCGGGCGAATGAGTCAGCGTCCCGAGCTGCCAAAACCCTTTTCGGCGCGCACCGAAACTTCCAGACTTTCAACCTCTTGGACGAGACCTGTCAGAACAGGTACCGGCACCATCTGCGCAATCTTTTCGCCCGCCTTCAGCTCGACGGCTGACTCGCCCAGGTTTGTCATCAACACCAGGATTTCGCCGCGGTAGCCGGAGTCGATCACGCCCCCCGTTGTGGCAAGGCCCCTCGCCGCCATGGACGAACGGTCGCGCACCAGCAGTCCCAGCGGAGAGCCTGTCAGCGGATCGCGCGCCTCTACGGCGATTCCCGTCCGGACCTTGACCGTGGCTCGGGGCTCAAGCGTGACCCCCTCGAGCGCAAAGAGGTCGTAGCCCAGATCCTCACCCGGATGCGCCACCACCGGCGCCCGTGCGCCTGCTTCCAAAAGCTTTACACGCAACATGGGTCTGATCGTATCAGCGAGAGGGTGGTGGTGGCCGGGCGGGAAATCCCGGTTGCGAAGTCCGAATATGGATCCTGTTACCTGATCCCGATTCGGGCCCAGTGAGCCTTTTGCAGCGACCAGATAACCCTTTCGTCGCATTGATGCATAAGATTCAGCGGCCTAGAATTGGATGGAAAAGCTCGCCCCAGGCGCCTGTTTCAAGCGAGTGAAAACTGTGCAAGGCATGCCAGACTAGATCGGCGAGCCAAGAGGTTAAAGGGTCCTTAAAACAACCAATTACGAATCCTTCGGCCATCGGTTTCGGCGAAAGCATCTTTATATTTGCTCAGGATGGACATAGATGAGAATTATTGTCTTTGCAGAACGATTCTGGAATGGCAGCTGGGATATGTGGGAACACTCCTGCAGCCACAAAGAGGCTCAGGCGCTTGTCGATTCAGCTCGCTCCATTGCCAGAACTCACACGCCGAAAGGCCGCCTGGCTCACGAGGACTTTCTTCAGAGTGCCCGCAAGATTTTCGATGTTGCCAATGGCACGCCGGCCAGCCCCAGGCATGGTGATATTCAGGTCTATTGCATCTGCATCGATCAGACAGTGATCGGAGTCTGCGAAAAAATCCGCCAGTATTCCGACAGGATCGCCGAAGCCCACCAGTTTGCTGAATACGGGCTTGGGAAATTGGCTTGATTGGCCGGTAGAATCCGCTCAAGAATTCCTGAAAACGCTCCTAAAATGGTCAGCCCCAACCGGTTTTGTTCCGGTCGGGGCTGTCGTTTGTTGCCCCAACGACAAGATTCTGTCGCCGGGGATTTGAGCATTCGGCAAAAGGACCTGTAAGCCGAATTCTGTTCCAGGCTCGCCCACAAATCGTGAGCGGGCCCTACTGCGGTCATTCCTCTAGGCGCCGCGTTGCCGCGGACACTCATCAGCGACCTACCCGGAGGTTTCGGCAATTGCCTGAACACCCCAGCGACGAAGACCTGTCGCCGGGGGCCCCGACTTGAGCCGCCTTGCCGCATCGGGCCGATGCGCAACCGGCGCCTGGCTCTTGGCCCCAGTTTCCCTCCCTATTTGGTCTTGCTCCGTGTGGGGTTTACCCTGCCTCCGACATTACTGCCGGAGCGGTGCGCTCTTACCGCACCTTTTCACCCTTACTTGCCGAAGCAAGCGGTATGTTTTCTGTGGCACTAGCCGTCCACGGGATTTGAAGCCCGCGTCCCGGACGTTATCCGGCACACTGCCCTGCGGAGTTCGGACTTTCCTCCCCCGGCAACCCCTGCTTGCGCAAGGACTTCCGGCAGCGACCGCCCGGTCCTCCTGCCAGTGTTTAGTGTACCGCGAAAACATGTTCGCCTTACTCGCCTTCGGTTCATACCAACAGTTCCCTCTCCCGGCCGCCGGTACAATCGCAGTAAGGCATGATCCAGTACCTCTATCTCGGCCGGGTTGATTACGGCGAAGCGCTGCGCCTGCAGCAGGAGCTGGTCGCGCTGCGCACGGCGGGCCGCATCGGCAATGTGCTGCTGCTCCTCGAGCATCCGCCGGTGCTTACGCTGGGCCGCAATGCCAATCGCTCGAACATTCTCGCGAGCGATGAGTTGCTGGCCGCGCGCGGCGTTACGCTGCACGAGATCAACCGCGGCGGCGACGTCACCTATCACGGTCCCGGTCAGCTTATCGGCTACCCAATCTTCGATCTGCGCAGCCTGCGCAACCCAAGCGGACATCATCGACTAGGGCCGGTCGACTTTGTTCGTCTCATGGAGGAAGCGCTGATCCGCGTTTGCGGCGAATTGGGCGTTCCGGCCGGCCGCATCTGCGGATTGACCGGCGTGTGGTGCGGGCTACCTGCGCCGCTACCCGCTTCCGACGAATTCGGGTGTGAAACGCCGAGCGCATCGAGCGCACTCCCGTCCGCAGGACCGTGCGATGCGCCAACACAGTCCGCGGGCCGCAAGATCGGCGCAATTGGGATTCATGTCGCGCGCGGCGTCACGTCGCATGGATTCGCCTTTAATGTGACCACCGACCTGCGCGACTTCTCGCTCATCAATCCCTGCGGCATTACCGATCGCCCGGTTACTAGTCTCGAAAGGGAAGTAGCAGACGCGAAGATCCTGCCGAGTCTTGAGATGCTCGCGGAGCGGGCAGCACGCCAGTTTGGTCTTGTCTTCAATGAGCCTGTTGCGCTCGTCGAGGATCTCACTGCCCTGCGCGCGCTGGCCGACGCGGTGCAAGAATCACCCGCATCCAATTCGTCGTCGGGCGAATTTCCGGCACCCGTTTTTCCCGCTCAAGACACGCCACTGCAGATTCCACCGGAGATCGAGCGTCTGCGCGGCGTCAAAGACCGGCCAGTTTCCGCATAAGCCCTGCTTGAGCCCGCGCTGCCTGCTCGCGCCCGCGATTTATAATCCGGCAGGAGCCTAAGCGCGTGCGCGCGAGTGCAATGGGCGAGGACTCTTGATCGCGAAGACGGGAACCGCGAAGAGAGGAATGCATGCCGACTGAAGTCATCATGCCCCAGATGGGCGAGTCGATCTTCGAGGGCACGATCACGAAATGGTTCAAGGCCGTTGGCGACACGGTCGCAATCGACGAGCCGCTTTTCGAGATTTCAACGGACAAAGTTGACGCTGAGATTCCCTCGCCTGTTGCCGGCGTACTGGCAGAAATTCGCTTCCCTGAGGGCGCCACTATCGAGGTCAATACTGTGGTCGCCGTCATAGGAGAAACGGGCGCGAAGGTTGCGGCGCCGCAAGCGGGCAAGGCACAATCGTCAGCCCAAAAGTCTGCTCCGCCGCAAGTGGCGCCAAAAGCGCAGGCAATCGCCGCACAGCCGCCAGCAGAAAAGTCTGCTCAGTCACACGTCACTGGAGCGCCCACCGGCCGCATCCGTTCTTCGCCGCTGGCGCGCCGCATCGCCAAAGAGCACGGCGTCGAGCTAAGCCGCATCGCCGGCTCGGGGTCTGAAGGCCGCGTGACCAAGGAAGATGTTTTGCGTGCCGCGAGTTCTACATCGGCACATCAGCCCGTCCAAAAGGCTGCCCCACCGCAGGTGGCGCAGTCGCCGCGGGATGTGGCGCCGCCGCCCGATCTCGCCACATTGCCGGCCGAACCCGTTCCGCTGACCCGCATGCGCGCCATCATTGCCGAGCGCATGGTTGAGAGCGTGAACATCAGCCCTCACGTTTACACGGTTTACAAAGTTGACATGACGCGGATTGCGCGTTTGCGCGAACAGCGCAAGGCGGCCTTCGACCAGCGCAATGGCGTCAAGCTCACGTTCATGCCCTTCATCGCCGCCGCCGCGGTCGCCGCGCTGCGCCGCTGCCCTATTGTCAATGCCTCGCTTGAAAATACTGGCAAGGGCCTTGCAATTCGCTACCACCGCAGCATCGATCTGGGTATCGCCGTGGCTCTTGACTGGGGGCTCATCGTGCCCGTGATCCGTCACGCCGAGCAGCGCAGCTTTGCCGACATTGCACGCACCATCGCCGATCTTGCTCTGCGCGCGCGCTCAAAGAAGCTTTCGCCGGACGAAGTTGGCGGATCGACATTCACGCTCACCAACGCCGGCGCATTCGGCGGCGAATATGGCATGCCGATCATCAACCAGCCCGACTCGGCCATTCTCGCCGTCGGCGGCTTGCGCAAGGAGCCGGCCGTCCTCACCGATGCCGAAGGCAGCGATACCATTGCGATTCGGTCGATGCAGTATTTCTGCCTCGGCTTCGATCATCGCCTGATCGACGGCGCCGAAGCCGGCAAATTCATGCTCGAGTTCAAGAAGACGCTGGAAGGCTGGAACCAGGAGATCGGGTGAGGCCCGCGGGCATCCGCAAGGTCTAATCGGGTCTCAGGCAGAAAGCAAGAATCCCAATCGTTTCCTCAGGCTTCCGGCGACTTCTCCGACGCTTCAAACGCAGCAATCGCGTCGTGCAGCCGGTTGAACATTCTGTTTCGTCCAATCGCTTCTGTCACGTGATGCCGATCGAAATCGGACTTCAGATCCCATGGCACGCGCGCGAACGCCAGCACCACACCGGCCTCGGTAAGGTTCTTCGTCAGCCCCTGCACCACGCGCGAAGCTGTGTAGTCCAGGTGCGTCATGGCCTCGGCATCGATCACCACCCACTTCACGTCTGACGGCATGGGCTGCACCACTTGCGTAACCTCCTCAAGAAATCGCCCTGCGTTGGCATAAAAAAGCTCCGCGCCGAAACGGTAAAGGACCAGCCCAGGTTGAGTGACTACATGCGGCGCAACCGGGGTGAGCTTCCAGCTTCCGTCCGCGTTGAACTGCAGCACGCCGCTGTGCGGGTGATAATCGTGGCGTACCACGCGCGCGAGCGAGACGAGCATCGCCAGTACGATTCCTTCTTCAACGCCGACCAGCACCACGACGAGCGCCGTCATGACCGCGAGCGCGTATTCCTGCGGGCTCTCCCCCCGAATCTCATGCAGTTCTTTGAAATTGATGAGCCGCAGCGCGACCAGGAAAACCAGCACACCCAGCACGCAAGTGGGCAAGTACTGAAGCGGCCCGGTGAGAAACAGCAGCACTACGCCGACCACGAGCGCCGTCGTTATCTGCGCTAACTGGCTTTGGCCGCCGGCACTCTCCATCATCGCGGTTTGCGTGGGACTGCCGTTCACTACAAACCCGCCACTCAGCGCCGCCGCGGCGTTCGCAGCCGAAAGCCCATACAGGTCGATATTCTCGTCCACTTTCTGGTAATGTTTCGCGGCATAAATTCGCGCGGTGGCCGCGCTCTGCGTAAGAATCATCACGGCGCACGAGGCCGACACCGTGAGCAGCAGCTCGATCTCTTTGCGGTCCATGTCGCGAAGACTCATGAGCGCCATCAATCCGAGATGTGGCAGGCCGCCGGCAACCGGGCCTATCGTCGCAATTCCGTGACCGGCAAAATTCCAGGCTGCGCTGGCTGCAATCGAGCCCACAACAGCCACCAGCGCTCCCGGAATTCTTGGAGCGAAGTGGTGCAGCAGCAAAACAAACGCCAGCACCGACGCCGACAAAATCAACGTGTTCAGATTCGCGTGCGGCAATCCGCGTAGCACTTCCCACAGCTGCACTATTGGCCGGCGCGAATCCACTGGCACGCCGGTCATTTCGCTCAGCACGGAGATTCCTACCTGCACACCGACGCCTGTAAGAAAGCCCACCAGCACGGTGCGCGAAAGGAAATCGGCGATGAAGCCCAGGCGCAGTAGCCGCGCCAGCAGCAGAATCACCGCTGTCATGACTGCCACGATGCATGCCAGAGCAATATATTGCGCGCTCGCGGGAGTAGCCGCGCCCGCCACGCCGCCTGCAAAAATTGCAGCCGTCGCGGAGTCGGCCGCGACCACCAGGTAGCGCGAAGAACCGAAGGCCGCAAACGCAATCAGCGGCAGCAGCAGCGAGTAAAGCCCAGTCACTACGGGCATTCCCGCGATCTTGCTGTAGCCGAGCACCTGCGGAATATCCATCGCCGCCATCACAACGCCGGCGAGCGCATCGCGCAGAGCTCTTGGGTGCTGGAGCGGTCGACAGCTTCGAAAGAGTTTCACGGCGTTAATGCTCCTGACCGAAAGTCAAAAGAAATTCGGATCAATGAATCCAGATCAGAAATATTGCGACGGCAAGGATTCGCAACTCAGTTTCACAGCCGGTTTCATCGAGACTACTACGTTGCGGAAACTTTTATGCGGTCGAAACGCTTATGTGGACCAGGCCTTGGCACGCTCGACTGCCTTCTGCCAGCGCCCGCGCCGGTCGGCACGTTCGTTTGCGTTCATCTTCGGCTCAAATCGCACGTCGCCCTTGCGTTCGGCACGCAGCGCATCGGGGCTGGGCCAGAAGCCGGTCGCCAACCCGGCCAAATACGCCGCGCCGAGAGCCGTCGTCTCCGTTACTCGCGGCCGCACAACGGGAACGCCAAGAATGTCGGCCTGGAACTGCATCAGCAGATCGTTTACCGCCGCGCCGCCGTCGACTCTCAGCGCCTGAAGCGGCGCGCCGGTTTCGCTGTGGACAGCCTCGAGCACGTCGGCTACCTGAAACGCGATCGCTTCGAGTGCCGCGCGCGCAATCTGCCCCGGCCCGGTGTCGCGGCGCAAGCCGATCAGCATTCCCGCCGCATGCGCATCCCAGTGCGGCGCGCCCAGGCCTACAAACGCGGGCACAAAAACCACGCCGCCTGTGTCGGGCACGCTCGCGGCGAGGGCTTCAACATCGGCCGATGTTTCGATGAGCTTGAGATTGTCGCGCAGCCATTGCACCACCGCGCCGCCGATAAAGATGCTGCCTTCAAGCGCGTATTCAAGCCGCTTTTGCGCGCTCGCCGCGATGGTGGTAATGAGCTTGTGCCGCGACCGCATGAACTCCGTGCCGATGTTCTGCAGCAGAAAGCAGCCCGTTCCGTAAGTGTTCTTGGCCTCGCCCGCGCTCCAGCACAACTGGCCGAAGAGCGCCGCCTGCTGGTCGCCGGCGATGCCCGCAATCGCCACTCCGCCAAGGCCGAGCGTCGTCGTCACCTCGCCCACGCGCTCGCTTGACCATTTCACTTCCGGCAACATGCTCGCGGGAATTCCGAAGAGCTTCAGCAGCTCCGGGTCCCACTCGCCCTTGACCACGTTGAAGAGCAGCGTGCGTGACGCGTTGGTCACGTCGGTCACGTGCGTGTGGCCGCTGGTCAGGTGCCAGATAAGCCAGCTGTCGACTGTGCCGAAGGCCAGATCGCCGCGTTCCGCCCGCGCCCGCGCACCTTCTACGTTGTCGAGGATCCACTTGACCTTGGTCGCGGAAAAATACGGATCGAGCACGAGGCCGGTTTTCGACGAGACCATTTCGCCGGCACCACTCTGTTCCAGGCTTTCGCACAGCGCCGCTGTTCGACGATCCTGCCAAACAATCGCCGGATGAATCGCCTTGCCCGTTGCGCGCTCCCACACGATGACGGTTTCGCGCTGATTTGTGATGCCGATGGCGGCAACGTCGCGCGGGCGCGCACCTACTTTGCCCAGCGCTTCCACGGCGCAGGAGAGCTGGCTGGTCAGGATCTCCGTCGGATCGTGCTCAACCCACCCGGCCTGCGGATAGAACTGCTGGAATTCCTTCTGCGCGACGGCAGCGATCGCGCCGGCCGCATCGAAGAGAATCGCCCGTGAGCTTGTGGTTCCCTGATCGAGAGCTAAGACATACGCCATCTGTGCCACCCGCTTTCAGGCAACCAGTCAAACACGCGGAGTAGGGAAGGGGCAAGGCGAGCAGCGTCTGATGTTGGTAAAATTCGCCTACGACTTACGCGCCATGGAAAACGAACCGATCAGGACCGAGCATGAGCGGGCGACGATCAGAGCATTTGTCGTCAAAGGCAGGCAAGAGCGATTCCTTTATTTGTTGGAGAACCGCGCAAGGCGCAAGAAATTCCTCGACGAGCTCGGGCATTTTCGCTGGTTCGATAAAAGGTTTGCGAGCTCGGTAAAGTGGAAAGTAGACCCGACCTTACCTTTATGGGGACGTCATCAGCAGGGGATCAATAACATCGCCGCTCTTAAGATCGCGCGGTGCGGCAAAAAACTGCTGGGTAATTTCCCAACGTGCCGCGATCGACGGGAAAGAGCTTGAGTTGGAAGCCGCGCTTGAAGAAGTAGTCGGTGGGGGCGCAGGCGCAATTCTCTCTTGTGTTCCGGGAAAACTGGCGTATTTCCAAGGTGAGGACGAATCCCTGTTGCTTGCAAAGTAGTGAAGACGATTGGAAAAACACGTCGAAAAGGAGTAGGATTGAATCCTATTGAGAAGCAGGAGGCGGCCCATGCGCAGCACTCAGCAGTTCAGCATCACCCTCACCCATGAGATGGCCGAGCTGGTTCGCACCAAAGTCGAATCGGGCGAGTATGCCTCGGAGAGTGAAGTAATCCGAGATGGGCTGCGGGCGCTACAACTGCGCGAGCGCGCCCTCGACAATTGGCTGCGCGAGCAGGTTGCGCCTGCTTACGATGCCATGAAGGCCAATCCCTCACGCGCCGTATCCGCCACCAGGGTGCGAGCTTCGCTGGCCACTGCGCACAAGAACTCTATCAAAGCAAGATGAAGTACCAAGTCGTTTTCTCGCCAGAGGCAGAGTCGCAGCTAGTTGCCCTCTATTTCCACATCGCCAGAGCGGCGTCTCCCGAAATTGCAACTAAATTCACCGAAGACATCGTCAAAGAGTGCGAAAGCCTGCGAACCCTTCCTCAACGAGGCACACGTCGCGACTATATCCGTGCGGGTCTTCGCACGTTTGGATTTCGACGCCGTGTCTCGATCGCATTTGATATTGCAGACGATGTGGTCACGATCCTGGGCGTTTTTTATGGCGGACGCGACTTAGAGAAGATGTTTGAGGAAGAGTAGACGCAAGGCCGGACAACCAGTCTCCGAATCTTGCTCTCCCTCAGATGTGGCACTTACCTAACCTTTCCCGCCTTATTCTCGAGTACGAGATTCGACAGCACGGCCGTGTCCACGGTTTCCGGCTGGTGTGAGCAGAATCCGATGCCCACGTAGAACGGCGCATCCAGATGCAGTTTGATGGGCGGACCGAACTGGTGCATTGGCTCGCCATCGAGGCTCAGCCAGATCGTAAACTCGTCGCCGCGCTTTTCGATTCCGATCCGTCTTGCGCTGATCGTTACCAGGCTGTCTGGGCTCGCGCCACCCGGCCGGCCGCGGCCGCCGATGCGAAACTCCATGTCTGTTACGCGCGCCTCTTTTTCCGGCCGCCACGCCAGGTGCACCATCCCGGCTCCGTGCTCCGCCACCATCGCCGCCTTCGAATCGTCGTCGAGGCTTTGCCGAATCATCAGCACAACTTTGCGATCGCCGTAGCCATTCGGATCGGGGAAGTTGATATCCGCGGCCAGCGATACGTCGCCCGACATGCGCTTCCACAGGAAGCGGAATTCGTCGCGCGTGTACCAGACGTTATATCCCGCCGAGTTGACGGTGTATTGCCCCGTCGCGGCGTCGTAGCTCGCACTGCCCGGCACGAGCGCGCTGCCAACGTCCGACTGGCCATCGAAAATTCCGATGGGCGCATCGAAATTTGTACTCGGCCGGTGAAAGTCGGCTGGCGGCGCAACCTGTTGATGAGTTGCTGAACCGGGCAGCGCCCAATCCGGTATGGGTGGCAGCGGATTCTGCGCAGGAGGCGTTTGCGCGTGAACGGTCAGCGCGGCACTGAGAATTCCGAGCGTGGCCAAAAGCGAATTCGCAGAAATCGGTCGGCGAAGTTTGAAGATTCTCATGGCAGACCACTGTAGCAGACACCCGGCGCCGCCGCCTTTTGAGCGTGGTCGGTCGCTGGTTCCACCGTAGTTCCGCAGCCCCTGGTGTTGTACCATTCGATTGGATTGACGCCCTCGAAAAGGCCCAGACTCATGACCTCCACATCCTCTCCCACGCTCCTTGTTCTTGCTGCCGGAATGGGCAGCCGCTATGGTGGACTGAAGCAAATCGACCCCGTCGGACCCGCCGGCGAAACCATCATCGACTACTCCATCTTCGACGCTCTTCGCGCGGGATTCGGCAAGCTCGTTTTCGTTATTCGCAAGGACATCGAGCAGCAGTTTCGCGAGATTGTCGGAGCGCGCTTTGAGAAACGCGTTGCGGTCGACTACGTTTTTCAGGCGCTCGAGGACATTCCGCCGCGGTTCACAGTTCCTGCCGGGCGCACCAAGCCCTGGGGCACTACGCAGGCCATCCTGCTGGCCGCGGACGCGATCCACGAGCCCTTTGCCGCGATCAACGCCGACGACTTTTACGGCGCGGATGCCTACCGCTCGTTGGCCGGGCATCTGACGTCCGGCTCGCGGGATTATTCATTGGTCGGCTTTGTGCTACGAAACACGCTCTCTGATTTTGGCTCGGTGGCGCGCGCTGTTTGCCAGGTCTCCGATGACGGTTACCTCGAGCACATCGCCGAGTTCACCAAGGTGGAGCGGGACGGAAACGGCGCACGCAACACTGACGCCGCCGGAATAGTGACGAAACTTACGGGCGACGAGCCAGTTTCGATGAACTACTGGGGATTCACGCCGCAAGTCTTCGATCAACTGCGCGAGAATTTCGAAAAGTTTCTCGAGAGTAGCGGTACCGACCTGAAGTCCGAGTGCTATATCCCCAACACAGTCGGCGAGCTGGTGCGCGATGGGAAGGCGCGGGTCAAAGTGCTGCACTCGCACGATTCCTGGTTCGGCGTCACTTATCGCGAGGACCGCCCGCGCGTCGTCGAGAGCATCCGCGGATTGATTGCTAAAGGAATCTATCCCGAAAAGCTCTGGCCCGAAAGTCCGCGGTCATGAGCGAACGGCCGGACGCGCAAGCCGCGGCAAATCAGTTTGACTTCAGCGGCGAAGTTTTGAGCTTGACGCCGCACGGCAGCGGCCATATTAACGACACTTACCTGGTGACCTGCCAGGGGCCGGGCGCGACGGTTCGCTATATTCTGCAGCACATCAATCGCCATGTCTTCCACGATCCGGTCGCAGTGATGGAAAATGTGGAGCGCGTCACGGCGCATCTTGCAGCGCAAGCTGCCGGCCAACCCGACAGCGCACGCCACGCGCTCCGGCTGGTGCCGGCGCGGGACGGACGCGACTGGCACGTGGACGCACAAGCAGAAACGTGGCGCGCCTATCGCTTTATTGAAAACGCGCGCACCTACGAAACCGCAACGTCTACCGGGCAGGCGTTTCAGGCTGCGCGCGCCTTTGGCCATTTCCAGCAGCAGCTGAGCAGCTTGCCTCCGCCGCGCCTGCATGAAACCATTCCAGATTTTCACAACACGCCGAGACGCTTTGCCGCGCTGGAACAAGCAATCGCCCTGGCCATCGCCGCGGAACCCGCAGGTCGCGTAGCGCTCGCCATGCCGGAGATCGAATTTGCGCGTTCGCGCAAGGCAATTACAGGCAAACTGCTTGACGCGGGATTGCCGGAGCGCATTACCCACAACGACACCAAGTTTAATAACGTGCTGCTCGACGACAAGACCGGCGAGGCTGTCTGCGTCATCGATCTCGATACCGTGATGCCGGGACTGGCGCTTTACGACTTTGGCGACATGGTGCGCACCACGACCAGCCCGGCGGCGGAAGACGAGCAGGATCTTTCCAAAGTCAGGATGCAGTTCCCGATGTTCGAGGCGCTGGTTCGCGGCTATCTTGAAACCGCCGGCGCTTTTCTGACGCCCGCCGAGAAGAAATATCTAGCTTTCTCAGGCAAGCTCATCACGTTCGAGATTGGAATTCGTTTCCTCACCGACTATCTGGCCGGCGACACATACTTCAAAGTGCATCGCGAGGGGCACAATCTCGACCGCTGCCGCGCGCAGTTCAAATTAGTGGAGTCAATTGAACAGCAGGAAGACGAAATGAACCGGCTGGTGGAGTCCGTCGCCGGATAAAAAATCGACTTCAGCTTTAGCCTCGTCGCGCGCTCACGATCTACGTTGCCCGCTACTGCACCTCGCCGATATACACGCCGTAGGGGCCGAGCTCAATGCGATTGATCGCCACGGTTTCCGGTCCGCCGGGCGTCTTCAATAAAGTCTTCAATTCTCTGGCTTGCATTCCTGCTTCGCCCAGGGTCAGGTCGACGATTTCCGGAGTTAGCCGTAAAGTTCACGCAGACGACGACCTGCGGCGCACCTGCCGCCTGGCGCATCCAGCTCAGGACTTTTGTGTTCTCCGGGTCAAGCATGATGTTGGCGCCGTTCTCGAAAGCCGGCACCGTCTTTTTCAGCCGGATGAGCGTCTTGTACCAGGCAAGGAGCGAGTTCGGATCGTTCTTTTCGGTTCTGACATTGATGGTCTTTGCGTTTGGCGGCACGGGGAGCCACGGCGTTCCGGTGGTAAAGCCCGCTTTTGTGTTTCCGTCCCACTGCATGGGCGTGCGCTCGCCATCGCGGCCTTTCTCCTTTGGCCAGCCGGTGATCCCGATGGGATCTTTCACGTCCTCTTTGCGCGTCGGCGGGGTGGTTTCCATTCCGAGCTCATCGCCGTAATAAACCAGCGCGGCGCCTCGGCTGGCAAGCAGTACCGTCGCGATCGCGCGCTGAATGTCGAGATCGTGCACGCCGTCGCAATAGCGCGCGTCAATGCGCGGGACGTCGTGATTGTCAAAGAGCAGCAGCGGGATGTGAGCGCTGAGATGCGTCTCGGCGTCGATCAGCTTTTGCCGGAACTCCGTCACATCCAGCTTGTTGATCATGCCCACCTGTGTGTCCATCGGCAGATGAAACTCCGGCTTGTCCGGCGTTCCATACATCTTGATCAACTCGCCGATGTTGGGCATGTAGGTCTCGCCGATGAGCAGGCGCGTGCCGGGAAATTCGCCCGTGGTGAATTTGTCCGATTCGGTGCGCATCTCCTGCACGACGTCGTGTAAGCCGGGCTGGTTGTCGGTTTTCGAGCCGTCGAGTTGTGGATCGCCGAATGCGTTCATCACCGGCTTGCCATCCTTGTCGAGCACTACGCCCTCGTCGGCGAGGCTCGGATCCTCAAACAGCGTGGTGATTGCGTCGAAGCGAAACCCGCCCACGCCGCGCTTGAGCCAGAAGGCCATAATCTGCTTGAACGCCTCGTGCACCGCGGGGTTGTGCCAGTTCAGGTCGGGCTGCTGGGCGTAGAACTTGTGGTAGTAATACTGGCGCGTGGTCTCGTCCCACCGCCATGCTGTATGGCCGAAGAGCGATTGCCAGTTGTTCGGCGGCTGGCCTTTATCTGTTGCCGTCTGGCCTTTGCCATCCTGCCAGCAATACCAATCGCGAAAGGGACTGTTGAGCGACGACCGTGACTGAATGAACCACTCGTGCTGGTCTGAAGTGTGGTTCATCACCATATCCAGAATCACGCGAATGTGACGCCGTTTAGCCCTGGCCACCAGCCGATCGAAATCCGCGAGCGTGCCGTATTGGGGATCGATGTCGAGATAATTTGAAATGTCGTAGCCGAAGTCCACATGCGGCGAAGGGTACACGGGCGTGAGCCAGATCGCGTCGACGCCCAGATCTTTAAGGTAGTCAAGCCGCTTCGTGATCCCGTTCAGGTCGCCAATCCCGTCGCCATTGGTGTCTTGAAAGCTGCGCGGGTACACCTCGTAGATCACGGCGTTCTTCCACCAATCCAATTGCTTTGCCTGCTCTGTTTGCCGCGCAGTACTCGTTTTTTTCACCGGCGCTGTCTGCCCTCCTGCCCTCATCGCCACTGCCACCAGCACGGCAGAGCATATTGCAATCGTACTCAACATTCGACTCGCCGCGGTCATTGTGGTCTCCTCATTCTTGTTGCGCGGCGAGGTACCTTTGGCCCGCGCTTACTGGGTCTGGCCCGGGATTTGGGGCGATGTGTGTTTTATGTGGCCGAAATCGACCCCAAACATCGGTTGCTGTTCAGTTCCATCAACGTGAATTGGAACCTCTGTTCCGGCTCCATCTTTTTTGAAGAGCCCGTCAGCCGGTTTCAGCAGCACTCCCTTCCAGCCGCCCACCATCCGCGAAACCGTCGCCTGCATTTGAGCCGTTCCCTTGAAGTTCAGCGCTCCACCGTCGACTCCATAGGTTCCGTTCAAATCAATCTCCGCTCCGGGCACAGTGTACTTGAGATTGGGAAGCGTAATCACTCCGCCGGCCATGGTGAAATTGCTCTCGATAGCGGATCGCACGTCATCGCCGGCGTTTTTTGCCTCCTTCGGTTGACCCTGCCCGCGCATGCTCAGCTCGCCTACTTCATTCTGAATCTTCGCGCTGGTAAACGCCGCGTTTTCAAGCAGGAAATTTCCGTTCAGCTTCAGCTTTTCCTGTACTGGCTCGGTTCCCGGCGGAATCTCAAGCGTCGCCTTCAGCGTCAGTGCGCCAGTAAGAATAGGGCTCCCGCTCTTGCTTACCAGGCGCAGAAAATCCTCCATGTGCCCGGCATCCACATTTACGTTCAGCGCAATCTCATGCCCGCCGGGCCACGCCGCTCCGTTGGGCAAAACTCCAGCCGGGACGCCCACAATCTTCCCTTCGGCAGTAAAGTGCGACTGCCCCAACGTTGCGCGCACCGGCTGCAGCCACGTGTCTCCGTTGGTGCCGTCGACGATCGCGTGGAACTGCGTTTTAAGCGGCAATGACGTGCCGAAGTGCGTCAGCCTGAAGTCCGGCGTGCTCGTCTGCCCATCAACTTCGAGATTTCGCAATACGCCCTGATACTTGCCGGTTGAATTTAGAATGCCTGCAATGCCTTTGAAGACGGCGAGGTCGGCATGCTCAAAGCGGTAGCTGCCCATCACTGGAGTCTCTCCCGGGTCCTCGACCACCCACGGTCCAATGCTGCCTGATGTGATGATGGTTCCAACCGGCCGCGGGTTGGTTAGCTGCGCATCGAATTGCATCGATTCGTCGACGCTAACGTGACTCAGTTTCACGTGGTCGATGGCGAACTCCAGAGGCAGCTTTCCCGGCTTGCTGGTTTCGATGGTCAGATGCGCGTTTTTGCAGTCGATGCTGTCGATTTCAAAGCTCAGCAAGGACTTTTTGCCGCTGTCCGGCGCGGTGCCGTTGGTTTTTGCCGCGGCGTGCGCGCGTTGCGGCTTCGGCGGAATATCGATGTCGAGGCCGTCTAATTGCACCACTGCAATTCGGATGGGCTCACCCGGCTTGTAGCGCAGCTGGGTGTGAAACCGGAATTCGGCCAGCTGGATCAGCGGGCGAATGATTGGTCCAGATGGGCTCGCTCCATTTGGTCCTGGAATCGGTTCCGGCACGGCCGCTTCGGCCACGTTTGCGGGAGGCCAAATGCGCAAACCTTTGCCCTCGGCCCGCAGGCCGTCGACCAGCGAGACATGGAAGCTGTCCAGCTCCACCCGGGCGTGAAAATGCTCCTCAAGCTTTTCTACGATGGCCGCGCGGAGCATTGGTTCGGCCCGGTGAATGGCGATTGAAATCGCCACGCCAAGCAAGATAAACGCGAGCAGGACCGCACCAGCAGCCCACTTCAGCCATGCGCGCTTACGCCGTTTTCCCGCTCGCCTCGCCGCCATTGCACGCCCTTACCTTTGGCCATTTTCGCAGGCCTGTTTCTCGACCCAGCCGCAACCCTTTTCTTATTGGATGCAGTTCACAGCCAAAATCGCATCGGCGAATTTGCGCTCGCTTTTCTCCCGGTCCCCCGTTTTGCCCCTCATTCCCTTCTACCCTGCTTTTCCATGTTCTTGGTCTCAGTCCCCTCAATGCCGTAGACTTCATCTCACAGATGAATGCGCTAATCGAGAATCTCGTAAAGCTTCAGGCCATTGAACTGAACCGCGCTCGCCTGAATCAGGAGATGCGCGCGCTACCCGCGGAGATTGCTCAGGCCACGGCTGCACTGGCGGCGGCCGAGCGCCAATCTGCCGATCTCTCCGCGGCGCTGGGCCGCGAAGACTCGATGCGTACCCGCCTGGATCGCGAAATCGGCGACCACCGCAAAAAAGTGGCGCGCTTCCGCGTTCAACTCGACACGATCACCACTCCCGAACAGGCAGCTGCCATTGAGCACGAAATTCAATTCGCGACGGCCGAGGCCGAGCGGATGGAAGCCGAAGAATACGCGAGCATGGAGCGGACCGAGGCGCACGAAGCCGCACTGGCGCAAACTCGAGCACAAGTAGAGCAGCTTGCTGCCGGAGTGGACGCGGTTCGCGCGCGCGTTGCCGCTCGCCAGCACGAGCTGGCGGCCGAGGTGGCCACATTAGACGGCGAACGCGCAGCGGTGCGCGAAGCAATCGAAGCCGACAAGCTTACGCACTTTGACCGCATCGTTGCCGGTCGCGGCACGGGCATCGCTCGCGCCGAAAATCAGCAATGCACCGGCTGCCGCATGGGCGTGCGACCGCAAGTCTGGAACCAGCTCCGCGAAGGCGAGCTGCTCAGCTGCGACAGTTGCAATCGCTTTCTCTACTGGGATCCGACGCTCGCTGCTATTCCTAAAGCGCCGCAGCCGGAGCTCATTCCCGGCGCCGGCCGCGCCCCGCGCAAACCTCGCCAGGCGGGCGCGTAGCAGAGATTGCTACGCGAAGTAATCCGTGCAGGGCTGAGCCGCTGCTCCTCGCACTCTGCCTGCTAACCTTTTCTTGAAGACACACTCTTTTAATGACTGAATCCAGGAGCAATTCCGTGCAGCGAATCTGTGTCGATATGGATGAAGTGATGGCCGACACGCTCGCCGAGCATCTGCGCCGCTATAACCAGACCTTCGACGAAGACGTAACGCTGAATGACCTGGCCGGGAAAGGCCTGTGGGAGATCGCACCGCTCGATCGGCAGGCACAGCTTCGCGCTTTTCTTGACGCCGAAGACTTTTTCGAAGTTCTCGAAGTGATTCCCGATTCGCAGAAAGTTCTCGAGCAACTTTCAACGCGCTTCGAAATCTTTATTGCCACGCAGGCGATGGTCGTGCCCAACTCACTCGGCCCCAAATACCGCTGGTTGCAACGCCATTTTTCCTTCATCCCGCCCACGCATTACGTATTCTGCGGCACCAAGAGCATCCTCCGCGCCGACTACCTCATCGACGATCAGCCCAGAAATCTCACTCGCTTCGAAGGCCAGGGACTGCTCTACTCTGCGCCGCACAACCTTGAAGTTACGGGTTTCGTCCGCGTGAACAACTGGCTCGAGGTAGCCGACTATTTCGCCAGGCGTCGTTTCGGAATCCAAAGCTGTTGTTTGAGCAGAAGCAGAACTCCCAAGCGAGCGCGGCTCTCGAAATTGCCCGATAGATCTCGCGGCAGTGAACAACCGTTGAATTTCGCTACCATGAACTAGGCCAGTGTCCAGCTCCCCTCCAAACGCGCCAATTTCGCGTCGCCGCTTTCTGCTTGGCGGCGCGTGCGCGGGCGCTGGTCTGGCGCTCTACGGGGGCGAGGGTGAGCGGCACTGGATTGAGCTCACGCACCGCGACATCTTTCTGCCGGGTCTTTCCCCAGCTTTCGACGGTTTCCGTATCGCGCAGCTCAGCGACATCCATCTGGACGAATACACTGAGCCGTTTCTGCTGCTCAACGCCATCCATCACATCAACAGCATGAAGCCCGACGCGGTTTTCATCACCGGCGATTATGTGACTTACGGGATTCTGCCAAGCAAATACGCCATCGGCTCGGCGTGGCAGTGCGCTGATCTGCTCCGTCAGCTCGAGTGTCCGCTCCGTTACGCTGTTGTCGGCAATCACGACGTGTTGCTCAGCCGGCCAGCCGTCATTGAATCGCTTTTAGCGAATGGAATCACAGTGCTCGACAACGCACATCTGCCAATCGAGCGCAACGGCGCCAGATTCTGGCTCGCGGGAGTGGACGATCCCGTAGAGGGCACGCCCATTCCCGAGCTGGCCATTCCCGAGTCCATCCGCAATGTGCCGCATGAGCCTATCGTGCTTCTTTGCCACGCGCCCGATTACGTCGACGATCTTTTGCCGACTCCGGCGGGCCGGGCGGTCTCACTTATGCTGTCAGGCCACACACACGGCGGTCAGGTTCGCATCCCGCTGGTCGGCGCTGTGAATCTGCCGCCATTGGGGCGCAAGTATATTGAAGGGTTTTTTCGATTCGGGAATCTGCAGCTCTATGTCAATCGCGGCCTCGGCACTGTCGGCGTTCCGGTCCGCTTTAACTGCCCGCCGGAGATCACGCTGCTCACGCTTCGCTCCGCCTGAGGGAAGAGAGTCCCTGCAAATCTCGACAGCAGCTGAGGGCGCGGGTCCTGCGGCGGCCACGCGGCAGCGATCAACAACAATCACATCGAGCAATCACAGCGCGAGCAGTTTCTTAATCTGCCCATCGACATAAAACAACATCAGCGGATCCCGAATGATCGCCGCCACTCCCAGTTCCTCCAGCAGCGCATCGGCCGCGTCGCGAATCTGCTGGTACACCTGCTGCCGCTTCGTCACGTCAACCTTGGACATGTCGAAGTTGTTCAAAGCCGGATCGATTGGGTTGATCGGTTTCGGCGTCCAATGCAGATTCTCGAAGATGCTGCCGGTTTGCGCCTGGTACTTCGCCAGTTGCGTTTGGGCTACGCTGCGTCCGTAGTCGTAATCGTGCTGCCGGAATTTAACATCGAAGAACCCTTCGAACGCCTCAAGCCCTTTGCTGGCGAGGAGTGCAGTGTCGGCGACGAAGTCGTAAATCAGCATCTCTTCCTTCTCATGGAGATCGGCCGCGAGTTCCAGAACGAGAACCGCGTCGAGCCACGCATCGGCAGCGGCTGCATTCGCGCCGAACGCGTCAAATTCGGTTTGGTACTGCGTCCTAAGCTGCGTGCGCGCCGCCTGCAAACTTGCAATGGCCGCTGGAGTCATGACGCCCTTCTCTGCGAAGAACGATTTAAGCAGCACTTCCGAAACCGGATTCGTCTCCGCGGCAGTCATTGCGCCGCTCAGGAATAGCGTTTGAAGTTCCGCCGCTCTTTTATCGAGCAAACGCAGCCGGTCGTTTACCCCTTCGGCTGTAATCCAATCTTGAAAATTCGATTGGCCAACAATGGCGTCAGCCAAATGCCCACCCACAGCCTTGTAATTCGCATTGGCCGCGCCAAATGCCTGCGACGGATCGACATTCGGATCGTTCGTGAAGAGAATTTCGCCTGACTTCTTCGGTTGCGGCGCAATGAAGATGTATCCGCGCTGCTCGGCGTTCAGGTGGCCTCCGGGCTGATTTTCGACCAAGTTCTTTGCCATTCCGAGCGGCTCGTTCTGGAAGACCCCTCCATCGGTGTACGTGAAGTATCGGCTGGGCGCTCCGGCCCAAAGCGAACTGTCAAGAAAGGGACTTGTGTAATCGACAATATTCCTGAGCAGGTCCTGCACACGAAACGCAATCGGGAACGCGCCGCATGCCACCGCCGTCGCGCGTATCGTCTCCCATAAATCCCCACGGTCGCCGGACTGCTGGTCAATTGGCAGCACAAGTTGGTCCTCGTGCGCCGTATATGTAAATTCGCCGCCGCTGCTTGTTTTTCGTTTGTAATCGATTCCATTCAGATTCGACAGCGCAAGACCAAGCTGAATTTTTCCATCGATTGGCAATGCTGGGTGCGGTTGAGCGGGAGGAATCGGCTGCGCAGCAAAACGGCCCGTCAGATATTTCTTCGAGATGCCGATTACCAAATCGGATGAAAAGACGGAGTGAGTCTCGTCTTCATCCTTCTGTCGAGCCAGAAGACCAACGATATCGACGTCCTGGACCCAGGCGTCATAGAGTGGGTTGCTGTAAGGCTCAGACATCGACGGCCCATCGAAGAGAAGCCGCTGCGCGATCATGGCTGAGGTCATTCCGCCGGCTGAAGCGCCGGCCAGCACGTCGATCTCGATACGTTGATCGGGAAGCTGATTCGCGCTGGCCCATTCATTATGCTGCGCGACGGCATCGAGGACCTCAAACGCTACGCCTGATTCGTAGCTCCCGAGTGAAACAGCACCGGCAATGGTGATTGCAAGTTTTTTTGCCATGGCTTACCCCCCACAAGCTTGATTCAGCCTGGTTTTGACGCATCTTGATATGGGGATAATTATGCTCCTTCAATCGTTTGACGCTGGCTAGCGTTGGCGAATGGCTCGTTCTCACGCTCCGGCGATTGTCATTCCGTCAATCCGCAGCGTGGGCGAAGCCACCGATCCGCGAAACACCAGATCGTTGCCGATAGCCGTCACTTGGCGCAGCATCTCGGCAAGATTTCCGGCGATCGTAATCTCTTCAACGGCGTGCGTGAGCTGCCCATTTTCAATCCACAGGCCCGTCGCGCCGCGCGAGTAATCGCCGGTGACGAGATTTGTTCCGAAGCCCATCAGGCTGGTTACGTAGAGCCCGGCGGGAACCTCCGCGATGATCTCGTCTGGACTGAGCGTTCCCGGCTCAAGGAAAAGATTGCCGCAGCCGATGCCTGGCGCGCCCGCCAATCCTCGCGCGGCATTGTGCGTGGACTTCATGCCCAGCTTGCGCGCGGCATAAGTGTTCAGCAGGTAGTTGCGCAACACACCGTGCTCAACGACAACGGTGCGCCGCGAAGCCAGGCCCTCGTCATCAAAGGGCGAAGTGCCGAAGCCTCCCACACCAGTGGGCAGCAGCATAAGGTTGTCATCGACGATGGTCAGATTTGCTGCGCCGATGGTCTCGCCCAGCTTTCCCGCTAGAAACGATGCGCCCCTCCAGATGGAATCGCCGGATGCGGCCTCAAACACTGAACCGATGAGCGAGCGCGCTGTCTCGGGAGCAAAGACAATCGGGACGCGCTGCGTGGGCACACGCCTTGCCCCCAGCCGCCGCAGCGTGCGGCGCGCCGCTTCGGCACCGACGGATTCAGGAGTTTCGAGAAGCGCGAAGCTTCGCGCGCTTGACCACCAGCCGTCGCGCTGCATCTTGCCATTCGCATCCGTCGCCAGCGGCGCCGCCGAAACACCCGCATAGCTGGTGCGGTAGCTGCCCACAAATCCGCGCGAGTTGGCCATGGCTTTGCGCCCCGTGGCTGCGTCAAAACTGCCGCCATCGGAGTTCGTGATGCGCGGGTCGGCAGCCATTGCCGCCGCTTCAGCCCGGCGCGCCCACTCAATGCGCTCTTCTGCTGAGAGCGAGTACACGTCGTCGAAGTAGAGATGCAGATCGCCCGGGGCGGAGCCAAACTCGCTCGCGTCCGGCAGGCCAGAGAACGGATCCTCTTCGGTGACCTTGGCCAGCGCCATGGCTCCGTCAACAAGCTGCCGGATTCCATCCGCGGTCAGGTCGCTGGTTGTTGCCGAACCCGATCGCGTGCCCAGAAACACGCGCAAACCGAGGCCACGAGAGCCTGATTCCTTCAGCGTTTCCACTTCGCCCATGCGTACATTCACGCTGAATTCGTCGCCTTCGCGCGCAGCAGCCTCGGCGTCGCTCGCGCCCGCCTTTACGGCCAATGCGATTACATCGGAGACGAGGGATTCAAGGTCAATTGTAGTTTTTGCAGATTCCGCATCGCCTTGGGCCATGGCTCAACAGTAGCAAACGTACTCTGCAATGCGTTTGGAGTTGGATATTGACTCGGAGCCTCAATGACGAAGGTTGGCAAACGGAAGCCGGAGATATGCTTCTTCAAACTTGCGAAGCAGCGCTTTTTCTAGATTTCGGGGATTTGAATTGGGCGTGAGATTCCAGCAAAGGATCAGATCTTGCGAGTCACCTAATTGCCAAATGAACCGACCACCTCTATGGCCCACTGGTCTCCCACGACCAAACAGCATGTATTGATTAATGCGGGTCTTAAGGGGCGTTTTCCCATTGCCGCCAGCCTTGCCGATGTTCAAGACCAAGGCATTGTCGACCCACTTGCTCTGGAGTAGATGGACCGCAACCGTGGGATCTTTTCCCTTGAAATGCCCACCTGTACTCCGACGCAAGAATATTGGAGGCTTTGTGCTTGGCCTCAGCACGCAATAGACTCCAGGTGCATCCGGCACTTTAAGGCACTTTGACTCCTGAAGCGCAGAAACAGAGACGAAGCCTTGGAATCCGCTTTCTTGAAGTTCACTTATGCTGCCGAGAATCATCGCTTTTGCACTTCCAACCACAATCTGCAATCGTGACCAGCTAGACAGTTTGCTCTCCCGAAGCCGCCACCATGTTCAATCAGCCCCTCCGTGGTGGCCGCCCCGATCTTTCATGCTGCCGACAAACGCACTTGGATCCTGGAACGGGTAGCCTCAGCAAAGCGCAACAATGTCTTCGTGCTGGGCAAAGTTTGTCCGCTTTCGAGCCGTGCGATGGCTGATTGGCTCGTGCCCATGCGCTCGGCCAGCTCGGCCTGTGACAAACCGGCGCGAAGGCGAGCACGAAGCAACTCCGCTGAGATTTCGAACTCCGGGGCCAGAGCTTCATACTCTCTCCGCACCTCGGGATCGGCGAGAAGCTTTGCCTTGAACTTGTCGAAGGGGATAGTCATACGACCTCCTTTGCGCGCCGCAGCGCCAATTCAATTTCAGAGCGCGGTGTCGTCTGCGTCTTCTTCACGAATGCGCGAACCACCACGACACGCCTTCCAATCGCGGTGACGTACAAGGCCCGCGCAATTCCATCTCTGCCCTTGAGGCGCATCTCCCAGAGTTTGCCTTCCAGATGTTTTACATGCGGCTCGCCCAAAGTTTCCAACCCAACTTGGCAGATACGTTCGGCAAGTCTCAGAAATCGCGCCTGCATATCAGCAGGGAGGGCCATAATTTCTGCGCCCACCGTCTCGTTCAGGATTTCTACTCGCCAAGGCACGATTCAGTATATCTCAAATTTGAGATAATCGCCAGTGCCCGCCGTCTCGTCGTCGCTCGCCCCCGCCTAGCACGATGGTCAGGATGCGCCGCCGCACCGGTTCTTCGCAATCTGGATTTGTGCGCGATTTTCACTCGACAAGGCGGCGAGGCTTCTCCTGTCACCCGCTCCCTCTTAAATTGGAGAGATGGTTCCTCAGCTACGGCGCTCCCAAGGGAAGCGTAGCCAGCCGCTCCATGTCTGCCTGCGCCCTTTCAGGCGGAACGCAGAGAACCGGCACGCGCGAGGCAGAGAGCAAAGCGAAGGCAGTGCCATGCGGGCCTGGTGTCGCGCTCATGCGCTTCACTCCGGCTACAAGAATGCAGGGGTGATTTTCGGCGATCGCTTCCGCAACGGCTTCAGCCGGATCGCCATCCTTGACGAGGCAATGCACTGGAGCCTCTCCTCGAAGCCAGCCTGAGCCACCGCTTTGCGCGTGGTGCGGCTGCGGCGGAAGCTTCATGCCGAAGTCCTGGGGCCTGCGTGCGGGGTTGACGCCGGCCGCAACTTCAGCGGCAGTGCGAACGTGCAGAGCAAGCAATGGCCGGTAAAAAGTGACGGCCAGAGAGTAAGCTGCCGCGGCGGCGGCGGTGGACGCTTCGTTCCGTTCCATGGTCAGCAATACGGGTCCGCCCGGCAAGGGCCGGTTAGGTCCGGCGTTCCAATCGTCGGCCACAGCCAGTACCGGGCACGGTGACAGCCTTGCGAGTTGCTCAGCAACCGCGCCGACTACCACGGGACCGGCGCCGTCTTTCCCTTTGGTTCCGATCACGATTAGCCCGGCATCGTGCTGCCGTGCCATCGAAACCAGCGCACCAGATATTGCGCCCTGCCGCACATCGGAGTGGCTGTGTATTCCCAAAGTGAGCAAGTCATTCGAGAGTTTGTCCAGCGCCTCGCGTGCCTTCGCGGTCAGGTGGCCTGCGACCTTGGCAGGGAGGCGGTCAACCGAAGCGTATTCCATGGGATCGAGCGCGTGCGCCAGAACGATTCGTGCGCCGTAGTTGGTAGCCAGCTTACGCGCATAATCGAGCGCTGCCTCCGGCTGGCCCTCCAGGTCTACGGCCACCAAAATGGTCTTTAAGCCCTTATCGAAACTCATCGTTCCCCCCGGCGCACGGTTTCCATTCGGCGCAGTCCACAGCAAGCAAGCTCGTTGAGAGGCAAGTTTGCGCTTCGGCGGCAGGGGCATACTGTGACTCGATTCACCACAGCGTGTGATTCGCGACACAATGCGAATTGCAGAAGGCGCACTGTACATCCGGCGGCCCAATGCGCTAACTTGGGCGCGGAATGAAAACTCACCCCAAACGCTCTTTCATCGCGGTTCTCTCGCTCGAATTCGCAGTTCTCCTCGCAGGCACACTCGCTGTCCGGGCCCAGGCTCCTGTACCCGACTCGCCCGCCATTGAAGCCAAGGCACACGCAATGATTGCCAAGCTCACGCTCGAGCAGAAGATTGAGCTGCTGGGCGGCGTCGACAAGATGTTTACCGTGCCCATGCCCGCCATTGACTTGCCTCGATTCAAAATGTCTGATGCCTCACTCGGCGTGCGCACCTGGGGACCCACAACCGCTTACGCAGGCGGAGTTGCGCTGGCCGCTACCTGGGACACCGATTTTGCCCGCCAGCTGGGCGAGGGCCTGGGACGCGACGCTCGCGCACGGAGCGTCAACTTCCTGCTTGGCCCCGGCGTGAACATCGCGCGTTCGCCTTTGAGCGGGCGCAACTTTGAGTATCTTTCTGAAGATCCGTTCCTGAACGCGGCTCTCGTGGTGCCATTTATTCAAGGCGTGCAGTCTCAGGGCGTCGTCGCTACCGTGAAGCACTTTGCGCTTAACGATCAGGAGTTCAATCGCCACAATGCCAGCGCCGACGTTGACGAGCGCACCATGCGCGAGATTTATCTGCCTGCGTTTGAGGCGGCCGTCACCAAGGCTCACGTCGATGCGGTGATGGACTCCTACAATCTCGTCAACGGCGTCCACGCTACGCAAAACGACTTTCTCAACGTCAAGCTGCTCAAGGGCGAATGGGATTTTCAGGGCGTTCTGATGTCCGACTGGGACGCAACCTACGACGGCGTGGCCGCGGTCAACAACGGCCTCGATCTCGAAATGCCCAGCCCCAAATTCATGAATGCGAAAAATCTCATCCCGGCGGTTCAGGCCGGCCAGGTGAATGAGGCCACCATCGACGAGCATCTGCTGCGTCTCTTCCGCACCGAGCTGCGTTACGGATTTACCGATCGCCCGCAATTTGATTCCGCTGACTCCACCTACTCGGTTGCCGATCGCGCGGTTGCCTTAAAGGGAGCGCTTGAAAGCATTACGCTGCTCAAGAATGAAGGAAATCTGCTGCCGCTCGATCCCGCCAAGGTGAAATCGATCGCCGTCATTGGCCCTGACGCTTATCCAGCGGTCACCGGCGGCGGCGGCTCGTCAGAGGCTCA
>CAVXPR010000029.1:0-15250 GCA_963763585.1 uncultured Acidobacteriaceae bacterium | reverse complement strand
ACGCATTGTCTCGGTGAGCCCAGAACTTCAGCACAAGTATTGCCTCGAATCGAATATCGTCTGGCACAGGCCACACATTCCACCTGTCCCTTACTCTCCGGCAGCCGGACACCGCAGTAACATATCCAGCCCGCCTGCCGGGCAGGGACGCCCATCATCAATGCATACTTGGGAACATCTTTGGTGACTACGGCGCCGGCCGCGACGAAAGCGTAGTCGCCGATCGTCGAACCGCAAACCACGGTGCTGTTCGCCCCCAGGCTGGCGCCGCGCTTGACCAGCGTGGGCTGGTACTCGTGCTTGCGGATAATGTGACTGCGGGGATTGACCACGTTGGTGAAGACCATCGAGGGGCCGCAAAAAACGTCGTCCTCCAGGACCACGCCGGTATACAGCGAGACATTATTCTGAATCTTCACGTTATTGCCAATCACCACATCCGCGCTTACCACCACGTTCTGGCCAAGATTACAGTTTTTTCCTATCTTGCTGCCCGCCATCACGTGGGAAAAATGCCATATCCGGGTGCCTTCGCCGATCTCGCAGGGTTCATCGATGACCGCCGTGGGATGCGCGAAGTACTTGGGGGTATCAGCGCACTTGGCCAGCTTCACCGGAGCGCCGTTGGTACGCAGGGAGCGCTCGCAGGCTTCCAGTATTTCGAGCACCTGAGTGCCATTGCGTCCATCGGTCCGCGGCGTGACCCGTTCGATAATGCAATCTATAAAGTGCCGGCATTCGTTTTTCAGAGGTTCCGAGCGCGGTAACGGCAGGGCCTCGCCGCCGTCCTTAAAAGCCACTGGCATGCGGTCGAGCCAGTCGATGCGGTGGGAGTACAGCACCAGCTTTCGCTCCGGCTCCACATCGTCGAATACCGCCATGCGCTTGTCGCCGATTACCGCCAGTTTTTGCTCCTTGAAGGGATGCAGCCAGCTGACGAAGACGTGCGCTTGCAGACCACTATGAAACTGACAGGTGGTCATGGTGGTGTCGAAGATTCCTTTATTCACGTAGCTGCCACCGTGCGACGCCACATATTCCGGAGTTTCATCCAGCAGCGAGCAGATCACGGAAATATCGTGGGGGGCGAAACTCCAAAGGATGTTCTCTTCGGTGCGCAGTCTGCCCAGATTCAGGCGGGAGGAGTAGATGTACTGAATGCGGCCCAGTTCCCCTTCGCGAATCAAGCGTCTCAACTCAAGAATTGCGGGGTGATATTCCAGAATGTGGCCCACCATCAGGATGCGACCCTCGCGGGTGGCCAACTCCGTGAGCTCGGCGCCTTCGGTGCTGCGCAACGCCAAAGGCTTCTCGACGTACACATCCTTGCCAGCTTCGAGAGCTTGTTTTGCCAGGGCATAATGCTGTACGGCGGGAACTGCAATCACCACTGCATCCACCTCAGCGTCCGCGATGACACTGGAGAAGTCGCCCGTGGTCTTCACCTTATACTGGGCTTCGACGTCCCGACGGGACGATTCTCGGGTATCGCAGACCAGCACCAGACAGCCCAACTCATGGAAAACGCGTACCAGGTTCTTGCCCCAGTATCCATTTCCAATCACTGCCACTCTCGGCAAACGAGATTGCACTTAAGGCTCCTTGCTCCAAAGTCGAACAGTTAGAAATACCATCTTACTCTCAATAAAAGGATGCGATGGATGCCACCACCAGATCCTGCTGCTCACTGGACAGCTCGGGAAAGATGGGCAGAGCCAGGACTTGCTGGCTGGCCGCTTCCGAATGCGGCATGTCTCCCGCTTTGTAACCGAGATAGGTGAAGGCGCGCTGCAGGTGCAGGGGCTGGGGATAGTAAATCTCAGTGGGGACACCGCAGTTGCGCAAATGGATTTTCAATTCGTCCCGGCGCAGCGCCCGAATCACAAACTGGTTGTAGATATGGTTGCAATTCCGGCCAACCTGGGGCAGTCCGATGACCGAATCGAGACCGGCGCTGGTGAATAACTCGGTGTAGCGTTCGGCATTGCGCTGACGGGCAACAGCCCAGGCATCGAGATGCGGGAGTTTGACCCGCAGGATGGCTGCCTGTAGTGCGTCCAGACGGCTGTTCATACCGATCAACTCGTAGTCGTACTTGGTACGGCTTCCGTGGGTGCGCAGTACGCGGAGTTTGTCAGCGAAGGCTTCGTCGTTGCTGGTGACCATGCCGCCGTCTCCCGCGCCTCCCAGATTCTTGGACGGGAAGAAGCTGAAACAGCCGCAAAGACCGATGCTGCCCGCCGGAGTTCCGCCGTACGTCGCCCCGATCGCCTGGGCGCAGTCCTCCAGCACCGGGATGCCGCGTGCATCTGCCAGTTTCATCATGGGTTCCAGGTCCGCGGACATACCGTAGAGATGGACCGGCATGATGGCTTTGGTCCGCGGCGTGATGGCAGCGGCCAGTTTCTGAGGATCAAGATTGTAGGTGGCCGGATCAATGTCAACAAAAACCGGACGAGCCCCCAGGCGGGCAATCGAACCCGCGGTGGCCACAAAAGTGAAGGGGGTGGTGATCACTTCGCTGCCCGGTCCGATTTCCAATCCCATAAGCGCCAGCAGCAGCGCGTCCGACCCCGAGGCACAACCGATTCCGAACCTGGCACCGGTATAGGCAGCCACTTCTTTTTCAAGGGCCAGCACTTCGGGTCCAAGAATAAAGTGTTGCGATTCCATCACGCGCTGAATCGCCTCATTGATCTCAGCCCGAATGCTGCGGTACTGGGCCTTCAAATCGAGAAAAGGAAAAATGGTCGGTGCCGCGGTTCTGCTCGGTACGGTCGCTGTGGGTGTCATGATGCCTTCTATTGTGAAGTAACCAGCATGAATGTGTGAAGTATCTTCCGGCGTTACGACGTAAGCTGCCCGCGCAACGGCTTAGTCCAACTCTCGTTCTGGGGAGTGGAATGGCCCTTGCCAAAGTCCTGTGAGCAGAAGGCCTCTGTGATTTCCGCCACCCGTCGAGCGGCATCGCCGTTGCCGTACGGTCGTTGGCCGTTTACCGGAGTTCCGGCCAGCGCGGTTTCAATCTGCCGCAGCTGACTGGTCACGGAAGTTGGGGGCGCCAACCGGTTCCAGCCCAACTCAATCAGTTCCAGCCATTCCGTTTCATCGCGAAAGGTAACGCAGGGCACCTGGTAAAAGAACGCTTCCTTCTGGACTCCTCCGGAGTCCGTCATGATGACGCGGGCATTCTTTTCCAGCATCACCATATCGAGATATCCGACCGGGTCAGTAATGCGCACCGAGCCCAGATCTCGAGTGAAGCCAGATTGTGCCAGGATCTTCTGGGTCCGGGGATGAACGGGGAAAACCACAGGCATCTGGCCCGCCAGGCGGGACAACGTGCCACAGATCACGCGCAGACGCTCCAGGTCATTGGTGTTCTCGGCGCGATGTATGGTTGCCAGCGCGTAGGTACCGGAAGTCAGGCCCATTTGCGAGAGAACCCCCGACCGGAGACCAGCCCGTGACGCATAGTACAGGGCCGCGTCATACATCACATCCCCGACTTTGTGAATCTGTTCTTCGCGAATGCCTTCGCGGCGCAGGTTGTTCACGGCTGCATCAGTCGGGGTAAACAGAATATCGGACATACGATCCGTGAGGACGCGGTTGATCTCTTCCGGCATGCGGCGGTTGAAGGAGCGCAGGCCGGCCTCTACGTGCAATATGGGAATGGGAATCTTGGCCGCGGCCAGCGCCCCCGCCAGAGTCGAGTTGGTGTCCCCATAAACCAGCACCGCGTCGGGACGAAGGTCAAGCAGGATCGCCTCAATACCCGCCAGCATGTGTGCAGTCTGCTGCGCATGAGATCCTGAACCGACTCCCAGGTCATAGGCAGGCTCGGGAATCTCAAGCTCCTGAAAGAAGACCTTGGACATCTGATCGTCATAGTGCTGGCCGGTGTGGAGCAGGACTTCCTCCACTGCCGTAAAGTTTCGAAACGCGCGCGAAACAACCGCTGCCTTGATAAATTGCGGGCGCGCACCGACGATGGTAACCACTCTCATTGCAGGATTCTTTCGTAAATCCGCAGCAGACTCTGTTCCTGGGTGGCCCAGTTGTAGGTGGACCGGACTGCCGCCTGACAGCGCTTACCCATGGCTTCGGCCTTCGCCGGATTCTCCAAAACCCAGGTGATCGCTCTCGCGATGGCAGCGGGATCAAGCGGATCGACGGTCAAACCACCATCGATGCGCTCAATCAATTCCTTCCAATGCGGGAAATTCGACGCGATCACAGGCAGGCCGGCAGACATGTATTCGAAAAGTTTATTGGGCTGGGAGTCGTCGTAGTTGGGAGCGGGATGAAAAAGAACCAGCCCCACCTTGGCATGACTGGCGATTCTTGCCACTTCAGGGCGTCCCTGGAAACCAAGGTGTTGGGTATGTTGCCAGCCCGGAGACCGGGCGAGATCAGAGGCCAATTCTGGCCCTTCGAGGTTGCCCAGCAACAGAAGTTTCGCCGCCAAACGCTCGGGGACCTTTGCCATGGCCGCAACCATCTCACGCGCTCCTTTAAGCCCTTCGATTCCGCCCAGATACAACACTGTATTGCGTCGTTCCGAAAAAGGCACGCTGGTCTTGGTTAAGAACTCCTCTGATCTCGGATAGTTCTGCACCAGCACGGTTTTATTTGCGGGAAACAAGTTCGCGATCGCGGGCGTGGCGGCGATGATCGCGTCGAAAGTCTTGCAACTCAACCATTCCAGGGCGGCCGTGCCTTTTGAGACCGCCTGGCGCGAACTGGCAGCCATCCAGGGCTTGTTCAAGATGTCTTTGGCGACGTTTTCATGGGCATCGTAAATAACCCGTTTTCCCGCGGCCTTCAAAAGCACTCCCACCGGCAGCAACTCAGGATCGTGAAAGTGGTAAAGGTCGGCCCGTGTCTCCATCGCCTTCCGCCACACATCGAGGGCGGTGGTCGTCATGCGGCGACGCCGGCTTGCATTGCCCCGTACCGGCTCAATACGCACGCCGTCGACGGTCTCAGATTGATGGTGCGGCGCGATCAAGACGACTTCATAGCCAGCTTTGGCCAGGCTTCTGCACTCCTTTTGAAAGATGCGGACGTCAAATACTGAGTGTACCGAGGTCAAGTGCGCAACTCTTCCGGGACTGCGGGAAAGATGCCCGCTGGCGAGAGATTCCGTATCCGCCGGAGCGGAAGGGCTGAGGGTTGTGGTCATCTCTGTATCTTTAATTACTTGGAAACGGCTACCGGTCCAGTTCCACCATACTCGTCATCCCAGTGTCGCCGGAGAGCGAGCCGGAACCAACTGACCACCCGCCGGGCGATCCAGATACCAGGCGATGAGCAGTGCCAAAAGCGCACCGTCGGAAAGAAGCACAATCGGCAAGGCCGTGGAATTCAGAAACCAGAACGCGACAATCAGAAACGAAAATACCGCCAGCGTGGTGATGGTTTTCCTGCGTCGCAGCACAAATATCTGCACCGCCTGCATGATCACTCCGGCAAGGAAACCACCCAGAACCACGCCCCAAAGTCCGAAGTCGGCGTGCAGATCGGAAATAAATGCTGCATTCGCGCTCACCGACTCCAGTCCCAGCGGATACGCGTAGGTGCCGACCTCATGAGCGGCGTCGAAGGACGGTACGCCCACCAACTTCGCCAGCTTGTCCGTCGCCCGCCCATGCAAGTACGGGATGTGCGCTGGAAAGACTTCGAAGTAATAGTAAACCCCTTCGGCGGGAATGTAGAAAAGGCGGTAGGCGATGGCTCCCAAAACCAGCCATGCCGTAATGGATTCGGAATGGGCAGCATACGCAATGACCGCAACCGGGAAGAGAAATACCAGTATGAGCAAGGCTGCAACGATCTTGCGGCTCGGTTTTCCACCCTTGTAGACATAGTAGAAAAGCCCCATAACCAGCACGATCAGGGCCACCGGAGATTTAGCCACGGTCAAGGCGGCAAACACCAGACCCGTAGTGATGGCGACAGCCGCGGTAAAGAACCACCGCTTGGTGCGCATCTGGAAATACGTACCCATGGCCACCGCGATCAGAAGCGGGTAGAAGGTTCCACGGACAATGTAATAAAAATAGGACAAGCGGGAATCGAGGGTCTTGAGGGCTTCCTCCCGGAGGAAAGCCACTTCCAACGCATCGCCCGGATTCCTGATCATATAAAGCAGCGGTATGGTGCGGACCTCAAGACGAATCACTACGACGTGGCCGCCAGTCACGGCAACTGGCCGGACATCTAGCCCTAGGATGGGGGGTTCTTGAAGACCCGCCCGCGCTATTTCCTCCAAGCGAGTACGCTCACTATCCACGTTTCCCGGTAGGGGCGTGATCGGCGGCAACTCCATTTTCAGCCTTCATGCCCACGACAATGTCTCCACCTTGCGAGTTGGCGAAGGAAGAGATGTCGGCAAGGAACTCCTTCCGAGCATCATCGTTGCCCCCATATGTCGCGGCCTTGTATTCGATATCTCGTTGCTCGACCACTCCGCCGGCAATGAGGTTAAGCAAGTCCCGCTCTTTAAGCTGGTCTAGTGGAATGTGGCGAAGAGCCATTGCGGGTCGTCCGGGTGCTTGGTTAGACATAATGTTCAGTTTACAGTAGCAGAAACCGATTCCGAGTAGGCTTTCGACCCACAGGAGAAAGAGGTTTTGTTTTCCGTTGGATCCGTTTGGCTGATCGTTTCGGTCAATTATAACGAACAACAGAACATATGGAATGTTCATTTACGAACTTCGAACGAGCTCAATAAGCAACTAGAAGATTTACTAGAAACGGAACTTCCACAAGGTCGTACTCTTTTTGTGTTGGGTGATATAGTGCAAAAACTAGGTGATAGCCGTGTAGCCGAATATTTCTACCAATGCATTCTTGAAGATTCAGATATCACAGAAGAAGAACGGGGCATTGTAAATTATACGATTGGTGTGATGCGTGTAAACGATGGTGATCTAGTAGCTGCCCTTACCTATCTTGAGAAAGCTGTAAGCCTAGTTAAAGTGCCTTCTTTCTCGCGTTCAGTTTTGAAGGAAAACTTAACAGTATCTAGGTTAGTAATGTTATATAGAATGGGTCGGATCCACAGCGAGCCCTTCTTGCTTGTTCCCTTGTTCTCCTGGTCCCTCGGTCCTTTTTTTCCCGGGTCCTTCGTTCCCCGCCTCCTACACCACGATTTTCTTCTTCGCCTCGTGATGCTTCGCTTTGTTTAACTCAAATTGCTTGATCGTGTGCGCCACGCGATCGCGCGCATAGGACGCATCGCGCCAGCCTTTCATCTCCACGCGCTTCCCTTCCAGATCCTTGTAGATCGAGAAAAAGTGCGTAATCTCCTTCAGCATGTGCGGATAAATATCCGTGTAATTCCAGATATTCGCAAATCGCGGATTGTTCTTTCCCACAGCCAGCACTTTCTCATCCAGTACGCCCTGATCCAGCATCTCCAGCAACCCGATCGGCCGCACCTCCTGCACGCACCCCGGAAAACTTGGCCCCGGCACCAGCACCAGCACGTCCAGCGGATCTCCATCGTCGCTCAGTGTCGATGGAACAAATCCGTAGTCGCCCGGATAGTGCACCGGCGAGTGCAGGTTCCGGTCCAGCTTGAAGACATGCAACTCCTTGTCGTATTCAAACTTCTGTGTTCCATCCAGCGGAATCTCGATCACCGCGCGAAAAACCTCCGGTGCCCGGTCGCCCACGGGCAGTTCCAGATAATTCACCATTGCGTTTTATCTCTCCTTGTAGATTTGCGGCAGTTTGGCCGATTGCGCCGTCTCGGAAATCGCGCGGCTTTTCGGGAATCGCGCCGCCAAATCTCTTCTTCTTTTAATCCAATTCCTGAGCTTCACAGCCGCAGATCGCCGCTTTTCTGATCCCTGATCCCTGTTCCCTATTCCCTGTCCTTCTATAATCAGGGATCATGAAGGCGCATGTCTATGTCACTCCAAAGGCATCGGTCCTCGATCCCCAGGGCCAGACCATCCACAACGCTCTCCGCAAGATCGGGTTTGCCGATGTCACAGCCGTGCGCCAGGGCAAGTATTTTGTGCTTTCGCTCGCCGAGGGCCTCCAGTCCAGCGCCGCACGCGCCGAGGTCGAACGCATCGCCCGCGAGGTACTTACCAACCCCGTCATTGAGGAGTACACCTACCGGATCGACGAATAATCGCCGAGTAGCCGCCCCGCTCCGCAACCCACTTTGCCTGCTCAAGTACTTTCTTGGCTTTTCCTTACGATTCGTTTGGGTCGCCTGAACGCACAGAAAATTCCGGTAAAGATTACATTCCACATCAGAAATTACACGCCGCTCTGCCTGCCAGGCGGCGCTCATTTCCTGCATCCCGGAATTTTCCACAACTTAACCCAATGCATTTGAGGAGCATAGACAATTTTTAGCCTCGCCCCTTTTATGGCGATGCGATTGCTGCTCTATTGGGCGACAGGGTGTCTTCTCATGCGAATTGCATGACTGGTTCCTCTGGCATTTCACTCGGGTTCGCGACGATGGAGGGGACAAAATGGCAAACCGTCAGTTCGTCAATCTAAGGCTCGCAACAGCTTCGCCCTCCCTGTCCGTGTCTACTCTGCCGGCCCACAGCTACGGCGCACAAGCCGCCTCGGTCCGGCTCCCCGACGTGCCGCAGGCCGAATGGGCCGCCGAGGCCATTTCAAATCTCAGGCATGTTGTCGCCGGCATTGGCTTCGCACTCATTATTGAGGGAGCGGTAGCCGTCTGCATCGTCGCGACCTGGGGCCTCTGGCACATCCGCTAGCCAGTTCTATCCCGTTTCGGAATCGCCGCGTCGATTATCCAGACAAACCGATGTCTATTCTCGGATCGCCAGAGCCTTTTCACTTCTTCCTCGAGCTTGGATTTCCTGAGTCCACTCGTCCCGTGGTCCCTCTCAGTCCCTAATCCCCTATTCCCTACTGGCTATTGGCTATTGGCTATTGGCTATTGGCCATTGGCCATTGGCTATTGGCTATTGGCCATTGGCTATTGGCTATTGGCTATTGGCTGTTCCCTGTCCTTACCCATCCACCGGATACTGCAAATCAAACGGGAACACGATCTCCGCTTCAGTCTCGACCGGCTTTCCATTCACCGTCGCCGGCTGAAAGCGCCACGTCTTCACCGTTTCCAGAACAATCTCGTCCAATCGATTTCCCAAACCCTTCACCAGAGTCTCGCTTACTACCGCGCCTTCTTCGTCCACCTTCACATCCACCACAATCTTCTCTTCGGCAGCCGGCAAAAGCCCGCGCTCCGTCACGGCCGGCTTTGGTGAGAACACCGGAAATGCAGGCCGCGCATCTTCATCGTTGCTCCCATTTCCATTCGCCGCATTGCCTCGCCCTTCGCCCTCGTGAGGCGTAGCAGGCGCCCCGCCCCCTGCATCGTTTTGCGGTCGCAACTGCCTCATCATCAAGCGTTGGCGGCACCGCCGCATCCGCGTACCGCTCGGGCTTGTTCGTGTCCGCTGCGGTCAGCCTTGCCGGCAAAGCAATCTCCACGGCATGGGCACCGCCCGCCACCTCGACCCCCGCCAGGGTTCCGATGTCGACGTGCTCTACAACTCTAGATCGCGTCACCAATCCTATCCAGACCACGCACGCCAGCACCCCTGCGTGGACTGCAAGTGACAGCACCACCATCCGCAGTCGGCGCGCGGCGTTCTTTTCCCCACTTCGCAAACAGGCCTCCCGGCAACGGAAACGGGCGATCGACGCAATCATCTTCGCACAAATCCGATTCCGTCTATAATCGACGTTTCCCGCGCTAGTAAAGTAGCCAGATCTGAGTAATTCTTTCCCGACGCGAGTGAATCGTTCCCGATCGGAGTAAATCTTTCGACGATGTCGCAATCAACCGAGCAATCGGACCTCGCCGGCTCACTGCGCGAGTTTCACACGGAATCAGGCCGCCCGCTGCTCGATCTGGTGGACGAGTCTCCCGTCTTGCTCATCTTCCTTCGACATTTTTCGTGCGCATTTTGTGCGCAGGCTCTGGACCGCGTTTCCCAGGTCCGCACTCAGATCGAGGCCAAAGGCGTGCGCCCGGTCTTTGTCCATCTCGGCTCACCTGAACGCGCAAAACCTTACTTCGACTACTACCACCTAACAGACATCGAGAGAATCAGCAATCCTGAGGCGACGCTCTATCAGCTCCCCGCATTCCGCTTGACGCGCACCAACCCCTATCTGCACTTTCTCAATCCGACCGTCTGGAGAGGCTGGCTTAAGGGCGCAATGTTCAAGTATGGAATTGGCCTGATCAAAGAAGATGCGGAGCAGATGCCCGGCGTATTCCTCCTCAAAGATCGCAAGATCGCCCGAGCCTTTCGCCATCGCACCATCGCCGATGAGCCGGATTACTTGAAGCTCGCCGGCGCTGGTTAGCCGGCATCCAGCTACCCCGGCCGGACCTGTGTTTTGCTCCTTTCCGTGCACTCCCCATCTCCCACTCCCCCCTTTGTGTCAGAGCCGCTTTGGCGTAGTTCGCATAGAATCGAAGCATGTGTGGAATCGTTGGCTACGTTGGGCCAAAGAAGGTCGTTCCAGTCATTATCGAGGGGCTAAGGCGCCTCGAATACCGGGGTTACGACTCGGCGGGTATCGCTGTCGGCCACCCTGGCAGCGACAAGCTCGACCTGCGTCGCGCGGCAGGCAAGCTCTCGAATCTTGAAGAGGTCCTTCGCGAGAATCCCCTCGACGGCACGTTTGGCATCGGCCACACGCGCTGGGCCACGCACGGCCGCCCCACGGAAGAGAACGCGCATCCGCACCGCGACTGCACCGGCCGCATCGTCGTAGTTCACAACGGAATCGTCGAAAATTATCTCGATCTCAAGCGCGAGCTCACCGCGCAGGGCCACAAGTTCGTCACCGAAACTGACACCGAAATCATCGCGCACCTCATCGAGCAAGTTCAGAAAGATGCTGAAGCCGCCGGCAAGCCTGTTCCGCTTGAAGCCGCTGTGCGCGCAGCGGTCACGCGGCTTTCAGGCGCGTTTGCCCTGGGAGTTCTCTCGTCCGCCGAGCCCAACAAAATCGTCGCCGCTCGCCTCGGGCCGCCGGTCGTTATCGGAGTCGGCGATGGCGAAAGCTTTATCGCCAGCGATGTGCCGGGAATTCTCCACCATACGCGCAACGTCTATTTTCTCGCCGACGGCGATGTCGCGATCTTGACCGCTGCAGGCGTCGAGCTAACTGACTTCGACGGCCGCCCAATCGTGCGCGAGCTCACGCGCATTCAGTGGGATCCCATCCAGGCTGAAAAGGGCGGCTACAAGCACTTCATGCTCAAGGAAATCTGGGAGCAGCCGCGCGCAGTCACTGACACCACTCTCGGCCGCGTCTCGCTCGACTCGGGCAAAGTCTTCCTCGGCGAAATGGAAATTCCCGACGAGGACCTGGCCAGCGCCGCGAGTATCAGCATTGCCGCCTGCGGAACCAGTTGGCACGCCGGCCTCACCGGCAAATACATGATCGAGCGTCTCGCGCGCATGCCTGTCGATGTCGACTACGCAAGCGAGTACCGCTATCGCAATCCGATTGCCGGACCGAACATGCTCGGCCTTCTCATTACGCAGTCCGGCGAAACGGCCGACACGCTTGCCGCGCAGCGCGAGATGAAGGCGCTCGGCTCAAAGACCGTCGCCATTTGCAACGTGGTCGGCTCCATGGTTGCGCGCGAAGCGCATGGCGCAATCTATACTCACGCCGGCCCCGAGATTGGCGTCGCGTCGACCAAAGCGTTTACTTCGCAGTTGACAGCACTTTTCTTGCTGGCGCTCAAGCTCGGCCAGCTGCGCGGTCATCTCGACAAGGCGCAAAGCGTGAAACTAATCGAAGAGCTGAGCCGCATACCGGTCAAGATCGAGGAAGCGCTGCGCGGCTGCTCAACCCAATGCGAAGAGCTTGCAAAGGAGTTCTCCACGGCCCGCGACTTTCTCTATCTCGGCCGCGGCATTCACTTCCCCATCGCTCTTGAAGGCGCTCTCAAGTTGAAGGAGATCTCTTATATCCACGCCGAGGGTTACCCGGCAGGCGAAATGAAGCACGGCCCCAACGCCCTCATCGACGAGACGCTGCCTGTCGTGGTGCTGGCTACGCGCGACGAGCGCGATCCGGCATCGAAGCTGCGCTATGAGAAGACCCTCTCGAATATTCAGGAAGTAACAGCGCGCAGCGGCCGCGTGATCGCAATCGCAACAGAAGGCGACACGACCATCGGCGGCCTCGTCGAGCACGTCATCGCGATCCCCCCAGCCCCCGAGTTGCTTGTGCCGCTCATTGAGATTGTCCCGCTCCAGTTGCTCGCCTATTACATCGCCGAGCGCCGCGGCTGCGACGTCGACCAGCCCCGCAACCTCGCCAAGTCCGTTACAGTCGAATAGGGACTTTCGCCCCTTGGGGCGAGCAGAAGGCGATTCCCAAAGCCGCGTTTTCTCTACGCCGCAAAGGAAAGCGTCCCGTAGGGACGCTGGGAAAATAGCCCCGGATGAAGCGCAGCGAAATCCGGGGAAGGCGATTCACAAAATCGACCGCAGCCCCGTAGGGGCGGCGCGAGACCTCTCTAACCGCTACAAACCTGATGATGGAGCCGCGGTGCTGACCATTCAAGACCAATTCGGCCAGATCGATATTTACGTCTTCGATCAGATCCTGCGCGGAAATATCGACAACACCATGCGCGTGCTCGACGCTGGGTGCGGATATGGCCGGAATCTCGTCCACCTGCTTCGCGAAGGCTGCGAGGTGTTCGCAGTGGACGCGGATGCCGATGCAGTTGAGCACGTTCGCCGGCTCGCTGCATCGCTTGAAGCCAAGTTGCCGGCAGAAAATTTCAAAGTGGGCTGCATTGAAGAAATGCCATTCCCGCGCGAGTTCGCCGATGTGGTGATCTGCAACTCGGTACTCCATTTCGCGCGAGATGAAAAGCAGTTTCGAGCCATGCTCAGTGGTCTTTGGCAATCGCTGCGGCCGGGCGGAATGTTGTTTTGTCGCCTGGGATCGAGAATCGGAATGGATTTTGAGCGCGTGCGGCCGAATATCTTCGTCGTGGGTGATGGCTCCGAGTGGTTCCTGGTCGATGAGGAAATGCTGCTCGAGCTAACCGATGAGCTGAATGCCGTCCTCGTCGACCCGCTCAAAACCACCATCGTGCAGGATTATCGCTGCATGACGACCTGGGTGCTCAGAAAACGAAGAGCGTAAATAGCAAAAGGCCCGGCGCTGCCACTGCTCAATGTAATTCGCCGCAAGGGGTTTGAGGCGATTTTGTAATCGTTCTCCATGCCACCGGCCAGACTTATTTCGGTGCTATACTTCCCGCTGACCTTATTTCGCCACCATCCTTCTGGAGTGGACAGTGTTTGGATTGTTCGGATCTAAGAGTCCTACGCGACAAAATCCATATGCCACCGCTGAAGCAGCGGTTAAGAATACTGGTCGCGTGTGGGATTCAGCGGACGTAGAGAAGCGCGCCAAGCTGCTGGAAGGCACTATCGACATCGAAAATGATCGGATGTTCTTAGCCTTCGTCAATGCTCCATGGTCTCAATTGCCTGAATCTACACGCCTGAAACTCAGCGAGACCTTGATCAAACGTGATACTGAGGAATACTTCGTAAGAACTGCGACGAAGCACATGGGGGAAATTGTTGCCGATAGTTACTCTGAAGCAGAGTTTGACGCGTTATTCGGCCCCCAGAAGTACGACGAAAAGTGGTCAAGAGAACATGCATTGGGGATTTGGTATGGATTAGGCAGATTCTGTCTATTTATTTCCATAGGTCAGTTGCAGCGCCTACGGGAACAAGATTTTGAAACAGCCGTGAGCGCTGGAGACAATGGCCTGTTAGGCAAGTGGAAGATGTCAGACTCTACACGGAAAACTTATGGAGAGTTTAGCGCGCTTAAGATACCTCCGATCCTGCAAATATATAGACAAATTGATGGTCCCGATGAACGACTATTGTTCTTTCTGATGGTGGTGTCAGAAATACAGGGAAATGAAATCAATGTTTCGCTTGATGACTTTTCGAAGGGATGCCTAGAGCTGTTGTTGAGAGGTCTAAGGATCGATGTTGATCCAATCGTATTGAGCAAACTTTCCTCAATGTTCTCGAAGGTCTTGGAAGCCGTCCAACTATTTGACAAGATGTTGCCGATCTAAAATGACATCAAGTGCATGGTGCATATCAGTGGACGATTGGAGCGAAATCAAAAGTACCGCTTATCATGAGGCGGGGCATCTCGTTGCTGCTGCTATTTTGGGAATGCCGCTCTGCGAAGGCGGAATGAGAATTGATTTGAGAGGAGGAGGGGTTTCCCGCTATTGCATAAGAATGCCTGGATGTCTCTCATGCTCATCTGAGGATAACCTTGAAAGGCAAAAAACTATTATCTCTCTGCTCTCTGGACATGGAACCGCCATGGACGACTTCGGCATGCGAGCGCGCGGAGGTCCCCGAGGAGCTGACGCCGTGCGAAGTAACGCACCCGGGCAGCGCGGAGGCGAGCACGAGCCCTACCCAAAAGAGCGCGCATCCGAATGAGCGCGAAGCGGCAGCCCCCATCGCACGGATTCCCTCCGCCCATCGTGCATGAGGACGTCGGGCGAGAACGGTCGGCTTGCTCACGAATGCCATCGTGCAACGAGATGCACCGGCAAGCCCAATTTCGGCCGAACGCGCCCGTCAAACTGGGGTGACGGCCTCGTGCGGTCGCTCGCTTCGCGCCAGGGTACCCCGAGCTCACGGAGCCGGCTCGACAGCGGCTGCTGCGCGCTTTCCACGCCGAGCGAGGCGCGCGGCGTATGCCGGATTGTCGGCCGCGAACAATCCCGTGAAAGCCACGAATGCCGCCCACAATGCGGCCAGATGGTAGAGCATGACCGCGCCACCCGATGCGCGGAAAATAGCGCTCGATACCGGCGGCCCCGCCAGCATCCCGGCGGCGTAGAAGACGTTGTAGACCGCGTTGGATCGGCTGGTATCGCGCGCAGGCGTGACGACGCCCAGAAACGCCAAGCGACCGGCGAGATCGACGCCAGGGTCGCGCCGGCCGCGAACACCGCCAACGCCATGAGAGCGAAGGAGTTCAAGAAGACGAAGCCCAGCACCATCGCCAAGCCGATGGCTGCGAGGACGCGCATCATGAGCAGGTGCCCTACCCGATTGCCGAGGCGCCCGGCGGCATTGGAAAGAAGCATTCCTGCGGCGAAGAACGCGGGAATGCCGAAAGGGCGGCCGCGAAG
>CAVXPR010000028.1:0-91633 GCA_963763585.1 uncultured Acidobacteriaceae bacterium | reverse complement strand
GCCGCAGACTTTTGGTGAAGTATGAAGCAAGGGAATAGACCGATCGCGGCGGCGAGGTAGACGCCCAATGCGCCGTTGCCCCCGCCACTGAGAGCGAGATAAAGGCAAAGGCCGATCTGGGCGGCGAGGGCCCACCAGAAATTGATTCCGCGGGCGAGTGTGGAGAGCGAGTAGCAGCGAAAGAGGCCTTCCTCAACTGAAGCGACGAGCAGGAATGCGATGGCCCAGAGCGCGCCCCAGAGCGCGCCGTTGAGGAGCGCTTGCGCTGGGGCGAGCGATGCGGGGCTGAGATGTAACCAGCCGCCTGAGGCCAGGGCCGCGATGAGCAGCGAGAGCGCGGCGAAGCCGGCGGCGAGGCCGGAGAGAAAATGGCGGAGGCGGCCCGGGCCAGCGAGGTTGTAGCTGAGGATGTGGCGGGGGAGATTCTCATCGATATTCGGGTCGATGTTCGGGTGGGGGCTCCGGATTTCGATGAGGGCCATGATGAGGGCGGCGCAGGTGAGCGCGAGAAACGGGACGAATTCTGCGATCGAGACGGCGCCGGCGGAATCGGCGGGTGCGTCGTTAATGAGGCCTGCGGCGTAGAAGAGGGTTGCGATGATTTCGCGGAAGAGGTAGTAGAGTGCGGCGAAGAGAAGGATGGACCAGCCGGCGCGCAGGCCGTGAGGGCCGATGAAGAGTGAGTCGAGGTCGCGGTGGGGGTGTGGGGCGTCGGGGATTGCGGGGTTTGAATCCGTCGACGATTCCTCGATATCTTCGTCTTGCGATTGCGGGTGGAAAGGCACACACCAGCATAACCAGTTTTGGAGTGGATTGCGGGAGTTTGGTTGAGGGTCCCTTTGAGGGAATCGGAATTCGCCCTCGGGGGCTAATGCCCCGATTCATATGGGCGGGATTTTGCGGCACGACTGAAGCCGTGCCCTGATACAAGGTTCGGGGCTTCGAGTTCGTGCTCTCCCACCCTTTCCGTTCGCCGCGGCGAACGGAAAAGGATGGGGCAACCGGGCTTGGGGGTTCGGGCTGCTCGAAAAGTGAGTTCGTGCTGTCCCACCCTTCCGCGATAAAGCTGCGGAAAGGATGGGGCAACCGGGCTTGGGGGTTCAGGCTGCTCGAAAAGTGGGTTTGTGCTGTCCCACCCTTCCGCGATAAAGCTGCGGAAAGGATGGGGCAACCGGCTTTCATGGCGCGCGAGCGACTTATCGCGCGAGGACAGTTACGGCCGCTTCTCAGAAGGCTGGCCTGCGACCTGGAGGTGGTTCTCTACGCTGAAGACTCCGGGAACGCTGTTGGCGCGGATGTAAGCCGTGTCCTTGTCGGATTGCGAATCGACGACGCCGTATAGCTCCACGTGGCCATTCTGCACCGAGATGCGGATGGGCTTTGCGGGATCGACGGCGTACTGGTTGAGCGACGGGTAGCCGTAGACGGCGCGCGCAACGGCGAGCCGAATGCCGTCATCCATGCCCGAGGTGGGATCGACTTCGATATTGTCGACGACGTCTTTCACGCCGGCAGTTGTGGAGACAACGGCGAGGGCAGTGTCACGGTTGGGATAGTCGTGTGCGTGGCCACCCAGAGTGACGACGCCGTCATGGACGTCGAGAGTAATGGCGTCGAACACGTTGCCGTAGCCGATGGCACTGTCAGCAACTTTATCGAGCAGCTTCTTCTGTAACTCACTGTCGGAGACGCTGGGTCCGGCAACTTGAATATCGTTGCGGACTGCAGAGACTCCCTTGATTTTGTGGACTGTCTTGTCGGCGTCGGCCTTGTACTCATAGTCGGCGACAGTGCCGGACAAAGTGGCGATGCCGTTCGCGTCGACGCTGACCTGTACGTCTTTGTACTGCGATTTATTCAGCTTGGCGTGGACCGCGGCAGTTACGTCGGGCTGGTCAGCTGGCGACGACGCAGCCTGGGCAAAGTGGGGAAGGAACAGGGCGCCGCCGAAAAGAGTCGCGGCAAAGAGAAGCGAGTTGCGATGATTGATTTTTACTTTCATTGGTGTCATTGGTAGAACCTCCGTACGCGTCTGGTTAGACACACGGGAGGGGTGATTGGTTGCGCGAAAAGGCTGAAACAGCCTGGCGAAAGGAGTTAGGAGCTGGAGTTACGAGGAATTAGGGAGAAGTCAAGAGGAGTTAGGACAAGTTAGGCGGGAGTTAGCGGTAACGGCGAGTGGCTTTAATGACCATGGAGAAGACGCCGGACTCGTCGCGGGCGACGACGAGGGAGACGTGGCGGTTGATGGCAACTTCAGCCTGGAGCAACTGCTGGCTGGTGGTGTTTACGTCAGTGGCGTAGGTGAGGGTGACTGCGCGGCCGAGCTGCTCCTCAACGGTGATGCGAGAGGTGGAGTTGCCGAACGCGCCGAGATAGTTGGGGTCGACTTTGACGGAGCCTGCGCCGAAGAGCTTTTGAATGCGGCTGGAGACGGTGGCGTTGAGCGCGCCGCCGAGAAGAGCATCGGTGGTGGGATTGCTGATGGCCTGCTCCTGCTGCTGGGTATAGAGGCGCTGCTGATTGGCGGTGTGGCCGAGCGCGAGAAGCGAGACGACGTCAGCCTCAGGCAGCGGCGGATCGCTGCGGTAAGAGACGCTGAGTTTCTGCATCGATCCGTGCAGGCCGAGGGAGATGTCGTAGTCCTCGACATGGGCGGTTGCGCTCAGGTCGATGAGAGGCTCAATGCGGACGGGGTTGGTGAAGGTGATGTCGCCGCGCTCGAGCTCGTAACGGGTTCCGGCGATGAGAGCACTGCCTTCAGTGATAGAGACGGCGCCGAGAAGCGAGGGCGAGGCCAATGTTCCGCGCAGGCGGAGATTCACGTCGCCGGCGAGCTTGGCAAATGCGTTTTGGAAGTTCAACTGCGGCGAGGAGACGATGCGCACGTCGAGGCGCACATGGTTTGAGGGAGCGTCAGGCGGCGCCATGGTCTGGACAGATGAGCCGGCCTGCGTGGCGAGGGCGGCCAGATCGAGGTCGGGGCTGACGGCAAAACGCGTGATGAGCACGTCGCCGCTGAGGAGCAGATTATTTTGCGGGCCCTGGAGCTGCATTGTGGCGTCGGCGAGGGAGCTCACGCCGTCAGGGTAGCGGATGTGGACGGCTTTTCCGGTGGCGGTGAGGTCGGCGAAGATTCCGTGTTGATAGGCGAGGTATCCACCGACGGTGAGCTGGCCGCCGCCGGTCATTGCGGTGAGGGATTTGACTTCGAGGCGGTTCTGGTTGAACTCCAGCGTGCCGCGCAACTGGCTCAGGCCGTTGGGCAGATCTTCAAGCGAGAGCGAACAATCCTGGAAATCGATGTTTCCCTGCAAAGCGGGATTTTGAAGGGGCCCGTGCGCTTCGACGGTGAATGTAGAGACGCCACTCGCGGTGAGATCGGGATCAAGCGTTTCGGCGAGCTTGAGATTGATGGAACCGTTGGCGGCGAGATCGAGTTGCCGCGTGCCCTCAAGCGAAAGGCTGCCCTGCGCGCGGAGATCGGTGTTGTCGCCGGTGATGTGGAGTGGATCGAGATGGATGATTCCGCCAGCGAGCGTAGCGTGTGCGGGGCCGTCACTTTGCAGAGGTACGCCGGCGACGGTGACCGCCAACTGCTGGAGCCGGGCGTCGCCGCGAATCTGCTTGAGATCGGAGAGCGGCCCATCGATCGAGACGGTTCCGGCGAGCGCGGAATCGGCGTTGAACGCGTCAAAGCGCGCCATGCGAAGGAGAGCGCCGACATTGAATTGGGAAAACTCGAGCTGAGCATGCGTTGCATAGCCGGCACTCATTGCAGTCTGGCCCTTGAGGCTCAGGTTGGCTCCCTGCAACTGCGTGGTCGCGGTGTAGATGTAGTTGTGGCTGGCGGTGTGCGCGGATATTTCTAGAGCGCCGAAGTGTTGACCGCCTAAAGTGAGCTCGCCGGCACTGGCAGTTGCGGTGAGGCGCGGATCGTCGAATGAGCCTGAGCCGGTGATGTTGACTAAGAGATTGCCGGAGACTTCAAAATTGCGCCGACTGACCCAGCCGATTTGAGAGATGTTGATGCCAATACCGCTGGCTTCGAGAGTGAAGTTTTTGGCTTTGAAGTCGTAGCTGCCGGAAGCGTTGATGTCGCCGCCAGCCTCGGCAACGTGGGCCGAGGTGAGATGGAGCACATGGTTAGCCAAGGCGGCCTCGACGCGGAGTTGCGCAACTGGCTCGTCGTAGATGACGCCGCGAGCCATTTGCAACTTGCCCGAGGCTGCGGGTTCGCCGAGCGGTCCATCGGCGGTGATCTGCGCATTGAAGACGCCTGTGACTGGCAGCGTCTCGGCGATAAATGGCTGGAGATCGGCGACGTCGACGTTGGTGGCGTCAATGTGGGCGCGGAGGACGGAATTGGAATCGTAAGTGGGCTGAGGAGTGACGGCGTAGTGACGATGGGGCTTGATTGGCGGGGCGGCGGTTGGTGGAGTGGAGACGAGAGATGCGTCGAGAGTCTCTCCCATAGACGCGTTGAGGGTTCCGCTTGCGGAGATTTTCGAATTGCCGTGAACGAGCGTAGCGTGCTCGATGGCAATTTGAGTTGGCGAATAGCTGCCGTCGGCGTCGATCGAGTCGAGATGAACGAAGCGGGTTTGGGCTTCGGCGGGGGCAGATCGGGGGGAAGGCATTTCGACGGCTAACTGCGTGGCTTTGAGCGAGCCCATGATGTGCGGCTGGATCAGGGAGCCGGTCCAGGTTCCATGGAAATCGGCTAGGCCTGCGAGTGCTACAGGGAGAGCAGCGGTTCCGGCTTTGCCGTTGCGACTGAGACCAAGCGAGCGCAGCACGGCGTCGAATTCCGATAAGTTATGCGAATGAGCTTCGACGTTGAGAACTGACGGGCTGCCCATCGGGTATGCGCCAAGCGCGCCTTGCGCGATTATCGCACTCGCTGGCAAGTGCAATTCGAGCTTGCGAAGGTCAACGCCACCGTTGCGCTGCGAATAGGTGGCATCGATGATGCCGCTGGCTGGAACTTCGCCTGATGGCGTGTGCTGCGACGGGCTCAGAGCCAGCGTCGAAGTGACGGTGACGCTGAGCACATTGCCATTCGACCAGGTGGCGATTGCGGGACCGTTGACGAGCGAGTCGAAACCGAGGCGGCGAAATTGCGGCGGGCTGACGATGTCGAGAATGGTGTCAAGAGAAACGCTTTTGAGATTGGCGGTAACTTTGCCGTTGAACAGGATGGGAACGAGCGGCGCGTGGACAAGGACGTTGCGCGACGAGCGCGATTCTTCAGAACCCGGAGCGGAGATTTGCGCGGGGACGTGCTGAGCGCGGGGAAGCCAGGGCTGAAGCAGGACGGACCCGTCGATTTCGGAGCCCTGCTGGCCGCTCTCGCCGCCATGCTGGAGACGAGCGACGATCTGGGAGATGAAAAGCTTGTCCCGGTCGGCGTCGACGCGCGCGTCGAGATTGATGCCGGTGGCGTTCATATTTGCGCCGGTGTAAGAGCCGCCGTCAACGTGGATGGTGCCGGCGATTTGAAAGGCAGGAGCGAATCCATTTGCGGCGAGATTGAGATGAGCGATGCCTACGGGCGCATCGGGATAGCCGAGGACGGGATCGAGGAGCCGCATGTCGAGATCGCCGGCGATTTTAGCTTGCCAATGTGGGTGGAGGAAATCATCTAAGACTCCAGAAACCTGGAGCGCGCGGTCTTGTTCCCCGTGATTGTGGGAAGTGAGTTGCAGGTTGGTGAGGGACGCGCGATTGCGTTCGAGGTTGAGGGAGAGTTGAAGCTTTCCATGAACTGCCGGGAGCACGAGCGAAATTTGTTTTCGCGGCAGATCGCGGGCGAGCGCGAGGTCAGTGGCGGCGGCATTGATGCGATAGCTTTCGGGCGCGCGAAAGGTTGCGGACACGTAAGTCATTTGAAGGGAGACGTCGTTGGCCCGGAAGTCGAGCGGAAGAAAGCGATTTTGGGCGTCGAGGGATGAGGCGCGATCGTCGAGATCGAGCATTCCCTGCTCGACTGTGACTTGGCTAACGCGCAGATCGAAGAATGTGTCGAGCCCCGACTTGCCACGGTTTACTGGCGCGCGCGGGCTCGGCTGATTTGTGGAGCCGTCGCGATAGAAGATGAGGTGCAGGCGGGGTTGGACAATTTCAAGGTCACGCAGGGAGATATGCGGAGTGAAGAAGCCGAAGATGCTGACCTGAACGCGCAGGCGATCGATTTCGGCGTAGGGCGATTCGTTGGAATCCTCGGTGCCATGAATTACGACGCCGCGGGCTTCAGCTTCAAGATGAAGCAGGCGCCAGTGGAATGAAGAAATCTCGGTGCGGCCGCCGGTGGCGGTTTCAATTTGAGCGATGAGGCGCTTGCGCATCCAATTTTCGAAGTCGGCAGAGCTGGCGACGAAATAGCCCACGACCGCGGTGAGAACAAGCACAACCGTAACGGCCGCCAGCGAAAGCGGAAGGTGACGCAAGAAGAAACGGCGCAAACGGGTGCGCTTGCGCGGTGGCGCGGATTCGGGCGCGTTGTCCGGGGCGATGCTCGGTTCAGGCGAGATGGATGTGGGCTCGCGTTCGGACGAATTGGGTTCGCGAATGGGCAAGTTTGGGTCGCGGATGCTCATGGCTTGGCACCCGAACTCGCGGCGGGGATTGTGTTCACAGCCGGGGCGGCCTGTACCGGTGGGGATTCAAGGGAAGAACCTTGAAGGGACGGATCGAGAATTTCGACGTCGCCCTGACCGCGCAGATTGGTGAGCCATGCATCGAAGAGCACGTTCACCTGCTGTTCAAGCAGAATTTCCTGAATGCGCGGAGCAACCTGATTCAACGGCGGAATGGTTTCGCCGGGTTTGTACTGCGGGAGCAGCGTCTGGTGGTAATACTCATCGATCTGTTGCGGCGAGACCTGGATTCCCTGGCGGAAACGCTGCTCAATGAAGCTTAAAATTTCAAGGCGATAGCGGAGATAGGACTCGACGCGTTCGGAGGTAAGCCCGTGCGCGGCAAGAAACAACTTCCAGCCGGCGTCAGTGGCGCAGTCCTGGTGCACGCAGGCAGGGAGCTCCTTGCGAATCTGGTCGAGACGAGCGTTGACCTCATTCTGCGATGGCTCGATGGACAGCATATCTTCCTGGCGAATCTGCTGCTCGATGAGAGCGCGGCTGATGAGTTGGTTTAGGGCGCCTTGCTTTGTGAGCGCGCCCTCGCCGATGAGATTGGGGTCGAGAACGGAGAGGCGAATTTCGTCGTCGATATCGCTGGCCAGGATGGCGTGTCTGTTAGCGACGGCGACGACGCTGTCGAGGACGACGGGAGATGCGGTCGGTGGTTGAGGTGCAGCGGCGATTGGGACCAGGAAAATGCCGAGAGCGAGAATTCGAGCAGGAATTCGCGGCAAAAAGCGACCGCAGGTCCTAAGACTTCGGTCGCCGCGGCGACCTCCGCTCAGGATGACAGTCTTTTGAATCAGGAAGACTGCTATCTGAAAAATGACAGCCTTGTGACAGGCGATTTCGATTCGGATTGGCGCGCGCTTATTCATCAGAAGGCCTGCCCGAGACTGAAGAAGAAATTGATGTGCGGCGACTGGCCCAGGTAAGGCCCGGTTGCGAATCCGGGAATCGGACTACCCGCGGCGGTTGGAATCGAATAGTTGATGTTGACCGGGTAGATGGGCGGATTCAGGTTATAGCTTACGTCGAATCGAATCGGCCCGACGGGCGTGTGGTAGCGCAGGCCGAGACCGAGCGCGTGCGAGAAGTCGTTGAAGCTGCAAACGCCCTGCTGGCCTGTCGATGTGGGAAGGCCGGTGGGCGTGTAGCCGGCGGGATAGGCGCTGGGGTTGGTTACGACCGCGGTTCTGCACGCGGCGCTGTTGGGCTGGCGGACGCGAAGAGCGCTGGCCCAGGCGTCGCCGGCGTTGGTGAAGACGTTGCCCATGTCGTGAAAAATGACGAAGCTGACGGTGTTGCCGAGCCCGGGGAGCGTGGGCGGCGGCAGGCGCAACTCGGTCGAGTTGGTGAGCGCGCCTGCGCCACCGATCTGGAAGCCGGTCTCAGGATCGCGCGGCCCGGCTGCGTTCTGGGAAAATCCACGGAGGGAAACTGCGCCGCCGGCGTAGAGACGCTCGGGCAGAGGGATGATTCCGTTTGCGCCGCTGCCGAAGGCGCGAATCTGGCCGTAACGCGTGTTGCGAGCAATCACATAGCGGCCTTTATCAAAGCTGTAGTAGCTGGAGTTCGACATATCGATGCGATTGAACTCGGCTTCCGCGCCGAAGAAACGGTCGGAGAGAAATTCCTGAAAGCTGGTGTAGGTGCCACGGCGCGCGTCCATGGCGAGGTCGCGGGTATCGCGAATCCATGTAAAGGCGGGGCCGCCGACGCGGGTTGCGGTCGAGAGCAGCGAAATTTCTCCGGGGTAAACCTGCAGGCTGCTGGCGGAAACTTTCACGCGGCGGAAATCGATTTCGTAGACGAAGGTGTTGGCGCGCGAGAGCCAGGAGCCGGGGCGATTGAAGTTTTGTGTAAAGCGGAAGGCAGCTTCAAGACGGGAAGCGACGTAGGTTGAGACATCGAGGCTGTTGGCGTAGCCGCCGGAAAAGGTAAAGCCGAAGTTGGGGTTTCCCTGAAGGTGCGGAATCTGGTATTGAATGCCTGCGCTTTGCTCGAGTAAGCCGTAGGAGCCGCGGAGCGAGAGGGATTGGTCGCGGCCAAAAAGGCCGTTGCGGGTGATGTCAGCTAGAACGCGGGGGCTTACGCCGGTTTTGCCGTTGGGATTGCACTTGACGCCACCGGCTGTTGCGCCGGCGCAGTTGTTCTGCGGCTGGCCGGTTTGCGCCTCGAAGCCGATGCCGGGGGTCAGGGTCCAGCGGCGCGCTTCGACAGTCTGCAGCAGGATTGTTTTTTGCGGCGAGCCTCCGTCGGGATTTTCGACGGCCGCGTTCACTTCATTGAAAAGAGCAAAATCATAAAGATTGCGCTGCGTATCGGAGAGCGCGGTGCGGTTGAGCGGATCGCCGGCGTGAAGAGTGATAGCGCGAGCGACCGTTTGCGGGCGAGTGAATACAAGGCCGGTCAACAAGACATCGCGAACAAAGAGCTGCTCGCCCTCATCGACATGGAAGACGATGTCGACCTTGCTGGGATCGGCTGCTTCGGCCTGCTGGGCGATGGTGACTGTTGCCTGGTCGAAGCCGCGGCTGTAGTAGTCGGTGACGATCGCGTCGTGATCTCCGGCGAGGCTGACCGGCGAAAGATTCTGGCCTGGCGCAGTGTTCATGAGCGCGGTCAGTGTGGTTGTGGCGATGTGGGTGTTGCCATCAATGCTGAGCTTGCCGACGTGGAGTTGCTGGCCTTCAGCGATGTGGTAGATGACCTGGAGCGGAGCGGTGTGGTCAAGGGGAGTTTGCGGGCCGTTGGGTGACGAGTTATCGGCAGCGCTGGTGTCGGGGGTGCTGGTCTCGGGCGTGACCTTGACCTTGTAGAAGCCGTTGCTCTGGTACAAGCCCTGGAGCGCGTTGACGTCTGCCGACACCAGCGCCTGACTGTAGACGCCGTGGCGATCGAGAACGCCGGCGGTGTGAACACTGAGCAGGGCGGTGAGCGTGGCGGAGTCAAAGTAATGATTGCCGTCGACGGAGACTTTTTCAACGCGGCGTCGCGGACCGAGCTGGACGGTATAGAGGATGTCGACCTGATCGCTGCTGGGTTGTTTGCTGGCTGGCTCATTGCTGACTGGCGTTTGGGATTGGTGATCGACTTTGACATCGAAGTAACCCTGGCGCTGGAAGTAGTCGCGCAGGCGGCGGTTGCCTTCATTGAGCAGGTCTTCGTCGACGCTGCCTTCTTCAAAGATGGGGACGAGATGCTTGACGCGATCGGCCCCGACGGCAGCGCCTTTGACTTCAACCTTGACGACCGGCCCGCGATTGGCGGTGAAGCTGTAGTCGACTGCCTTGGTGGCGCTGTTGTATTTGGCGGATTCGAGCTTGACGTCGGCTTCAAGCCGGTCCTGCTTTTGATATTCGCGGAGCACGCCATCGAGGGCGCGATTGACGATGTCGTGATCGACATGAGCGCCGATGCGCAGATTTGCATGACGGAGGAACGCATCGAGGCTCATGCCGGAGTCGCCGGTGACAACGATTTTGCCTACGCGCGCACGAGGGCCTGAGACCACATGGAAAGCGATATCGGCAAGTTGATGCTCGGGGTGAGGCGTGACTATTTGAGTGATCGCCCCTTCGTGATAGCCATTTTCTTCAAGCGTGGATTGCATCTGCTGAACAGCGCGAAGCATATTGGCTTGGGTGAAGCGGGTTCCGGCTTGGAGCTGGCTGGCGCGCTCTAGCTGCGTGTTCATGGTTGGGCCGACGGCACCGTCCACGCTTAATGTGCCGATAAACGTGCGCGGAGCTCCGACGAAGACCAGCGCTACTCCGTCGGATTGGCCGGATTGGCGCGAGGCCTGGGCGACACGCGAGGCTTGAACCTGGATGCTGTCATAAAGCCCGGTTGCATAGAGTTGGCGGAGACTCCTTTTGAGGTTGTCGGCGGAGAGCGGTTTACCTTCGGTCTGATCAAGATGGCCGGGCAGAGGAGTGAGGCGGTCGGCGGAGACGCCCTCGAAGGAGATGCGCTGGACGGTTAAGCCGTCGAATGCGGAAGCGGAGTTGTTGGCCGCGTTATAGTCCTCAGTTGAAGATGCCGGGGGATTTGTGGTGGTGGATGTGGGCGGTTCCTGGGCCGAGGCGGAGTTTGCGACGGAAAAAAGAATAAGTGCGAAAGAAACCGGACACAGGGCCTTCAGCGTTTGCCGGTAGGAAAGTTTGGCCGAACGCGCGGCCTGTGGACGGAGGACCCTTTGAATCACCCCACCGACTAAGACCTGTCGGCGGGAACCTCGGTGCACACCGCATATTTCCGCAGGCTTAGTTTGCAAGACCATATCCTAATGGTGCGGTGGAACCTCAGCATCCTGGTGCAAAGCCTGAGCGGGTCAACATGCGCTGTCAAGACGCGTTGTCGAATGGGGTTTTGGCGTTTTTATTCGAGCTCAGCCAACCCAAACAGCCTGTCTCTATACTAACGATTTAGGAAGCAACGGCAAAACCAATGAACGACCGCTCTGTTTAGCACGAAACCGGACAGGCGCTCCCGCAAGGGCAGCAAGGAAGGCCTGTCTGTAGGGACCCCAATTTGGGACTCCGGTTGTGGTGGGCGAGATTGGTAAACGCCGGAGCACAGGGCCATGAATCTGGAATTGGGTGCGCGGGCCAGTTGCCGTTGTGCGTAAAACCGAAGAAAAAAGAGCCTACCGAAGGAAGTGCATGCCGAACTCAACCTCCCCCACGCAAACGCCTAGCCGCAGCCGCTCGAATGCTGTCAAGGAGACGCTGCGTGCGGATTCGGCGAGTGAGCCTGCGAAGCACGCCGCGGAAGGCGGCGCTACTAAACAAGCCTCGAAACAGGGCACGGGACCCACAACAAGTAAGACGGGCGCGACGAGTAAGGCGGGTGCAACCAATGCGGTCGACTCCGCTGTGCTGGCGCGCGCGCAAGCGGGCGATCATCAGGCGTTTGCGCAGGTGTATTCGCTGCACAAGCGGCGGATCTACTCCCTTTGCCTGCGCATGGTGGGCAATGTAGCGGAGGCCGAAGACCTGACGCAGGAGGCATTTCTGCAGTTACATCGCAAGATCGCAACGTTCAGGGGAGACTCGGCGTTTTCTACGTGGCTGCATCGGCTGGCCATCAACGTGGTTCTAATGCAACTGCGGAAGAAGGGGCTTTCGCTGATCTCACTGGACGAGGCGATGGAGCCGACGCCGGATGAGGGACCAAGCCGCAGCTTTGGCGCTCCCGATTTGGCACTGACCGGCGCGATCGACCGCCTGGCGCTGGAGCGCGCGGTTGCAGACCTGCCGACTGGATACCGGCTGATCTTTATCCTTCACGATGTGGAGGGATTTGAGCATAATGAAATTGCCACGATGCTGGATTGCTCGATTGGCAACAGCAAGTCGCAGTTGCACAAAGCACGCCTGAAGCTGCGCGATGCACTGCGCATCCAGAAGGCGCCGGAGGAGCAGCCATGACGACCGATCCCGGTAACATGAGCTGCGAAGAGTTCCAGGCGCAAATGCCCGAGTTGATCGGCTCCGGGGAGGACGCGTCTGCGCATCCTCACCTGAAAAGTTGCGATCGATGCCGGGCATTGCTGGCAGACCTACAAACCATCGCCGACGCCGCCCGCGAGCTGTTTCCCAGTGTGGAACCCCCGGACGAAGTATGGGCGAACATCGAGTCGGCCCTTAAACGGGACGAAAAGTAAGAGCTGCATCAAACTGCGGTGATGAGCGGGAAGCGATCTCCGAAACAATGGGGGCGCTGGCCGATTCGCCTCATATTTCGAGCTATTCCGCCGATAGACTATAGGCCCCACGGTCGATAGCGCATCGTACTGTTTGGGAGGCCGACTCTTTCTGAATTCAGCCTTAGAGAATCCGGTACCGGGGTTGCCCTAACTGGATTTTGGCGTGCAAGTCCATTCTGGCCAACAGGTCGGTTTGGGCGGTCGGGCCCCGGCGACAGTTCCAATGATGCGGGGTTGCCGGGAACCCAAGCAGGATCAGATACGTAGGACAAGGCGTGGAACAAGGCGTGCGAGAAGGCGAAGAAGCCAAAGGGGATGGCTAAAGAGGGTGAATGTTGCAACTTTTACAGATTTGAGCTATCTAATGAAGAAATGTTGATACGAGGACACTCAATGCCTAACGAGCCGAACACGCCAGCCAATGAAGCAACAGCGGCGGCGCATGAGATATCGCCAAAGAATTCCCCAGTCACACGCAGGATTCCAGTGCTTCCGGTACGCGACACGGTCCTGTTTCCCCACGCGGTGCTGCCGCTGACGGTAGGCCGCGAAGGCTCAATCCAGTTGATTGAATCGCTAGGTGAGGAGCGCACGATCATTGTTGCCGCGCAGCTTGACCCGCGCCTGGACACTCCCAAGCCTGCTGACCTGCACGCGGTGGGAACCCTGGCGACGGTGCACAAAGTTGTGCGCATGCCCAACCAGAGCCGGTTTGTTTTTACGGAGGGCGTGAGCCGCGTTCGCCTGGTGAGGTTTGTACAGACAGAACCTTTCATGGTGGCGGAAGTGGAGACGATGGAGGATGCATCGCCCGCGCCCACACCGGAGTTTGAGGCGCTGGTGCGGAATGTAGTGGGCGAGTTTCAGCAGATCGTCACCGAGTCACCGACGCTTTCAGACGAATTGAGGACGATTGCGGCGAACATCGACGAGCCAGCGAGGCTGGTGGATTTTGTGGCGTCGTCGCTTCCATTCCTGACCACGGACGACAAGCAAAATCTGCTGGAAACGCCGGGCGTCGCGGAGCGGCTGGAGAGATTGAACCAGCTGCTGGCCAAGGAGATCGAGGTGCAGCAGTTGCGCGCCAAGATCCAGAACGAGGTGCAGGACCAGGTGCAGCAGTCGCAGCGCGACTACTATCTGCGCGAACAGATGAAGGCGATCCAGAAGGAACTGGGCGAGCAGGATGATGGCCAGCGCGATACCGAAGAGCTGCGGGCGAAGATTGAAGCCGCGGGAATGCCCGAGGATGTAAAGAAGGAAGCGCTGAAGGAGATGTCGCGGTTGCAGCGGATGTCGCCGATGGCGGCGGATTACTCGCTCACGCGGAATTACATTGAGTGGCTGGCGTTGCTGCCGTGGACCAAGAGCTCGGGGTCGAAGATCGACATTAACCAGGCGAAGGACAATTTTGGATGAGGACCACTACGAACTGAAAAAGGTGAAGGACAGGATTCTGGACTACCTGAGCGTGCTGGAGCTGAAGCCGGACATGAAGGGGCCGATTTTGTGCTTCGTTGGGCCGCCGGGAGTGGGCAAGACGAGCCTGGGGCGGTCGATTGCACGCGCTCTCGGAAGGAAGTTCCAGCGCATCTCGCTCGGCGGCATGCACGACGAGGCGGAACTGCGCGGCCACAGGAGAACGTACATCGGCGCGCTGCCGGGACAGATCATCCAGAGCATTCGCCGGGCGGAAACCAACGACCCGGTGATCATGCTGGATGAAGTGGACAAGCTGGGAAGGGACTTCCGCGGCGATCCTGCATCGGCGCTGCTGGAGATCCTGGACCCGGCGCAGAACAATACGTTCCGGGACAACTACCTGGATGTGCCGTTCGATTTGTCAAAGGTGCTGTTCATCTGCACAGCGAACATGCTGGACACGGTGCCTGCGCCGCTGGTGGATCGCATGGAGATCATTCCGTTGCAAGGCTACAGTGAGGAAGAAAAAGTCCACATTGCGAGCCGGTACCTGATTCCGCGGCAGATCAAGGAGAACGGGATCACGGCGGAACAGATCGAGTTTCCCGAAGCTGCGGTGAGGCAGATTATCCGCCACTACACGCGCGAAGCAGGGGTGCGCAAACTGGAACAGACGATCGGGACAGTATGCAGAAAGCAGGCGCGGCGCGTGGTGGAAGGCCATGCGGAAAAGCTTGTCGTGACGAAGGAGCAGCTGAAGGAATTTCTCGGCGGCATCCAGGTGCGCGTGGAGACCGAGGTAGCGGAGCGGGTGAAACGGCCGGGAGTGGCAGTGGGCCTGGCATGGACGCCAGCCGGCGGCGACATTCTCTTTATCGAAGCCAACAAGATGAAGGGCAAAGGCGGCTTTACGATGACGGGGCAGATCGGCGAGGTGATGCAGGAGTCAATGCAGGCCGCGCTGACCTGGGTGCGCTCGAACGCGGTGCGGCTGGGGCTGGCTGAGGACTTCAACAAGGATCTCGACCTGCACATTCACGTGCCGGCAGGGGCGATTCCGAAAGACGGGCCGTCGGCCGGCGTGACCATGGCCACGGTGCTGGCGTCGCTGCTGACGGATACGCCGGTGAGACCGCTTACCGCGATGACTGGCGAGATCACGCTGAGCGGCAATGTGCTGCCGGTGGGCGGGATCAAGGAGAAGTTTCTGGCGGCGCGCAGGGCCGGGGTGCAAAACATCATCCTGCCTGCCGAGAACCGCCAGAGCGTGGAAGAGGACCTGACGCCGGAGATGATGGAAGGCGTGACGGTTCACTACGCGAGCGAGATCGAGGACGTGCTGGCTGTGGCGCTGCCGCTGCTTGCGGCTCGGCCGCAGATGCGGCCGAGCTACGCCGAGACGTGCAGAGAACGCTCCGAGTGCGGCGAGCGCGGTGGCGTAAGCGTCTCTCGATTTTTTGTGTGAGCAGGCCGGCGAAAAAGCGGTTCCACAATACACTTGCCCTTTCCAACATCTTGCGAGGTGGCTTTTTCTCGGTGAAAAAGCCGCTCAGCGGTTGCGGGACTGGGTAGAGCAATTGTGGAACCGCTGTAGCCTGCCTTTTTTCTTGTAGAACCGTTGTCGCCGGTGTTTCTTTTTGGAAGGACGCCGGCTCGGCTCGCCTGATCCAACCCCTGAATTCAAGCAAGTGCGTCTAACGTGCAGAGCGTTATGCTTTTCATATCTATGCGTGTGCGCGTGATTGCTTTTGGAGTGTTGAAGGAGTGGCTAAGCCCCGATGCCGCTGCCGTGCAGCTGCCGGAGGGCGCAACGGTGGGATCGCTGCTTGAGCAGCTGCGCGCGGGGCTGCCGGAGCGCGCGCCTAAAGACGCATTCCATGGCATCGCAGTGGGAGTGAACGCCGAATATGCGCAGGCTGCGCAGACGCTGCATGAGGGCGATGAAGTTGGGCTGCTGCCGCCGGTGTCTGGCGGCAGTGATGCGCGTCGCGGCGGACGTTTTGGACGAGAGCGAGGGAGAGCCGGAAGTGATTGTCGCGCTGACGCGCGAGGCGATTGATGCGGACAGGATTGTTGCGGCGGCGAAGAGCGGCGAAGACGGCGCGGTGGTGGTGTTTGACGGGATTGTGCGCAACCATTCGCGAGGACGACGGACGCTGCATTTGGATTACGAAGCTTATGAAGAGATGGCCGTTGGACAGATGAGGGAGCTGGGGCAGAAGGCGCGGGAGCGATTCGGCGTGCGCCAGGTGACGATGGTTCACCGGCTGGGGCGGCTGGAGATTGGCGAGACGAGCGTGCTGATTGTGGTTGCGTCGGCGCACCGCATCGGCAGCGTTTGAGGCCTGCCGCTGGCTGATCGATACCGTGAAACAGACTGTGCCCATCTGGAAGAAGGAGACGTTTGCCGATGGCGCGGTTTGGGCGCCGGGCGAGCCGTTTCCGGAGGGATTGACGGTGGATAGTTCTGGAGGCGCCGCATGAGGGCCCGGCGCAGCGTTCTTCGTGTCACGTGCAGCGGTCTTCGTGCATTGTGCGCTGGCGCAAGTGCAGGAGCGATTGCGGGCCTCTTCGCGGTTGCGGCGCTGGCTCCGGTGGCGATGACGGCGCAGCAGCCCACGTTTCATGTCGACGTGAAGCTGGTGAACATCTTCGTCAACGTGACGGACAAGAATGGCGTGATTGTAGGCGGACTGACTCAAAACGATTTCGCCGTGTTCGAGGATAACCGCCCGCAGGAGATCGCGGTCTTCGAGCGGAAGACGGACGTGCCGCTGAATCTGACGCTGGCGATCGATACTTCGGGGAGCGTGCGCAAGGATCTTGACGAGGAAGCGAACGGGGCAAGGCATTTCGCACACGATATTTTGCGGACGCAAGACCAGATAAGCGTGATCGAGTTTGCCACTGACGTAACTGAGCTGACCCCGTTTACGAATAATTTGTCGCGGATAGACCACGCGGTGGGTGAGCTTCGCTCAGATTATTCAACGGCGCTTTACGACGCGATTCGATTAGGCTCCGAGGGCCTGGGAAAACGGCAGGGTCGCAAGGTGCTGGTGCTGGTGTCGGATGGGGACGATACGGCCAAAACGTCGACTTATGAGCAGGCTCTGGAGGCGGCGCTGCGCAACGAGGTGATGATTTATTCGCTGATCGACGTGCCGATTGAAGCCAGCGCGGGGCGCGACCTGGGCGGCGAACACGCGCTGATTACGCTGGCGGAGCAGACGGGCGGAAAGCATTTTTACGTGGGCGAGGGCGGCCTGGATAAGGCATTCGCGCAGGTGAGCGACGACCTGAGGACGCAATACCTGATTGGTTATTATCCGCAGCATCAGGTTCCCGGCGTGGAGTTTCATCGGGTGGTGGTGACGGTTCCCCGCGCGGCGGCGGATGAATTTAATGTGCGGAATAAGGCGGGGTATTATGCGGATGCCCGCCCGCGTGAAAACTAAAGCTGGGTCGGGGTGCTGTAACCTGACGGCATGAAGCATCGATCTATTCTGTGCTTGCTTGCGATCATGCTAGCTTGCACACTTCCTGGTTTTGCCAGGACGCATCAAGGCAAGATTCGCGTTCTCATTGTTGACGGCTTCAGCAACCACGACTGGCAGCAGACTACCCTGCTGCTGCGCGGCATTCTTGAGGCGGCCGGCGAATTCACCGTTGACGTCAGCACTGCGCCCCTGGAGCCCGGCTCCGCGGCATGGGAAGCGTGGCGGCCGCGTTTTGCGGACTACGATGTGGTGATTCAAACCTGCAACGACAATGGCGGGAACGGCCTTCTGCAAGGATTGAAGCCAAAACCACAATGGCCAGACGGGGTGAAACAGGACTTTGCTGAATACGTTGGCAAAGGCGGAGGCGTTTATATATTCCACGCCGCGGAGAACGCATTCGTGGGCTGGAAAGAATATGAAGAAATGGTAGGACTAAGCTGGCGCGAAGCGGATTATGGCACCGCAATTCGCGTGAGCGACAAAGAAAAGATTGTGCGGATTCCGCCCGGCGTGGGTCGCGGAACAGGCCACGGGCAGCGCTCCGATGTGCAGGTGAGGCGCCTCGGAGACGATCCGATTCATGCCGGCATGCCGCAAGCATGGCTCTCGCCCGACATGGAAGTTTATTACTATGCGCGCGGCCCAGCCGAGCGGCTGCATGTGCTGGCCTATGCGCGGGATTCTGATCCCAAATTGGGTTTGCTGTGGCCGGTGGAGTGGACAACTACCTTTGGAAAAGGGCGTGTTTACATTTCGACTTACGGTCATGTTTGGCCGGGGGACGTGCGGCCGGCGGCCCTTCGGGATGCGGCAGTACAAACAATCATTCCACGGGCGCTGGAATGGCTGGCACGGAGACCGGTGACATTTCCGGTGCCTGCGGACTTCCCGAGCGACTCCAAGGTTTCGGTCCGCGACAGCATCCCCAGGGCGTTTTGAGTTGACGATGCCAGGCAGATAGCAAACTTGCCGGGAAAAATTGTGGAGATCGGAAGCCGAAATACTCGATAGCGGAAGGCTGCATCTAAAATGGCAATATGACTTCCCCATTGTCTTCGCGGCGCCGATCGAAGACGCCTCCGCCGGGCGAAACCGGCCAAGAAGGGCTCTACCTGCGCTCATTGAGCGATCGGCAGGTGGTGGTGAACATCAAATTGCGCGACGGCGAGACGGTGCGCGGGTGGATTGAGTACTTTGACGATTCCATGCTGCGGCTGACGCGCGAGGGCCAGCCGAATTTATTTATTTACAAGAACCAGATCCGGATGATCAGCGAAGCGGGCCGGCGAAGGACTCCGCGCTATGAGACTGCAGACGGGCATGCAGCTGACGGACATGGACCTGACGGGAACGGAAAGCATGGGGCAAGGCTGTGAGCGGCGCAGCGGAACCGGCGACTGAGAAGAATCTTATTTATTTCCCGAAGGCGGCGGAGATTGCGCGCGAGGCCGGAGCGCTGCTGCGCGACTACTACGCAAAGGGCGTAGAGACCGAATACAAAGGCGACGTGGACATTGTGACCGCGGCCGATCGCGCGGCGGAGAGGCTGATTCGCACGCGGCTTAGCGAGGCTTTTCCGGAGCACGGAGTCTATGGCGAAGAGGGCACGCGCGAGCGGATGGATGGGGAGTTTCGCTGGTATGTGGACCCGTTGGATGGGACCACGAATTTTGCGCACGGGTTTCCGCAGTTCTGCGTGTCATTAGGACTGGAAAAGCGCGGGGGCCTGGAGCAGCGGACGAATCTGGACGAGCAGGCGGGGGGGATGAAAGCCGGCGAGGATGGAACGCTGGTGGCGGGAGTGATCTACGATCCGCTGCGGGACGAGCTGTTCACGGCAGAGCGTGGGCAGGGGACTCGACTGAATGGGAAGCTGGTGAGGGTCTCGCGTAACGCTGAGTTGGCGGAGGCGCTGCTCGGGACGGGATTTCCAAGCCGGAAGCGGCATGCGAATCCGAACATTCACTTTTACCAGGAGTTCACGCTGCGGTCGCACGGGGTGAGGAGGGCGGGTTCGGCGGCGCTCGATTTGGCGTATGTGGCCTGCGGACGCATGGATGCGTTTTGGGAGTTCAACCTGAATCCGTGGGATACGGCGGCGGGAGTTCTGCTGGTGGAGGAAGCCGGCGGAAGAGTGACGGACTTTGCGGGCGGCCAGTTCCAATTAAAGAGCGATGAGATTCTGGCGTCGAATGGATTGATTCACGAAGAGCTGATCGGGATGTTTGACGATCTGTTTGCGGGGCGTGGCTTGTCGCCGATTCCGACGCCGGAGGAGTTTGCGCGGGCGCGGGCGGAGAGAGCCAAAACGGGTCAGGAGTAAGGGCGGCGGCGCTTCCCGCATGGCAAAACGCGGGCAAAAATCGTGGAACCGGGGAGCGGGGACGTATGCTAGTATCAGGCTCGTAAAAGCTAGGCTCGTAAAAGCTGGGCTCGTAAAGAATTCGCAGTAAAGATCAGAGCGGCTCGCGTTTGCGGGGGCCGCGGGAATACTGGGAGAGAGCAGAGATGGCATACGTAATTGCAGAACCTTGTATCGGCACGAAGGATAGCGCCTGTGTGGACGCCTGTCCCGTCGATTGCATCCACCCCAAGAAAGACGAAGCCGGTTATGCCGAAGCCGATCAGCTTTTCATCGACCCGGTCGAGTGCATTGACTGCGGCGCGTGCGTGCCGGTTTGCCCGGTGTCGGCGATTTTTGCGCTGGATGACCTGCCGGAGAAGTGGGCACACTTTGCCGATAAGAACACCGCGCACTTCGGCCGGTAGACGGCTGAGCGTCAGGTTGGCGCAGTAGTAAAGGTTTCTCAGGACGCGCATTCCGGTTGCCGGGATGCGCGTTTGTGTTTGTGGGCGACGAACGATTTTGTGTTTCGTCGATGGCCGAGGCGAAGCGACGAGAAAAATCAGGCGATCAATTCCATGCCGGCATCGCGTGCCGCGATGCTGTCGAAGGTGACCGTCTTGCTGCAACCGACGGCTCGTGCCGATGCAGCGATGAGGCAATCAGCAAAGTCGGCGCGAGTTGAGCGGAATTGCCGGAGCGCGGATGCGACGATCATGTCTTGCTCCAGAACGATGGACTCCAGCAGGAGTAAGCGTTCAAGCGCATTACAGATGATCGGTTTGGCAACACGCATTTTCCTGTCCATGGCCCAGACAAACTCAAGAACCGTGGCCAGCCCCACCCACCCCGGATCGTCTTCGGTCAGCGATGCCATTGTGGCGTCGGCGAGCGGACTCTGATGCGGATCGTCTTGCGCAAAAAAGCGTAAGAGAACATTCGTATCCAAGCCAATCACGCCGCCTCTCCGTCTGAGGCTCGCGCTGCGCCTGTTTTGGTAGCCTCATCGAGTTCAAACGCACGCTGATGGATCATCTCGTTCATCTCCTCGTCGGTTTTCGGAACGTCGAACCCGGCCAAGATTCCGCGCAAATCCATGATGGAGCCGACCCGTCGCACGATGAAATCGCCATTTTCGTCTGCGAAAAAGACGATCTTGTCGCCCGGACTCAAGCCCATCGAAGACCTGACTTCTGAGGGGATGGTGATTTGGCCTTTCGAGGTGATTTTTGCCGTGGGCATGAAGGCTCCTTACCTTTCTTATTATACCTTACTTTCTACATTATGCCTTACTTTATGAAGAAATCCAGCCATTCTATGAAAATTCCTTACTTTTGATGGCTTCCCCTTACTTTCTTGCAGGGGAAATAGAGCAGATTCCTCCAAAACGGCGAAGATGCGATGATGAGGAAGCATGAGCGTGCTCACGTCAGAAGCGGTGATTTTGCGCACATGGCCGGTGCATGAGGCCGACCTGCTGGTGAGCTTTTTTACGCGCGATTATGGCCGGCTGAAGGGGATGGCCAAGGCGGCGCTGAAGAGCCGGAAGCGATTTGGCGGGGCGCTGGAGCCGATGACGCTGGCGAGGGCGTGGTTTGCCGAGCGGCCGCGGCAGGAATTAGTGAGGCTCGACCAGTTGGAGATTCTGCGGTCACCCTTGTCAGCGCCGGTGGACCAGACGCGCATGGCGGTGTTGAGCTTTTATGCCGAGGTGATCGACGAGGCGCTGCCGGAGCGCGATCCGCAGGCGACGGTGTTCAGGCTGGTGGCGAGCGTGCTGGAGCAGACGAATGCGGTGAAGGCAGAGGCCGGGAATTCTGGGGCCGGCCCGGCGCTCGCTGGGCCGTGGATGGCGCTGACGTATTTCTCGCTGTGGATGACTCGGCTGATGGGATTGCTGCCGGACATTGGCCACTGCATGATTTGCGGAGAGACGCTGGGCTCGGGCGAAGTGCGCTTTAACGCGTATGCGGATGGACTGTTTTGCGGACTGCATGCGAACGGCTCGGGAAGCGGGCTGAGCGCCGATAGCTGGCAACTGGCGCAACGGATGCTGCGGGCTCCGGCGGCGAGTTTTGTGGGCGAGGCGTGGCCGCGAAAGCGCGGGCACGATCTGAGACGGTTCACCTTGCAAACGCTGGAGAGGCATTTGGAGCGAAAGCTGAAGACGGCGGAGGCGCTGGCGAGGCTGGGTGGGTGAAGGGCAACATGAAGTGGCTGCGTTGCCCGGAAGCCAGATTCCTCCTACACTATAGCCATGGAAGTGCAGTTCACTCCCGAAATCGAAGCGCGGCTCGTTGAGCGCGCGGCACGGCAATGCCTGAGCCCCGATGAGGCAGTGCGGGATGTGGTGACGCGCTACTTTCAGGAGGAAGACCGCTTCATCGAGGCTGTCCGACGCGGTGAGGCTGCTCTGGATCGCGGCGAGGCTTTGACACACGAGGAAGTTGGCGACCGGCTGAGGCGCTTTCTCCAACCTTAATGGAAATGCGATGGTCCCTTCCTGCGACCGAAGACCTTGAGCGCATCTGCGCGTGGATTGAGCGTGACAATCCGGAAGCTGCCAAACAAGTTGCGGCGACTATTTATAAGGGAATCGCTCAACTCAAGCATCTTCCCGGCATGGGCCGATCAAGTACCCGTATAGAGGGGTGGCTCGAGCTGATTTTCTCGCCTTTACCCTACATCGCGGTCTATCGAGTTAAGCAGGACACGATCGAGATTGCACGCATTTACCATGGTGCGCAGGACTGGCCTTAGGCGGACGAAGGGACACCTTAGTAACCAGGAAGGCGGATTGCTGACTGGTAGAATCTTTTCTTAGTTCAAATGAGAGAGATGAGCCTGTGTCCGCAGCCCAGCCCGAAGCGCGCGTAGCCCCAAGTTCCCTCACCTTTCAGGATCTTTTGTTTCGCCTGCAGGCGTTTTGGGCGGAGCGCGGATGCGTGCTGCAGCAGCCATACGACGTGGAAGTGGGCGCGGGGACGATGTGCCCGGAGACGTTTTTGCGCGTGCTGGGGCCGAAGCCCTACAAGGTGGGCTATGCGCAGCCATCGCGCAGGCCGGCCGACGGGCGGTATGGCGAGAATCCCAATCGGTTGTTCAAGCACACACAATTTCAGCTGATCCTGAAACCACCGCCGGTGAATGTGCAGGAGCTTTATCTCGAGTCGCTCGAGGCGATGGGGATTGACCTGAAGCATCACGACCTGAAGTTTGAAGAAGATAACTGGGAGTGGCCGGCGGGCGGCGCGTGGGGCGTGGGCTGGCAGGTGATGCTGGATGGGCTGGAGATTACGCAGTTCACATATTTTCAGCAGTGCGGCGGGATGGATCTGGACCCGATTTGCGCGGAGCTGACGTATGGCATGGAGCGCATCGCGGCGTTTTTGCAGGATGTGGACTCGATCTACGACATTGTGTGGGCGCGCGACCCCCAGAAAAACGAGTCTGATGCGGGCGCTCTGGTGACCTACGGCGATGTGCGGCTGGCCGAGGAGCTGCAATTTTCGGTGTACAACTTCGAGATGGCCGATGTGGCCAGGCTTTGGGAGCATTTTAATTCGTATGAGGCCGAGGCGCAGGCGCTGCTGGAAAAGGCGCATGCGGTGATAGCCGATGAGAACGCGAGCGCAACGGAGAAGAAACGGTTTCCGCTGCTGGCGACGTATGAGCTGGCGCTGAAGTGCTCGAACCTCTTTAATCTGCTGGACGCGCGCGGGGCGATCAGCGTGACGGAGCGCGTGGGCGTGATTGCGCGGATTCGCGCGCTGGCGGTGGGCGTGGCGAAGGCTTGGGCGTTGCAGCAGGGTAGCGGGTCAGTTAGCAGCGGCAGACGAGTCGGCAAGTCAGCGAGAGAACGAATAGCGATGGCGGATTTTTTACTGGAGATCGGGCTGGAAGAGATTCCGGCGCGGATGATTGCCGCGGCGGAGGCCGAGCTGGGCAAGCGCGTGACCGAGTTGCTGAAGCGCGAGCGGCTGCTAGGTGAACGGCGCGAAGGTGACGACGTATTCGACGCCGCGGCGGCTGGCGGTGCTGGCAGAGGGCGTGCAGGCGAAGCAGGCCGACACCGAAAAGTGGTGATGGGCCCGTCGTGGAAGATTGCGTTCAAGGATGACGAGCCGACGCCGGCGGCGAGGCCTTTGCGAAAAAGGCTGGCGTGGAAGTTTCCGACCTCAAGAAAATTGAGACGTCAAAGGGCGAGTACGTGGGCGCGACGGTGAAGCTGACGGGGCGGACGGCGGCGGAAATCCTGATTGCCGAGTTGCCGAAGGAAGTGCTGGGGCTTTACTGGGCGAAGAATATGTACTGGCGCGCGGCGAAGCCGGAGCGGTTTGTGCGGCCGGTGCGCTGGGTGGTGGCGCTGCTCGATGCGGAAGTGGTTCCGGTGGAGATTGCGGGGATTGCGGCGGGCAATGCGAGCCGCGGGCATCGCATTCTGTATGGCGACCACTCCGGTGGATCTGCCGTCGGCGAACGGTTACGTTGAGACTCTGCGCGGGGCCAGCGTTGTTGTGGATGTGGCGGAGCGCAGGCAGATCATTCGCAAAGCATTGGATGCGGAGACGCGAAAGGTAGCGGGCGCGCGGTGGCGCGAGGATGAAGCGCTGGTCGAGACCGTGACGCATCTGACCGAGTGGCCGAGCGTGATTCTGGGAGATTTTGAGCGCGAGTATTTGGGCTTGCCGGAAGAGGTTCTGGTGACGGTGATGCGCGATCACCAGAAATATTTCGCGGTGGAAGACGCAGAGGGCAAGCTGGCGCCGCATTTTCTGGCGGTGCTGAATACGCAGGCGGACGAAGAGGGCGCGGCGATCATTCGGCACGGGAATGCGCGCGTGCTGAGGGCGCGGTTTAAAGATGCGCGATTCTTCTGGGATATGGACCAGAAAACGCCGCTGGCGAAGCGCATGGAGAGCCTGAAGAATGTGACGTTCCAGAAGGAGCTGGGCAGCTACTACTGGAAGACGGAGCAGAACCTGGCGGTTGCGAGCGCGCTGGCGACGATCCTCAAGAGTGCTGATGCGCCGTTCGATGAGGCCGCACTTTTCAAGGCGGTGGAGCTGGCCAAAACCGATCTGACGACGGAGCTGGTGAAGGAGTTTACCGAGCTACAGGGCGTGATTGGCGGGCTTTACGCGCGGGCGCAGGAATTGAATGAGCGAATTGTGCTGGCGATCTATGACCAGTACACGCCGGCCTCGATTGAAGATCCGATTCCGGTTTCGGTAGAAGGGCAACTGCTGGGGATTGCCGATCGCATCCAGACGATTGTGGCGATGTTCGGGATTGGGAGCGCACCGACAGGATCGAAGGATCCTTTTGCGCTGCGGCGCGCGGCGAATGCGATTGTGAAGATTCTGGCTGAGTCGGAGTTGCCGCTGACGCTGGGCGATGTGGTGAACGCGAGCGGCGTGAGCGACTCCGGTAAAGCGCAGGTAAGCGAGTTTCTGCGGGAGCGGCTGCAGTTCTTTTTGAAGGATGTGCGCGGGTTTGCGTACGACGTGGTGAATGCGGTGCTGGCGGTGGGCGCAGACGATGTGCGCGACGCGATTGCGCGAGCCGAGGCGCTGACGGCGGTGCGGGAGTCGGCGGATTTCGCGGCGGTATCGGCGGCCTGCAAACGGATCAAGAACATTTTGAAACAGGCTGAGGAAAAGGGTTATCGACCCGATGAGAAGAAGCTGAACGACCTGGCGCTTGAGGCGATCGATTTGTGGGACCGGTCAAAAGAGATTGCGCCGCAAATCGCGAAACTGCGCGAGCAACGCGCTTATCGCGAGGCTCTGGCGCTGATTGCGACGATTCGGCCGACGGTGGATCAGTTTTTCGACAAGGTGATGGTGCTTGATCCCGATGAGAAGGTGCGGAGCGCGAATTTGGGGTTGATTGACGCGGTTCTGCGAAATTTCTCGACGATTGCGGACTTTAGCGAGATTGTGACGGGGTAAGGGACCGACTCCGGTTCTTCCGAAATTAAGTTCCTGCTATCCCACCCTAACCGCGATGAAGCTGCGGTTAGGATGGGGCAACCCGCAATCCCGGCGGATTGTCGGGCGTAGCCTTTGCGGCGGCCGAAGACTACAAACGACTAAAATCAATACTGATGGCAGACACGCTTTATTTGAGCCTGTGGTATCCGAATTTGCGCCTCGAGGCGCTCCCCGACAAGCTGATTGCGGTGCTGGGCGCCTTTGCCGCGCATGGCGGCGAGGCGAAGGTGTATTCGGCGACGGTGTGGCCGGTGAGCTGGAATGAGTCGCCGGTGTTTGAGCGGGTATATGGGCGGATGGTTGGCGAGCAGATGGAAGGCGGGCGGTTGCTCGCTGGGCCGGTGCCGGGGCAACTTCCGGGGGCCGATCCGCGCGTGGCTGTGGCGGAGGCGACGGAGCTATTGCACGAGGACTACGCATACGAGTTCCAGATTGGGTGGAATTTGTGGGAGCTGGAGATTGGAAATGCAGGTCCTTCGACTTCGGGCGCTACTGCGCCCTCCGCTCAGGATGACAGCCAAGAAACAGACGCCCAGGATGGCAGGTTAAAAATAAACGCTCAGGATCACAAGTATCTGGGCCGGTGGGCGCGGGGGCCGCGCCTGGTGCGGGTAACGGGATATGGGCCGCTGTTTGACGAAGGCACATATGAGCAGGATGGGCACATCAGGATCGACTTTGGCTCGGACGCGCCATTTCTCGAGGAGGATGTCGACTTAAGTGAAGTGGGCGCGAGACATGTGGCGGAGAATGTGCGTCAACTGGTGGAGCTGACTGCGGGAGTGGAGAAGGCGTCGGGCGCGACGGCTCGGTTGCTGTGGAGCGAGCTTGGTGAGAGCCTGGCGCAGCGGTTGGCGGCGCGGTTGGGGATGGGGAATTGAGGGAGATTTGAACGAATCGCAAACATTCCCTCGGGGGCTAAAGCCCTCGATTCTTTTTGCTGCCTTTATGGCCCGGCTGAAGCCGTGCCCTGATACAAGACTGTGTCGCGAGGAAGCGTATCCGCGAACAGCAAGTTCCTACCTTTTCAGAACGTCGAATTATTCAGAGGTTAGCTAAAGCGTGCGGTTGACGATCGAGCGAATCCGGACGCTGGTGCTGGTGGCGGGAGCGCTGCTGCTGGTGACGCTGGGCGTGTTTCTGGTGCGGGCGAAGTGGAAGAACCTGCTGAACCGGCACGATTTGCCGCCGAAGCTGGCCAAGAACATTGTGCAGGAGGCGGATGGATACACCTACGTGCACGCGTTTGGTGCGCACTCCCAGTACAGGATCCATGCTTCGCGAGAGGTGGAGCTGAAGACGGACTTTGTGGAGCTGCACGACGTGCAGATCGATCTTTACGGCGAGGACGGCAAGCAGATCGACAAGATCTCCGGCGACATATTTGAGTACGACCAGAAGACGGGCAAGGCAACGGCGCAAGGGCCGGTAGAGATGCTGCTGACGCGGCCTTCAGCGAGTACCGAAGCGGCAGTGGAGCAGGCAGATAAGACAAAAGGAAACAAGAAGAAGGAAGACCAGATCAAGGGAGACAAGATTAGGGAAGACGAGATTAAGGCGCACGCGATTGCCGATGTGGACGCGACAGGCGGGGCGGGACAGATTGACGTAAAGACGAGCGGAGTGACGTTCGACCGGAACTCAGGGCTGGTGACGACTGATCAGCGAGTGAACTTTACAGCGGCGCAGGGAGCCGGGAGCGCGACGGGGGCAAGTTACAACTCGCAGAGCGGCAACTTGACGCTGGAGCAGGCAGTGGAGCTGACGACCAATCGCGGCGGCGATGAGGTTGAGATTCATGCGCAGCATGCGGAGTTCGATCGCGGGGCGCAGAGCTGCGAAATGGAGAGAGCGTCGGCGGCATTTAGCGGAGGGAAAGCCGACGCGGCTGAGGCGAAGATTCTGTTTCGCGAGGATGGGTCGGCGGAGCGATTGGATGCGAAGGGCGGGTTTACGCTGACGACCACGAAGGGCGGGCACGTGGCTGCGCCGGTGGCGTGGATTATGTTTGACGAGCACAGCGAACCGCTCCATGGGCACATGGAGGGTGGCGTGACGATGGATTCGGCGAGTGCAATGCGAACGATGCACGGAAATGCGCCGACGGCGGAGTTGAATTTTGCGGCGAAGGGCGAATTGAAGAGCGCGCACCTGGAGCGCGGCGTGGAGATGACGAGCCTAGAGACGAGCGCGGGACAAGACGATGGGGGGGGCGGGTTGCGCGTGAGCAGGACTCTACACGTAAGCCGAGCTTGGCGCTCGCCGGTGGTGGACATTGGTTTTCGGGCGGGGCACGGCTCGGGCAAAGGCGCGGGACGACATGCAGGCGCGGGACAGGCAGGCGAAGGGCAGTTGGAAGTGGAGACGATGCGCGGATCGGGCGGTGTGACGATCACGAGCGAGAGCCAGCGCGGCAATGCGCCGGCGACGCCATCGAGAATGAGCGCGGATGAAGTGACGGGGAGTTTTGGGGCAGGATCGGCGTTGCGCACGCTGAGCGGCGCGGGCCATGCGGAGATCGATGAGACAACGGCGACAGGGACGCGACAGACGGCGAACGGCGACCGGCTGGAGGCGAGTTTTGCCGAAGACAGGGAGCAGGGGAGCAAGGGAGCAAAGGAGCAAGTAGGCAGCGGTGGTGTGGCTGGGGCGACCGAGGTGCAGTCGGCGGAGCTGGACGGGAATGTGGTGCTGTTTGAGCAGCCGGCGGCGAAGACAGGCGCGCAGCCACCACCGCCGCTGCGCGCGACAGCCGGCAAAGCTGTGTATGAGGGCCAGGGAGAGTGGCTGCATTTGACGATGAGTCCGCGAGTGGAAAATGGCGGGATGGAGCTGACAGCGGAGAAGGTCGATATGTCGCAGCAGTCGGGTGACGCTTTTGCGCATGGCGATGTGAAAGCGACGTGGACGGGCGCGGTGGTTGGCGGCGGGGGAGGCGGCGGTCCCGCGGGTAGCGATGGGACGAGAGCTGGCACAGGGAAAAACGATGCTGGCGGAGTGACGTTGGGCGGCAAGGGTCCGGCGCATGTGGTTGCAGCCGAGGCGCAACTGAACCAGTCGAGCGGCGAGGCGACCTTTCGCGGGCACGCGCGTATGTGGCAACAGACGAACTTTGTGAGCGGGCCAGTGATTGTGTTGAACCAGCGCATGCAAACGCTCGTGGCAAGGAGCAGCGATCCGGCAGAGCCGGTGCGGGTGGTGATGCTGAGCGCAGGCGGGGCGGGTGCGGGCAAGGTAGCGAACGCGGCAGACGCAGGTAGGGCGGATACGGGAAAGAGCGCGGGCGGGAATGGCGCGACGACGCAATCTGCTGGGCAGACGGGCGCGAGCAATGCGGGCGCTGCGGTTTCTGTGATTCGCGTGCGTGGAGGCGAGCTGAAATACTTCGACGCGGAGCGCAAGGCGGTGATGCACGGAGGCACGCTGGGCGCAGTGGTTGCGGAGACGGGCACGGCGACATCGTCGTCCGATGCTGTGGAATTGCTGCTGATGCCGGCGGGAGGCCACGATGCAAGCGGCGGCCCGGGACAGAACGGGCAGGCGCAGAGCGGGCAAGCGCAAGTGGATGAGATGAAGGCCACTGGGCATGTGGTGCTGACTTCGCAGGGCAGGCGCGGAACCGGAGAGCAATTGGTATATACGGGAGCGACCGGGGAATATGTGCTGACTGGCACGGCAGCCGTGCCACCGAAGATGAGCGATCCGGAGCATGGAACGGTGACGGGTGAGGCTTTGATTTTCGATAGCCGCGATGATAGGGTCAGAGTCGAAGGCGGCGGCCGCGAGACAGAAACGGATACGACCGCTCCGGACGCGCACGGGAAGTAAGGCGGGGATCGCTTCAGCGAGACACATGGAAACACTGATTGCCGAGGGAATCGGAAAGAGCTACAAGCGGAGGCAGGTTGTAAGAGACGTCAACCTGAGGATTTCCCGCGGCGAAGTGGTGGGCTTGCTGGGGCCAAACGGCGCCGGCAAGACAACCAGTTTCTACATGATTGTGGGATTGGTACAGCCTGAGAGCGGGCGCGTGATGGTGGACGACACCGACATTACGCGGGTGCCGATGTATTTGCGGGCGCGGAATTTCGGGATCAGCTATCTTCCCCAGGAGCCTTCGGTTTTTCGCAAGCTGACCGCGGAGGAGAACATCCTGGCGGTGCTGGAGGCGCAGCCGCTGGGCAACCGGGAACGGCGCACGCGAGCCGAGAAGCTGATTCATCAGTTGAATCTTGGGCACATCCGCACCACGCGGGGATACGCGCTTTCAGGCGGCGAGCGGCGGCGAGTGGAGATTGCCCGAGCGCTGTGCATTCAGCCAAATTTTATTTTGCTCGACGAGCCGTTCAGCGGCATCGACCCGATTGCAGTGCTGGAGCTGCAAAAGATCATCTTCGACCTGAAAGCCAGCGGGATCGGGGTGCTGGTGACGGACCACAACGTGCGCGAGACGCTGAGCGTGACCGACCGGGCATACATTATTGCCGAAGGGCGAATTTTCCGGACGGGAACGCCGCGCGAGCTGGGTAATGACGTTGAGGTGCGGCGCATTTACCTGGGCGAGGGATTCTCGCTGAATTAGAGCATATTTGGGGTGCATTTGGATGGCTCCCATGGCGCTGGACGGTCGGCGCAAATCAGGCATATTCTGAAGGTTCCAGCGGCGGGAGCGCGGCGCCGCTAAGTTGTTTTCTTCCAATGATTCCGAAACGGGCCAAGCCCCAATTCGGTACGATGACACGAATGGGGGAGCAAGAGCAGACCGTTTCTGTACTAAGCTTTATCACGCACTAAGACTAGACTCGCATTGAGCCAAAACGGGACACAACGCAATTATGCCGCTTCTGCAACCAAGATTGAGTTTGAAAGTCTCCCAACGTCAGGTGCTGACGCCGGGCCTGATGCAGATGGTGAGCGTGCTTGCGCTGAACAAGCTCGAGTTGAAGGAGATGATCGATGCGGAGATGGTTGAGAATCCCGTCCTTGAGGAGATTGACGAAACGGTTCCAATGCTGGATGAAGTTGCGGGCCGCGAGGAACGGCTGGAACGCAGCGCTGAGGAGACGGCCGCGCCGCCTAAGGATGTATTCGATGAGATCGATTTTGGCTCGTACTTCCAGGAGTATCTCGATCCCGGTTACCGTACACAGCCGGAGTATGAAGAGAGCGAGAAGCCCTCGTTTGAGAACTTTCTCTCCCAGCCTACGAGCTTGTCAGATCACCTGGCGTGGCAGCTGGGGGCACTGAGTCTGGACCGAAAGCTGCTTGAGGCAGCGCAGTTTGTGGTTGGCAATCTGGATGAAGATGGATATCTGGCGGCGAGCGAAGAGGAGCTCGCCGCTGCTTTTTGCGGAGTCCCGCTGGAAGTGGCCGCTAACAACGGCCATGCGGCGGAGCTTGCAGCGGCGCTGGATTTGATCCGGCGCGGGCTGGATCTGGTGCAGCATCTTGATCCAGCGGGAGTGGGGGCGCGCGACTTGCGGCAGTGCCTAATGTTGCAGATTGCGGCACAGCAGCACGAGTTCAGCCATATCTACGGGCCGGGATCAGAAGAGATTGACGAGGACGCGGGAACCGACCATCACAGGAGCATTCGCGAGGAGGCCGAGGCCAAGATCGACGAGCGGCGGCGGGCGATGGAAGTGGCGACGCTGATTGTGGAACGCCACTTGCCTCTGTTGCAAAAGCGGGACGTTAAGGACCTGGCGCGGGCGGCGCAGGTGACAGCGGATGAGGCGCACTCGGCTGTCGAGTTTATAAGGACGCTGGATCCGCGGCCGGGGCGGATGTACAACCGCGAACAGACTCGGCTGATTGAGCCGGATGTGTATTTTGTAAAGCGCGGCGGCGAATGGGTAGTGAGCATGAACGAAGAGGACCTGCCCAGCCTGCGACTGAGCCAGCGCTACCGGCGCATGCTGGTTTCATCAGAGACCGACAAGGAAGTGAAGGAGTACGTGAAGGAGCGGTTCCGCTCGGCGCTGCAACTGATGCGGAACATCGCGCAGAGAAAGAGCACGATTTTGCGGACGTGCGAAGTGATTGTGCGGCGGCAGCAGGAGTTTTTCGACAAGGGCGTGGAAGGGCTGCGGCCGATGATGATCAAGGAAGTGGCCGAGGAGATCGGCGTTCACCCATCGACGGTGAGCCGCGCCGTGGCCAACAAATACGCGCATACGCCGCAGGGCGTGCTGGAGCTGCGGTTCTTTTTCTCGGAAGGCTCGAACGGGCCGGAGGGCGCGGATACGCCGCTGCTGGTGCTGAAGCGCAAGGTGCGCAAGTTCATCGAGGACGAAGACGCGCGGCATCCGCTGACCGACGACCAGCTCGCGGCGATGCTGCAGTCGCAGGGGATTCAACTGACGCGGCGGACGGTGGCGAAATATCGCGAGGACATGAACATTCCGTCGACGCATCAGAGGCGGAAGAGAGTCTAGTTCTCCTCGCACCATTCAGCAACAAAATCTCAACTTACAACGTGCCGCTGTTGTTCAACAGCGTGATTTCCGGGACTTCTCCATTGCATTCGAGTGCCAACGGCTCAGAGCTGCCGCTACATTGCTTCGGGGCTTTCGATGCCGAGGAGAGCGAGTGTGCCGACGAGTTCGCGAAGGGCGATGGCGGCGGTGGCGAGAAGAAATGTTTTGCGCGCGGGATCTTCTTCGGTGAGGATGTGATGGCGATGGTAGAAGTTGGCGAACTCCTGCGCGAGCTGGAAGGCGTGCCGGGCGAGATGGGCGGGCTCGGAGGTGGCGATGCATTGCTGCGAGGATTTGGGTGCGACGGCCGGCGCGGAGCCATAGCGACCAGATATCTTGATTCGCGTCGCCGGAGAGATAGGCGGCGAGGGTGGCAGCGGGCAGGCTGGCGAAATCGGCGAGCACGGAGTCGGGCGTGGTATTGCCTTTGCGGAAGATGTTGCGGATGCGGACGACGGCGTATTGGATGTAGGGGCCGGTTTCGCCTTCAAAGCTGAGCGCGTCTTTGAAATCGAAAGCGATGACAGAATTGCGCGTGACCTTGAGCATGAAGTAGCGCAAGGCACCGATGGCGATTTGTTCGGCGATCTGCTGGCGTGCGGTGTCAGCATTCTCGCCCGTTCCGCCGGTTTCCACCCCACCAGGCACAGATCGCCCGGCGGGGACCCCGGTTTGGCGGGCGTCGACCTCAGCGCGCGTGGCGGCGATGAGCTTGTCGATGAGGTCGTCGGCCTTGACGCCGAAACCTTTGCGGCCGCTAACTTCGATGTGGGATTTTTTCTGGTCTTCGTCGGAGATGTTGTAGCCAAGCTCGACGGCGCAGCGAGGTGTGAGCGCGACCATCTCGTAGCTGAAGTGGGTGTAGTGATCGGCTTGCTCGGTGTATCCCATGCCGCGGAGAGCCTGGATGACGTTGGCCTGCGGGTCGGACTGGCGCGCATCGATGACGTTGTAGATGGCGGTTGCTCCGCCGAAGTGGGGATGGTTGGGCTCGCCGTGTTCGGTCGAGATCCAGCACTCGTGATCGGGATAAGTGAAGAAGCGCTTGTAGCCGAAGTCTTTGCCGAGCAGGCCGAACTTCCAAAGATGATAGGCGATATCTTTGCCGACATAGGTGACGGTGCCGTTGGAGCGGACGATGACTTTGGCATCGTCGTCGGGGCCCTTCGGGCCGTCCTCGTTTTGGAGGGGCTCTGTGGGCGAGCCCGCGCGGGACATTACCCAGCAGCCTTTGTTCTTGCCTTCGTTTTCGAAGTAAAGCACGCCTGATTGCTTGAGTTTTTCGAAGGCAGCTTCCCAGAATTTGAGGTGAAGAATTTCGCTCTCGCGCGGGAGGAAATCGTATTCAATGCTGAGGCGGAGCATGGTTTCAAGATGACGGCGGAGGACGGCTGTGGAGATGAGGTCGGCGATTTCGGCGGTGTCGTTGCCGCCATGCTCGATGAGGTGCAGCGTGTCGAGGCGGATTTGTTTGCGCGCGGCTTGTTCTGCTGGCGTGCCTTCGCCGTACCACTGCGAAGTGCGGGCGTAGAGATCCCAGCAGTAGTAATCGATGCGCTCGCCGTCGCTGGCGAGGTCGGCGAGGAGCGCGTGGACATCGGCGGGCGATTTCTTTTCAAGATGCAGAAAGCCGACGACAACGTCGGCGACCTGGACGCCGGTGTTGTCAATGTAGTTCTGCACATCGACTTTGTAGCCGGCGGCGCGGAGCAGGCGGACGAACGTGTCGCCGAGAATGGCGTTGCGCAAATGGCCGATGTGCGCGGCCTTGTTGGGATTGATGGACGTGTGTTCAACGAGCACGTGGTCCTGATGTGATGACGAATGGGTGCCGGCGGGAACGGCTAGTTGAGCAGCGGCGGCGCGGTCGAGGAAAGCGTTGATGTAGCCTGCGCCGGCGACTTCGAATTTGGAGAAGCCGGGGAGCGGGGCGAGGGCAGTAACAATCTCCTGCGCGATAATTTTTGGCGCTTTGCGGAGTTTGCGGGCCAGCTCGAATGCGATAGGCGTGGCGATTTCGCCGAGGCGGAGATCGGGCGGCGTCTCGAGAGGGATCGAGGCTATTTCAAGATCGTATTTTTCTTTGAGAACGGCGCGAAGACGATCGGAGAGCCGCTTTTCGAGTTCGAGAACCACGCTGGAGCCTCAGGAAAATGCTTGATTTTCCTAGTGATTTTAGCACCCGAGGAGCATCGTGTTCCTGACGAGCAGTGCACAGTGATGATCAACGGCCGAGGCGAACCACCGCCGCGCGATGCTCGAGGCGCGATGCCTTAAGATGGAGAGTGATTGCCGATCTCGCTGCTTTTTCTTCTGTGCGCGGACTGTTCATGACTGATTCAACCTCAAAAACGGAAACGAACGCGGGCCGGTTTTACCTGACTACGCCGATTTACTACGTGAACGCGCGGCCGCACCTGGGCCATGCGTACTCGACGATTGTGTGCGACGCGATTGCGCGGCGGAAGCGGGCGCTGGGCATCGAGACGTGGTTTTTGACGGGAACGGACGAGCATGGGCAGAAGATTGAGCGCAGCGCTAAAGCTGCCGGTTGCTCTCCTGAGGAATTTGCGACGAAGGTTTCGGGCGAGTTTCGCGGACTGTGGGACCGGCTGGGGATTACGTACGACGATTTCATTCGGACGACGGAGCCTCGTCACATTCGAGGCGTGCAGAAGCTGTTTACGACGCTGCGCGACAAGGGATACATCTACAAGGGATCGTACACGGGGCAGTATTGCGTGTTCGATGAGGCGTATGTAGATGGGCCGCCGGGGACGCCTTGCCCGGATTGCGGTCGGCCGACGGAGACGGTGAGTGAGGAGAATTATTTCTTCAAGCTGTCGGCGTTTGAGAGGAAGCTGCTGGAGTTTTACGACGCGAATCCGGGATTCATGGGGCCGGAGTCGACGCGGCGCGAAGTGATCAGCTTTGTGCGCGGCGGGTTGAAGGATCTTTCGGTGACCCGGACGAGTGTTTCGTGGGGCATTCCGGTTCCGGGCGACGAGAAGCACGTGGTGTACGTGTGGCTGGATGCGCTGGCGAATTACATTACTGCGCTTGGATACGGGTCGGACGGCGACGAGAAATTTAAGAAGTTCTGGCCGGCGGACATTCATTTAATCGGAAAAGAAATCAGCCGGTTCCATTGCGTGTACTGGCCGGCGTTCCTGATGGCGGCGGGAATTGCGACTGCCGCGCTCGGTGCGGGCGAATGGATGGCTGCTGTTCGACCAGGGAAAGATGTCGAAGTCGCGCGGGAACATTGTGCGGGCAGAGACGGTGCAGGACGTGCTGGGCGCGGATGCGCTGCGGTACTTTTTGCTGCGCGAGATTCCGTTTGGGCAGGACGGGAATTTCAGTTTTGACGCGCTGGTGCAGCGGTACAACGGGGACCTGGCCAACGGCTACGGGAATCTGGTGAGCCGCGTGGTGAACATGGTGCACAAATACTTTGGCGGGGTTGTGCCGGAGGCGGGCCCGGAGACGCAGGCTGAAACTGCGCTGCGCGCGAACGCGGAGGCGGCGATTGCGGCGTTTGGGCCGGCGTTTGATGAGCTGAATTTTTCTGACGCGCTGAAGTTGCTGTGGGCGGTGGTGGCGGAGACGGACGGCTATTTGACCGCGAATGCGCCGTGGAAAAAGCCGCCGGAGCGGTCGGACGAGGAGCACGCGAAGTTGCAGGCGCGAGTGCTGGCGACGGCGGCGGAGGCGATTCGCGTGATTACGGCGCTGGCGTATCCGATTGTGCCGGATGCGGCGGCGAAGGTGTGGATGCAGCTTGGACTGGGCGAATTGGCCGTTGCTGCTAAGAACGGATTTTTGAAGAATCTCGCGTGGGGCGGATTGAAGCCAGGGACAAAGTTTGGAGAGCCCGCGCCGCTGTTTCCCCGCGCGGAGAAGGAAGCGATTGAACGTATGCAGAGCCTTGAGGACGAAAATAGTCGGACGGCGGTGGAAGCTGCGGGCGGTAGAAGCGTAGTTGAGGAAGTGAAGACGCCGGTTGAGGCGAAAAAGCCGGAACCGCCTGCAGCGCAAGTGAGGCCGGCGGTGGCGAAAGCGCCGGTGGCCGAAGCGAAGCCAGTAGCGCCGGTGGTGGCGAAAGATTCGACGCCTGTTGCGGCTGCGGCAGTTACGGCGAGCGCGGCTGCGCCGGTTGTGACGCAAGCAGCGGCGGAGAGTGCGAGTGTTGGGGCGCAGGGGTCGCAGCACATTACGATCGACGACTTTTCCAAGGTGGAGTTGCGCGTGGCGCAGATTCTTGTGGCCGAGCGTGTGCCCAAGGCCGACAAGCTGCTGCGGCTCGAGGTCGATCTGGGCACCGAGAAGCGGCAGATTCTGGCGGGGATTGCGGAATACTACGAGCCGGAGAAGCTGATTGGGCGCAGGATCGTGATTGTGGCGAACCTGGCTCCGCGAAAGATGCGCGGGCTTGAGTCGAATGGGATGCTGCTGGCCGCATCGCTTGAGGGCGGAGCGCCGGTTCTGGCTGGGTTCCTCGATGATGTGCCGCTGGGTGCGCGGCTGAAATAATGCGCTCCGCGCTTTTACTCTTTGGAGTAGAGGAGTGCGATAAGCGCGAGGGGTGCAAGCAGGAATTGGTGCGGAAGGCGGGACTTGAACCCGCAAGCCTTTTGGGCGCTAGCTCCTAAGGCTAGTGTGTTTGCCATTTCACCACTTCCGCACGGTGCGGCGCAGGGCGTGCCTGGCCATTTCAAGTTTAGAGTGAAAATGACGCGGGTGGCAATGCGGGCGGTAGTGTGCGGCTCGCCAGATGGTAATCCTTCCCTCAGGGGCTGAAGCCCCGATTTCATTCGGCGCAATTTACGGTACGACTAAAGACGTGCCCTTTCAAGGCCCAAGGAGAGCTGATCCAATCCGATTATTTCTTTTTCCGTGAGAAATTTCCGCTCTTGCCGCCGGATTTGGATTCGAGGCGAAGGTCACGGATGACGATGGCTTTGTCGAGCGCCTTGGTCATGTCGTAGACGGTGAGCGCGGCGATGGAGGCGGCGGTGAGGGCTTCCATTTCGACTCCGGTGGGGCCTGTTGTCGACACGGTAGAAGTGATGCGAACGCCGCCGGTGACGATGGCGGCCTGGACGTCGACGTGGGTGAGCGCGAGGGGATGGCACATGGGGATGAGATCGGCAGTGCGCTTGGCGGCCTGGATTCCGGCGAAACGCGCGACCTCGAGCGGATTGCCTTTGGGGTTTGAAGGCAGAGCCGCGAGAACGGCTGCGGAAAGCTCGATGAAGGCGGCTGCGGTAGCGGAGCGGTGAGTGGACTGCTTGCTGCTCACGTCGACCATGGCGGCGTGGCCGGACGTGGTGAAATGCGAGAGGCGTTCCTTTTTGGTTCGGGCCATTTGGCTCTCCTGATGACGGTCTCCCACTCTTGGGTGGCAAGCTTGAAAAATCTTTCCCTCTGGGGCTAAAGCCCCAAAATCATTTGGCCCACTTTATGTATGGGCTGAAGCCCGTACCCTTCAAAATGATTGGCACCCAATGATTTTGCCTTATCGGGCCAACCGTTCCTCGTCAGGCTCGAGTTTATGGAAGCAAAATGCGGACAGTCGAGCCTGCGCGAAGGCGATCGGCGTCTTCAGGCACGACGAGAAAGCAGTTGGCGCGGGCCATGGCGGCGAGGTCGCCAGATCCCTGCCAGGGAACGAGAGCTACTTCAGGCGTGGGGCCGGCGAAAGTGCATGCGGCGGGGAGAAAACGGGTAAGGCCGGGTTTTGTTTTCACGTCTTCGGTGAGGCGCGCGAGGGCGAAATTCGGGCCGCAGTGCGCTGCGTCCGGCGAGTGCGGCGACGATTGGCGCGGCGAAGAACAGGAAAGTGACGGCGGAGGAGACGGGATTGCCGGGCAGTCCGAAGCAGCAGCCTTCGTGCCGTTCTTGTTTTGGTCGAGGGTTGTGGGGCGATGGGGAATCTCGCCGAAGACGAGTGGCTTGCCGGGCTGGATGCGGACGCCGGTGAAGTGAAAGCGCGCGCCCGCACGGATGAGGGCTGGCTCAACGAGATCGAATTTGCCGGCAGAGACGCCGCCGGTGATGAGCAAAAGATCGGCACTTGATGCGCGGGCGAGCGCGGCATCGAGGGATTTGGCAGTGTCGCGGGCGATGGGCAGAATCCACGGATCACCGCCGGCGGCTGAGACCATTGCGGCCAGCATGGCGCTGCTGGAGTTGCGAATCTGGCTGGGGCCGGGAGTGGAGTGGATGGGAACGAGCTCGTCGCCGGTAGAGAGGATGGCGACACGGGGCTTCACGAAGACATTCAGCGCGGTTGAGCCGCAGGACGCGGCGAGCGCAATCTGCGCGGCGGCGATTGAGGAGCCTACGGGAAGAAGTTCCTCCCCTTTGCGCGCTTGTGCGGCGCGAGCGACGATGTTTTCTCCTTTGCGGACGGTGCGGGGAGGCAGGAGATGGATGGTGCGCGCGGATGCGGGGCCAGTTTTGTCGGCGTGGGCGCGAGACGTTTTGACGTGCGAATTTTCAACGTGGGCGACGGAATCTTCGACGTGCTCCAGCATGATGACGGCGTCAGCGCCGGCAGGGACGGGAGCGCCGGTCATGATTTCCCAGGCTGCGCCGCGCGGAAGTGGGCAGGATGGAGTTTGCCCGGCGCGGGTTGAGCCGGCGACGACGAGTGAGCGATGCGTGGAGGCTTCCGCGGCACGGCAGGCAAAGCCGTCGCGCGTGGAACGAGGGAAGGGCGGCTGGTCGGTGTCAGCGCGGAGCGGCTCGGCGAGGACGCGGCCAAGAGCGTGATTGAGCGGGACGCGCTCGATTGTGGGGCGAGTGCGGGCGAGCTTCGCGGCGCAGGCGGCGACCACTGCGAAGGCTTCGTCGAAACTGAGAAGCGCCGCGCTGGACGATTTGGGGCTGCGGCCGACAGGACTCATGGAATGGATTGTAGAGGAGATGTGGCGCGCCATTTCTGAGGTGCTGGGCTGGCAGGAGTTGAACTAGCGGGAGTGGGACTGTCGGGAGTTGGAGTGGCAGCAGCGGGAATGGGAGTGTTTGCGTCATCGCCGGTGCGCTGGAGTAGTGCGGTTACCTGAGCGGCGTGGGGGCCGGTGGGAGCCAACTCAAGATACTTGCGATAAGCATCGGCGCAACCGGGGGGCAGAATGAGCTTGTCGGTTTCGGGATTGACGCGGGCGTCTTCAGCGAGCCCTTGAGCCTTGATGAAATAGAGGAGGGCCTGATTGGGATCGGCCCGGTTCGGATCGGCTTTGATGGCAATGTCGGCGGCGTCGATTTGAGCTGAGAAGTTTCTGGCGTTATAGAAGATGATGGCCTGATTACGCAGGTAGCGACTGGCGTTCGAGGGGTCGGCCTTGGCGGCGGCAGCGAAGGCGGAGTTGGCATCGTCGACCATCAACGTGAGGGCATAGACTTCGCCGAGACCAGACTGAGCCGTGCCGATGACTTCAGGCCGAGGCGGATTTTCTTTCAGCGCGAGGTCTAGCGCTTTCTTGAAGTTGGTTTCACCATCGAGATAATTCTTAAGGCCGGTTTCTGCTCGCGCCAAAGCGATCCAAAGCACGGGCTCGTTGGGATCGGTTGACGCGTCTTTGGTCATCAGGGTTTCGATCTCGGCCAGCTTGGCATTCTCGATTTCGGAGGTCATTTCATCCACGTCGGCAGGGCCAGCGGCCGCTCCAAGATTCTGAGCAGCAGTGACGCGCGCGTTTTCCGCGGCCTGAAAGTCGAGGCTCACTATCTGCAGGTCGGCAATGACGGCGGAGGCGTCGCGATTGGCGTCAGAGGCTGCGGCGATATTTGCTTCAGACAATTCGTGCAATAGCCTTTGCTGATCGGGCGAGAGGCGGGCGACGAATTCCTCGCGGGTCATATCTATGTCCTGCGCCGTATCCTGGCCAGCTGCGACGATGACTCCGCTGATGTAGTCGACGATTTTGCCTTCGGGCGTATCGGGCGCGCGGTAGACGATTGTGTATTCGCCCGGAGGCGCCTGACCGGAGTAATTGCCAGTGGCAGAGACGAGAAAGTTGTAGCTCAATGTCACGCCGCCGTCGACAGAGAGGCTGACTGTGCCGTCCTTTTGTGGCGAGCCAGAAGGATTGATGACGCGGCCATGAATTGCGCCTGTGGTGGCCGGCTGTTGCGCGGACACGAAGGCGACAGAGAGCAGTCCAAGCAGGGCGGAGAGAACCGCGATGGCAGGCAGGCGCAAGCGCAGCGCGAAACGCATGCAATGGATTGTAGAGGGAAAGGCGCGGTGGGAGGAATCGGCGTAGTCGGTCAGGTTGAAAGAACCTTCCCTCAGGGGCTAAAGCCCATTTCCGTTTTTGCTATCTTTCGGCACGACTAAAGTCGTGCCCTTTTCAAAGTACATCCGCATAGACCGCCTGCGGGAATGGGACCGCGCTGGAAAGAACGGACAAGAAAACAGAAGCAAGAGGGCGGAAGCAAAAATGCAGGGATGAGAAAGCGGGGACAAAAACAAAAAAACCAAGGGCGTCCACATAAGGGACGCCCTTTAATGTGGTTCGCGACTGGTGGATCTGGGCTAGTGGGCCTTGGGCGCTTTGTAGGAGGAGCTGATTTTTTCTCCAGCCTGCTGCAGGATGCCCGCAACCTCATCGGCATAGGGACCTGTAGGCGCGAGCTCAAGATACTTCTGGTAGGCAGCCGCGCAATCCGGAGGCAAAACAATCCGCTGAGTTTTGGGATCGACGGTGGCGTTGGCTACCAAGCCCTGGCCCTTGATGTAGTAAAGAATGGCCTGGGTGGGATCAATCTTGATGGCCTCATCGGCGGCGGCGGTTTCCGCGGCATTGTCGTTATTCTGGTAGAAAATGACCGCTTCATTTCTCAGGTAGAGAGGTCCGTTGGAAGGATCGGCCTTAACGGCTGCGTCAAAAGCAGCGTTGGCGTCGGCAACCTTGTCCTCGCGCGCATAGATTTCGCCTAAACCGGCTTGAGCTGCACCGATTACGGGCAAGCGCGGCTTTTTTGAAGCGGTCTCGATGTCGATGGATTTCTTGTAGGTCGCGATAGCGTCGTCGTTTTCTTTCAGGCCGGCCTGCGCGAAGCCAAGGTTGTTCCAGAGCAGAGGTTCGTCGGGCTTGAGGCCCGTGTCTTTGGTCATCAGGCTCTGGATGTCGGTGTACTTGGCGCTTTTGATTTCTTCAGTCTTTGCGTCACGGTCAGTTTTGGTAGCGTTCGCGCCGAGCGTCTGCAGCGCGGTTGCCTGAGCATTGTCGATGTCTTTCCTGTCCCCGGCAACGACTTTCAGGTCAGCGTTGAGCGAGTTAATCACCGCGTTCGACTTAAGGGCTTCAGCATTTTGCTTCTTCAGCTCGTCGAGTTTTTTCCTGTCGTCTGGCGACATCGCGTCGATGTATTCCTGCCGTGACATATCGTCGTCCTGATCCAGATCGACATCGGCGACGATTTTGATGCCTCGGATGGAGTCCACCATTTTGCCTTCAGCAGTATCGGGCTCGCGAAAGACCAGCGTGTAGGTGCCGGGCCTCGCTTCGCCTGAGTAAGCGCCCGTGGAATCGACTGGGAAGGTGACCAGCAACGAATGGCCGCCATCGGTGGAAAGGCTCACGGTGCCGCCACCCTGGGGTTGCCCTGTGGGATTGATGACGTGGCCGTGAATTTTGCCCATCTTTTCAGCAGATGGGCCCTGCGCATTAGCAGACGGGAGAACGAATGCGAGCATGCCAGCGACAGCGGTCACGCCCAGCCAAAGTGAAAAGGTGCGTTTCATGTTTTCTCCTCGAGAGCGGCGGGAAGAGCGCTGCCCGCAGTCTCTAAAAAAATCTAAATTTCAGGCACCTGCCGGAAGACAAACGCGCGACTCCATCGGGCAGGGCATATTTCCAGCAGGAACAACGTTAAATCCAACCCTGCGCCCCGCACAAGGGGACCATGGCGAATCGTCCCACAGGAGCTTTGGGTGATGCGGCCGTCAAAGCTCGGGAATGACGGGGTGGGCCAGTGTTCTGGCGGGTTTATGGCGATAGTGTTCAGCGACTTGCGGGACGCTTTTCGGGGCGGGGATTGCATGCAACTGGAATCGTAGTAGAACGGGCGCAAGGGCGTTTGTGGCGCGGATCACAAACTAGAATTGGAATATGAGCATTGTGATTCGCAAGGCAACCGCGGGGGATGTGGGGCAGATTCTCGAGTTTGTTCGGGCGCTGGCAGCGTTTGAGCGCGCGCCGGACGCGGTTGAGGCAACGGAAGAAGGGCTGATTCGCGACGGATTTGGACCGAGGCCATTTTTCGAGTGCCTGATTGCCGACTACGATGGGCAGCCGGCGGGTTTCGCGCTTTACTACTTTAATTATTCGACCTGGGTGGGCCGGCCGGGGATTTACTTAGAGGACCTTTTTGTGTTGCCGGAGTTTCGCCGCAGAGGCATTGGCAGGGCGCTGCTTAAGCAGGTTGCCCTAAATGCGGTGGAGAAAGGCTGCCAACGGCTGCAATGGGAGGTTCTGGACTGGAATACACCGGCGATCGATTTCTATCGCGAACTGGGAGCCGAGTTTCTGGATGAGTGGAGGAACGTGCGATTGGGCAGCGAAGCGATAGCGCGGCTGGCCACCGGCGGTGGGAGTGGGGCGACATTGAGGGAGCCGGCTTCTTGAGGATTCGCGTGATTGGCGGGGGGCTGGCGGGGCCAGAAGCAGCACTGACGGCTGCTCGGCTGGGCTGCGACGTGGATCTGTATGAGATGCGTGCGATGGTCGACGGCAAGCCGCGGCTGACACCGGCGCATCAGACGACGGACTTCGGCGAGCTGGTCTGCTCGAATTCATTGAAGAGCGAGTCAGTGAATACTGCGCCCTGGCTGTTGAAGCAGGAGATGCGGCGCGCTGGTTCGGCGCTGTTGCGGATCGCGGATGAGACGGCGGTTCCGGCGGGACATGCGCTGGCCGTAGATCGCGTGGAGTTTTCGCGGCGGATTGGGGAGGCGATTGCGGCGGAGCCGAGGATTCGCGTGATTCGGGAAGAAGTGACTGACCTCAGCACGGCTCCAAGTCCAACGACGAGAACGGCGGGGACGAGAACGGCACGAAGTGCACGATTGTCGCGACGGGGCCGCTGACTTCGGATGCGCTGAGCCGGGAGATCGAGCGGCTGACCGGCGCGGGACACCTGGCATTTTACGATTCGATTTCGCCGATTGTGGATGCGGAGTCAATTGACATGAGCCGGGTTTATTTTGCTGCGCGCTGGGATAAGGGAACGGCGGACTACATCAACTGCCCGATGGATCGCGCCGAGTACGAGCAGTTTCTGGACGCACTGCTTGCGGCCGAGGCGGCGGAAGAAAAAGAGTGGGAGAAGCTCGACTACTTCGAGAGCTGCCTGCCCCTGGAAGTTCTGGCGCGGCGCGGGCGCGATACGCTGCGCTTTGGTCCGATGAAGCCGGTGGGGCTGCGCGATCCGCGGACGGGGAAGACGCCGTGGGCGGTGGTGCAACTGCGCAAGGAGAATCTGCGCGCCGATAGCTACAACGTGGTGGGATTCCAGAATCATTTGAAGTTCGGCGAGCAAGCGAAAGTGCTGCGGCTGATTCCGGGGCTCGAGAATGCGCGCTTTCTGCGCTACGGGCAGATTCACCGCAATACTTATATTTGTGCGCCGGTGCTGCTGGACGAATGTCTGCGGCTGAAGAGCCGGCCAAGCCTGTTTTTTGCGGGGCAGATTTGCGGAGTGGAGGGATATACGGAATCGATTGCGTCAGGCATGCTGGCGGGAATTTACGCGGCGTTGCTGGCGCGAGGCGAAGAGCCGACGCCGGTGCCGCGAGCGACGGCGCTGGGAAGTTTGATCCACTACATTACGCACGCGGACGCGAAGAATTTTCAGCCGGCCAACATCACCTTTGACCTGCTGGAGCCACTGGATCTCGACTCGCTGGATGGGGAGACGCGGAAGCGGGTTCGCGACAAAAAGGAGCGGCACCGGATGGTGTGTGAGCGGGCGCTCGAGGCTTTTGAGGGTTGGCGGGCGGCGATGGGGCGGGCGACGGTTCGCCGGGCGGCGGAGCTTCCCGCTTAAGAACTGGGCAATCGGGCGGCGGAACTTCGCGCATAAGAACTGCGTAATTCTGTAGTACGCTGTTGCTTCCCCGGAAAGGACGCCAATGCAGCCCATCTCCGCTGTCGATGCTATTTCGCCTGCCATTGAACGCACCAAGCAATTCCTCTTCAGGCCATTTAAATGGAGCACCTTTCTGAAGCTGGGACTGGTGGCGATCATTACGGAAGGGGTGGGGAGGAATCTTCGCTCTTCGACATCGCACGCGGGGCATGCGGCGGGACAGGAATCAGGCGCGACTTCGCCGTTTCATACACCTGGCGGGGGCTGGCCGTTCCACCTGACGCCGCAGAGCATTGTTGTGATCGCGGCGGCGGTGCTGCTGGCGTTTATGATCGCGATTTTCGTTTTCTATCTGATCAATCGGCTGCGCTTTGCCTACTTCAATTGCCTGATCCACAACACGAAAGAGATTGGGCCGGGTTGGCGGCTCTACAGCGATCGGGCGTCGCGATTCTTCTGGCTGAACGTTGTTGTAGGAATCTGCTTTATGGGGTTGCTGGTGCTGGCGGCGCTTCCGTTTGCAGCGGGGTTCTGGCGAGTGTTCAACGAGAGCCAGCAGGGAGGCCACTTCGACGTTTGGATGCTGCTTTCTCTGATTTTGCCATTGATACCCGTTCTGATTTTGCTGATGCTGGGCGGCCTTTTGACGGACTTGATCTTGCGTGACTTGATGATGCCGCACTTCGCGCTGGATAACGCGACGGCCGGCGAAGCATGGAGGCAGGTGCGCGCGCGGATCAAGACAGATCAGAGGCAATTTCTTGTTTACGCGATTCTGCGGCTGATTCTGCCGGCGATCGCCGGATTCGGATTGTTTCTCTTGATGTTTCTTCCGGGACTGATGCTTGCGGGTTCTCTTGCGGCGGTTGAGTGGGGAGTGCACTCGACGTTCACGAATGCGACGGGCGCATCGTGGCTGGTGGGGATTGCTCTCGAGGTGTTTTTTGGCGTGATTGCCTTCGGCTTTGCGCTGCTGGCCGGAATCTGCCTGGGTGGGCCTTTGAGTACGGGGATTCGGGAGTATGCGTTGATCTTCTACGGCAGCCGGTACAAGGCGCTGGGAGACATTCTTTATCCGACGCAGACGGCTGTTGTGGGCACGAGCGGAGCTGTGTGAGCAACCCCCTGAATACTGGCCGGCAAAAATTTAAGTGGGAACCTTTCTGCATCCTTCAGTGTCGAAGATAAGGGACGGTGCGCGCGCGGCGGGGTTGGCGCGTCAGCGTGTACGCTGAAGGATGGAGAAGCCGGTTGATGAGATGGATAGCAATTGCGGCGGGCTGTGTGGTGCTGAGTTGTGGCGCGGGGCTGGGTTGTGGCGCCGTTTTTGCCGTGGCGCAGGGCCAGCAGCCGACAGCGGCGGAGAAGCAGTCGGCGACGACGATTGTTTTGCCGCCATCGCCAAAAGCGCTGCTGCCCGATGCGTTTGACGGATGGGTGACGACGGAGCCAACGACAGTTGAGACAGACGCGACGCAAGTTGATGCGGCGAGCGCGGCAGCGCTGAAGGAATATGGCTTTAATGCCGCGGTGCTAGCCAACTACAAGCGCGGAAGCGAAACGCTGAGCATGCGCGCGCTGCGCTTTGACGACGCGAGCGGAGCTTACGGCGCATACACCTTTTATCGCCAGAACGGCTGGCCCAAGGAAGACATTGGCACGGGCGCAGCCTCAGACCACAATCGAATTCTGTTCTGGCAGGGAACGACGGTTGTGGATGCGACGTTTTCGCGCATCGGACCGATGACGGCTGGGGAGCTGCGCGAGATTGCGCGCCAGTTGCCGGTGCCTACGGGAAACCGGGCCATGATTCCGCCCATCCTGGCAAACCTGCCGCAGGCAAAGATCGACGGGCAGACGACGCATTATGCGGAGGGACCTGCGGGCTACGCGGGATCTGGGGGCGCGCTGCCGCCGGCCCTGGTGGACTTTGACAAGGGCGCAGAGGCAGTGACGGCCAGCTACTCCCTGACATCGGGCAAGGCGACGCTGACGATTATCGATTACCCGACGCCGCAGATAGCCGAGGCGCAGGAGACGGCCATTCGCGCGTATCTGAAGGCGGGCAGTCAGGCTCAGCCGCCGTGGCCTAAGCCATTGACCGATTCCGACCAGGCGTCGCTTGAGGTGCGCCACAGCGGGCCGCTGGTGGTGGTTGTGAGCGGCGACGCGGTGCCTGACGACAGCCACCGGCTGCTGGAGTCGGTTCACTTTGATGCGACCCTGACGGCGGTTCCGCAACCGGTGGAATCGGACGTGGCGGTGACAAGTAAGCTGCTTGTGGGGATCGCGGTGCTGTCGATTATCGGGGCTGCGGCGGCAATTGTGCTGGGAGGGTTCCTCGGCGGAGGAAGAGCGCTTTACCGCCTGGCGCGGGGCAGGCCGATCTCGTCTGTGTATGACGAGGAGTTCATCCATCTGGATTTGGCAGAGAAATGGGACGAAAGAGCGACGGTGATAGAAGTCATTGACGGGCCGCATCCGAAGGGTTAATGGCGGTGCCGGCCTGTGGAAAAATGGATGGAAACCCGAAGAAACGCTACGAAATCACGGGAAATGCCGAAAGATTTGAGGCGAATACCAGGCGAACAAATCGGCAGACTCATTGAACAAGATGCATTGTTAAAGTATTGAAACATCAATACTTATTTTCACAAACATTTTCTCTTGACACCGCTTCCCCCCGCTCCTAGTATGCAGCCAGAAAGTTCTGATGGCTTTGGCTCCGTTGGAACTATTCTCCCTGAGGAGAGAGCTGCCCTGTTGCCGGGCGGCTCTTTCCGTTTTTGGGCGGTTTTTAGGGCTTAGGGCTAGGCTCGGGTTGGGTCGGGCAATGGCAGGACCGGTCGAGATGGGGTCTGGCTAGGCTGGGTCAGGCGAGATGGAGTCTTGCCAGCGATGGCCGCATTGCTCACATCGCCAGGAATTTGTGGGATCGACGCCTTCAAGAATGGGATCCGGTGCGCCGCATTTGGGGCATGTGGGCGGCTGGTAGTCGGGAATTTTTGTCTGAGCATCTTCAATAATCTGCCGCGGAATGGGCTGCGCGGCGATGGCGCGCGCTTGATCGAGCCTATCGGCGGCGACGAGGACGCGTAGTTTTGTGAAACCGAAGCCTATGTATCCGTAGGCTGATCCCGGCGCTTCAACCCAGCTCTCGATGCCTGCCTGCTCAAGTGCTCCAGAGAGCTCGCGCGCCTGCAGCAAAGTATCGCACTCGCAGAGCGGCGTCTTCCAGGTGTAGTCAACCGGGCTGTCAGATTCGGCGGGTTCGGCGCCGGTGTCGGGCGTGTCGGGAACGATGTCGGGCCGGAACGCGAAGAAACTGCGGGTTAGGTTTTGAGTGGGCGCGCTGGATTCGTATGTAGCGGGCGGGACGTGTGGCGCATTTGAGGCGATGGGCGAGTTGGTTGCGCGAAGTGGGTCGGCGTGTGGATCAGTGAGTGGATCGGGGGCGGCAAGACGGAGGCCGCGGCTTTGCATTTCGGTGCGCAAGGCTTGCTGTGCGGTTTCGGTGAGATCGGCGAGGTTGGCGGCCAGGTCGCGAAGTTCGTCGTCGCTCAGCTCACGATAATGCGCGGTGAGCCTTTGCATCTCAGCGATCGGGTCGGACTGCATGGGCAGAATTGTAGCGCTGAAATTGAGGCGGCGCGAAAATGGATTGTGGGCCGGTTTAGAAAAACATCCCTCAGGGACTAAAGTCCACAATTCACTTCGTGCAACTTGCGGCACGACTGAAGTCGTGCCCTTTCAAACCGTGCTCACCGCAGCTTACGGTACGCGGCCCACCCTAATGCGTGGAGGTCCCGGCGGTGCCCATTCAAAGCGCGTTCAAACTGGCGCGACGCGAGAAGCCGCGCGGCTTTACCTCGATCCGGCCGAACGATACAATCGAAGGGCAGGACAATCTTAAAAGCAGGCCGACGTAGCTCAGTTGGTAGAGCAGCTGATTCGTAATCAGCAGGTCGTCAGTTCAAGTCTGACCGTCGGCTCCAGAATCAAATAGAAGACAGGATTGGTTGCGGCATGGCCTCTCGAGCGCGAGAGGTCATTTTTATTTGCGGGCGCATATTTTGAGGCGCGCCGATTCGCGGTGAAGCGGAGCGCACCAAAAGGTTGAAGCCTCTTCACACGTATGAACTGTGCGAAGAGGCCTCGGTAATTGGACTAACTGATCAGGCCGTTCCAATGAGCTGGGCGGCCTTGGTTAGACGACCGGCGCTATTGGACGACGACGGTCAAGGTTGCGCTTGATTGCACCGATCCTGACGCGCCGGCAAGTCCTGGCGCCGGAGTCGCGGTGATGGTGGCTGTGGACGTGACCGACTTGGTTGTTGCGCTGTTGGTGGTGCCGCCGCAGCCGGAGACGAAGCCTATTCCGGCGAAGAGGACAACCAGCAACGCGAGCATGTAGAGCCGGTTACGCTTCTTGAAGCCAAGGAAGCAGAGCGCCACCGCCAGGGTCGCCGGGAAGATCGGCCTGAAGTCCTGATGGACAACGGCAGCCGATGCAGGCGGCGTAACGGTGAGCGTCGTGGTTACGGTCGTTCCCAAGGGCAGACCGGTTGTTGAGTTCTGGGCGAAGACCGTTACCGGGTTCGGGTTAAAGGAGCAGTTGTAGCCGGATGGCAGGCCGCTGCAGGAGAAGGTAATCGAACCGACCGCGAAGTTGTTAACGGAGGTAAGAGTGATCTGCGTCAAGCCAACGGTTCCGGGCTGAATGGTGAGTGTGGACAGTGAAAGGGCCATGTTCAGGCTGGGGCTCTGGCCGGCCGGGTTCACAGCGAACGTCTGCGTGAGCGGGATGGCCGCGGCAAAGGTAAGGTTGTCGCCGGCCTGCGTAGCCGTTATGGTGCAGGCACTGGCAGCGGTTGGTTTTGCGAACGTGACCGTGACGCCAGTAACTGTGCACACGGACGTTGTGCTGGAAGTGTAGGTGACCGGGAATCCGGAACTGGCAGATCCGTTAAGCGCCAAGGTACCGCCGCCGACCTGCGTGCCTGGGTTTGACCAGGTAATGGTCTGCAGCGGCAGCCCGCCGAGAACACTGACGGTGATCTTCGCCTGGGTAGCGGCCGCGTAGTTGGCGTTGCCCTGCTGATTGCCGTCGATGATCAAATTGGCCGGGAAGCTCAGGTTCTGGTTTGGCACAAGCGCTATCGTTGCCGTCGTGACGCCGTTCTTCACAGAACTGCTGAGGATAGTGAAGATCACGGCATTGCTTGGATCGGGGCTGAGGGCGACGAGATTATCTGTAGCACCGCCCGTGGCCTGGATGGTAACGGTTGCGCAGAGCGTGATGGGTGAGCACGACGCAATGTAGTGGAGCGGCGTGGCGACCGGAGTGAAGACGATGGTCTGGGCAGCCTGGTTGACGACCAAGACCTGCTGAACCTGCGGTGCTGCCAGGTAGTTCACATCGGTTGCCTGGTTGGCGTCGAGCACGATGGTGCCTGCCGTGGTCACGGTCAGCGTTGCCGTTGAGGTGTTGCCGGTGACTGTTGTGGTGGAGATGGTCCCTGCGCCGGTGCTGGACGCGTCGACCGTGAAGACCACCGGAGTTGAGGCGCCACCGCCGAGTGCGCTCAGAGGAACCGTCAATCCAGGTGAATACAGGACCGGCGAAGTTGGCGGCGTGAAGGTAATGGCCTCAGCAGACTTGTTAACGGTGAGCGTCAACTGGACCTGCGGAGCAGCGTCGTAATAAGTGCCGCTGGCAAGACCGCCCAATTCGTTGGCGTCGATGACGATGCTGCCCGCCTGCGTGACGGTCAACGTTGCCGACGAGCTGGTACCGGTGACGGTGGTGGCGGAGATTGTTCCCGCGCCGGTGCTTGATGAATCAACCGTGAAGGCGGCAGGATTGTTGGATCCGCCGTTAGTTACCGTCAGCAAGATCGTCTCGCCGGGCGAGAAGATGGAAGTGGTTGTGGTGGGCGCCGTAAAGGTGAGCGTCTGCGGCGTAGTCAAAGCGAAGCCGGTGACCGTTGCTGTTCCCTCGCCACCGTTGGTGGTGTCGGAGATGCTCAACGTTGCCGTTTGAGAATTAGGCTTGGTCGCCGTGAAGGTGATGGTCGCCGGATAAGAAGAGGCGGAGACCGGAGTGCTGAAGGTTGAGGCTGAAATTGTCGAGCACGGTGTTCCGGGCGTTGCGCCGAACTCCGCGTTCGAGGATGCAAAGGCCAGGGTTGCGCCAGTCGTGCAGGGCAACGCGTTGTCCACGACGGTGGCTGGTGCATTGACCGGAGCGCCATCGTACTGGGCGTTAGGCGTGACCAAGTCGCCGATGAGCGCATAACCGAGGTTGTCGCCGCCGGCGTGATAGACCACGACCCACTCGTTGCCGTTTGCGTCAAGCTCCATACCCTTTGCGCCGAGGGCCGATACGACGTATTGGTGCGCAGTATCGGGGCCGCCGGTTTTGGTGTTGGGGATGGCAAACATTCCATCGTTCTGGTCGGCGTAGTAGATGGTGCCCGTGGATGTAACGGCGACGCCATCCAACTGATTGTCGTAGTTGCCCGGTGAGGCATCGGTGAGGGTTTGCAAGAGGGTGGGATTGGCCGCAAAGCCCGTTCCCGCCGTGTAGGGCAGCTCGTAGAGATTGGAAGACGTCACCTTGTCGTCGTTGGCGAAGCTCGCATCGTTGTAGATTCCATCGGTGAAGAACAAATTGCCCCAGGGATCTAAAGCAATCTGGCTGACTGCGCCGGTGGTATCTGAGTAGACCAGCGTTGCGGTGCCGCCAACCTGGCAGGCCACGTTGCACTCATAAATTGCGTTGACACCATTTCCTGAAGGAACAGTAACCATGTAGAGGTTGCCGGAGGCGTCGAATGCGACCGCCTTCGTTCCACCGCTGGGAAGATTTGCGACGGTGCAGATTGCCGTATCGGTGCCGGTGCAGTTTGGCGCCGACGACAGGTCACTCAACGTCACATAGGCGCCACTCACAAACGGAATCTTGAAGACTGCCGAGTTGTAAAGGTGGCCCATATAGAGATTGTTCTTGCTGTCGATCGTGAATACGCCGCCGCCGCTCATCGATATCGACGAGATCAGCGCGCCGGTGCTTTGGCTTACGATGTCGGCCTTGTTGCTGTAAGTCGTTCCGACGTAGATCAAGCCATTCTGTGTGACGGCGAAGCTTCCACCTGCGGGATTCTGCCCGTCGGTGAAGGAGCCGCTCTGGTAGCTCCAGTAGATCTGGTTCGCCAAGAGCGCGGGCACGTCGGCCGCAACCACGGTGTTGGTGATTGTGATCGGCGCCTGAACTTGCGTTGCCGCGGCATATTGATTGCCGTTGGCTGCGCCGCCGGCCTGGTTGGCATCAACTTTGACGGCGCCTGCTGAAACTGCCGTCAACTGGCTGCCCGCGATGGTGGCGCATGTTGGACATGCGGAGGCGGCGTCGATCGAGTAGACGACCGGATTGCCGGATGCGCCGCCGGTAGCCGACAGTGTGATCACTTGGCCTGCCTGCAGGGATGTGGGTGGGTTGAAGCCAGTGATGGTCTGCGGCATGATCGACGACACAGTGGCTGAGCCGCTGAGGCTCACATTGAGGGAGGCAGCCGGAGTGGCGACAGCGATGGTTGCCGCGCCGACCTGCGGTCCGTTGGGAGTGGCAGGCGGCGGAGCGAAGGTGCCGGTGAACTGGCAAGCCATTCCGGGATTTCCGGATGAGCCGCTGGAGCAGCCGTTGCTCGCAGCCGGAACGAGAGTGAACATGGTGTTCGTTGGCTCGGTCACGTCTGGAGTGGCCAGAGTCGCCGGAATGTTTCCGTCGCTCTCGAGATAAATGTTCGCGGAGTTGGTGACGCCATCGGAAACGGTGCCCAGATTGAGGGCGGCCGCGGTGCGCTGAATGGCGTAAACCGAAGCGCCAGTCGCGTCGGTCGTAAAGAGGTTGCCCGAAGCGTCAAGAGCAATGCCGAGCGCGGAGCTGGGATTCTTCTCGATCGTTACCGCGCTGGCAGGAGTGAGAACTCCGGCGACACTTGGGACCCACACGATATTGCCGGTTGCGTGGTCAGAGACGATCAAGCTGCCGGATGCGTCGACTCTAACTCCCCATGGAGCAGCGGCGTTGGGCACCGTCAATGTGGACTGAGCGCCGGCGGCATCAATGAGGACGTTGCCATTGCCGGTATCGGCGACGTAGAGGTTGCTGGAAGAATCGACGCCAACTCCCCACGGGTTTTTGAGTCCGGTAATCGGAACCGCTGTTTCTCCGGTGACGAGGTTGTAGCTTACAACGCGGTTGTTGCCGAGGTCGGCGACGTACAGCGTGCCGTCAGGCCCGACTGCTAATCCGCTTGGTTCGTTGAGCGCAGTTCCATTGAACGCAAAGGTAGACGAGATCAGAGTGGACTGCGAGCCGGGAGCCAAGGCGCCGCTTACGTAGGGAATCTCGACGACGTTGTCGTTGGAGAAATCGGCGACGTACAGGTTTCCGCTGGCGTCAAATGCGGTTGCGGAAGGCTCGACGAATCCCGAACCGATCGAGGTGGGCGCGGTTCCGGCGGCAGATCCGGCGGGAATCCAGAAAAGCTTACCCGCTCCGAAATCGGCGATCGCCAAGTCATCCACGGCATCGACAGAGACCGAATAGGGTTTGGTAAATCCGGTTCCGTACGCGGTTGAGACGCCGGGGTCGGCGTTGACTGCGGCGCCCTGACCAACGCCGATGAGCGCTGTGGTGCCGATGGCGAAATTTGCCGAATCTGTAACAACCAGCGCAGCTTTGCGCGAGCCGACTGCAGTTGGCGTGAAGGTAATCGTGGCCGAAAATGAAGCGGCAGTGGACGCCAGCGCAGGACTGAAGGTTCCACTGCCGGTGCCGACGAATGTTGAACAGGACGTTCCAGCCACGGTTGCGAATTCGGTTGACACGACTCCGCCTTCGAGGCTGCTAACGGCCAAAGTTGGTGGAGTGGTGCAGTTGCCGGCGTTATCGTTCACCGTCACGGCAACCGCTGTCGCGGCGGTTCCGACTGGCGAGGCGCCGAAGGAGAAGTTATTCAGGATTGTCTTGGCGACTCCAGTGTGTCCCAGGGAATTGAGATACCCGACCGTATACAAGTTGCCGGCGCTGTCGACTGCTAAGCCCTGGCCGCCCTGGCCAGAGACCTTGTAAATTCCAGCAGAGTTGGGGCCGGACGAAGAGTTCGGAAGGGCAAAGACGCCGTCGTTGGCGACGGAGAAAAATACAGTATTCAGGCTATTGGCCGAGACGCCGGTGATCGCGTTGTAGCCGGCAGTCGTCGTGTAAGAAGTCATCACCGTCGGCGCGGCGGCGTAAACTCCACCTGATAGCGGCAACTCTTCGAGGTAGCTAACTTTTCCGGTATTCGCGCCGTTGTCAGCGCCGTCAGAGAAGAACAGGTTGCCCCAGGGATCGACGGCGACCGAACCCAAACCGCCCGACTTATCGGCGAAAACAACCGTAGGAGAACTGCAAGCTGGCAGACTGCTCGCAACGCACTCGTAAATCGTATCGGGATTGTTTGCTGGATTGGCATCGGTAGAGAAGAAGAAATTACCTTGCCCATCGAAGAGCAGAGATGAGAAGCCACCATTCTCGCCCGCAAACAGCGACTGGGAGCCCGAAGCAAAAACGCACGCGGCCGTATCCTGCGTGCCACCCAGGCAATTGGCGGTGGGAAGAGTGGTAAAGCCCGTGTAAGTGCCTGTCGCTGCGCTGTAAGGAAGCTTGATAATGCTCGAGCCGTAGTCTCTGGCGATATAGGCGTTGCCGTACTGGTCCATGCCAGCCGCATTGCTGTTGCCAAAATTGGCGATGACGGATTGCACGCCGGCGGGAGTGATGAGAAAAACGCCGCAGGCCGCACAGCCACCGTAACCGTCGCCGACGATCACATCGCCGTTTGGACCCACCACGAAGGTGCCGCCCAAAGGCGCCTGGCCGCCGGGCCAGCCACCGGTTGCGCCGCCGAAATTCAAGTCTCCGATGGTGACGGAGGGGCCAGTTACCACGATGGGCGGCGAGGGAGGCCGTGCCATCGCTGAAGATGCGCCAAGGCAAAGGGTCAAGACTGCGAAAAGGGCCGTGAACAGGGCAACGCCTGTTCCCGCCGCGAGGGACCGAACTGGACTCGTCAATTTGCTGAAAGTAATTTGCATTCCTTCTCCTCCGATTTGTTCCCATCCCCGAAGCGGGGAATCGGTGACGGCCGGGTTTGTCCCGTAACGTCCTTGGCCAACATCAAACTTTTGAATCGAACCCCATCCTGGCATGCCGTTCGAGTAACTGACCCGATCAGCCTCACGCACGATTCGGTCTCGAAGGACGAAATATCCGTCTTCGAATCGACCCCGAAAAAAGCTGGGAGAGCACGCGCAGAAAAAAGAATCCTGAAAACTGCCGGAAAACTCCGGCACCTATACCCACACAGAGCGGCAGCGTGAAGCTAACTGGAACTACGTGCGGATAATTCTACAAATTTGGTAACGGTACACCGTACTCGACAAAATTTGCGGTTGTCAAGTGAAAAACGATTAAGCGCGGGGAATGAGGCGGGCGTAAAAATCAGGTGAACAAGGGCCTGGCGGCGGTACGGATGAAGGCGGGGAATCTATCTGCTGCTATTGATGATGCGCGCCCCGGAGAGCTGCTCGACATTTTTGCTGACCCGGCGGAAGCACCCTACAATCGGCTCGGAATAAAAAATCATGATACCGTTATCTGTGCCGCGCTGGTTTCGGGGCCAACAGGACGGCGAAGAAGAGAGAGAAATCCCCGATCTTACCCCGATTTCGCCTGCATGGTTTGGAGCAAGGGGCGCCGACGATTTGCCCAACCCGATAAGATTAGGACCGCAAGCCGATAGAGGAAGTGGGTATAGAGCAGAGAGGGTGGGTATGACGAAATTGGGGCGTCGGTCGGCGATCTGGGTCGGAATCTTAGTGAGTTTGTGGGTGGTGGGGTGCGGTGGCAGCTATAGCTCGGGTGGGGGCGGCGGGGGCGGGACCACCAAAACCACGCCGACTGTGACGACATGGCCCACGGCGAGCGCAATCACCTACGGGCAGACGCTGGCTTCGTCGAATTTGACCGGAGGGTCGGCCTCGGTATCCGGCTCTTTTTCCTGGACTGCCTCTTCAACGGCGCCTGGTGCGGGCACGCCCAGTGAGGGCGTGACTTTTACGCCTTCGGACACGGCCGACTACAACACGGTGGCGGGTTCTGTGGGAGTGGTGGTAAGCAAGGCGACTCCGACGGTGACGACGTGGCCGACGGCGAGCGCAATCACATTCGGCCAGACGCTTGCTGCGTCGACACTGAGCGGTGGCACGGCGTCGGTAAGCGGGACTTTCTCCTGGACGACAGCGACAACGACGCCAGCAACCGGGACAAGCAGCCAGGGCGCGACCTTTACCGCGACGGACGCGGCCGACTACAACACGGTGCCAGGCCAAGTGAACGTGACGGTGAACAAGGCAACGCCGACGGTATCAGCGTGGCCGACGGCTAGCGCAATCACCTACGGGCAGACACTGGCATCGTCAGCGTTGAGCGGGGGCACTGCGTCTGTGGGCGGCGCGTTTACGTGGACTACGCCAACGACATTGCCTAGTGGTGGGACACCGAGCGAAAGCCTGACGTTTACGCCTAGCGACACGACAGACTACAACACGGTTGCAGGCTCGGTGAGCGTAACGGTGAACACGGCTGCTCCGACGGTTACGGTGACTCCGGGCTCGTCGAGCATTTCCGTCACAAGCCCGCTTTCCGTGATGGTCACGGTTAGCGGCGGCGCAGGAACAACCACGCCGACTGGCTCGGTGACGCTGAGCGGCGGCGGCTACACGTCTTCGGCGACAACGCTTACGAACGGAAGCGCACAGATCAACATTCCAGCCAGCTCGCTGACGACGGGGACGGATACGCTGACCGGCAGCTACACTCCCGACTCGACGAGTTCGCCTTCTTACAAAAGCGCGAGCGGAACCGTGCAAGTGACGGTGAATTCGGGCGTGGCATACACACTGACGGTGGATTCCGTGGCTCCCGCGAGCGGCATCTTGATCTCGCCTGTCTCTCCTGCCGACAACAACGGCGCAGGCGCGGGAGCGACGCCTTTTACGCGCGTTTACAACTCAGGCGCGCAGGTGACACTGAGCGCGCCGCTCAGCGACAACACTTATTCCTTTGTGTCATGGAGCGGATGCGCGTCGACGAGCGGGGCAGGCGGAATCAATTGCAACGTGACGATGAGCGGCAACACGACCGTGACGGCGAATTACAACCAGGCTGGAATTACTTCGATTACAGTGACGCCGAGCACGGCAACGATCGGCACGCAGCAGCAATTCACTGCGACGGTGCACGGGAACGGAACCTACAGCACTGGCGTGACGTGGTCGCTGAGTTGCCCTTCGTGTGGGAGTTTGAGTGGCGGCACGATTAACGCGAATGGCCTTTACAACACGCCTTATCCGGCGCCGGCATCGGTGACCGTTACGGCCACCAGCACCATGACCGGATTCACGAATATTAGTGGCAGCGCGACGGTGACATTGAGCGCGCCGACGACGGCGACAGGTCCGGCGCTGGCCGTGGACGTGAATACTCCCAGTACGCCGAGCGAGAATCCGCACACGATCAGCCCGTACGTTTATGGGATGAATGGATACGTTCTGGATTCAGCGTCGGAGAAGATTGCCAATCCGGGCATTGTGCGCTGGGGCGGCGACGATACTTCGCGGTACAACTACCAACTCAACATGACTAACTCTGCCAGCGACTATTATTTCGAGAACTTCAGCGGTGGAGGAGGGCAGTTTCCGAACGCGACGGGGAGCACCAATTTCACGCAGTTCGTGCAGTCGACGGACGCTGCAGGCTCAGCGGCGCTGGGTACGGTGCCGGTTCTCGGATGGGTGTCAAACAATACGCAATACGCATGCAGCTTTACGCAAACGCAGTTCCCCGGCCAGCAGTCGTTCGAGAGCGGCTGCGGAAACGGGGTACTGACCAGCGGCGTGGATCTAAACGGCAGCAACGGCACCACTGGCACGCAGATTCCGAATATCACGAGCCTTTCTGAGCCGCCGCCCAACATTGCGGACCCCTCGGCGACTCCCACGGCCAGCACGGTTCCGAATCCCGGCTCGGTGACAACAACATGGGCGGATGGGACTTGGCCTGGCGGCTGGGCGAATTCGATAGCGACGAATTCAAGCCTTGGCAATGGCGCGAGCGGGAAGGGCGTGGCCGTATGGGATTTGGATAATGAGCCGACGTGGTGGGATGCGGTGCATCGCGACGTGCATCCGGTTGCGTTTACCTACGACGAAGTGACGAACAACGGCATCGGGACTGCGTTGGCGATCAAGACCGCCGATCCGACGGCTCTGGTGAGCGGTCCCGTGATCGACTACTGGGAAGCATATTTCTACTCAAAGAAAGACATTGAGAATGGGTGGGACACCGGCTCCCCGTGCTACCAACCGTGGAGTGCGCCTATCGACCGCGAGGCTCACGGCGGCATTCCGATGATTGAGTACTACATGCAGCAGTTCAAAAGCTATTCGCAGCAGTATGGCGTGCGGCTGCTCGATTACGTTGACATTCACGGGTATTTTGCGCCGGACTACCCTGCCGGCAGTGGAACCTCAGTGGCTTTTACGACCGCCGGGGACACACAAGAGCAGGAGGCGCGGGTGAACGCGACGCGGGTCTTCTGGGATCCAAGCTACACCGATCCAAATGAACCGCAGCCAAACTACATCACCGATGCGAACTACACGACTAAGTGCAACCCACCGGCGCAGGCACCGCAATTGATTCCCATGCTGCAGACATGGGTGGCGAACGACTACCCCGGCACGAAGACGGCGATCGACGAATACAACTTTGGCGGCCTGGAGTCGATTAACGGCGCGCTGGCTCAGGCGGACATTCTGGGCATCTTCGGACGGCAGGGCCTGGGCATGGGCGCGTTCTGGCCGACGACGAACTACAACCAGCAAGGCCCCGGTAACTACGCCTTCGCCATGTACCGCAACTACGACGGAAACGATTCGACTTTTGGGAACACGTACCTGTATGCGACGAGCACGGGATCGAGCGGCGACGGGGAAGGCCAGCTGTCGGTTTACGGCGGACAGAGAACATCTGACAGCGCGATTACCGTGATGGTGATCAACAAGACCTATGGCCCGCTGACGTCGACGATCAGCTTGCTGAATCTCACCGCAGCGAATGGAACTACGGCGCAGGTCTACCAGTACAGCAACGCCGACCTGAACGCGATCGTGCAGCAAACAAGTGTGAGCGTGACGCCGCCGGTGGCAAGCGGGACGACGAGCACGATCAGCAGTTACACGTTCCCGGCGCAATCCATCACGCTTTTCGTGGTGCCGGATTAAGGACGAGGCGGAGAACGATTCCGGGCTTGTGGCAAGCGAATTGGGCGCACGAGTGAGCGATTTCCGAGGGGCACAGGGCCTCCTTTAGCCATGACCGCGGCGGCCATCTAAGCAGACATTGATCGACGCTGGAGCGGGGTTGGAGCAGGGCTCGCGCAGGGCATTTCATGATATCGAAATCAGGGCTAACGAATTGTGGCGCGATGCATAGGGAAAGCGCCATGTCGCGTAATCGGCGTGTGAGCGCTCTCGCAGCGAGTCTTGATGATGAACACGATCGGCCGCGCAAGAAGGCCTGTCAATCTTTCGGTGGAGGCGTTGATGCGGCATGCGCGGGCGAAGATGGCGTGCTGAAATCCTGAGACGCGGGTGGCGAATGGCTTTTCCGGGTGAATGTTCGCCGGGAAAATATGCACATGAAGTGAAGCGATTTTTCAATCGCGAGGCGAGCGATTTCAGCACTTTGGCGGGCGCGTGACAATCCAGTGACATTGCGCGATGAATCGCGCGTGACGGCGTAGTCCCATTGGAATCACAATCGCCGGAATACCCTCAAATGTAGAGATGCTCGCGGTTTTAATGGGCCGAGGAGTCGCGGCGCAAGGGCCGAAAGCACACCACGCAAAGGCCCGAGAAGGCGCATAGACTGGTAAACCTGCGGTACCGATCCCATTATTGAAAAACCCGGAAAGAATTCGCTTGACAGACTCTAACCATAAGCTTCAGAATTCCCTGTCATCAAAGTAGAACGAGAATCTGCGTCCCAATACCCAAAGGCTTAAGTGGCGCTTGCATGCATAGTTGGGGTGCGCAATAACTTAGGCGTGGTATGGGGACCGGGAACCAACTGTCAAAGTCAAAAAGGAATGTAGCCGACGGGGGGACTACTATGAAGTTCTTTTCAGGGAACAGGCCGACTGCCTCGTTGCTGGTGATGCTAACCGCACTGCTGCTGCTGGCTCAAACGGCGCTGCATGGGCAAGCGACAGGAAACGTGACTGGCGTTGTGGCGGATACGACAGGCGCGGTAATTCCAAAAGCCACTGTTATATTGGCCGACCTGGCGAGCGGAGTGAAGCGCAGCACGACGAGCAACAGCGACGGCGCTTTTGCTTTTGCGGGCGTGCCCCCCGACCTTAGTTACCAAATCACGGTGACAGCGGATAACTTCGACTCCTGGCAATCGCAGCCGTTTCCCGTCCGCGGCGGTGACCAGTTAAGCAAGACCGATATCAGGCTGAAGGTCGGCACCGCGGCGACGGCAGTCACGGTGGAAGCGCAGGTGGATTCCAATCTGGCCCAACTCGATACGGGCGAGCGCAGCGACATCATTACTGCCAAAGATCTCAACACCCTGAGTATCGTGGGCCGCGACGCCGGCGAACTGGTAAAGATGTTGCCCGGATATGCGATGTCTACCGGCGATCAGGGCCTGTTCAACCGTCCAGGATTCAATACCGCGGTGCAGGGCCTGAGCGGTCCCACTGGAGCTTATAGCGCAAACGGCGCCGGCACGACGGGCATCGCCATTTTGAGTGACGGCGTTTCGCTAACCAATATCTCGACCAACTCCGGATCGGTGCAGGAAACCAATATCGAGATGGTCTCGGAGTTGAAGGCGACAAGTTCGTCGTACGGTGCGCAGTATGCCAAGGGGCCAGCGGTCCTGAGCTCTTCAACGAAGACGGGTGGCGCCTCGTTTCATGGCGCGGCTTATATGGTGGCGCGCAATGCGATTTTGAACTCCAACGATTGGTACGACAACTACCTCAGGCAGTCCCGCCCGAACGAGCAGTACTTTTATCCCGGCGGAAATTTTGGCGGCCCGCTTCTACTTCCGTTGGGAAGTTTCAATCGCAACAGGGACAAGCTGTTCTTCTTTGCGGGGTATGAGTATTACAACCAGATATTCGAGGCCGATCAGCAGGCAATCTCTGCCTGGGTGCCGACCGCGGCAGAGCGTCAGGGCGATTTCAGCGCTGCCTCGCTCAATTCCGAGCTCTGCGGCTCGCGTCCCGACGGCAATCCCAACCCCAATGCCATCCAGCCCATGTGCTTTGTTGACAGCTTCCTGCCGAATGGAACCGCGGTTCCAAACAACAATGCCAATGCCTACATCAACGGCGCAGGCGCGGCGCTTGTGAACTGGTTTCCGGCACCGAATGCCGACCCATTCACCAACCCATTTGGCTACAACTACATTAAGCAGCTTCAGCAGGACCAGAACGGAAGTGTTTTCAGGGCGACGCTGCAATACAACATCAACGCAACCAATAACCTGTTCTTTGTTTATGGCCTGCAGCGGGAAAACGACCAGGATCCCGTGGACGTGAACAATCAGTTCCCGACGGGTTCAGTGCCCTATCCCGGCGATATCACTTCAGGAGACGTGTCCAATATTCTTTCGGCGCGTTATACGCACTTTTTTGGCACAAGCTTAACGAATCAATTCATCGCCGCGATGTCCTTCGTCAGCTGGCCGGGCAAGATGGGAGACCCGGCGGCAGTGGACCGGTTTGACATTGCGGGAAATGGCGGGGAAGGCTTCAACTACCTGGGAATGTACAAAAACAACGGCGACTATTCCGTGCCTGCGCTGGGGAGCGGAGGCAGCAACGGCTATCCGAACCTGAGCATGCCTGGCGGGTTCTATCAGAACCAGGTACACACCAAGCAGGTCGATCCGATTCTGCAAGACAACGTGAGCTGGCAGTTGAAGAACCACTTCCTGGAGTTCGGAGTCTACGGTGAGACGGGCACGTACAACGGCACCGCTTTTATTGGATATCCGCAGGGCCAATACACTTTCACTCCGGGAAACTCGTACTACGAGTATTCGGCGACCAATCAGGCGCCTTACAACGGCTGCGTGAACCCCAACCCGGCGGGCAACCTGCGCAACTCTGGCGCGGCATACCTGGGAAGCTGCTATAACCCCACGGCGATGATGTACGAGGGGTATTCCGATTCCTTTACGCAGAGCAACTTCACGCCGCTGGTTGACATGCGTTACACCACGATGGCCGGGTTCGCCAACGATACATTTAAGGTGAAAAATCTTACGCTGATTCTTGGCTTGCGGCTTGAGCATTTCGGCCCCTGGACGGACCGGCATGACAACGGTCTGGCGACGTTCTCCGACGCTCTTTACACGCAGCAATGTGGCGGCTACACGCGCAACTGCTCCAGCGCCGGCTTCCCGGGTGTTACGTGGGCTTCGCAGAAGACCGGGGTTTCGAACTCCGTCAACTCCACGGCGGTGATCAACTTCACTCCCCGCGTGGGAGCATCGTGGGATATCTCGGGCAAAGGCAGGACCGTACTGCGCGGCGGCTTTGGTATTTATCGCAACCAGGAGCAGTTCGAGCCCTATGCCTTTGCCGCGGGCACAGCACAGGGTTACAAGACTTCGTTCTTGCAGGGAGCGTTGACCTTTAACCAGATCGACAGCCAGTCGCCGCTGCTGCCTCCCGATTTCAGCGTCTACACAATCTCTCCGAAGGACACTGCGCGCCCCGTCTACTACGAATTCAATGTCGGAATTGATCAAAGCCTGCCGTGGAAATCACATATGTGGGTTGCTTACGTGGGCAATGAGAGCGTCAATTTGTCGTCGTACAACGGCGGCGCAAACTATACCGGCGCCAATTACAACACGGCCTCGGACATCAACATCATCTGCGGCATAGAGACGGGTTGCCCAACGAACAACAACCCCTACATGGCCGGCGCGAACGACAGTTTGTTCAATGTCAACTACTCGGTGATCCCTACGAATTTGCTTTCGCTATACGGCAATCCGGTTATTGGCAGCATCAGCTCTTTCGGTACGCCGGAGTTCGATTTGTACCGGCCCTACCCGTTCTACCAGCACATCTACGAGCTCAAGCACGACTTCTACTCGAATTACAACAGCGCGCAGGTCGAGTGGGATAAGGCTTCGGGCATCGTCACTTGGGGCGCCAACTACACCTTCGCGAAGAACCTTGCGACCGGCGCGTCGTATAACAACCAACTCGTCGATCCGGTGCACCTGCGCAACGATTACAACCCGGTGCCGTACGACCGCACGCAGGTTTTCAACATTCATTACCTGGTTGACCTGGGCAGACGTTACAAGGGCGGGAACTGGATGTTCAAGGAGCTCGCTAATGGCTGGCAGGTCTCAGGAATCTCGCAGGTCATGAGCGGATTCCCGTTAGCCTCAGAAAACGGCAACAACTTCGGGTTCGGATACGGCGGGTTCGCAAATGCCGTGCAGGTTCCATATCCAAACCAGGCAAATCAGCAAGGTCAGACGCAGTGCGAGACCGTTTATGGTATCCAGCCCGACAAGAATGGCAATACGTTCTGCGTAAACAACATGAATCCGGTGATATGGCTGGGCACGCCGGACGTGCAACTGATGCCGACGCTGGTGAAGGGTGTCAGCGTCAAAGGTGGCTCGCATCAGCACCAGTTCGTGAATCCGCTGGGCTTTGGTATTCCTCAGCCCGGAACCAACGGGACGTACCGCTTGCCCTACCTTCGCGGTCCGGCGTTCATGGAGCACGATGTGACGGTGCTGAAGAACTTCTCAGTGGGAGAGGGAAGGGATCTGCAGTTGCGGATGAGCGCTTTCAACTTCCTTAACCACCCGCTGGTTTCGTTCAACAACAACAACAACACGAACCTGAATCTCGGCTTCCAGGACGGTGTGGTTGGCGCGCCACTGACGCAAAGCATGCTGCAGTATCAGGATTTCGGTACTGCGAATATCAAGGTCGGCAACAGGCTGGCGGAGCTGGAAGCGAAGTTCACGTTCTAATGTATGGTCTCTGCCCGGGCAGCCGCAGCGTGAACCTGATGCGGCGCTCGGAAAGGGGACTGGCAGGCGGTCGGCAACGGCGGAACGGCCGGCGAGGGTAAGTAAGCCGCTGGTAAAGAGATATCTGATTGAACTTGTTGGAGGGAATGTATGGCCATCGAATCGACAGTCATGTTTCGCAAAGTTGCACGGATCGCGAGCCTGGTTCTTCTTGCCGGCGTGTTGCCGGGTGTTGCCGCCAAGGCCCAGTTACCCATTACCGCGCCGGCTCCGGTTTCGGTTGGCTCAGTCGTTCCGTTCAACCATGGCGGCACAGGTAACTGGATTCAGATCTATTCCATGAAGCAGGACCCTATTTATGGCCATATCCTCTTTCTGGATCAAGCTGGCAGCGTGATCTACGATCTGGCGCCCGGTGCATCTTTACCAACGGAGATCGTTGGACCAGAACCGTCCAACAAAGACGCCTCGGATTGTTCGCTGCTGGAGTACAAGGGCTCGTACTGGGACGGCGCGATCGCATTCGACAAGTGGGACAACCTTTACGTGACGGATCGCTTTGGCTCTGCTGTCCAATTCTGCCGGGTTCCATACAACGCCGCGTCAGGGACATGGACTTTCAGCAACGCAGACATCTGGAAGGGCCCTACCTATACCAACAGCAGCAATCAGACGCTGTCGATTCCGCCCCAGGATCTCCAGGTAGGCGATGATGGCGTGACTTTCTACGTGTGCACTTCCGACACGAGTTCGATCTTCAAGTACCAGGTGGATCAGGCAGGAAACGTGGTGCCGAATTCGGTTGTCGCTTTGGCCACGGGCCTGGAGGCTGGGGCCACGCAGCTTGCGGTGGATCACGCAGGGAATCTGTTTTTCGTTGAGAACCAGGGCGCTTATCCGAACAATGTGCATGGCATCCGAGAAATTGTAGCGGGCTCTCCAACTGTCGTCGGCGATGGGACGGGAACTGCCGAATCAGCTTTGCCACGGGTTGATCAGGGCGGCTGGAACGGCATCAATGGCATGTTCATTGACCCGCAGGGAAACATGTATTTCGGTAGCACGAACAACATTTCATACGGCGGTCAAGCGGACGGCGTTTTCGAGATTCCAAATGAAGGCACGCCGACGAGCCCGAAGTTGGTTTGGGCGGATGCGCAGATGGTTTCGCCGGTTGATGGTGGATACCCGCCGATGGTTGATAAAAGGGGATTCCTCTGGGTCGCTACGAGCTATTACAACAACTGGGCACCGGCCGGCGTAAACGGCCCGCAGTGCGATACCACGACTCAGCAGGCGGCGACGGCCACGTGTTTGTATTCGACGATCGTGATTTGGAAGCCCGGCGCTCTTGGCCTGGGGAGTTCCCCGGTGGGCGGACCGAGCTCTGTGCCTATCACGGGCTACGTAGTAGCGTCGGGCGGTGGATCGATAACGCTGACCGCGAAAAATTCCTTCGTTGAAAACACGGTAGTCACTATCTCGGCGAAGTCTGGCGACCCCCTGTTCGCGCTGAACGGAATGAGTTTCTATGTGTCGGGAACCGGGCTGAGCAGCACGGCTTTTCAGATTTCGTCGAGCTTGATCTCCGCAGGCGCAAGCGGGGCGACATCGGCCACGGGCGCCGTCAATCAAACGCAAGCCCTCTACTACATGTTCAACAAGCCGACCACGCCGTCGACTATTTCACTGGCGGCGCCGAGCAATACAAATTTCCTGACCGTGGCGAACAATCCTTTGCTGGATAACCCGCCGCCGACAAATCCAGTGCAGCCTTGCACTGCCGGCACCTCATATCCGGCATTCAGCGCCAATATGACGACAACGAGCGCATATAGCTGGTGCCCGTACTACGTGCAATTGAACACCAACAAGGCCGGCTCCGTTGAGGGCGAAGTGCAGCTGCTCGACTCGAGCAACGACGTCATCGCAGGGAGCAATGCTTACCTGGGCGGTGTCGGGCAGGGCTCGGCAGTTTCAGTGGTTTCATCGGCGACGGTTGAATCGATTGCTTCCGGGCTGAACGATCCGAAGCAAGTGGCGTCCGATCTTTACGGGAACACGTATGTCGCCGATTCTGCGCTGAAGGCCATCGAGAAATATCCAGCCGGCACTACCAGCCCGGCATCGGGCAAAGTGGTGGGCAGCGGCCTATCGGCGCCGACAGGCGTGGCTGTTGATGGCGTCGGCAATCTCTATATCGGAGACTCCGGCAATGTCTACGCGATTCCGTTTGTTAACGGCGCGCTGGCCACGGGGCAGCAGACAAAAATCGCTTCGGGCTTGGGCGCCGGCAATCTGAATCTTGCCACCGATAACGAAGGAGATGTTTTTGTAGCCGATGAGGCCAAGAAGCAGGTCGTCGAGATACCGAATCCGCAGACGCAGCTGCTGGCGCAAAGCTATCCGCCGATCGTGCTGGGATCGGGTTTCGCGGGCCCGTCGGCGATTGCTACTGACACTTCAGGTAATGTGTGGGTGGCGGATGGGTCGAACCTGTGGGAGATAACGTTGCCCTTTGGAGGCTCGACGAAGGTAGCGAGCGGACTCCAGGCGCCGATCACCGGTTTGGCCGTGGATCCGTCGGGTTCAGTCTTTGCGGCGGAAGCCAATGGACTGGTTTGGATTCCATACAGCACGACCACGGGCGCGCTCAATATCAACAGCCAGATTTTGTTGACCAGCGGCTTGGGCAGCGGCCCCGCCATACCGTGGGGCGTAGCGCTTGATGGCACCCAGAATGCCTATGCATCTTATGGCTCCGGGTCGACCGCGGGCCTGTCACAGCTCGGCATAGGCGGCACGTACAACTTCAGCGATGTTACGGAGATCAATCCAAACGTTCCCACTGAAGTGGACGCGCAGATTCTGAATCTTGGAAATCAGCCGCTGACGGTTTCCGACGACCCAACGATCGATCTCGTCTCCGGGGCCGACGCCGCCGATTTCACGGTGGCGCCTGCGACGCAAAACTCGCCGGGATGCAGCTCGACCACGAGCACTCCGCCGGGCGGCTCCTGCTATCTCGGCATGGTGCTGCAAGCTCCGGCCGCGGGCCAGACGAACGCGTCTATCGCGGTGATCACCAATGCGGTGAATGCAACATCGGGAGTAAGTATCGCGGTGTCGGGAAATGTAATCCAGGATCTTCGGCCAGCGGCCGCGGCTACGATCGCGGTCACCCCGGTCACTATGACAGGATGCGCGGGCGCGACTTTTCCCGGATGCAATACGATCCAAGTGACCGTAACCGCCGGTCAGGGCTTTGGTACGCCAACGGGGACCGTGTCGCTTTCAGTAGGAAGCACCACAGGCAATCAGCCAAAGCAGACGCAAACGCTGAACAGCGCAGGCGTGGCCACATTTAGTTACACCGGGCTGCTTGGTGGGACCTACACGATCAACGCAGACTATAGCGGCGCCGGCACGGCAGGCGCCACGCAGAACACATGCGCCACGGCTACTCCGTGTTTCTCAGGTGCTGCCGCGAAGGGCACATTCACAATCGCACGGGCGCTTCCGACAATTACGCTCGGCGTGCCGGTGACGAACAGCCAATGCCTGAACTACACGACATTGACGGGCGGGGCCGCGTCAGGAACTTGCGCCGCTAATCCTGGACTGGTGACTGTGTGGGCTGGAAATACCTACGTGTACTGGACAAAGCCAGTCTACGTTTCGGCGATTATCAGCTCGTCGGTGGGAACGCCCTCGGGCACCGTAACCTTTGAGCAGAATGGACAGCCCGCCGATCCAACTCAGGGTGTTGGCGGTTCTATTGCGCCGAACGGCAATGGGGTTGCGACCTTCCTGCTGCAGAATCTCGGGCTGGGTGTCTACAATCTGTCGGCGGTATATAGCGGCGACGTGAACTACGCTCCCGTGACACTTTCGGTGGCAACCTTCTATGTAATCAACCCAAGCGTTCAGATCACAGTGTCGGGAGGGTCGACAACCGTCACGCCCGGGACGCCAGTTCAAGTGACTCTGACGCTGATGCCGCTGGTGGGCTTCAGTGAGAACGTGAGCCTGGAGTGCAACTCATCGGATGCGCCGATTCATCTGGCGACAACCAGCCCGGCATCCACGTTGCCTCAGTACTCCGAGTGCACATTCAATTACGCCAATCCGAGCACGGGCACAGAGGCCGTGGGCGCAAGCGGCCCGGTTCCGTCAACCATCGTGATGACCATCAGTACGAACGTAGCGGTCAACGGCGGCTCGACGGCTTCGATCGCGCGGCAATCGCCCTGGGCGCTGGCTGGAATGTTCGGGCTGGGTCTGTTTGGGTTAATCGCCGGGCGCAAGAAACTTTACCGTTCAATGGCTGCAATTTGCGTTGTGATGATGCTTTCCGGCTTGTTCATGGGCCTGACGGCTTGCACCAACGCCGGGTACTCAACGCCGCCCCCAGCACCAAAGGTGGCGACGCCTGCGGGAAGTTATAACGTGCAAATTATCACCTACGATCCAGAAGCGCTGATTCAGAACTCTCTGACGAACCCGATGTTTACGTTGCCGGTCAACGTTCAGTAAAGGTAGAAGAAACTGGCTGGAATCAATGATGCTTTCCGGGAGTTGGAGGCGACTCCCGGAGAGATGAAAGAGAAGGCAAGCCTCGATTCGCGAGCGGAGTTGAACCGACGCGGAAGGTTGCTACGAGTTGTTTTTTGGAGGAATGCAATGGCCACCACATCGTTCACCACACTGCGCCGGTTTGCCGGCTATGCGTTTACGCTGATGTTGATCAGCATGTGCCTGACTGGCCTGGCGACCGGCCAAGGGACGCCGCTGGTGACGGCCAGTTCAGCGGCCGGCTTGAGTCACCCCACTGGGTGGGGGACCATTGAGGACTCGGCAATCGATCAGGCCGGAGACTGGTTTGTGGTGGACTATGCCAACGGAGGGCTGTACGAGTTCCCAGTGGGCGGAGGAGCGGCGATCGTGCTCGGTTCCACGTCGCCATCAGCGAGCCTCGGTGGCGGTTACCAAAACCCCGTCATCGCCATCGATCCCGGCAACAATCTGTATTTGAGCGCCAACTGGAACAACTGCCTGTTGTTGTTCCCGTGGAACGCGACGACGAAAACCTGGACTGGCCTCAACGATGGAGGGCCAAACGACCTGTCGCCAAGTAACCCGACGACGACGATGTGCACCAACTCTGGATCGAACAACGAACCCGAAGCTTTCGCGCAATACGGCGTCACCGATCTATCGGGCAATGGTATCGGCTACTTTCAGCCGTGGGCCGTTACCATCGGCAACAACAGCGACTTGATCGTCGGCGAGCAAGGCGGCTCGCTCGGCGCAGCTGTAATGGATCTGTCCGTCACGGGCGCATGGTCTGCTCCAGTACACGGCGATTGGACTGCTGTGCCGGCCCAGGGATTGTCCGCGCGGGCGATTGCCGTTGCGGTGGACCCGGAGAATAATATTTTCTTTGTCGAGGATTCGGGAGGACTCCCCGGCGTACTTGAAATCCCGGCGAGCGCAACCACTCCATATACATCGGACGCAACTCTTCCGCGCGTGGATCCGATGCTGCCTGCTGTGAAGGGCGTCATCACCGATGCCGCCGGCAACTTGTACATCAGCGATTTGCAAACCGGCGTAGTCGAGGTGCCGAATCCAGCCGGTACTCCGCAGACCTCTTCAGCGATCCTGCTTTCGGGCGTGCCTGCCGGGGGCCAGGTGGCCATCGATTCCGCACGCAATGTGATGTATGTTCCTACCAACCAGTCGCAAACCAACGGCCAGGCGGATGTGGCCAAGGTCGGATTTGGTTATGCCGAGTTCGGCTCTTCGACTGTGGGCACGACAGCGGCGGCCGGCTCGAATGTTGTCTTCGGCTTTAACGGCGCGGCGACGCCCGCAAATTTCGTCATCGTCGAAGATGGTGTGCATGCCGTGGACTTCGCAATCACCGGAGGGACCTGCACCACTGGAGTGGCGTATGCGAGCGGCAAGAGTTGCCTGCAGAATTTGTCCTTCACCCCAACTTCCGTGGGAAATATCTCGGCCAAGCTGGAGATGCTCGACGCGAAGGGCAATATTTTGGCGTCTATGGTGCTGCACGGCATCGGAACGGGCGCAAATATCCAGGCAAGTCCCGGGCTGCAGTCGACGTTCGGCTCGGGCTTGATGACGCCTTTTCAAGTGGCGACCGACGCACTGGGCAATGTCTACATCGCCGATCCGGGACAGGGCAAAGTTCTCCAGTATGCACCCGGTTCCACAGTCACATCCAAGGCTGTTTCCATCGGTACGGGATTGACGATGCCTACGGGCGTCGCAGTGGATGGCGCGGGTGATGTCTTTATCGCCGACAGCAGCACGGGCAGCGTGTACGAAGTTCCCTTCGGCACAACCGGCCTGAATGTGGCGGGCCAGGTAACTCTGGTGAGTGGCCTGGGGACAACTGGACCTGCAATTGGCGGCGGATGGGTTGGACCATTTGTATATCAGCGATCCGACCAATGGGCGGGTCGTCAAGCTTAGCGGTATCGGTGCCTCGACGGCATCAAACCTGGGACAGGCGCAAACCTTGCTGACCACCGGCTTTACAGCGCCCTCGGCTGTGGCTACGGATGCTTCAGGAAATGTCTTCGTCATCGACGGCGTGAATCTTTTCGAGCTTGTTGGCGGCCTGGGGACTCCAGTCACGCTATTGAACAATCTGAGCGGCGCAACCGGTTTAGCTGTCGATCCCTCCGGCGCGATCTATATTTCGTCGGCCAGCGGGACCACGCGCGTTCCGTGGGTAGGCGGCGCATTGAATCCCGCCGGGGAGACCGCGGTCGCCTCCAACGTAGCCGGTACTTCGTCGGTCGCTCTTGATCGCACAAACAATATTTATCTGGTTCAGGCGGCTGGCGGCGCCGTCACCCTGGTGGGCACCGCGGGGACGCTTACTCTGTCCACTCCCGCTACGCTAACGGGTTCCACAAATGCGGTTGCGACGATCACTAACACTGGAAATTCCACGCTGACAATCAGCGGCTATACCAGCAGCAATTCGGTGGACTACTCAGCTGCCGATACGGCGACTGGCGGCTGCGAGGCCGGCAGCCCAGTGGCGGCGGGCGCCACATGCACGGTGAACGTGACGTTCGATCCAGGAGCTGGAGAGCAAGGGACGCTAACCAGCACCATCGGAATCACGGGCAATGCCGTGAATATTCCAATCGTTATTGACGCCACTGGCGTCGCACAGGCGCTAACCAACTCCGCTACCACCGTTGCTGGAGGATCCAGTGCGGCACAGGTAATCAACACGCCACTGACAATTACGGTGGCGCCGAAGGCCGGCGCTGGAATTGCGCCTACGGGTACGGTTACGGTGAGCTACACCACCTGGATCGTGATCATCCCGAGCTCGGGAGCGAACGCGGGCATTCCGACCATTACTCCGCAAACTGCGACGGCAACATCGAGCCTGGCTGGTGGTACCGCCAGTTTCACTCTGTCGCCAGTATTGGCTGGGACGCAGACGATGACCGTGGCCTACAGCGGCGATCGGGTCTATGGCCGTTCGACGGGAACGCTGTCAGTTACCGTGGCGAAGTCCGCGATTACGGGGATCAAAACACCCACGTTCCCTGATCCGACGGACATCAACTTGCCTTTTGTTCCAGCGGGGACTGGCAGCGGCACTGTTCCGTACGACGGATCGGAGACGCCGTTCCAATACAGCTACATCATGAAAGTGGGCACCGCCGCGGGCGTTCCAACAGGGTCGATTACAGTGATGGACAACTCGACTACATGCCCAGCGGGAACGTCGACAGCGGGAATCGGCGCGGCAAGCTGCGTTCTGGCCGGATACGCGAGCCCAGGCGGATACTCGGGCGTTGCATGTCCGACATCGTCCGGCGCCGGAGTGCTGACCATTGAGAACGCCGGTACAGCGACAGGCGCGCAGGCAGCGTTCCCGACGAGCTGCTTGTGGTATGTGCCTCAGGGCATCAGTTATTCGCCAGTGCTGTTCACGCACTCCATCTACCCGGTGTACAGCGGCGATCAAAACTTCCTCGGCCTTACCGGGGCGACTCCACAGGTGCTGCAGTCTGTGCGCGGACCGATGCTGCAAATTACCCAAACCGGTAATGCGGCGTCACTGACAGTTGCTCCGTCGGTGACGGTGCAGGGCGGATCCTCGGCAAGCATGAATCTGACTCTCACTTCGATTCTTGGTTATGGGATTTCGGGACTGAACTCGCAGCTAAACGCTACAAACTTCCCGGTCTCACTGACCTGCGACAATCTGCCGCCACATACACAATGTTCGTTCAGCTATCCCAACCCGGATCCGGTTGTGCCAAACGCCGTGGATATTCCATGCCCCACTGGCGCAACGACGACGCAGATAGCAAACGGCTCAGTCTCATGCACGCCGGGACAGGTGACCGTGACTTTCTACACCGACGTAACGGCGGGCACCACCACAAGCCAAAATGCTCGCGCTACCTCCGTCACGCTGGCGGCAATCTTTGGCTTGGGAATGATGGGGCTATTCTTCCGGCGCAAGACGTTTGAAAAAGGCCGGCTGATGCTGATGGTGCTGCTGATGGTTGTCGGAGGCGCGCTGGCGATCAGTGTTACAGCGTGCAACACGACAACTTTGACCCCCGAAGCCGCGCTGACTACGCCTTCAGGAACCTATGCGGTGACGATCACAGCGGATGAAGTGGGTGCGTTGTGCGTCTCCGAACCGGGCGGCGCAGGCGATAATTGCATCGTTCCTGGAAGCGGATCGGCAAACAATAACGGCATCAAGGTCTATGGAACTCAAAACCAGGTCTCGATACCGTTTTATGTCAACGTGAAGGTGCAATAGCACTGAATAAACGAGAAGCGAGGATCACCAACATTGCGCCGCGCAAGCGGCGCAATGTTGTCTGTGGCGACGTTTATCCCGGCGTTGCGCGGCAAAGTAAATTGATTTAGTATGGGTGGGCTGCGGAAGACACTACCCGTTCAGCGCCTTGATATACGCGCCCGTGAAGTGCTGTAGAGCGCCGACTGACGGTGCCGACTGACGGTTCGGGGCTCGCGTCAGAAACCGATTCCACTCGCAAGCGATTGGCAGCAAGCCTGGTTTTGCCTGAGATAGAGCGAACTGAAATCTGGGCGAGCCAGCGTCTAAATGATCCTGAGGAGAAGTTGATTATGCGGATTCGTGCGGCTTGGTGGCTGGTGGCTGCGGCTCTGGTGATTTCTGGGTGCGGCGGCGGCAGCGGTGGTGGTGGCGGTTGTACCAGTAACTGCCCAACGACCGCGATTTCGGTCAGCTCGGTCACGCCCACAAGTGGGGCCACGGGGGTTGCAATTACGTCCACCGTTACGGCCAACTTCAACATTGGTGCGAGCGCGTCGACCATCTCCGCATCAACTTTCACATTGGCGGCGCAGGGCGGAGGCGCGGTTGCAGGAACTGTCGTTGCGGGCGCAGGTGGTCTCAGTGCGACGCTCACGCCGAGCGCTCCGCTGGCCTATAGCACGATGTACACTGCGACACTGACAACGGGAGTGCAAAGCACCGCGGGAACGGCGCTGGCTTCGAATTACACCTGGTCATTTACAACGGCGGCGGTTGCTCCACCACCCGCTCCGACTGTGACAGCCGTTACGCCAGCGAATGCGAGCACGGGCATTGCCATCACAACGGCTGTTACGGCAACGTTCAGCGAGGCGATGAATGCGTCGACGACTAACCCTTCGACGATTTCCCTGACTCCACTGGGTGGGGTGCCTGTGACGGCGACCGTAAGTTATTCGTCCGGTACCAACACCGCAACCCTCACGCCGAGTGCGCCGCTTATCAACGACACAACCTATACGGCAACGGTAGACACGTCCGTCATGTCCGCCGGCGGGGTCAGCCTCGCCTCAGCTTACTCCTGGACTTTTACGACCGCCGTCGGTCCGCCGCCGATCGTTACCTCAGTCACGCCGGCGAACGGAGCTACTGGCGTGTCAGTAAATTCGAACATTCTTGCAACTTTTAACGCTTCAATGAGTGCGCCAACAATCTCCGGTTCGACATTCACGCTGACGCCTCAAGGCGGAGGATCGGCCGTGGCAGCGAACGTCGGTTACTACGACAACAGTTTTACAGCAGTGCTTACACCGATTTCGCCGTTGGCCTATAACACGAACTACACGGCGACCCTCACAACCGGCGTACAAAGCTATTTAGGGGGCGCGCTGGCCGCGAATTACTCGTGGTCCTTCACGACCGCAACAGCGCCTCCGCTGGCGGTGACTGCGGTGACGCCAGCAAGTTTGAGTACAACTGCGGCCATCACAGCCTCCTTGACCGCGACTTTCAATCAGGCGATGAATTCGTCGACGATCACTGCCTCGAGCTTTACCTTGACTGGGCCAGGGAACACATCTATACAAGGCACAGTTGCCTACAACTCCGGATCTTCGGTTGCGACGTTCACGCCGGCGGCTAATCTGGCCTACAACACCACGTACACAGCGACGCTTAGCACGAGCATTATGAGCTCCACCGGGGTTGCGCTGTCAGCGCCTTTTACATGGAGCTTCACGACGACGACAGCGCCGGTTCCTACAGTTACGACAACCGTTCCGATCAGCGGCGCTGCGGGCGTGAACGTGGGCAACGCGCTGACGGCGACGTTCAGCATACCGATGAACTCGTCGACGATTACCGCGTCGACGTTTACGCTGACTGGGCCGGGCAATACCGCGGTCTCGGGCCTGGTGGGCTATAACACCGGCACTTCAACGGCGACATTCACGCCGAATGCATCGCTGGCTTACAGCACGTCGTACACGGCGACGATCACGACGGGAGCAACGAGCTCTGCCGGCGCTGCGCTGGCCGCAAATTACGTGTGGACCTTCACAACGGGTGCGAGCCCGAACCAGGTGACGGTGGACTTTGGGACGACATACCAAACGATTCGCGGATTTGGCGGCTCGACAGCGTTTCTGGGACAAATGCCGTCAGCCGTGGCCACGGCCCTCTATAGCCAAACGAGCGGCATCGGGCTCAGCATTCTGCGCGTGCGCATCGATCCCACCGGCTCGGCGTCCTCCACGCCCTACCCGTGGGAAACCAGCTCCCCGAGTGATGGCGGAAACTGGCTGGAAGAAGCTGCAAACGGCGCGGAGGTCGTCGCCGCCAATCCAAATGCCATCGTCTTTGCATCGCCGTGGACAGCGCCAGCGGCGTGGAAGCTCAACGGCACCACAACCACCGTTAGCGGCACCAGCTATAACGAGTCCTTAAACGCCACTTGCGGTGAAGGCGCCGGCTACTGCGGCGGATATCTCGATCCAAACCACTATGCGGACTACGCCAACTATCTTGAGGACTTTGTCCATTTCTTCAACGCGACGAATAGCCCTCAACATCTCTACGCCATCTCAATGCAGAACGAGCCGGAGGAGAACGTTACCTACGAATCCTCTGTTTGGACTCCGCAGCAGATGGATACGTGGATAGCAGGCAACGCCTCCATAATTACGTCGGACCCGTACACGACGAAGCTCATTATGCCGGAGTCGGATACGTTCAACCCGACCGATGCCGCAACGGCTCTGGGCGACACGAATGCGCAAGGGCTCATCAGCATCATCGGCGGCCACCTTTATGGGACTCAGCCGGCACCCTACTCTATTCCTTCAGGAGACAGCCCGAAGGAAATCTGGATGACCGAGTTCGGTCCGTTGAGCACTACGACACTCACCTGGGCCCAGGCCATGACGATCTATGGTGAATCGATCCACAACTCGATGGTGACCGGGCAATACAACGCGTATGTCTATTGGGGACTTTTCGGCGCCTCGAGCGGCACTTGCGCAACCAACGCGGGCACGTGCGGACTTGTGGACGACGCGGGGAATGTGCAGCCGATGGGCTATGTGATGGGCCAGTACTCGAAGTTCATCCAGCCGGGATATGTGCGGGTGATCGGCGACGGCGACGCCCGTCTCTGGCGTGTATATTTCGGCGTACAGCAATAGCTCGCCGGTGCACTATGTGATTGTGGCGATCAACGCCAATACGACTTCGGAGAGCTTGGGATTCGTGCTGAACAACGGGAGCGGCGTGACATCGCTGACGCCGTATCAATCAACCTCAGCCGCAGGCCTGGCAGCGCAAACCGCGGTCACCGTTACGGGCGGGCAGTTCAATTACACGCTTCCGGCGCAGAGCATCGTGACGTTTGTGCAGTAGTGACGATTGAGAAGTAGCGCGGCGAGAAGAAGAGCAGAGCTAGACTGCGGCGCTGCGCATCGGCGTCGATTTGCCGGCGTCAGGCGGACCATCTTCTTTGCGGAAGGCGGCCACTCCGCAGCCGACGAGCGCGGCTTTGTCCTTAAGCTCCGAGACTCGCAGCTGGATCGGCGAGTCGCCGATATGGGCTTGCACTGCCGGCAGGAAGAGATTCGGCAGATCGAGAGATTCCGCCTCCGAGTACGATCACTTCAGCGCGAAAATCGGCGAGCAGCGTGCAGATGATTATTCCAAGATGGTCGCCGAACTCGACGAAGGCCTGTTTTGCGGCCGGATCGGAAAGAGAGGCAGCTGCCAGGTCAACGACTTCGCGCTTCTTGCCCGTGCGACGCTCGTAATTTCCCACGATGGCTCGCGAGGAAACAAAGTCCTCGACGATTCCGCCGCGATAAGGAAGGTTCCAGATTTCGCCGCCTTTGGGCACGCCGGGCCCTTCGGTCACGAGATTTCCATCGATCGCGAAAGCCGAGCCAATTCCAGTTCCCAGCGTGAGACCTATTGCGCGCCTGAAGCCGCGTGCAGCTCCTGCGCCGACTTCACCGAGAAGATACGCGTCGGCGTCGTTGAGAAAGCGCACTTGCGCGGGCTGCAAGCCGAATCGCGCGGCGAGGGCCTGGCGAAGATCGACGCCATAAAGGTAGGGCAGCTTGTGACGCATCAGGCTCACGCCGGCCAGAAGATCGAAAGGGCCGGGAACGGCAAGCATGGCTCCGCTGATCTGGTCGTGGCCGTCAGTCTCGTTTAGGCCGGCTCGGGCCTTCGTTCCCAGTTCATAGAGGAGATCGACGAAGGCATCAGAGGTGTGCGTGGTCGAGTGAGGCGCGCTGGCAACAGGTCCGAGATGGAAATCTGAACCCGAGCACACTGCGGAAGCGACGTGGCTGCCGCCAACATCGAACGCAAGCACACGGCTCTCCAGAAGGTCAGCCATCACGAACACCGCAAACCCCATCCGACGAGAGCGATCCCACAGGCAATGAGATTGTTACCATTTGTACCATACGGAACGGCGGGAAGTCTGGAATCTTTCAGAAAAATCAGAGCATTCCCGGAGAAAACCGGCGACAATTCTGGCCCGATGCCGCTATGATGGTTGCCGAATTCCGTGGCGGGATGTTGCTCGCCGAACAGTTGAGCAATGCCGCATTTGATAACGTTATCTTCTGGCACTTTGCCGCAATTTCATGCAATAGCGCGGCCTGAGGGGTTTCGAATCGCAGTCTTCGCACGGCGATTCGCGGGTCGGATAGGATGGTTTGCCATGCCCAATCATTTCCAATTCATTTCTGAAACCGGTGTCAGATTTTTTGTTCGCGGAGGGCGGCGAGTAGCGGCTGCGGTGCTGGCGGTTGGAATGGCCGCGTTGCTGGCAGCGACCTCGGCCTCGCTGTTGACGGCGCAATCGCCAACGACGCCGGCTGAAGCATACGGTCCATTCAATGCAGTTTTTCTTGCCGATGGGTCCGGCTTGAACAAGACGCTGTCTCCATCGACTTCGCTCGACGGAGTTTGGGCTGTGGCAATGGATGGTCAGGGATCAGGCCAGCCTGCGATACAGGATCCGCTGCTCGCGGGACGCGCTGTGTGGACGCTTGCTTTCTGGTTCGAGCCCCAGGTTCCGATTGAAGGCACGGCGTTGCTTGCAGGTATCGGCGATCCTGCGGCAGAGGATGCGCGCTTTATCGGTATTGCGGACAATCGACTGGGCCTGTGGCTGGGAAAGGCGCAAAGTTCCGCTGGATTTGTGGCCGGCGATCAGGAACTCGACGCGGCAAAATGGCATCTGGCGGTCGCGGTGAGCGACGGCGATCGCGTGGTGCTCTACGCCGATGGCCGCGAAGTGGCGACGAGCAAGCTGGCACAGGGCAGCGTTGCGCCGCTTCTGGAGATGGCGCCGGCGCCACTGATGAATGTTGCAGGGAGCCACTTCGGCGGCGAGATTGCCGGGCTCGGGATTTATCGCGCTGCTTTGACGGCTGGGCAGGTGAAGGCGATTGCCGATGCGCCGCCGGACTTTAGCAAACCAGAGTATGAGGAAGCTACGCAGCACTGGCCGGTGCAAACTCGCGCGCAGGCCGGATATAGCGCACCGCAAGATCCCTCGACATGGCCGCGCGGAAAAGGCGAGCTCGAAAAGCCTTTGGCGAAGGAGTTGAGCGCGGCGGATCTTTATTGCCAGTTGACGGGCGACGATCCGTGGAAGCTCGCGGGCGGGTGGAGGCTGCAGGCTGCGCCGCGGGTGATGGCAAGCGGCGAAGAGATTTCAAAGGCGGGATTTGCCGACAAAGACTGGATGGTAGCCACGGTCCCGGGCACGGTGCTGACGACAATGATCGATCGCGGCATTTATCCCGATCCTGATTACGGGCTGAATAATCTTTCCATTCCCGAAAGTCTGGCTCATCAGGACTATTGGTATCGCGTGGAGTTCAAGACGCCCGCTGCGGCGCGTGGAAGTCGGCTGACGCTCAACTTTGAAGGCGTGAACTACGCAGCCGAAGTCTGGATGAACGGGAAAAAACTCGGCGGATTTACCGGAGCATTCCTGCGCGGGAAATTCGATGTGACAGACATTGCCAACGGTGGCGAGAATGCGCTGGCCGTGCGAGTTTCTCCGCCGCCGCATCCGGGAATTCCAAATGAGCAGTCACTGCGAGGCGGCCCCGGTGAAAACGGCGGGATAGAAGTGCTTGATGGGCCGACGTTTTCTGCGGCAGAAGGCTGGGATTGGATTCCCGGAATTCGCGACCGCGACACGGGCATCTGGCAAGACGTGACTCTGACGGCGACAGGGCCAGTGGATATCGGCGATTTGAACGTGATTACGACGTTGCCGAAGCCGGATCGAAGTGAGGCCGACATTGAGATTGAAGCGCCGCTGACGAACGCAGGCAGCGCGGCAATTGACGGTGAGCTAACGGCCAGCTTCGATGATGTGACGGTGACGAAGCACGTGCATCTTGCCCCGGGAGAGACGGTGGTTCGGCTGGAGCCGGCGGAGTTCGCACAGCTCAAGGTTCAACAGCCGCGCCTTTGGTGGCCAAATGGCTACGGCGATCCGGCGCTGCACACTCTCAAACTTTCGCTGGCGACGGGTGGGAAGACGAGCGCGGCGAAGGAAATTGAATTTGGCATGCGAGAGGTGAGCTACGAGCTTTCGCTCTTCGATGCGCTGGGAAATTTGCGGCGCGTGGAGGTGCTGCCGAGCCGAACTCACGATGAGGCGCTGCCGTTGATCGACGGGACGCACCAGGGAATCCGGCAGATTTATGACTGGACTCCAAATCAGGTGCTGCCGGGGCAGACGCTGCCTGACTGGATGCTGCACGCGTGGGTGCAGACGCTGGAGCCAGGGGCTGCGGATTCGCCATCGATTCGTCCAGTTGATAATGGATGGCCGGGAACGGACCTGGTAATCAAAGTGAACGGCGTGCGCATTGCCGCGCGCGGCGGCAACTGGGGCATGGACGACATGCTGAAGCGCGTAAGCAGGGAACATCTGGAGCCGTACTTCCGGCTGCATCGCGACGCGCACGTGAACATGATCCGCAATTGGATGGGACAGAATACGGAAGAGAGTTTTTACGCGCTGGCGGACAAATACGGGCTGATGGTTTGGAATGATTTTTGGGAATCGACGCAAACCTACAACCTGGAAGCAGAAGACCCGGCGCTGTTTTTGGCGAATGCGCGCGATGCGATTTTGCGCTACCGTCATCATCCGTCGATTGTGGTGTGGTGCGGGCGTAATGAAGGCGTGCCGCAGCCCACGATCAACTCGGGGCTGGCCGAATTAGTGCGCACGCTCGACCACACGCGCTATTACACGGGCAGCTCGAATCAGGTGAATTTGCGCAACTCCGGACCTTATCAATTTCAGCCGCTCGATACTTACTACAGAATTAATCGCGGCTTCAGCGTGGAGCTGGGAATCCCCAGCGTGCCGACACTGGAGAGCATGAAGTCGTTTATCCCCGAGCCCGATCGTTGGCCGATCAGCGATACGTGGGCTTATCACGATTGGCACCAGAGCGGGAACGGCGCGGTGCAGCCTTACATGGCGCACATGGAGACGGAGTTTGGCGCGCCGACGAGTTTGGAGGACTTCGAGCGGAAGGCGCAGATGCTCGATTACGCCGGCCATCGCGCCATCTTTGAGGGATTCGCCGCGCATCTTTGGCAGCCGAATTCCGCGCGCATGATCTGGATGACGCAACCCTCGTGGCCGAGCATGGAGTGGAATTTTCTGAGCTGGGACTACGACACGCAATCGAGCTTTTACGGAACGCAAAAGGCGTGCGAGCCGATTCACGCGCAGTTAAATTTGTCGGACGGCTCGGTGGATCTGATCAATCTGGGCGGAGCTAGTTCTCTTAAGGTGCGCACGCTTGTTGAGGGATTGGACGGCAAGACGCTGAGCGATCACACCGATCAGGTGCAGGCCGCAGGCGACGATCGTACTTCAGTGTCGAAGCCTGATTTGGCAACGTTGGCTGCTGGCCACACGGTTCTGGTGAAGCTTGAAGTAAGCGATGCGATCGGTGCGCCAGTGAGCGACAACTTCTACTGGTGGGCGGCTGACGAGGCGAACTTGCGGGAACTGAACTCGCTGCCGCAGGCACGGCTTTCGACCTCGGCCGCGGCCGCATCTGCAAATGGCGAGCGCACGGTTACGGTGCGGATCAAGAACACGGGAGCCGCAGCGGCGCTGATGATCAAGCTCACGCTTGAGAACGCGGCGACGGGGCAACGCATTCTGCCCGCATACTACAGCGACAATTACGTCTCGCTTTTGCCGGGCGAGGAGCGTAGCGTGAGCGTGGCGTTTCCGGCGGGCAATGCGGCGCCGGCTATTGGCCTGCGCGGCTGGAACCTGGCCACGGAGACGATTGCGGTGCAGTAGGAAAAATGTCCGGCGACGACGTTTTCTGCGACATCGTTTCTGGATTGTTTTTCCGGACCGTATTTTCTGACGAAATCGTTTTCAATTTCAATGAATGACGACAGGGGTGCGGTGTTTGCAGCCGCACGAGCGCCGCAGCACGATTTCAACGGGGAGAACGATGCGGTTGCCGGTGTGCGGCGTTTCACCGCGAACGATGCGATCGAAGAGCAGGTTGGCGGCAACGCGGCCCATTTCCTGCGCGGGCTGGCGGACCACGGTAAGCGGCGGCGAAGTGAACTCGGCCAAGTCGAAGTCGTCGAACCCGGCGAAGGCGAGATCGTTAGGGACGCGCAATCCAAGGCGCGAGATGGCTCCCAGAATGTAGCGCGTAACCAAAGTATTCGAGGTGATGACCGCGGTAGGCGGAGTGTCTTGCGCCATTTTGGCCTTGAGGATTTGTTCGGCGATCTCCTCCGAATCGCAATCGAAGATCGGACAAACTTCCAGTCCGGCCTCTTGAACGGCGCGACGATAGCCAAGAAAGCGCGTGTGAATGGTAAACAAGCTGCGGCTAAGCCCAATGAACGTAATGTGCTTGTGGCCGTGCTCGATGAGGTGCTCTGCGATGCGGCGCGAGCCCATGGAATTTTGCACCAGAACGGTGTCGATGGATGGGTCAGAAACGGGACGGTCGAATGCTACAACCGGCGTCTTACCGAAGAGCGCGCGGGTGAGGCGGGAGTTGCGGACACGGGCCGGAATTACCAGAACGCCATCGACATGGCGTTGCAGCATCTCGTCGGCTGCGGCGTACTCCGTCTCGGGATCTTCATCGGATGTGGTGATGATGACGGAATAGCCGCGCTCCTTGGCTACAGTTGTGACCGCGTGGGCGCAACTGGAAAAGAAGGGATCGTAAAGATAAGGAATAATCAGGCCGATGGAATGGCTGCGCTGGCCGCGAAATGCGCGCGCCAACACATTGGGACGGTACTTAAGTTGCTCGATTGCCGTTTGAACTCGCCGGGTTGTATCGGCGGAGACGCGAACTGTGCCGCTCAAGACTCGGGAGACGGTCATGGTGCCGACGCCAGCGAGCCGAGCCACGTCACTCATGGTGGGCTTGCGATGAACAACCGGCGCTAATGCGCGTTGCTTCGCTTTGCTCGCAGATTGACTCGCGGGACGCTTCGCCAATTGACTTACTCCAGGAACAACTTGCTGTTTCGCGCCCTGGCCGAGCTCCGAAGGGAAAGATTCAAGGGCCCTGCAGCTCTTCAGTCCGGCTGCGTCTCTTTGTCATGGGCCGTGTCACGGGCCGCGGAATGCGAGAAACCACGGCGCCAACCGCGATTGCAACGGCCAATGCTGGACTATAACAGTCTCGATACGCCGGAAGCAACGAAATCCGCGAGTTGGCAGAGTCGATTTTCGGCGAGGATTTTTTGGCGGCGCTTGATGCGGGTTGGGATTCAAATGCGGGTGATGGGATTGGATTGAGAATCGGGCTGGTTGCGCACGGCGATGTAACTTTTCGTTACGCCCAATACGCGCTCTTTCAAGATGCGACAGTCCGGGAACAGCTGCTTCATTTCGCGAAGAGTCAGCAGACGAACCTCGTCGACGATCTGGTGGACAAGGCTTGGCTGCAAGAGCCCGCGAGGGGTCCATCGAGCGATGCGATGCTGGATTTTCCTGGGGAGATATTGAATGTAAGGCGCGAGCAGATGCGCTTCGATTGGAAAGGAGCGGGCAGGCGTTTGAATCCAGAGGCTGCGCGCCACTCGCCGAACTTCTTGCGCAAACGCGCATTGCTGTTGCCACGAGCCAACATGCTCGATGACCGAATTGGAAAATGCAATATCAAACGAACGATCGCCGAATGGGAGTTTGGATGCATCGCCCATTACGGATGTGAAGCGACTGTTCTGAACCGGACCGTAATCCAGGATATTCAGTAGCGTGACGGGAAAGTGCGGACTGTCCGGACTTTCCTCGGACCACGTTTGCTCCGTCCCGCCTACATCCAACACTCGCGTCTCGGCAGACAGCGTGAATACTGCAAAGAAGCGAGCCATGCGGCGCCGGCGGAAGCGCACGAATACGTGGTGATAGAGGGACTCAAAAGTAAGCTTCATCTGCTGGTTGTCGACGTGCCGATCCTGGATGTCCCGTTCATGGATATGCCGATCCCGGCGGACCGCCGCGAGGTTGCGCAAAAAGTTTGCAGAACAAGAAAAACGCTATCGCAACGTGAGATCGCGCATTGTCACGGGTGTGTCATTTGATTGTTGGGAGATCCGCGCAACGAAAGATACTTCGCATGATCCGCCGGCAAACTCGCTCCTCTTCTCGATCCCGAGGTATCTGTCGCAGTCATGGCATTGCGCGGTCAGGTTTCGTCCGGTTTATCCCTGAATCGGTAGCCAAATGATCTCGGAGCCGAGCTTTGGAGGCTGCTAACGCAGAGTCACGAGCGCGGAATGATGCTTCGGCTCTGCTGTTGAGCAGGCGTCTCCTTGTAATTTATTCACTATAAATGACTTACCAGGAAGTTCCGACTGGAAAGCGGGCGTCCGTTCTGGCGATTTGCAGCCGCAATGGACGGCTTATTTCCCAGGATCGGCAAATATCAGAGCTCGAGCCAGGCTGGAGAAATCTGCGCTCGTAATGGATAGAAACACTTCGGTAACCATACTTTAGCGTTATCTAAGTTCCAAAACAGACCAAAAAGTGAGTACTATCGACCCACAGCGACTCGTTTACAGGCAGTCGTAAGTTGAGGCTCGCATTAGAAGTTCTCCCCGGAAGTGCACGGTTTTTGTTGGTTGAAGGGGGGAACGGACCAGCGAGTTCAGCTTTCGGGGACCTGTCGACTTGAGATTTGAGAAGAAAGGCAGTTGGCGTCTCGATGAGCACGTCATCCCAAAGGGCAACTAAAACCGTGAGATCGGCAGAAGTGTCAACGAATTTCGACACCAGACACAAAGGTGCGCCTGAGGCCGAGCTGTTGTCGATTGCATTAATCGGCCCGGACGAGCAAAAGCGGACGGCAGTGGCCAGAGCGCTTGCCGAGACGCAAAGGGTCGATGTCCGCGAGTTCGATTCATACCCGCCGGAAGTTGGAAACCTGCACGGATTGCTGTCGGTGTTCGACGTTGTCGTTCTCGATTTGGACAGTGAGCCGGCTGCCGCACTGGAATTGGTGGAGAGAATGAGCGCCAATGACGCGGCTACGGGCGATGGTGCGGCGACGGTTGTGGTGTATTCGGAGAACCCAGATCCGAAACTTGCGATCCGCGCAATGCGGGCGGGCGCGCGTGAGTACCTGCTTCTGCCTCTGGAGCACGACGCCGTGAGCGAGGCATTGACCCGGATTGAAGCTTCGCTTCGCGAGAAGGCGCTGCCGGGAGCGAGGACCGTTGGGGGACTGCACGTATTTGCAGGCTCCAAAGGCGGATCGGGAGTAACGACAGTCGCCTGCAATATTGCCGTCGCGCTGGCCGAGAAATCCGACCAAAGCATCCTGCTTATTGACCTGGCTTTGCCCATAGGAGATGCAGCGCTGTGTTTGGGAATTTCCGCGGGCTATTCGACGGAGGACGCTCTACGGAATATCGACCGGCTGGATGCGAGTTTGCTCAAGAATCTTCTGGTCGAGCATCGGTCAGGAGTGATGGTGCTTGCTGCACCCACGAAAGTTCCCGAGGTTGAAGTTTCAAAGGGCGCCATCGATAAGTTGATCGCAATTGCGCGGCGCGAATTCGATCACGTGATCGTGGATGTGGGATCAAGAATTGATGTGGCGGCGAAGGTTTTGATCGAGGAAGCCTCGACGATTTATCTGGTGACCCAGACCGGCATCTCGGAGCTGCGCAATTCAAATCGCCTGATCTCGCAGTATTTCGCAGAAGGCAATCCAAACCTGGAGATCGTGATCAACCGATTTGAATCGCGCTTTCTGGAATCGGTGAACGAAGATGTGGTAGCCAAGGCTCTTGGCAAGCCGGTGCGGTGGAAGATTCCCGATGACCAGGACGCTGCGCGCGCGCTGCAATACGGTGACACGGGCCGGCCGGAGACGCGCATTTCACGCATCAGCCGGGAGATGGCCAGTTCGATCTCCGGACGCCCAATTCCTAAGGAGCGGAAGAAGGAAATTGAGTCCAAAGTTTCCACGATAACTGTTGCGCGAGTTGAGCCTGTGAACAATACGCCGCCGAGCACTGCAAATTCGAAATCGGCCGATGGGCGCATGATTCCGGTGGTGACATGGCCGACACCCGGCCCGATTACCTACGGAGAGAGACTAACCTTTGCGCAGCTGAACGCCACGGCATCGGTTGAGGGAACATTTGTCTACACGCCCGACCCCGGCTATGTGCTGCCGGTGGGAGCGCACACGCTTTGGGTGACATTCACTCCGGTAGATACGAGTGCATACTCGCCGCTGCAGGCCGCAGTTTCAATTGTGGTGACCAAGGCGACGCCGGCAATTTTCTGGCCAACGCCAGATGGAATCACCTACGGCACCGCATTGGACAAGGCACAACTGAATGCGATGGCACCGGTGCCGGGAAGATTGAGCTACTCCCCCGCGGAGGGCGAGCTGCTGCCGCCGGGAATGCATACGCTTTCGGTGACCTTCACTCCTGCGGATACCGCGAACTATGCCACAGCACAATCGGCCGTGACGCTGGCTGTAGCCAAGGCAACGTCGGTCATCCAGTGGCCGACGCCCGATCCGATTACGTATGGCACGCAGATTGGCCCGATGCACTTGTGCGCTGCAGCGTCGGTGCCGGGGAAATTTGAATACACTCCGGGCCTGGGAGCGGTGCTTGCGGCCGGAGAGCACAGACTGTCAGTGGTATTCACGCCGGAAGATGCTGTGGGCTATTCGTCATCGCAGGCCGTCGTGTCACTGAGAGTTGCCAAGGCAACCCCTGCAATCAGCTGGCGGAAACCGGATCCGATTGCCTGCGGAACAGCCATCGGCGCTACCCAGCTCAACGCCAAAGCAGGAGTGCCCGGATCTTTTGCCTACGCACCTGCCGCGGGCGAGATCATGGAGCCGGGGGCGCATGAACTCACAGCGGTCTTCACTCCGATTGACACGCTGAATTACACAACGTCGCATGCCGCAGTGCCTCTGACTGTGACCGAGAAATCGCCGACGATCATTACCTGGGCGACACCCGCTGCGATTTCATACGGCACCGCGCTGAGCGACGCTCAGTTGAACGCTACGGCATCGGTTGAGGGGACATTTGTCTACACGCCTTCCGCGGGCCACGTGCTCGCGCCGGGACGGTACACGCTTACGGCGTCGTTTACTCCATCGGACACGGAACAATTTGCGGCGGGGCAAGCCACGGTCGTGCTTGAAGTGGAAGGACTGGCTCAGGCTGATTCCGCGCCAATGGCTTCGCCGGCGATTGATTCGGCGGCGACCGAAACGACAGAGCCGACCGCCTGGACTTTTGCAACAACCAACCTGATCCACCCAGATTCCGCACCAGCGGAAGCAGCAGGTGAGCGCGCTGCCACCCAGACAAGCCAGCGCGAAACGCGCACCTACAAAGGCGCTGTTTACGAGAAAGGTGAGGACGGCAAATGGCATCTCCAGAAGAATTAATTCCGTCGCTACCTGATACGCTTCCCGAAGATTTCGGCGAGTGGGATGGCGAGGGCGCTGCTACCGCTACAGCTGTAGATTCAGGCGAATGGGAAGCCGCTCGCGCTTTCAGCGAGGCTCCGAATGCCTTTGGCCAATCCGCGGACGGCGATGCGGCGGCCGCGGTCGCTAAACAACAAGAAGATCTGAGCAACGGGAAGAGCGAAGCAGTTCCGACGGCCAAGACGCTCAGCTCGCGCGAGGAATGGGAAGCGTGGATAGAATCTCATTCGTTCAGCGAGGCTCCGAAGCCGTTTGGGAAAACCGATCGGCGCGATGAAACGCCGGCATCTTCGGTTGACAAGCCGCGCGGCTCGAGCTCGGCAACGTCCGCGCCTTCGTCCGCGCAGGAGATTGCGACGAAGCAAAGAGATTCCAGCAACGGAAATGGCAAACCGTCTTCTGCGTCCAAGCCTGCTCAATCCAGCGAGTGGGAAAATTGGGTAGCCACACATTCCAACGGGAAGACCCCAAAGTCGAATGGAAGATCCGCTGAGCCTAAGGCAACTTCGTCGTCGTCGGCCGTGCTTGTTGCAGAGCCTGAGTTAACGAGCGAGCCGGCGGTTCGGGCTGCCAGGCCCGTTTCTTCGGGGCCGGCTTCATCGAATCCTGTTTTGTCGAGTCCCGCTCCCGCTAGCCCCGCACCATCTACTCTTGTTTCGCTTGGGCTGGGAGTTAGCCGCGCGACCAATGCGGTTCCGGCGGCTGTTGGCATGACGGCGGTAGTTGAGGCTGATGAAATTGTTCACTCGCCAGAGCCCACGGCGACCCTGAGGCGCGAAGCCGACGAGGCTCTTTCAAAGCTATACTCCCCGAAGAAGATCGAAGTTGAGGAAGAGCCGAAGGCATCCAATAAGAAATGGATGATCGTTGGCGGCGCAAGCGCCGGCGCGGTTCTGATTGCGCTGGTTCTGATGATGACGGTGTTCCATCACGGGACGACGCACGCTACCAAGCCTTCTGTTCAGACAGTCCCGACGCCCACCGAAACACAGGTGGAGACGCCTGCGCCGGATCCATCGGCGAGCGTGCCGACGACAGTGAGCGCGCCTGCGGCAGCTAACGAAAAACCGCCGGCAGCGAATAGTCAGAATAGTCAGCCGAGTGCCGCGGATAACTCGGTGAAGGCTCCAAGGACACCGACGAAGTCGCAGGCGAAAATGATGGGCGATCAACTCAACGCGCCAACACAAATTGAGAAGCAAGAGGCCGAAGTTGCGCCTCCTACGATGAGCATTGACGCGGCCGGTGCGGATGGCCTGGGCGGCGGCGGCGCGAATGCGAACGTCTTGAGCGGACGCTCACAGCCGACGGTTAAATTTGTGCCTGCCAAACCTATTGCGGTTTCGTCCGGCGTCGCGGCTGGAATGTTGATCTTGAGAACGCCGCCGGTGTATCCGTCGATCGCTAAGGCCGCACGCGTGGGCGGTACCGTGCTGCTGCACGCCACGATTTCAAAGAACGGAACGATCAAGGACGTGCACGTAGTGAGCGGACCGGCCATGTTGCAGCAGGCTGCCGTCGATGCCGTGCGGAACTGGCGGTACAGACCGTACATGCTCAACAACGAGCCGATCGAAGTAGAGACGTCGGTCAACGTGGTTTTCTCGCTGGATAAATAAAGTAGCGGGTCCCCGGCGTCGCTCGATTCCCGAGTGCTTCCACGCGGGATGGCTCGCGTGTTTTCTCGATCGCATAACCAGTCGTACAACTCCTGAGCGGTTCTCTTCCCGATTCCTCGCGATCGGGTTGGGAATCATGCGCCAACTTTACGCTGACCGCAATGGTCGATACGAGCCGGGGGAACCGACGCAGTTCACGGTACGTATCGTTATTGGGCCTTGTGCGTGGGGGAGCAAAACATGATGCGGACGAAAATACTTCTGGGAGTGGTCTTGTTCGTTGTCACTTGCGGGGCGAGATCGGCTTCTGCGCAGGCATTCGCCGTAGCATCAATCCGCCCGAGCGCAGAGGAGGTGAAGTTTGAGAGTGACGGCGAAACTACATTTACCTCTGACAGCGTGCGGATGCGCGATGTGACCATCGAGACCTGTATCAAGTGGGCCTATGGCGTGCAAAAGGGCCAGATTTCAGGGCCCAACTTGCTGACCTCGGAGCGTTACGACATCGTCGCCAAAGCCGACGACGCGGCCAACGACGAACAGATGAGGCTGATGATGCGCGCACTTCTGACAGAGCGATTCCAGCTGGCGTTCCATACGGATAGGAAAGAGCTGCACTCGTTTGCCCTGGCAATCGCCAAAGGCGGCCCGAAACTGAAACAGGCGACGCCTGACGAGGTGCCCTACCGGCAAAATTCAAGGTTGGGAACGGTGGCCCGCGCGATAACGATGCAGGAGCTCGCTGATTTCCTGTCTGGCCCAGTTGAAAAGCCGGTGGTGGATAAGACCGGACTGACCGGTCGCTGGGACTTCACCATTGACTTTACGAATTACCTGGCGGAAGAGCCGAAAGGACTCGATGATTTTCTACAAGTCCTCGACACAACGTTGCAGGGCGAGTTGGGGTTGAGGCTGGAGCCAGAAAAGGATGTGGTTGATGTGATGGTGATCGACCATGTGAGCAAGGCCAGCGCGAATTAGGCGACGCCAACGGGCTCAAAATCTGCTGTTCAGCGACAGTCTGAGCTACTCGATGAGCGCAGGTTATTGAACCACTCTAAATCTTGCCTTTTCAATCTACTGGAATCGCTTGCAGGCGAAAGCGTTCTTATTGGCGTCCCCGACGGGATTTGAACCCGTGTTATCGCCGTGAAAGGGCGGTGTCCTAGGCCGGGCTAGACGACGGGGACGGCTGGGAGAGCAAAGCGCAGAGGTGAGATTGGCCGCGGGTGCCCTTATTGAGAGGCTACCAACTCGGTGAAGAAGAGTCAAAAGAAGATGGTGCGCCGGCGCCATGGCTTTTTGTGACTTGATTACCGGCCATTCGGCTGGCGAGCGTGAAGCAAGGCCGAAATGCTGTTGGGAATTGAGTCTCGGGGTACGACGGAAAGCGGCGAGAACTGCAAGGCCTGCAGGGCTTGCAACATTGGAAGGACCGGCAACGCGGCAAATCTGGAAGGTGCTGCTGGGCTGGCAGGGGCCTGAAAGGTCTGCGCGGCTGGCAGCAATGGCGCGGGCTGGAACCAGAAGCGTCACCGGTGAACGGCCAAGTTGTGCGCTATCCTCGATGAAGCTTCGAGCAAATATGAGTGCCCGTATCGCATGGCGCCGCGCTGTTTTTTTTGTATCAACTGCCCTTATCCGCGTATCAGATAGAGCAGGCGAAGACTGCAACCATCAGGATTCCGTAACAATGCGAGACCGGCAGCCGGGCGGAATCGGCGACCGGGCGAATCCGGCAACGGTGAGAATCCGGCGACGATAGGGATCCGGCAGCGGTCCAAGTCGCGCGACGACAGGGGCGGGGGAGCTTGAGGGCCTGCCTATTTGTAATGGGCAAACTCGAATTGGGAGCTTGTTGCAACTCATTCAGGGGTGGGGCTTGAGGTTGGGTTTAGGGCGGGGCGCGGGTTTCACTTTAGCCAGAGGACGAAAAAATTGACGCAGAGCAGATTGCAGCGCATTTATACGATAAGTTGCGTGGTGCTGACGGGATTGGCGGCCAGCGGCTGCCAAAAGAAGCCGGCGACGGCGGCGCCCGGCGCAGGTGGTCCACAGGCATTGCCGGTGCAGACGGTTACGGTGGCGATGGCCCCGGTGGCGCAGAGCAGCGAATATGTGGCCACCATCAAGTCGCGGCGCTCGACGGAACTGCTGCCCCAGGTGAGCGGGCAACTGATAAACATTCGAGTGCACTCTGGCGACCACGTGAAATCGGGCCAGCTGCTGATGGAGATCGACGCGCAGCAACAGCGGGCCACGGTCAACTCATTGCGCGCGACTGAGTTGCAGAAGAAAGCGCTGAACGACTACGACACAATTGAAGAGGACCGGCAACGCAAGTTGTTCGACGCGGGGGTGACCAGCCGCGACGCATACGAACAGGCGCAGCAGGCTTTTCAAAACGCCAAGGCGGACTACCAATCGGCAGTGGAGGCGCGCAAGGCCGGTGAGCAAGAGCTGAGCTACTACTCGATTCGCGCTCCTTTCGATGGCGTGGTGGGCGATATTCCGGTGCACGTGGGTGATTTTGTTTCTCAGAACCAGTCACCGGCGACGATTCTGACCACGGTTGACGACAATAACAATCTTGAAGCGTATATCTACATTCCAACTGAGCGCGCCACTGAGGTGCATCAGGGTCTTGCCGTGGATCTGACGGACGACAGCGGCAAGCTACTGCAGAAGACGCGCATCGATTTTGTTTCTTCCGAAGTTGACAGCACGCTGCAGGGAATTCTGGCGAAGGCTCCTGTGCAGACGGGGCCTGAGGGGCTTCGCAATGCGCAAATCGTGAAGGCGAAGGTGATCTGGAGCACCAAGCCGATGGCGGTGGTCCCGGTGCTGGCGGTGACGCGGCAGGGCGAAGAGAGTTTTGTGTATGTGGTGGTGAAGCAAAATGGAATGGCCGCTGCGCACCGTACTAGTGTGGTGCTCGGCGACACGGTGGGGAACAGTTATTCCATCATCTCGGGATTGAACACAGGTGACAGCGTAATTATTTCGGGAACGCAGTTCCTGGTGGACGGGATGCCGGTTATGCCGCTGCCGCCGCAGGCTGCGCCCGCGCAGGGACCCGCGGCAAGCGGACCGCAAAGCAATTTAGAAAAGGCGCAGCCGGAGATTAGCGCGGCGTCTGGCAATGAGGCGCGCAACACGTCGCGCAACAACCCCCGCAACGCGTCTGGCAACGAGACGAGCAAAGTGTCGCGTAAGGTGGCCTACCATCCGCGCCACAGAAGACATAGAAGAGCCCGGGCAAGAAAGAATCACCACACACCGCCGGCGACGGTTTCGTAGGAAAGAGGGCTCATAAGTGTTTGTAGATTTCTTCATTCGCCGCCCGGTCTTTGCCACGGTTTGCGCCCTGCTGATTATTCTTGCGGGCGCCATCTGCATTCCCACACTGCCCGTAGAAATGTATCCCAATCTGGCTCCGCCGGTGGTTTCGGTGACGGCGAGTTATGTGGGAGCGGATGCGCAAACGGTCGAGAAGGCGGTGACGATTCCGCTCGAGGAGGCGATCAACGGCGTAGAGGGCATGCGCTACATCAGCTCGACGAGCACGAATAACGGCAGCTGCGAAATCGATATCACCTTCCAGACGGGATACAACCTGGATATCGCGGCCGTAGACGTGCAGAATCGCGTGGCCAGCGTAGAGGGCCGCCTGCCGGGTGAGGTTGTTTCGACGGGCCTCGACGTCACGAAATCGAACTTCAACTTTGTATTTGGCGCGGGATTTTATACGCTCAAACAGGTCTTACT
>CAVXPR010000027.1:0-19545 GCA_963763585.1 uncultured Acidobacteriaceae bacterium | reverse complement strand
TTTCAAGGAAGAAATTTCCCTTGCCGAAGATGTCCTGATACTGTTTTGCCGAAGCCACGGCCTTTTCGTACTCGCCATTCATCAGCGACTCGCACAGTTCGCCGCTCAGGCAGCCGGAAAATCCAATCAGCCCCTTGCAGTTCTCCGCGAGGTATTTCTTGCTGATCCGCGGCTTCCTGTAAAACCCGTGCAGGCTCGCCTCCGACGTCAGCCGGATCAGGTTCTGGTAGCCCTCTTCGTTTTGTGCCAGCACCAGCAGGTGGTTGTACTCGCTCGTCCTTCCTTTGCCCTTCGACGACAGGCTCCCATTGCCGGAGTCGCCTCCGTTCCTCGCCAGTTCCGAGCGATGATCTTCGCCTTTGCACACATAAAGCTCACAGCCCAGAATCGGCTTCACGCCCTTTTGCTTGGCCGCATCGAAAAAGTGCACCGCCCCATAGATATTTCCGTGGTCCGTCATGGCGACAGACTTCTGCCCCAGCGCCGCCACGCGGTCAACCAGCTTGTAGACATCGCAAGCGCCATCCAGCAGCGAGTATTCCGTATGCAAATGCAGGTGAGTGAATTCAGACATGGCTAAAAATGATTCTAGTCGCTGAGCGTGAGGCTTAAAACTCCCCAATCGACAGTTGAAATCAAGGCCAGATGAGGAAAATTGGGCGATTGGATCGATGCGAGTCTCATGAGAGCAGAAGGCGAGGGCTCCCACTCCGTCGGAAGTGCGTCAGCGAGCGAATCCCCCGGGCTCAAGCCTGCAAAATCGCCAGAGTTCCCGCATTTTTCCCTTGCCAGCCCTTCATCGCCTCCTGTAAAAGTCGCGCAGGAGATTCTTGACATGACAAAAAGCAAACTGATTTCGGGCGCAATCTTTACCTCTGCAATCTTCGCAGCAGGCGTATTAGTAGGGCAGGTCGTGGTTACGCCACCCCCGCCAAGAATCACAGTCGCACCGCACTATAACAACATGCAGGACGCGCAGAAAGCCCTGCTCGTCGCCTACGACTACCTGATCCAGGCCCAGAAAAACAACAATGGAGAATTAGGCGGGTACGCCGCAACCGCTGAGCAAGAGATCGATCAGGCAGACAACAATATCCTGCTCGCCGCCGAGTACGCACAAGCCCACGGCCATTGAGAACATAACTTCGCCGGGGAAATCGAGCTGACGCACGCCCACGCCCCATCCTTGTCGTTTCTTCGCGGGGAAAAATCGCGGCAGAGGTGGGACTCAGCGGAGTGACGGCGGCATTTTCAGGTGATTACTGGCCTATTACTGATTCAATTGGATGTGCGGATAATGATGGTGATGGCGATGATGGTGGTGGCGATGGACGACCACTACGACCTGCGCCTGCGCCGCATAGGGTACGGCGAGGCAGAAGAGAAGGGCGATTCCGAGCAAAGTCTTTTTCATAGCTTAGTATCCCGCCCGCCGAATCTGAATACAGAGCTACTCTGACCACCGCGCGCAGGCCTCGATTCGCAGAGGCCCTCCTGGAGCAAACTCGCCAAACCGCGAACCAGACCCGCCTCTGTCTGCCTCTGTCTGGCTCGTCGGCGGAATTCCCCGCCCGATCCCCGCCAATATGGTGATCGCCGGGCTGGGCTGCTGTTGCCTGAACCTGCTCAACTTGCCTTTCTCTCCTGTCCCTTTACCCCGCCCATTGGTATACTTGGAGATGTGACTACTTCTGCCGTTGAATCCGTTCCGCATCACGGCCCCCACAACAGTTCGGGCACCGCCTCCGTGGGCAAAAAGAAGGTTTTATTGCTCAAACCACGAGGGTTTTGCGCCGGCGTGGTGCGCGCCATCGATATTGTCAAAATCGCGCTGGAGACTTTTGGCGCTCCCATTTATGTTCGCCGTGAAATCGTCCATAACCGCTATGTTGTGAACGAATTAGCGGATAAGGGCGCAATCTTTGTCCACGAGATCGACGACGTTCCCGATGGCCAGCGCGTCATCTACAGCGCCCACGGGGTGTCGCCGGCCGTCCGCGACCGCAGCAAAGCCCGCAATCTCAAGGTGATTGACGCCACTTGTCCGCTGGTCACCAAAGTCCACTTTGAAGCCGTCAAATTTGCCAAGGAAGGCTATTCGCTGGTGCTGATCGGCCATCGCGACCACGACGAAATCGAGGGCACGCTGGGTGAAGCGCCCAATGTAACTCAAGTGGTTTCAAACGTTGCCGAGGTTGAGGCGCTCGAGATTCCCAACCCCGATCGCGTGGCCTATCTTACCCAGACCACCCTCTCGCTCGACGAGGCCCGCGACATCATTCACGCTCTCAAGATCAAGTTTCCCAACATCGTAGGGCCCCATTCGCAGGACATCTGTTACGCCACTGAAAACCGCCAGGTAGCCGTACGCAACGTGGCTCACAACGCAGACCTTGTGCTCGTCGTCGGATCGACGAACAGCTCGAATTCCAACCGTCTCGTCGAGGTTTCGCGCAACCTCGGCACGATCGGGTATCTCATCGATAACTCCCAGGCCATAGATTCCAAATGGCTCGCCGGCGTTTCCACAGTCGCCGTCACTGCCGGCGCTTCGGCACCCGAAATCCTGGTTGAAGACGTGGTCAGTTATCTGCGCCAGAACGGCTATGAGGACGTCGAAGAGGTTGAGGTGATGCCGGAGAATGTTAGGTTCGGCCTGCCTCCTGAGATTGTGCAAGCCATTGGCAGTGCGGGCGGCGCAGAGCCTGTCCAGGTTCGCTGAAAATGGTTCGCTGAAAATCGTTCGCTGAAAATCGTTCGTTGATAGATTGTTCGCAGACAGATCGTTGGCTGACAGATCGATTGTTCAAAGAACCGGCAGTGCATCTCAACCCCTCGTGCGACTTCAGGTTGCACTTTGAAACCGGAATACGAAATCAGGCCTCAGTGTTCCAGTGGATGATTCGGATTTTCGAGACCGCATGATTGCCGCATGATTCATGATGAATGACCAGCCAAAAACACGAGCAGTGGCACCCGGTCCCGGAGCAGCCTCGAAGTTCGCCCAGCCCAGTTTTGTGCAACCTCGTTTTGGCCGAATCGACGCGGACCTGGCCGATGTCGAATCCGCGATCACCAGCGCGCGCGACTTCGTCTTCTCCCTGCAGCACCCCGACGGCTACTGGTGCAGCGAGCTCGAGGCCGACTCGATGCTCGAAGCCGACTACATCTTTCTCCACACCTTGCTCGAAAGCGGCGATCCCGGCCGGCTCAAACGCGCATGCGCGGAGATGATGCGCTACCAGAATCCAGATGGCAGCTGGAGCATCTATCCCGGCGGCCCGGGCAACGTCTCCCTCTCAGTCAAATGTTATTCGGCGGCCAAGCTCATGGGTATTGGCCCGTCTGACCCGCGCCTGGCCAAATGCCGCGAGTGGGTTCTCGCGCACGGCGGCGTCACGGCCTGCAACACCTTTACCAAGATGTATCTTTGCGCCCTGGGCCAGTACGACTACGATGCCGTGCCCGCCATTCCGCCGGAGATAGTTCTTTTTCCCAAATGGTTCTACTTCAATATCTACGAAATCTCCGCGTGGTCGCGTTCGATCCTTGTGCCGCTGGCTATCATGTACGCCAAAAAGCCGTACAAGAAGATTCCGCCGGAGCAGGGAATCGACGAGTTGTTCGTCGGCGGCCGCGCCAACTCCATTCTGCGCCTGCGCATGGACCGCAAACGCCCTATCTCCTGGCGCAATTTCTTTCTGATCTTTGACCGCCTCATGCACTGGTCTGAAGCCATTCACATTCGTCCGTTGCGCAAGCTGGCGATGAAGCGCGCGGAGAAGTGGATGCTCGATCGCCTCGAAATGACCGACGGCCTCGGCGCCATCTATCCCGCCATGCTCAACGCCATCATTGCGCTGCGCTGCCTTGGCTACTCTGAAGACGATCCGCAGGTTATTCGCGCCCGCGACGAGTTTGAAAAACTGGGCATCGAGCAGCCGGCCACGCCCGAAATGCCCGAGCCGACCTTTCGCATGACGCCCTGCATGAGTCCTGTGTGGGATACGGCGCAGGCTGTTTATGCACTGGGCGAAGCCGGCGTTCCGCGCACGGATCCGCGCATGATCAAGGCAGTCGACTGGATGCTCGCCAAAGAAGTTCGCCACAAAGGCGACTGGGCCGTCAAGGTTCCCAAAACCGAGCCGGGCGGCTGGTACTTCGAGTTCAACAACGAGTTCTATCCTGACACCGACGACACCGCGCAGGTTCTGCTCGCGCTCAGCAAGGTCGACAATCCGCGAGAGCGCTATCAGCACCAGGTTGCGCAGCGTGCAATCGAGTGGGAATTCGCCATGCAGTGCCGCAACGGCGGCTGGGGCAGCTTCGACAAAGACAACACCAAAATGATCTTCCAGTACATCCCCTTCGCGGATCACAATGCTATGCTCGATCCGCCCAGCGTGGATATTACCGGCCGCATGCTCGAGATGCTCGCAGTTTATGGATATACAAGATCTGACAAGCGTGTCGAGCAAGCCGTCAAATTCATCTTTGACTCACAGGAGTCGGACGGAAGCTGGTTTGGCCGCTGGGGCGTGAATTATCTCTACGGAACGTTTTTAGTCCTGCGCGGCCTCGATGCCATCGGCGTCGACCACCTGGAGCCGCAGATTCAGCAGGCCGCGGAGTGGATTCGCATGGTGCAGAACTCCGACGGCGGCTGGGGCGAAACCTGCGGCAGCTACGACGATCCAGATACGCGCGGCGTTGGACCAAGCACGCCCTCGCAGACTGCATGGGCAATGCTCGGGCTGCTCGCCGCCGGCGACGACCGTTCTGATTCGGTTGCCAAGGGCGTGCGCTGGCTGCTCGCGCGGCAACTTACCGACGGAAGCTGGGACGAATCGATGGGTGAGGGAGCTGCTCGACAGGGAATCATTACCGGAACCGGATTCCCCAAGGTTTTTTATCTGGCTTACACCATGTACCGGCATTATTTTCCGCTCATGGCGCTCACGACATACAAGCGCGCCATGGAACGGGCAACACCCGGACCGGCGAGTCCTGGAACGATGGGTAATGGAGCATTGAACCGAAACGTGAACTCCGGAGCATTGAGTCGATGACCGGCTGGAAGTCGTCTAATTGTCATGCGATGATTTTGATTTTTCGATGTGAACGGCTTTGCTGGTTGGATTGAAATTGTTTTTGAGAAGCACGAAGTGTCAGGGCACGACTTTAGTCGTGCCGAAAAAGGGCACGAAATTTGAGCGGGGCTTTAGCCCCTGTAAGGCTGATGCAAGACCGGGGCTTCCGCCCCTGAGGTAGACAGAGAATGGCAGTTCCAATCTCACAGATGTGGACGGTCGCGACATACGTACTGAAGAAGCGCTTCTCCGGAGAGAAACGCTATCCGCTTGTGCTCATGCTTGAGCCGCTCTTCCGCTGCAACCTGGCCTGCGCCGGATGCGGCAAGGTCCAGTATCCGCCCCACATCCTCAAAAAGCAGCTCACGCCCGAGCAATGCTTTGCCGCCATTGAAGAATGCGGCGCGCCCATGGTCTCCCTCCCCGGCGGCGAGCCGCTGCTGCATCCGCAGATTGTCGAAATCGTCAACGGCCTCATCGCGCGCAAAAAGTACATTTACCTCTGCACCAACGCTCTTGAATTGAAGCGCCGCCTGCCGGAGTTCACGCCGTCAAAATATCTCACCTTCTCTGTTCACCTCGACGGCCGCCGCGACGAGCATGACTTCTCCGTCTGCCGCGAAGGCGGCTACGACATCGCCGTCGAAGGCGTTAAGGAGGCCGTCAAGCGCGGCTTCCGCGTTACAACCAACGCGACTTTTTTTGACGGCACCGATCCTAATCACGTCAGAGCCTTTTTTGACGAGGTCATGGCGATGGGTGTCGAGGGCGTGGTGCTCTCCCCCGGCTACAGCTACGACAAGGCGCCAGACCAGAAACACTTCATGGGCCGCGCCCGCGTCCGTCGTCTCTTCCGCGCAATCCTGTCGAATCGCAAAAAGTCTTGGAAGTTCAATATGTCGCCGCTGTTTCTCGAATTTCTGATGGGCGACCGCAACTACGAGTGCACGCCCTGGGGCTCGCCCGCCTTCAATATCTTCGGCTGGCAGCGCCCCTGCTATCTGCTCCAGGATGGCTACACAGAAACCTTCAAGGAACTGATGGAGACCACGAAGTGGGAAGAGTACGGCGTGGCTTCAGGAAATCCGAAATGCGCCAACTGCATGGTCAGTTGCGGCTACGAGCCGTCGGCCGTGCTTGAAGGCTTCGGCACTCTCAAGGGCTTCCTCGCCATGGTCAAGGGCACCTTCTCGCTCTATCCCGATCAGCACGCGCTTAATCTGCTCAATGAGCCAATGCCTCACGGCCCGTCGTCGCTGGTGAACATTACGCACCCCGATCGCGAGCTCGAGGAGACGCGCGCATGACCGCCGAAGTTCTGAAATACACAATGGAACAGGTCGAGGCGCTGGAGCTGGCTCCCGGCACCGAGCATGAACAGCTCGAGGGCTCCGTTCCTTCGCTCGCAACCGAGCAGGATCTGAAAAACGCGCTGGAAAAGGCCTTTGACTATCGCGGCGACATCACGATCACGCTCAAGTCCGGCGAAAAAATCGAAGCCTACATCTTCAATCGCCAGACCGGCGCAACCCTCGCGGATTCGTTTGTGCAGTACTTCACTCCCAACGCGCCTGACAAGCGGAAACTCAGCTATGACCAGATCGCGCGCCTGGAATTTTCAGGCAAAGACCGCGCCGCCGGCAAGCATTGGGAAGACTGGGTCAAGGCCTACACGGAAAAGAAGGCCGCCGGCGAAAAGAACATCGCGCTGGTGCCGGATTCGCTGGAGTAGGTTGCCTTTTTGGTCTGAGAAAGAATCCGAAGCGGCCCATATATGATGGTCGTCCTTGAAAAGATCGGCTTGTCCATCCTCTGCATCGCAGGCATAGGACTTTGCTTCTATCTTCGATATCTGTCGGCTATGGATTTCGAACAGCGCCGAGTTCGCAGGAGCGGTATTCCAGGTTTGTTCAAGAAAATTGGCTAGCTTAGCAGCTTCCCCTTGTTTCCCAGCACCACGGCGACAGGGAAGGCGTTTTTATCAAAAGAGACGAACGTCTTGCCGCCCAGCCATTTTCCCTCGTATGCGATGACGCCGTCGGCAAAGTCTCCGCCCGCATTCAGCACAGCCATTCCCGCCTCGACCGCTGGACGATTGATCTCGACATTGCCCGCGTCAAGCAGCGCACGGAGCGCGGCCGTGATGTCCTCGCGTTTGAACTTGTACACATTGCGCAGCACCGCGACAAACTCGCAAACACAGGTCAATGAAACCGCGATTACCTCCGCCTCTCGGAGAAAAGTAGCCGCGGCCCGAGCCTGTCTCGCGTGGTCGCGAACGGCCGCGCGGATCAGCACATTGCTGTCAGCGATCATTCTCATCGCATTCCCGCCCAGCCACGCTCCGAGGCTGTGACGATCTCTCCGATCGTCGCCGTCTTTCGCGTTTTCGCGGCAAGCACGCCGATGAAGTCCTCTATGCTGCCCGTTTTGCCGGCCGCTCGAATCAATGCTGTACCGCCCGGCATCAGCTCCAGCTCGATCTTCTCGCCCGGCTTTACGCCGAGATGCCGGAGCACGTCTTTGCGGAAAGTGACCTGTCCCCGCGCCGTAACCGTCAATAATGCCATCGCAATGCTCCCAAATTCCAAGCAACAAAACGATTGTAATGCGGTTCTGCATGAAAGCGGAGCAATAATTGACGCCAAAATCGTCTGAGATTTGCACCGGAATAAATAAGGCTGTTTTGCATTGAAGATAGTAATGTATAAATGCATTCATAGATAAGGCGAAAAAGCGTTACTGGTAATGCAAAAAGGCATTAAGTAAATGAGGCAATCGCCGGCTGGATAGTAATGGAGTAATGCATTACACATTTGTTGGAGCGCCGCGCGGCGCTTTGCCGTCGCCTTCCCCGGAATCCTTCAGGCGTATTTTATTATTCGCGGCCGGCCGAGGCGTGAATCGTCGTCACCAACTGCAGGGCGAATATTTTGTCGCTTGGCGACGCGGGGTTGCTGTAGTGCCGGAACTCGTAGCCGGCCTTGATGAGCTGAAACCGATTCGCGCGAAAACCCGCCGCGGTTTCAAGGTCCAGCACATTCCCGCCTTCATTGGCAATCGAGATTCCGTCGCGCTCTGCGATATACCATCGCGGGCTCAGCACTTGCTTCAGTTCTCCGTATCCGTCAGTTTCTCGAAACGTCGGAGCGGCATCGTACGACATAACGAACCGTTGCAGCTCGCCCTGTGCGCTCGTATGGCTGCGCGCCCAATTTATCTCCATGCTCCCTGCGGTTGCCGGCAGCCTGTTCGGATTCGCTTCGCCTGGCCCAAAGAACAAGCTCTTACGGTCGAGATAAGGGCCGCGATATGCCGAAACTCCGATTCGGAATCCCTGGCGAACGGTGTAACCCGCGCCGGCCGCCCAGTTGCCGTATTGGTCACGCGCAAACAAGCTGCGAGGGTTGGCTGGTGAGGAATTGGCAAATTGCGCGCGCCCGTCGAACTTGCCCGTGGTGGCGTCCAGCTGCGCTCCCGCCACGCCCAGAACGGACACCGCCGAGTAATAATAGCCGTACTCGATCGGGATATCGGTCAGGGGGTTGTCGGCATCATCGTAGCGCAGCATGAACGATCCGAATGCCGTCGACATTTCTCCGGCGCGAACCAGAACCGATCCGCGATTAAAGACATGGGAATAGTAAAGCGCACCCTGAAGCAGAGTTCCTTTGGCGCCGTATCCCGCCTGCGAAAGATCGCTCAAGAAATATGGCCGGGTAGAGAATTGCGCGGCCCCCATGATGAACCAGTTCTCATTGATTCTGATCGTGGGATAGACAATTGCCCGCGCCCCCAGGATCATTGGAACGCCCGATCGCGGCGCCTCTGTCAATTCGTTTGAGGCCACTGCCTGCGCGGTCAACGTGGCGCGCAGGTCGACCCCCGAAGCTGTCTGCTGCGCGTGGAGCAAGGTTCCGCGAGCCGCTCCCGAAAGGACGCACAACAGAAAAGCGACGGGGAATGTCGCCTTCACCCTGTCACCACCGCGGTGGCCATCTGGAGTTCGTCGCGAGCCCTGGCCGCATCCGCGTGTTTTGTCAAGACCTCGCGCGGCAAATTCACGAACACTCGAACGATCTGAGGATCGAATTGAATTCCGGCGTTTTCAATAAGGATTGAGATCGCCTTCTCGTGGCTCATTCCCGGTCTGTACGCGCGGTCGGTTGTCATCGCATCGTAGGCATCTGAGACATGGATGATCCGCGCCTCGAGCGGCGTTTCTTCCCCAGTCTGCCCCTTCGGGTATCCGGTACCGTTCCAGTTCTCGTGGTGCAGCTCTACGGCGGCAAGAAACGGCGCGAATCCCTGAACGCCTTCAAGAATTCGCCGTCCGATCACCGGATGCTGCTTGACGATCGCGAATTCTTGGTCGGTAAGACGGCCGGGTTTCTGCAGTACACCGTCGGCGATCCCGATCTTTCCCACGTCGTGGAGGAGCGCCCCAATGCGAATCCGCTCAATTTCATCGGCGTTGAGGCTCATTGCCTCGGCTGTCGCGCAGGATAGCTGGCTGACGCGGCTGCTGTGGCCCGCCGTGTATTGGTCCCGGGCGTCGAGCGCGTTAGCCAGCGATCCCACAAACTCCAGATACGCAGCCTCGAGATTTTCGCCAGCGGAGCGAACCGAAACGGCGGCGCGATTGTAGATCTCAGCCAGCTGCCGGATTTCGAGAATGGAGGACGGTTGGCCCTCCAACTCGGTCAGCTTGCCGGTGCGCACCGCATTGCGGAGGTGGGATACGACCGCGGCAAGCGGTTCTACGATGGAGCTGGACGAACCGACGCTGCAGAAAAACGCTACCAGAACACAAACCATCGCCAGCGTCAGGAAAAGTTTATGCAGCCGCGACTGGATTGGAGCAGTGGCCTCGTCAACATTTTCAAAACTCAGCAGCATGAATCCGCCGCTATAGGTCTCCATGGGCAGCGAAATCCAATTCGTTCCGTTCAACTTCAGGTCGCATTCGGTGCGCCCTTTGCAGTCAGCCAGGGCGCGCTCAAGCTCGTTAAATGAGACACCGGCGAGGTTCGAATTAATTACCTTGCCGTTGTGCACCAACACCAACTGCGTCGTCAGGTCGGAGAAGTCAAAGTACTCTCCCACGGATAGAAGGCCGATGTTCTCGTCGTTTTCGTCAACCGGAACCGAAGCCACCTGAAAAGTGCGGCCCAGCAGAAGCAAGAAGCCCCTCTGGTCGCGGTCGAGCTGAGTGATGTCCAGCGGGATCAATTGCCCGCGCGCTTCGGTGGGAACCTTTGCGGCGCGAACAACTCCTGCAAGCGGGGTGCCGTCGGGCGCTGAAACCAGCATGAAATCAAAGCCCATGCGCTCGCCCAGCTCCCGCAGTTGATCCTCAACGGTACTGCGCGCGGCAATGCTTTCCCGGTGCGAAATCAGCAGCTCAATGCCGGCTTTCAAAGCCGTATTTTCGCCGGCAACCTTGAGGAAGCGGCTATTCTGCAGGTCCGCCTTGGTATGGATATTCGCGATGGCCACCTGGCTCTGGCGCAGAGAAGTGTGCAGCCCATCGCGCACGGTCGATTGCACGAATCGCTGAATCATCCAGAAACTGCTGGCCAGCAGCAGCGCAAACGGGATGAAGCAGATCAGGAATGCTCGGGTGCGGAAGCGCGTTGTCAATGTGAGCCGCCTGCTTCGTTCAGATTTTGAGTTGCTTGCACGTCCTGCCTCGGGTCCACATCAATCGGAATCAGGAAGTCAACAGACTGGTCGTGCCCCTCCTCAATCACGATGGACTTGCGGTAGAACCCGGCGGACTTGTGCCATGCAACTACGGTGTATTTTCCGGGCGGCACATCCGGAATTCGGTAGTGGCCCGTGCGATCCGGGCGCGCGTACCAGCGGTTTGGGGTGATCACGACGGTGGCGGCCATGTTGGGATGCAAGTGGCAGTACACCTCCACGATCCCGGGCTTTGGAAAACTTACTCGGCGCGTTTCGCCTTTGTCATAGCTGCCGAGATCGAATGTCTTGGGCCTGGAGAGTGAATAGATGTTGTGAAAGATCGGGTCCATGTTGGGAAATGAAACAGAAGAGCCCACCGGAACAACGACCAGGTCCGGAACGAATCGGCGGTCGAGCTGCTCCACTTGCTCGGTTGACTCGCCCGGGGTCGTTGCATCGGGAGTGGCAGGACCCGCGCCCTCAATGTAGACAACTACGCGGGACCGCTCATACGCGATCGGATCCTGCTCCGCGTCGGCGCCGAGTTTCACCGCAGTGCCGCGCTGATAAACCGACACTGGAGCAGTAACGCTCGGCCGCGTCAGCCTCTTCTTGATCAGGATTGTCCCTGTAATATCCTGCGCGGCGGCAGCCGCCGCAAGAAGGGCGGCCGCACTACCGATAAGGAGCACTTTCATTTGCATCGCTTTCATTCGCATGTCGACGGGCCTCGGAAAAGTCGGTCTTGATCGCGCTCATCGCCGATTGTGGCATTCAGCCTAGGGAGCGCAATGTATCTCTATTCAGCGAACAGTTTAGGCAACTAAGAGGGGTACCGAGAATCCCACAAAGCGGGGACTCAGTGGTCGCTAAGTGCTTTTGTCTTGGCCAGTTACAATTCAGAGACATGAGCGATCCGGGCGCAAACGGCGCTCGATTCATCGACCAACAATGGGCATTTAGAATGAAGGTCTCCCAGGAACTGTGCAATGAGAGTTTTCGTCACCGGCGCAACAGGTTTTGTCGGCCATCATGTGGCGAAGGCCCTTGCCGCCGAGGGCGCCGATCTGCTCCTGCTCACCCGCAACTCCTCGAACCTCGCCAATCTTGAAGGAATCAAGGCCGAAACCGTCGTGGGCGATCTCTCCGATCCCGCGTCTCTCAAGTCCGCCCTCGCCGGCTGCGACGCCGTCGTTCACGTAGCCGCCGATTACCGTCTCTGGATTCCCGATCCCGCTGCTATGTTTCGCGCGAACGTCGATGGCACGCGCGAGCTGCTCCGCATGGCTCGCGAAGCCCAGGTCAAGCGCTTCGTCTACACTTCGTCGGTCGCTACGATGCACTTCCGGAAAGATGGGATTGTGATCAATGAAGACACCCCGGTTTCGCTCGCCGACATGGTTGGCCATTACAAACGCTCCAAATTTCTCGCCGAGCAGGAGGCCATCTCCGCCGCCAAAAACGGCCAGCAGGTCATCATTCTGAACCCGACTACGCCCATCGGCTCTAACGACCGCAAGCCCACGCCCACCGGCCGCATCTTCGTTGACTTTCTCAATGGCAAGTTCCCTGCGTACGTCGACACCGGCCTCAACCTGGTCGATGTATCCGAGGTCGCCCGTGCACACGTCATCGCGCTCACCAAAGGCGCTCCCGGCCGGCGCTACATTCTCGGCGGAGAAAACCTCACCCTCAAGCAGATCCTCGACAAGATGTCGGCTATCACCGGCATCCCTTCGCCCACGGTCAAAATTCCCTTCGCCGTCGCGGCTACCTATGCATTCTTCGAAGAATGGATCACCGGCCGCATTCGCGGCAAAGAGCCCCGCGCGACACTTGAAGAAGTTCGCATGGGCCGCAAGAAAATGTACGCCTCAAGCGCGCGCGCCCAGCAGGAACTCGGCTTCGAGATCAAGCCCGTTTATCCCGCCATGCGCGCCGCAATCGAATGGTTTCGCTCGAACGGCTACGCGCCGGCCAACAATTCGCAAGCCGGGGCCCAAACAAAATCATGACCCGCGTCGCCATCATCGCCGCCTTCCCCGGTGAGCTCAAGCCGCTCGTGCGCAACTGGCCGCATAGCACCCGCGACGGCACGCGCTTCTGGGCGCAGCGCACGGAGGAAGAGGAATGGATCGCCGCCTGCGCCGGAGCGGGCCAGTCCGCCGCTACGCGCGCCTTCGCCGCCATCGAAGCCGGCGGACCCATCGATCTTGTTTTTTCCATCGGCTGGGCAGGTGCGCTCAGCGCCGCAATCGCTCCCGGCACCGCCCACAATGTCGCCGGCGTCATCGACGTTCGAACCGGCGAGCGCTTCAACTGCGACGCCGGCGCTGGCAAACTCTGGCTCGCCACCAGCCCCACTGTCGCCGACGCCGCTGAAAAACAGCGCCTCGCCTCCGCCTACAAAGCCTCCCTCGTCGACATGGAAGCAGCCGCTGTCGCGCGACTCGCGGCCATGCGCGGCATCCCCTTTTACTGCATCAAGGGCGTGAGCGATGGCCTCAACGACCGCCTGCCCGACTTCAATCGATTTCTCTCCCCCTCCGGCCAATTCGAGCTCGGCCGGTTTACTCTTTTTGCCATTCTTCGTCCCTGGCACTGGCCCTCACTCATCCGGATGGGCGAGAATAGTAGAAAGGCTTCCCAAAGCATTGCGGAGTTACTGCTCGAGTTTCTCTTGACGAACGAGGTCACAGCGGCGAATAGCATGGCTACCCAAATCCTGCGTCCTAAATTTCAAGTCGATACAAAGATCCCCGCCACGATGCGGGCGGTCGTTTACCGCGGCGTCAATGACATGCGCCTCGAGACGGTCCCTGTTCCGCGCATCGGCGCCGGCGAGTTGCTCATTAAGATCGCCACCTGCGGCGTCTGCGGCACCGATCTCAAGAAAATTCACAGCGGCTCGCACTCCGCGCCGCGCATCTTTGGCCACGAGATGGCCGGCGTCGTCGCTGAAGTCGGCGCTGGCGTTACCAAATTTGCCGTCGGCGATCGCGTCATGAGCTTCCACCATGTTCCGTGCGGCGAATGCTACTACTGCCGCAAGAACACGCCCGCGCAGTGCCCGCTCTATAAGCAGACCGGCGCCACGGCCGGCTTCGAGGCATCCGGCGGCGGCTTTGCGGAGTACATCCGCGTGATGGATTTCGTGGTCAACTACGGCGGCGTGGTCCCGATCCCCGACGGCGTGCCCTTTGAGCAGGCCGCGTTTGTCGAGCCGCTGAACACCGTGCTCAAGGGCATCAAGCTCCTCAACCTCACGCCCGACGATACGGTCCTCGTCATCGGCCAGGGCCCCATCGGCCTGATGCACGCGGCGCTATCGAAAAGAATTGGCGCGCGCGTGCTCACTTCTGACCTGTTTGCCGAGCGCCACGCCATCGCCGCACGCTTCGGCCTTACCAATCCCATCCATGCTGGAACTGAAAATGTTGTCGAGCGCGTCTTCGCTGAAACTGAAGGCCGCGGCGCAGATGCGGTCATCATCGCTGTTGGCGGCAACGCGCTGATCCGCACCGCTATGGACGCGGTCCGCCCCGGCGGCAAAGTCATGCTCTTTGCGCAAACCCAACACGGCGAGGCCACATTCGATCCCGCCGCAGTTTGCGTCGACGAGAAGACCCTCATCGGCTCATACTCATCCTCATTTCCAATCATGAACGAGGTCACGGCCCTTATCTTCGACGGCTACCGCAACGGATTCGACCTCACCCAGTTAATCTCGCACCGCTTTCCGTTTGAAGATGCGGCAGCGGCAATCGAAATCGCCTCGCACCCCCAGCCAGGCTCAATGAAAATCATGTTGGAGCCAGTGCCGGGAGCCGGGGCAGAGTAAGGAAAAATCGAGAGCCAGATGTCTCCTACGGTTAAAGGCGCAATCCTCCACGGCCGCAAGACCGTCAAGACCGTTGTCGAAGGTGGCCGCAAAAAAGTCGAGAATGTTGTCGAGGGCGGCCTCGATACTGTCGATGCGGTCGTCGAGGTGGGCCTGAACACGGTCGAGTCGGTCGTGGAAAAAGGCCGCAAGACGGTCGAGACCGTTGTCCACCATGGCCGCAAGACTGTAGAGAACGCGCTTTTCCACGGCCGCGTGACAATGCGCGCTGCCGTCCTTCACGGCCGCGAAGATATTCGAATCGAGCAGGTTCCCATCCCCAAGGCCGCTGCCGGCGAGCTCGTCGTTCGTGTCGGCGCAGCGCTTACTTGCGGCACCGATCTCAAAGTCTTTCGCCGCGGATATCACGCGCGCATGATCGTCCCTCCCGCGCTCTTCGGCCACGAGCTTGCGGGCACGGTCGTCGAAGCCGGCGACGGAGTCTCCGATTTTTCTCCCGGCGATCGCGTCGTCGCTCTCAACTCCGCCCCTTGCGGCCTGTGCTACTTTTGCCTGCGCGGGCAAGAAAATCTTTGCGACGACCTGATCTTCAACAACGGTGCGTATGCCGAGTTCATCAAGATTCCCGAGCGCATTGTCTCGAAGAACACCCTCATCATTCCCGCAAATGTGCCGCTAGAGCACGCCGCCCTTACTGAACCGCTGGCCTGCGCCGTACATGGACTCGAAGATTCCGGTCCACGCAAAGGCGATATTGTCGCTGTCATCGGCGGTGGTCCGCTGGGCCTCATGATTTTGCACGTCGCCGCGCTCGCAGGCTTTGAAACCATCTCCATCGTCAAGCACGACGGCCAGGTTGAAGCAGCGCGTCAACTCGGCGCCACGCATGTTGTGCAGGCTGCAACAATCCGCAAGGCAGTTCGCGAAACCCGCGCGCTCACTCCCGGCGATCGCGGCGTTGACGTAGCCATTGAGGCCGTCGGCACTCCCGAAACGTGGCAGGAAGCGGTCGAGCTTGTCCGCAAGGGAGGCACGGTCAACTTCTTCGGCGGCTGCGCAGCCAACACCCACGTAACGCTCGACACCAATCGCATCCACTATAGCGACATCACTCTGCGCGCTACCTTCCATCACACGCCAGCCATCTGCCGCAAGGCTCTGGAACTCATCGCGGGCGGCCGCTTTCAGGCCGGCGCATTCATCACCGGCCACGCGCACCTGTATGAGCTGAATCGCGTCTTTGAAAAGTTGATGAATCGCTCGTCCGAGATTAAGACCGCGATCGTGCCGTAGTCCGACCCGTTCGCCGATGGCTCGCGCCCCAAAGACCCTAAGGCAGCTTCGCCATGTCCGTCTTGAATATCTTGCTCGAAGGCACAACCGCTTCGTCCCGTTCATAGCCATCTTTGCGCAGGAAAATGTGAACCGTCTCCGGCTCCGGCTGCGGTAGTTGCAGCGCGCACGTCCCGTCGCTGCCGGTGAAGCATGAATTTATTTTGCCTTGACCGATCTGGACGTCCACCTCTGCTCCAACGATCGGCACTCCACTCACGCGATCGGTAACCTGCGCGCTGAACTGCCACGGCGGCGGCGGCCGCAGAGCGAACCAGACCGCAACCCCGGCCACGCAAGCCACAAGCACTCCCAGCGCGGCCCAAAGTTTTTGCCTGCGCGCGAGCGGCCAACCGAGCGCCGGTTCGAGTTGCGCAGCCGCTTGAGCAGGATCGGCGGTGGTGATGCCCTGAACCTCAAGCATGGCCGGCAGCGGCGTTTTATCCAGCAGCCATGGCAGGATGGGCTTGTGCAGCGCCTCGCCGCGCGAATACTCGAAGGTGATGTACTCCGAGCCGCGCGTGTGCTCTGACCAGCAGAGCACAATCGTGCGTGAGGCCGCGATCGACCGCTCCAGCCTGCGCTTCCACTGCTCGCCGGGGTCAATCGACTGCACATCGAAGAAGACACGATAGCCCAGCCGGCGCAATTCGTCGCGCAACGGGGCGATGCGCTCGGTGTCGGCGCGGGAGTAGCTCAGGAATACGTCGTATTTGGCCATGAAGTTTTTGAGTTATGCGGTTGTGCATCCAACAAAATCATTGTTGCAGAATCGGCTCGAGTTGGCGCAGCGCCGTGGTCATGCCTGGAGCGTCGGCGGTCTGGAGACTGGTGAAAAGCGCGATCCAGGACGTGCGGCCGGCGGCGAAGGCAGGCGAGTTCGAGAGGAAGACGATAGTTCCGGTCAAATCCCAGCCCTTCTCGAGTGCAGCAGGCCTCGACGCGAGGGCTTTCTCGGTCGCTGCGGTTGCGCTCAGGTCTTTATGGCCCCATTGGCATGCAAGCTTCATCACGTCTCGAATGATAAGTCTCGGCGGGGGCAACGCGTCGCCGTCCAGAACCGCGACCTGCTGAAGGCAGGTTGAAAAACGTCCGGCCGTGAGATCAAGTTCCGTCATATTTAATTGGATAACGGCCCAACCTTCAGGCAGGTCAGTTTTGGTATAGACCTTGAGCGCGTTTTGGTAGGCTCCAGTCGCCCGATCGAATAACGTGGCGGCCTTATCCGCAGCGGAGCGTTCTGATTCATTCAGCAAAGCATTTCCGAGACTATTCTCTGTGGCAGCCCAGTCCTCCGGTAGATCGGTCCTGGTACGTACCTGAAGCGCGTTTTGGTAGGCAGCGACTGCTTGATCGAACAAAGGAATGCCTGTCTCCGCTGGCGCCGTCTCCTGACCGCTACAGAGCGTTGTCCGAGATTATTCTCCGTCGTCGCCGATTCTGTGCATTGGTTCTGTTGTGTCCTCAGGTGTCTGGAACAGGTGCTGCTGATGTTGAGGAGGCTCGCTGGCACTGCTTGTTGAGAGTGCATAGCCGAGGATTTCTGCTTGCTGCCGATGCTCGGTGTATCGCGTCGCCACCTGGAGGGATCTGGGTGAGCCACTGCTGGTCGAGTAGGGAGCGCCTTGTTTCTGCTGGTGCTCTTGTTGAGCAGAAGTACTGCTGATGTTGCCGCCGCCGAGCTGGTGCATCGGCTTGCTGGGATGGAGGGGGTCGGGTGTAGCTGCTGATTAAGGCGCGCGCGACGGCGGCGCTCCGGCGAGGAGGTAGCAGCAGACGGAGTGAAGAAACGACGCAATAAGGGGGGGGGGGGTTGCCTACCGCTTGGAATTCGGATCGAGCGCTATCGGCGCGCAGATCGCTCTCTGGCGCGCTTTCTCGCAACTTCAAATTCGGTGCGCGTTCGGTGTCTGCCGTGGCATTCAGGTCGACTGTTGCGCCTGGCGAAAGTAAAACGGTGGGGACGCACGCCCGATATTCAGAGCAGCCCATGCCGAGCGTAATCGCGAGGATGGCACACGGGGCGGAGAGGCGTACAACGGCCCGCGGCTTGACAATCGGCGTGGGCATTCGCATTCTTCGTTCCATCGATCCGCGCATGCCCAAGAGGAAATGCCGACAGCCGGCATCTCGGCAACGATACCCTCGGTTACTCGACCGAGCGGTTGGTTGATTACGAACCAGGGTGGATTGCCGAGAACCTTGCCGGCGGTGCCCGTAGGTTCGAGAGATCTTTCGTACACGGCAAACCCTCGTTCGACGCCAAGGTTTGCGCAATCAGGCCGAGCGTCTAGGAACGCTTTTTGGCGGGCACGATCTTGGACCTCTGCAATTGCCGGAACTTGTTGATCGACAGCCGTAAAAGACGTCTTACAAGACGAGCCGCACGCAATCATTGCGTTTTTTTCTGCATTGCACATGGCGCGAGGGCGTTTGGCCGGATACTGCCATGATTGAAAGCAGCGATTGGGTGAGGAAAATTGGCGGCGGGCCGCCGTACCACCGGATCGCAACGATGGGCTGTTGCAGCCGACTCGTGGTGCGGGCATAACTACGGCAGATGCCGCCGGAAAGAGATGCCAGCGATGATTCTTGGACAGTTTCGCGCCTACCTTATGCAGCCAACCGGATACTATGAACAAAAAACTTCTGAGCATTGCGTTTTGTTTGTGCCTGGCCGCTGGCATCGATCGCGTGTCCGCGGCCGAACGGCCGACGCCCCCGCTCGCGATCCGCACACGCCTGGATTTGTCACGGCGAAGGAATTGCCCGATGGCGCCGTTCCGCCGGTGGATGCCGACGGAGATTTTATCATCGGTCCGACTCACAATCCCGCGCCGGAAATGGCTGTGCAGCCAGGCGTGCCGCAGGGAACGGTGCATAACCTCACGATGACTTCGACGGACAGCAAGATTTATCCCGGCATCGCGCGGGAGCCGAAACTTTTGGCACGGTGGATCCGGCCGATCCGGCCAAGCTGATCGTGACCACCAGTCATCCCGGCCCCTACACGCGCCGCGTCGCCGTCTATGTTCCCAAGCAATACGTGCCGGGCACGGCCGCCCCCTTCATCGTCGGGGCAGACGGGCCCGATCAGCTCGCTGTTCACGGCGTTGGACAATCTCATCGCCGAGAAAAAGGTGCCGGCGATGATCGCCATTTCGATCGGCAATGGCAGCGGCGACGCTCAAGGCAGCCAGCGCGGTTTGGAATACGACACCATGTCGGGCCGGTATGCCGAGTTCGTCGAAACCGAGGTGCTGCCGCTGGTCGAGAAGGAATGCCAGGTGAAATTGACCAAGGATCCGGAAGGCCGAGCGACGATGGGCTGCAGCTCCGGCGGCTCCTGCGCGCTGATCATGGCCTGGTATCGCCCCGAGCTGTACCACCGCGTGCTGACCTATTCGGGCACGTATGTGAACCAGCAATGGCCGCCGAACTGCCGAGACTCCCCATGGCGCGTGGGAATTTCATGAGCATTTGATCCCCAACAGCCCGGCCAAGCCGCTGCGCATCTGGATGGAAGTCGGCGACCGCGACCTTTTGAACCCGAATGTCATGCGCGACGGCATGCACGATTGGGTCGTCGCCAAT
>CAVXPR010000026.1:0-40843 GCA_963763585.1 uncultured Acidobacteriaceae bacterium | reverse complement strand
GATGTATTGCTTGTTATAGCTAATATATCTATTCTATTTTCTTCCACTAGATCTAATATTTTATTTATACTATTATTATTTATGTGTACATTGAGCGTGGCTATTGTGACTAATGTTGACCTATGTGATTGGGAGGGTACTGCTGGTATTGTTGCTGGTATTGTTGCGGGTATTGCTGTGGATGATGTGGGTATGGATATGGATGTGGATGTGGATGTGGATGTGGATATTGATATTGATGTGGATGTGGATGTGAGGGGGATTTGATGGTGGGTCGAGTTTGCGGAGGAGGGGGGAGGAGGGGGTGGAGGTGGGAGGAGGGGGAGGTGGAGGTGAAGGGGGGGAACTCCCCGTTTCCCAAGTTTCCCGAGTTTCCCACTTCTTTAAACTTCTGGCGCTCTTCATAGGATCTGTCCAAGTCCAGGAAAATCTTGGTTCCTCGCAGCCTAGTCCTTCTAGCCATCACTGCTCGCGCTGCTGACTTGTCCTCGAATTGCAGACGAATTACTCCTCTTCTTCCTCCTACTATACCAGCGCGGAGACATGTATAAAGTTCCGGCCGACGGCGGCGATGCAAAAGCGTCGGGGCTGCAAGACCCGAAGGCCGAAGTGGATTTTCACGATTTGAGCATTCTTCCGGGCGGACGGGGCGTGATGTATATCGTCCATCTTCTCGACGGTCAAAGCCAGGTCGCGATACTTGAAGGCGGAAAGGAAAAGACCGTCTTCAGTCAGAGCGGATGGGGTGCCTGGGGCGCGAGATATAGTCCCACCGGCCACCTGCTGCTTATGCGTTATCTCGACAATGTGAAAAGCATCTGGGCAGTTCCTTTTTCTCTGTCGGAGCTTAAAACGACAGGCCAGCCCTTCATGGTTTCAGGGGATGGGTTATACCTGAGCGTATCGCTTGACGGGACGTTGGTCTATGTGAAGCCGGCGGCGCAGACGGAGGGGCAGTTGGCATGGGTAAACCGTTCAGGAAAGATCGAAGGGGCGTTGGGGGCGCCGCAGAAGGGCCTGATAAGCCCCGCCCTTTCGCCGGACGGCGGACGCGTTGCCCTTATCGCGGTGAACTCAGATGGTGGGGCCGATCTCTTTGTTTACGACGTGGCCAGCGGAGTCATGACTCCGCTTCTTTCGTCTTCTACAAATGAAACCTCGGCCGGCATTGGCGGGCCCTCGGCCAGTATTAGCGGGCCTATGTGGACGCCGGATGGGAAAGACATTCTCTTTACCGAGACTCGTGACGTCACGGGGCAGAAGATCATGCAGGTATCTTCCGATGGCTCGGGACAGCCGCAGGCCTTGATGACAGGTATTTTGGGACAACTGTCCCAGCAAGGAAATCTGCTTGCGTATACCCTGGCGAAGACGGATGGAACGTCGCGCACATGTTACGCGGCCTACAGTGGCGGGAGGGTGCAGGACGCTGCGGCGAAACCCATGTGTCTACCATCCACGATGGCGGAGGAGTGGAACCCACGCATTTCACCCGATGGCCATTATGCAGCCATTGTTGCCGAAGATAACGGGCAACGCAACCTATACATCACTCATTTTCCCGACGGCAATGGCCGTTGGCAGGTTTCAAGAAATGGGGGCGCTTCTCCTGTCTGGAGCCATCGCGGCGACGAGCTGTTTTATGTGGCCGACGATAAGCTTATGAGTGCCAAGGTGACGACGCAGCCCACGCTCACCCTGGGCGCGCCGGTCACGCTTTTTTCGCTCGCGGATGAACATTTGATTGGATGGCCGGGGTCGGGACCAAGCTTCGATATTTCCGCCAACGGCCAGAGCTTTCTGATGGTAGAGCGGGTGGGACAGGAACCTCAGCCAAGCATGATTGTCGACCAGAACTGGTTTGCGGAGTTTTCGAGAAACAAAGGGAATTAAATGCCGTCGAACGCGGCGATTCTTTTGGCCTCTGGATTGGACCTGAGCGAAATGGTGGCGAGTGAGGGCGAGCAATCGGCTCGTCCCGGTCTCTATTTTCGGCCTACTCCGTGTCGGGGTTGGGGAGGATGATGTCGCGGACGATGGAGTTCATTTCGACGACGGCGGAGATGAACTGGCGGAGAGTTCTACGAGTTGACCCGAAAGTATCGAACTCGGAGGGCGTGAGGCCGTTTTCAGAGTAGGCGCGCTCGAAGTCGGGAAATTTGCTGAGGAGCGTGTCGACGATTCGGGGGTCGACTGGATTGTCGATGCGTGGAATGACTTCAATGTCGCTATCGTTGTAGCGGCGCTGCCAGGCGCAGGGCGGGGAGATGACGACGTCGCCGCCAATGAGCTCGCTCCAGTGCATGTGATTGCGGAAGGCCGCGGAGAGCAGGCGCAGGCGGTAGCCGCGCTGGCGATAGATTTTGTAAGCCTTTTTGAAAACGGCGACACCGGCCCACTCAAGATAGCCGGGATCGACGGAGAGATTGTGCTTGTCATGCCGGACCTTGAGCCAGTCATCGAGACGGCCGACCATGAGGGTGCAGACGGGACCCATGGTTAAAATCGGCAAGCTTTCGGCTTCGCGGCGCTTGAGGCCGCGCTCGACGGCCTCGGCGACGGCGATGGCTTGAGGGAGCGTGAAGCTGACGGTGGCGTTGATGCTGATGCCGCGATAAGTGGCTTCTTCAATGGCGGGAATGCCGGCCTGAGTGGCGGCGATTTTGACGATCATGTTGGGCGCGAGCTGCGAGAAGTGGACGGCCTGCGCGAGCATCGCGTCACTGTTGCGGTAATTGCGCGGATCGGTTTGGATTGAGAGGCGGCCGTTGCGGCCCTTTTCGCGCTCGAAGATGGGCAAGAGCAGGCGCGCGGCGTTCGAGGAGATTTCTTCGACGATGCGCCAGGAGAGATCGTCTTCATTGAGGTTGTACTCGGCGGCGAGCGCGAGGATGCGCGGCTGCCAGACGGCGAGTTCCTGTTTCAATACGGCGACGGCGATGGATGGGTTGCAGGTGGCGCCGACTGCGCCGTGCTCGATGGAGTAGGTAAGATCTTCGATGGAAGCCGAGTCGTTCCACAGACAGGTGGGTGTTGTCTGGGTCATTTTGTGGAGCGGACTTTTGTAGTTGGTCATAGAGTAGGCGGAAGGCCTGTATCTTCCGTGATTTGCAAACGTGTGCAGGGAAACCGTAACACCGGGGAAAGTTCACGGTCAAGAAGGCGAACCAAAAGGCAAAAAAGGAGGGCCAAAAAGTAACATTTTCACGGTTGACAGCGTGGCCGGCTTTGTAGAGAATTATAAAGGTGCACACGTGTGCAGGAATTGCTGTATTTGGTTTTGTAAATCGAATTATCCGGTGATGGGATAGGCCGGAGATTTGCTGTTGCTTTGGAACTTTTTTCCTCAGGAGAGATGATGAGTGAGTTGCTTATCCGGGCGGAGAAATTCCGCAACCGGACTGAAGATTTTGGATACGAGTTTTTATCGTTTGAGACGCGAAGGCTGGAGGTTGGTCAGGAATACAAAAGCGAGACGGCTGCACGAGAGATGGCCATGGTGGTGCTGGGCGGTGTTTGCTCTGTGACCAGCTCGCGGGGCATTTGGCGAGGGATTGGTAAGCGTGAAACGGTTTTTGACGGACTGCCCTACACGCTTTATCTGCCGATCGGAACCACATTTACGGTGAGCGCCGATACGGTATGCGAATTGGCTTTTTGCTACTGCAAGGCCGACGAAGAGTATCCTGCGAGGCTGGTGACCCCGGCACATGTGGGGATTGAGATTCGAGGCGGTGGGAATGCAACGCGGCAGATCAACCAAATGCTGCCGCCGACGTTTTTGGCGCAGAGGCTGATGGTGGTTGAGGTATTCACGCCCGCAGGCAACTGGTCGAGCTTTCCCCCGCACAAGCATGACGTGCACAATCCGCCGGGTGAGGTCGATCTCGAAGAGATTTATTACTACCGGATGGAGCGGCCCGAGGGATTCGCGATGCAGAAGGTATACACCGCGGACGGACGAATTGACGAAACGATGACAGTGCGCGACGGCGAACTGGTGCTGGTTCCGGAGGGATACCATCCGGTGGTGGCTGCGCACGGATACAACGTGTATTATCTGAACGCGCTGGCGGGGTCGGCGCGCTCACTGGCCTGCTCGGACGATCCGAATTACGCGTGGGTGAAGAGCGGCTGGAAGGAAAAGGACCCAAGGCTGCCGATGGTTAAAAGATAGGGAAAAAGCCACCAAGGGAACCAGGGAACAAGAAGGCGTAACTGAGAACAGCGCGGGGGAGCGGGCATGAAGACGCGGCGCATGACGATGGCTCAGGCGCTTATCGCGTTCCTGAAGCAGCAACATGTGGAACGGGATGGCCGCGAGCATGCGTTCTTCGCCGGAATGCTGGGGATCTTCGGGCACGGAAACGTGGCTGGGGTCGGCCAGGCATTGCAGGAGAATCCAGACTTTCCTTATATATTGGTGCGCAACGAGCAGGCGGGTGTGCACATCGCTACGGGCTTCGCTAAAGCGAGCAACCGGCTGCGCACGTTTGCGTGCACATCTTCGATTGGGCCGGGCGCGACAAATATGATTACCGGCGCAGCGCTGGCGACGATCAACCGGCTGCCGGTGCTGCTGTTGCCGGGGGACATTTTTGCGCGGCGAAACGTGGCTCCGGTGCTGCAGCAGTTGGAATCGCCGAGCACGCAGGACATTGGCGTGAACGACTGCTTCAAGCCGGTGTCGCGTTACTGGGACCGGATTTATCGACCAGAACAACTAATCACTTCCCTGCCCGAGGCGATGCGGGTGCTGACTTCGCCGTCGGATTGCGGCGCGGTGACGCTGGCGCTGCCGCAGGACGTGCAGACCGAAGCGCACGACTATCCCGAAGAGCTTTTTTTGAAGAGAGTGTGGTTGATCCGGCGCGGGGAGCCGGATCGCGAGTCGCTGGAGCGGGCTGTCGCGGCGCTGCGCGCGGCGGAGCGGCCGTTGATTGTGTGCGGCGGCGGCGTGCTGATGAGCGAAGCCTCGCAGGCGCTCGATGATTTTGCCGCGAAGACCGGAATTCCTGTGGCGGAGACGCAGGCGGGAAAGGGCGCGCTTGCCTGGAACCATGCGCAGGTGGTGGGAGCGCTCGGGGCGACAGGGTCGCTGGCGGCGAACCGGCTGGCGAACGCGGCCGATTTGGTGATTGGCGTTGGGACAAGATATTCGGATTTCACGACGGCGTCGATGACGGCATTTCAGAATCCGAATGTAAAGTTTGTGAACATCAATGCAGCGGAGTTTGACGCGTATAAAGTCGGTGCGATTCCGGTGGTGGCCGACTGCGCGCGTGGCGCTGGAGCAACTGAGTGCGGCGATGGGTTCATATAAAGTGAGCGCGGTGTATGCGGCGGAGATCGCGGAGCTGAGGGCGAAGTGGGACGCGGAGGTTGATCGGCTGTTCCATTTGCGCATGCCCGGCAAGCCGGCGCAGAGCGAAGTGATTTGCGCGATGTGGGAGGCGGCGGGTGAGCGCGACGTATTGGTATCGGCGGCGGGCAGCCATCCTGGCGACTTACATAAGTTGTGGCGGTCGCGCACGCCGAACGGGTACCACATGGAGTACGGCTACTCGTGCATGGGGTACGAGATTCCGGGGGCGATGGGCGCGAAGATGGCGGACCCGAGCCGCGAAGTGTTTGTATTTCTCGGCGACGGCACCTATTTGATGGCGCCCACAGAGATCGTGACATCAGTACAGGAAGGCGTGAAGATCATACTTGTGCTGGTGGACAATGGCGGATTTGCGAGCATTGGAAGCCTGAGCCGGTCGCTGGGGCAAGGCGGCTTCGGAACAAGCTATCGTGCGCGCGATGCAAAATCAGGCCAGTTGGATGGCGAGCCGCTCAAGGTGGACTTTGTGGCGAATGCGCGCAGCCTGGGCGCACATGCCATCAAGGCTGCAACACTAGACGAATTGAAGAGCGCCCTGAAAGAAGCCAAGACGATGGACCGGACGACGGTGATTGTGGTGGAGACGGATGCGTCGGCGAGCGTGCCCGGCTACGATTCGTGGTGGGACGTTGCAGTGGCTGAAGTATCGCAGATGGAGAGCGTGCGCGAGGCGAGGGCACGCTACGAAGAGGCGCGCAAGCGCGAACGGCATTTCATTTGAGGCAGGGATCAAGGGACCGAGGGAACAAGTGAACGAGAAGACAAGAAGCAGACGGCAAGGGAGCGGGAGACCCAAGGGGAGGCGACATGGAGCGGTTGCAGAATTTTATTGAAGGCGATTGGCGCACATCGAGCGCGAGCGAAACGCTGAACGTGATCAACCCGGCGTCGACTGAGGTTCTGGCCGAGGTTCCGCTGTCGCCGGCGGCGGATGTGAATGCGGCGGTGGAAGTGGCGCAGCGCGCATTCATCGACTGGCGACGTACGCCAGTGGTGGATCGCGTGCAGCCGCTGTTCCGGCTGAAGACGCTGCTGGAGCAGCATCGCGATGAGCTGGCGATCTCAATCACTAACGAGTGCGGCAAGACGTTGACGGAGAGCAAGGCCGAGATTGTGCGCGCGGTGGAGAATGTGGAGACGGCATGTGGCATGCCGATGATGATGCAGGGGACGAACTGCGAGGACATTGCCGCGGGCATCGATGAGCATATGATCCGGCAGCCGCTGGGCGTGGTGGCGGCGATTGTGCCGTTTAATTTTCCTGGGATGATTGCGTTCTGGTTTTTTCCTTACGCGGTGGCTGCGGGAAACTGCTTTCTGCTGAAACCGTCGGAGCGGGTCCCGATTACATCGCAAAAACTTTTTGCGCTGATTCAGGCAGCGGGCTTTCCGCCGGGCGTGATGCAGCTGGTGAACGGCGGGCGCGAGACGGTGAACGCTATTCTCGACCATCCGGGAATTCGCGCGGTGAGTTTTGTAGGGTCTACGGCGACAGCGAAGTACGTTTACAGCCGGGCGGCAGCAAACGGAAAACGCGCGCAGTGCCAGGGCGGTGCGAAGAACCCGGTGGTGGTGATGCCGGATGCGGACATGGAGATGACGACGCGGATTCTGGCAGATTCTGCATTTGGATGCGCGGGACAGCGCTGCCTGGCGGCGTCTGTTGCGATCACGGTGGGCGGCGCGAGGCCGAATTTTACGGAACAGATTGCCGCGGCGGCGAAGAACCGCAAGACGGGATACGGAGCGGCGCCGGGCGTGGAGATGGGGCCGGTGATTTCGGCCGAGAGCAAGACGCGGATCGAGGGATTGATTGCCCGGGGAGAACAGGCTGGAGCGCGCGTGATTGTGGATGGGCGCGGGAAGAAGGTTCCCGAGTATGAGGACGGATATTTCGTGATGCCGACCGTGCTCGATGATGTTCCGCCAGACTCTGAAGCGGCGCGGACTGAGATTTTCGGGCCGGTCTTGAGCCTGATCCACGCACAGACGATTGAAGAGGCGATCGCGCTTGTAAACGGTCGCAGCTACGGGAACATGGCGTGCATATTTACGACTGACGGCGCCAATGCGCGACGTTTTCGCTACGAAGTGAATGCGGGCAACGTGGGAATCAACGTGGGCGTAGCCGCGCCAATGTCGACGTTTCCGTTCAGCGGATGGGGCGAAAGCTTTTTCGGCGATTTGCACGCGCAGGCGCAACACGCGGTGGAGTTTTACACGCAGACCAAGGTCGTGGTGGAGCGGTGGCCGAAGGAGTGGAGCCGCAAATTCTAGCATTCAGCCATTAGCTATCAGCTTTCAGCAGGCTTGCGGGAGAACATGTCATGAGCGTTGCTAAGGAAGAGATCTGACGGCTGAAAGCTGAAGGCCGAGAGCCTGCGTTAAGTGAGGAGAACGAATGAGAGAGTTGTTGGTGGGGAATGCGCCGTGCTCGTGGGGCACGCTGGAGCACCAAGATCAAAGCCAATCGATTCCGTTTAACCAGATGCTGGATGAGCTGTTGGAGACGGGCTACACGGGAACGGAGTTGGGCGATTGGGGCTACATGCCCACAGACGCGTTGCGACTGAGCGAAGAGTTGGCCAGGCGCAGCGTTGTCATGTTGGGCGCGTATGTGCCGGTGGCGATGAAGAATCCGGCAACGCATGCGGCGGGTGTGGTGGCGGCGGTGCGAACGGCGAAGCTGCTTGCTGCCGTGGCGACAACGCAAGCGCCTTACCTGGTGCTGGCCGATGATGCAGGCACCGATTCAGCGCGCACGAAGCTGGCTGGGCGCATTTCGGCGAAAGATGGATTGACGAAGGACGAGTGGAAGACGTTTGCGAGCGGCGCTGACCGGATTGCGCATGCGGTGTTCGATGAGACCGGGCTGCGGACGGTGTTTCATCACCATTGCGCGGGGTATGTGGAGACGCCTGACGAAATTGCAACGCTGCTGGATATGACCAGCTCGGACCGGTTGGGGCTGGTGTTCGACGCGGGACATTACGTGCACGGAACGGGCGGCGAAGATGGGGATGTCATTCCCGCGCTGAATCGCTTCAAGGAGCGCGTCTGGTATATCCACCTGAAAGATTTGGAGCCGAACGTCGCGCGCCGCAGCCGGGAAGAGGAATGGGATTATTTTACGGCGATGCGGAATGGCCTTTACCCCGAGCTGGGAAAAGGGTGCATCGACTTCCCTGCCCTATTGCGCTGGCTGGCTGCGCAAGACTACAAAGGATACGCACTGGTGGAGCAAGACATACTGCCGGGAATGGGGACGCCAAAGGAAAGCGCGGCGCGGAGCCGGGAGTATCTGCGGTCGATCGAGGCGAATTTCACGCAAGAACAGCCTTTAGCTGTCAGCCGTTAGCTTTTAGCGTGTTCTGGCGGAACACGGTTTGCGGTTGGAAATTGCTCGAGCTGGCGGTTGAAAGCTGTTTCATCGGGGGAAAGAATGAGCGGGAAGAAACTGCATTTCGGAATGATTGGGGCAGGGCGCATTGGGCGGGTTCATGCGGAGACGCTGGCGTTCCGCTTGCCGGAGGCGGAGATTGTCTGTATCGCCGACGTGAGCCGCGAGGCCGCGGAGACAGTTGCGGCGCGATGCGGCATTCCCAAGGTGGTTGCAACGGCTGAGGAAGTGATCGGCGATCCAAAAGTGGAGGCGGTGCTGATTTGCACGCCTACCGGGACTCACGCCGATTTGATTGTGCAGGCGGCGAAGGCAGGCAAGCAGATTTTCTGCGAGAAGCCGATTGCGTTCACTCTCGACAAGATTGATATGGCGCTGGCGGCCGTGGCGAAGGCTGGCGTGAAATTGCAGATCGGGTTCAACAGGCGGTTCGACTCGAACTTCAGGCGCGTGCGCCAGGCAGTGGCGAAGGGCGAAATCGGCCAGCCTTGCCTGATGCACATCATCAGCCGCGACCCCGCGCCGCCGTCGATCTCTTATATTCGCACTTCAGGCGGAATTTTTCTCGACATGATGATTCACGACTTCGATATGGCGCGATACCTGATCGGCGATGAGGTGGAAGAAATGTACACCATGGCGGGTGTGCTGGCCGAACCGGAGATTGGCGAGGCTGGCGACCTGGATATGGCGATCGTGACGCTGCGCTTTAAAAACGGGGCGATCGGCACGATCGATAATAGCCGCAAGGCGGTGTTTGGCTACGACCAGCGCGTGGAGATTCTGGGAACCAAAGGAAAGATCGCGAGCGAAAATCGATTTCCGAACGAGGTTGTAGTGAGCACCGGCGAGTCGATTTACAGTGACCGGCCGCTGGAGTTTTTCATGGACCGCTATCCGGAGAGCTTTGCGCTGGAGCTGAAAATGTTTGTCGAGGCAGTACTCGAAGGAAAGCCGACTCCTGTTACGGGCGCCGATGGCCGTGTGCCGGTGGTGATGGCGCTGGCTGCAAAGAAATCGTTTGAAGAGCACCGACCGGTGAAGCTCGCGGAGGTGTCGGCGTGACGAAATCAGGTCTGAGCTCCAGTCAGGGTTCAAGGCTGATTTGTATTCTGACGGACGTGCACCTTTGGGTGCCTGTCGTTGTGCTCATTCTGGGAACCGCACTGCTAATGACGCTGAGGTGAACGGATGAGCGATACGACGACGGCGCGGCCGGCAATGCAAAAGATTGTGCGCACAGGGATTTCATTGCACAAGCTGGGCGTTTTCTGCGGGTTGTCGGCTGCGGTTTGGCTGGGCAGCGCTGAGGCGCCAACGAAGCTAGTGAACGAGGGCTTCTCTCCGTTCCTGATTTCGATGGGGATGGTGATGGGCGCGTTTGTCGCGCGGTGGACGATTCCGACGATGCTGAAGGGCACGGGATTTGTGTTCGACGATCTGCGCGAGAAGCCGCACCTGATGGTGTGGGCGCTGGTGGGCGGAATGCTGTGGGCCGTGGCCAATACGCTGACGATTTTTGCGGTGCGCAACGTAGGCCTGGCGATCGCATTTCCGCTGTGGAATACGAATAGCCTGGTGGGGCTCTTCTGGGGCTGCCTGCTGTTCAAGGAGCTGCGCGGCTCGCGCACGAAAGACTGGGTGAAGGTGATTGGCGGCGCGGGGGCAATTGTGTTTGGCGCGGCGGTGCTAGCAGTAGCGACGGCGCAACAAAATGCAGGCACGCCGGGCAAGGCGGCCATCGGCATTATTGCCGCGCTGGGCGCGGGCGTTCTGCTGGGCACGATGTACATTCCATATCGCAAGGCCTACATCAGCGGCATGAATCCGCTGTCGTTTGTAACGATTTTTACGTTTGGCGAACTGGGAACGGTGTTTTTGCTGGGATGGATTTTTTATGGCGGCACCGGGCCGCTGCTGGCTGAACTTCATCGCGCGCGTCCGATGCTTTTCTGGCCGTTTCTCGGCGGATTCTGCTGGGTGATCGGCGACCTGTTTCAGAATTATGCGGCGAAATACCTTGGCATTGGGCGCGGTATTCCGCTTTCCAATACCAATCAGCTTTGGGGCCTGGCGTGGGGCGCGCTCGTGTTCGGCGAATTTGCCGGAATGACGAATAGCGGAAAGCTGCTGATTACGGTTGGATCGATCATTATGATCGTGGGCGCTGTTTCAATCAGCATGGCCGCGCCGCCGCCATCGGAGATGGAGAACTGGAAAGCGGCGATGCATCGCGAATGCGACCGCTACGGATTAGATAAGGAAAATGTAGCGGCGGTGGTGGCCGGGAACGATCCGCTGGCGGACAACAAGCACCCGCGCCGCTGGTGGGAGATTCTGATTGTGTGCGTGGCGAGTGGCGTCTTTATCTGGCTTGCCGTGGGCACGCGCGCGCAGCACATTTTCGTAAATATTCCGTGGATGATTGTGCTGATGATTGGCACGATCGTTCCGCTGGGCCTGTGCGGGACGCTGCTGTGGAGAAGAACGAGATTCACTTAATCACGGTACTTAGGGCGCGACGCGGAGCGAGCGACCAGATAAAGTCCGCAAAGGAAAGTCTGCTAAAGTCCGGCGATCACTTCATCGAGCGCCGATTGCCACGAGGGAAGCTCAACAGCGAATCGGGCGCGAAGCTTTTCGTTTGATAAAACGGAGTTGCGGGGGCGCGTTGCCGCGGTGGGAAAGTCTTTGGTCGCGATCGGCGTGAGCTCTGGCGGTCTTAGGCCGAGCTGATTCGCGGCGCGAGTGAAGATGGCCTGCGCGAACCCGAACCAGGAGACGGAGCCGGCGCAGGTCATGTGGTAAAGGCCGGACCAGTCTCGTGGCTCGCCATAGCGGCCAGCCAACACGCCCGTGACGATCGCGTGCGTGGCGCGGGCTAGCGCGAACGACGATGTGGGCGCGCCAATTTGGTCGTCCACTATTGAAAGCTTGTCCCGCTCTTTAGCCAAGCGCAGCATAGTGAGCAAGAAATTCTTGCCGTGCGGACCATAGACCCAACTGGCGCGGAAGATAAGATACTTTGCGCGTGAGTTTTGAATGGCAAGCTCGCCGGCGAGTTTGCTGGCGCCATAGACGCTGAGCGGCGCCGGAGAATCGGTTTCCGTCCAAGGCTCCTTTTTGCTTCCGTCGAAGACGTACTCCGTGGAGTAGTGCACCAGGATGGCGTTAAGTTCGGCGGCTTCTTCGGCGAGAACGCGAGGAGCAAGGGCGTTGATGGCATGGGCCAGCGCCATCTCCGACTCGGCGCGATCGACGGCCGTGTAGGCGGCGGCGTTGAGAATCACATCGGGCGCGGCACGGCGAACAACTTCTCGAAGCTGATCGGGGTTGGCCAGATCGGCAGATTTGCGATCAACGGCGACGACGGGACCAACATCGGCAAGGATGCGTTCAAGCTCGCGGCCAAGTTGGCCTGCGCTGCCGATGATCAAAATACGAGGGGGTCGCCACGGATCGGTGGCGGGCGGCTGAGTGGGCAAATCCGTCATGCAATAACGCTCCGAAGAACGCGGGAGTGCGCTTTCCGCATTCTAATTGGCCTGGTGGTCGCGAGTTCGCGCTGCAACGCGATTCCCCGTACAATTTAGGTAGGGGTACTTCGCCGATGCGACGGGTCTATTGCGATGCCAACGCCACCACGCCTTTGCTGCCAGAGGTGATGGAGGCAATGCGCCCGTACTGGATGGAGGATTTCGGGAACGCTTCGTCGATTCATCTGCAGGGACAAAAGGCGCGGAGGGCGGTGGACAATGCGCGCGAGACGCTGGCGCGGTTTTTCCACTGCCGCGATGCTGAGGTGGTGTTCAACTCGGGAGGCACCGAGGGCGACAATACAGCAATTTTCGGGCTGCTGCGCCCGAGCGATCACTTTGTTACTACGTCTATCGAGCACTCGGCAGTGCTACGCGCCGCCGATCGAGTGGCGGAACGCGGCGTGGAAGTGACTTTTGTCGCGCCACAGAAAAATGGGTTGATCGATCCGGAAGAGATACGGCGGGCGATCAGGTCAGCGACGCGATTAGTTAGCGTAATGCTGGCGAATAACGAGACGGGCGTGCTGCAGCCGGTGGAGGAGATTGGCAAAATCGCCGCGGATGCTGGAGCGTTCTTCCATATCGACGCGGTGCAGGGCGCGGGGAAGGTCGCGTTTGACGTGCGTCGGTTCGAATGCCATTTGTGCTCGATCAGCGCGCACAAAGTTCATGGACCAAAGGGCGTGGGTGCAATGTACGTGCGGCGCGGAACGCCCGTTGAATCGCTGATTGTGGGTGGGAGCCACGAGCGCCGGCAGCGCGCGGGGACGGAGAATGTGCCGGGCATCGTTGGCATCGGCAAGGCCGTGGAAGCAGCGATGGGGAGCTTTGAAGATGGGGCGATGGAGCGGGTTGAACGGCTGCGCGACCGGCTTGAGGCGGGGCTTCTTGCAATCCCCGGTACGAAGGTGAATGGCGCGGGCGCGCCGCGCGTCGCAAACACGACGAATATTCATTTCGACCAGGTAGAGGGTGAGGCTCTGGTGATCGCTCTCGACCTGAAGGGCGTGGCTGTAAGCGGAGGGTCGGCGTGCCACTCTGGATCAACGGAACCGAGCCACGTGCTGATGGCGATGGGACTGGATAAGAATGCGGCGCGGGCGAGTTTGCGCTTCAGCCTGCTGAAGACAGCGACCGATGAGGATGTTGATTACGTGCTGCGCGTGGTTCCGGAGGCAGTGGAGCATTTGCGAGCGCTTGCGCCGGAAGTGGCGGGAACGCTGGGGTGAAACTAGCTGCTAGCCTCTAGCTTCTAGCTGGTGCTAGGGTTGAACTTGCGACACATTCGCGACGAAAAGCCGATGGCGCGATGAAAAGCGGCGGTCGGCAGCGAGCATTTGAAAGCGATTTTATGAAGCTGAACACAACAATTGCGGTGGCGATGTCGGGAGGGGTGGACTCCTCGGCGGCGGCGGCGATTCTCGCTCGCGAGGGCGACGGCTCCGGCGTTTCGCGCAACACAGTGGTCGGACTGACGCTTCAACTTTGGGATCAGACGCGGCTGGCGGGAAAGCACGGCATTCCCGATACTCCAAAGGCCGGGCGCTGCTGTTCGCTGGACGATGTTTACGATGCCCGACGAGTGGCTGAGCAGCTGGAGATTCCGTATTACGTGGTGAATCAGGAGGAGCGGTTCGAGCGCGATGTCGTGCGGCCGTTTGTCGATGAATATCTGGCGGGACGCACGCCGATTCCCTGCTCTCTCTGCAACAACCACATCAAGTTCGATCAACTGCTCAAGACGGCGCGCAGCATTGGTGCGGAGCGGATTGCGACCGGCCACTACGCGGTGAACGAATATGATGCGGCGCGTGGGCGCTGGATTCTGAAGCGGCCAGCGGATCTGGCTAAGGATCAGACGTATTTTCTGTTTGGGCTAACACAGGAGCAGCTTGCGCGAACGCTTTTTCCGCTGGGCCACATGACCAAGCCTGAGGTGCGGGAGGCGGCGCGGCGGCATGGATTGGCGCTAGCCGAAAAGCCGGACTCGCAGGAGATCTGTTTCGTGCCGGGCGGCGATTACAAGCAGTTCATCACGGCGTATCTCGAGGAACAGGGCGAGGCATCGTCAGAAACGGCGGGCGAGCTGGTGGCCGCGAGCGGCGAAGTGATTGGGCAGCACGCAGGAATCCACAATTTTACGGTTGGGCAACGCAAGGGATTGGGTGTGTCGAGTGCATCACCGCTTTATGTGTTGAACATTGATCCCGCGAGCCATCGCGTGATGGTGGGCGCTGACGCCGAACTGGCGACACACACGCTGCGCGCGCGGCAGCTGAATTGGGTGAGCATTGCCGAGCTGACGGGGCCGATGCGGGTGAAGGCGAAGATTCGCCACAGGCACGAGCCAGCGTGGGCGACGCTGGAGCCGGCAGGCGCCGATGAAGTAATCGCCACATTTGATGAGCCGCAGCGCGCGGTGACGCCGGGCCAGGCGGCTGTCTTCTTCGACGGCGATGAAGTGGTGGGCGGCGGCTGGATCGTTTGATGGGCGCGCTGAAAACTTAAACGAACATGTCTTTATCGGTCGACTCTTGATCGGCCTGCGAGCGAGGCGCGGAAGCGCCGGTGCGCAACGATTCAACAACTGCCTTGATAGAAGCCAATATCGCCGAGAACTGGCGCATGGGCTTGTTGACGGCATCGCTCATGAAATTGCCGGTGCGCTGCATTGTGTCGAGAACATGGGACAGCATCCCGTCGAGGCGGCTGGCCTGAATGCGCGCGCGCGCGACAATCTCATTGGCCGCGAATTGTATATCGGCGGTCTGTACCCGCAGGGAATGAGTGAGGGCTGCGATATCGTCGGCGGTTTCTTCGATCCTTGGAGTGAGGCGCGTAACGAGCGCGCGGGTATTGTCGATCAGGGGCGTAACCGAGGAGCTGAAAGCCTCGATCTTCTTGTCGATGGAGAGCGCCGCCTTGCGCATGGCGATGAAGGCGGCCAGAAGAACCATGGCCTGGACCAGCATGGCAAGTGCGACCAATGCGATCAAGACAAGTTGAATGGTCTGATTGTCTAACTTTGACATGATGATGATCTCACGCAGCAACTCTGACGAACGAAAAACAACGGGAGGAGAGTCCCGTTGCGAAGGCAGCGGTTTTTCTCCCCGAGCCAGTTGATGCATCCCGCTCGATCACGCTGGCGATGATCGCCGAATGGCCCAATGAAACCGCAAGCCAGCGTGGGAGAGGCGGAAATTGCCGGCTCTCAGTACTCGTGCGTTTCAGGCTCGCCGTTTGCGGTCTTGTACGCCTGACGGCCTGCATCCACGGCCGCGGTGACTCGGGTGGTCTGGTCGGCAACGATGGTCTTACCGCGCTCGACAAATTCCTCCCACTGAGCGCGACCACGATCGACGGCCTCGCGGCCACGGTCGACGTATTCGCTCATCTGTTCCTTGCTCCGGTCGACGATAGCGCTTACCTGTTCCTTGCCGCGATCGACCATCGCGCTCACATTTTCCGCTGCTTCGCGCGTACGCGCACGAAGATACTCGGCGCTTTCGCGCGCACCCGAAGCGATATCCTCGCGGGTCTCTTTGCCGCTCTTTGGCGCGTAAAGAATGCCAACCAAAGCGCCAACGCCCAATCCGGCCAAAAACCAGGCTAAGCCATAAGACTTGTTATCTTCTGCCATGATGAACCCTCCTCTTTCAACCGCGCTTTACGAATGCCTGAGACTACCAAACCATTCCAGTCTACCGCAAACAGAACCTTCGCCCCGCCCTGTCTGCATGAATCCCGCGCCCCGGAACTGGACCGCTATTGCATTGGATGCGCTTCGCGAGGTTGGCGATCATTTGCCGCGGGCGCGAGATCGCGCCAGGCGTCTCGGGCGCAAGTTCGCGCCAGAACCTCAGCGAAGTGAACGGCCTGGCGATCGGACAACTGTGCAATTTGCTCGCGGCAACTGAAACCATCAGCGACGAGAATTGTGGCTGGGCCGGCGGATTGCACGGCAGGGAGCAAGCCCTGATTGGCGATTGTTTTCGAGACTTCAAATTTGCCGGCTTCGAAGCCGAAAGGGCCGGCCATTCCGCAGCAGCCGGCCTCGATGAGCTCGACATTGGCTCCAGCCTTGCGAAGCAGCGCGATTTCGCTGGCTGGGCCGCCGAAGACGGCTTTGTGGTGGCAGTGGCCGTGAACAAGAATCCGAATGTCCGCGAGAGGGCCGGCGGAAAATTCCGGCGCGCGATCGGCGAGTGGGTCAGAATTGGCGAGCCAGTCGGAATCGGAAAGCCAGTCAGCGAGCAGAAAGACTTGCTGGCTGAGACGCTGGGCGCGGGAGTCGTTGGGGAACAATTCCGGCAGCTCATCTTTGAAGACACTGGCGCAACTCGGCTCAAGAAAGATGAACGGAATTCCCGCCTCAATTTGAGGCGCCATGCGGTCGAGGACGCGAGAGAGATAGGAGCGAGCCGCGTCAAGAAAACCGAAGTCGTAGAGCGGGCGTCCGCAGCAGATGTGTCCGCGGGGAATCTCGACTTGAAATCCTGCCAGGGTGAGTACTGTCTCGGCAGCAGAGAGCGCTTGCGGATGGTAGTAGTTGTTCCAGGTGTCGGGCCACAGCAGGACCACCTGCAGTGGGGCAGACTTTTGGACGAGATTCGTGGGAGGCTGTATGGATTTCCGAACGGATTTCCGAGAAAGGGATCGCGCTTTTTGGTAGCTTTTCGGCGCGAGGCGCGGCAACTGGCGTTCCCGGGCCACGCCGGCGATTCGCTTGACAAGCGGGCTGGTGAGCGAACCTGTGAGGATCGCGTTGGTGAGCGACGGAGCTAGCGAACCGTAGCGGGCCAGCTTGTTGGCGAAGCCGAATATGTAGTGGTGGAGCGGGTGCAGGCGACCTTTGTAACGCTGCGCCAGAAACTCCGATTTGTAGGCAGCCATATCTACCTGCACAGGGCACTCTGTTTTGCAGGCTTTGCAACTCAGGCAGAGGTCGAGGGCCTCGTGCACGGCCTCGCTCTCAAAACCTTCTTCGCGCAAGGATCCGGCGAGCATCTCCCAGAGCAGGTGGGCGCGGCCGCGGGTGGAATGTTTCTCTTCGCCGGTGGCGCGGTAGCTTGGGCACATGACTCCGCCCTCGGTGTTGCGGCACGAGCCGACGCCGACGCAGCGCTCGGTGGCGTGTTCCAGCGAGCCGTTACTAGTGGCGAATGCGAAGTGCGTTTCGAGTTTCGCGTGGGCGGCGATTTGGGCCGCCGGTACTGGAGAATGGCGAAGATTCTCGATGGGATCGTAGACCCGCACGGCATCGGAAAGCTTGCCGGGATTCATGCGGTTGTCGGGATCCCACAACGCCTTGAACTCGCGAAATGCCTCGATAAGCTCGGGGCCGAACATCTTGGGCAGCAGCGCGGCGCGCGCCTGGCCATCGCCATGCTCGCCAGAGAGTGAGCCGCCGAAGGAGAGCACGACGTCGGCAGCGCGATCGATAAACTCGCGGAAGATACGAATGCCCTCGGCGCTGTGGAAGTCGAAGTTAACGCGCATGTGCACACAGCCCTGACCATAGTGGCCATAGAGCGGGCTGCGAAAGCCGTACTCTGCCATGAGCGCGGAAATTGCGCGCAGATATTTGCCGAGTTGCGCGGGAGGCACGGCCGCATCTTCCCAACCCTCCCAGCGATTGGGCTCGCCGGGCACGAAGACCATGGCGCCGAGCGCGGATTCGCGCACATGCCAAACTGCTTTTGCCTCGTCCGGCGTACAGATATGAGCGACGGGCGGCGAGGGCCACGACCGCGAGGCTTGCGCAAGAGATTCGGCTTTGGCGCGGGCCTCTTGGGCCGACCACGCGCCCATTTCGACGAGCAGAAAGCCTACGCCGGGCGGAAGCTGATCGACCTCGCGCAGCGCCAGGCCTTTGCGGCGCATGAAGTCGACGAGAAGGGAGTCAAAGCCTTCGAGACCGATGGGTTTGTGCTCGAGGGCCAGTGGAACGGCATCAGCGGCGAGGAACGCGTCATCGAAGCCAAGCACCGTGAGCACGCGAAAGGGCGGGCTGGCGGTCAGGTTGAGCGTGGCGGAGACGACATTGACGCAGGTGCCCTCAGAGCCGACGAGCGCGCGCGCGACATGAAAACTGTTCTCTGGAAGCAGCTCGTCGAGGTTGTAGCCGGAGACGCGGCGAGGAATGCGGGGAAATTTTTCGCGGACCAGCGCGGCGTAACGATCGCGGATTCGCTCGAGGCCCGAATAGATTTGGCCTACGCGGCCGCCACCTGCGATGAGCGCCTCAAGACGCTCTGGCGGCGTGGCGCCGACGGTCATGCGCGTGCCGTCATAGAGAACGATGTCGAGCGATTCGACATTGTCGACGACTTTGCCACCGAGCAAGCCGTGGACTCCGCAACTGTTGTTGCCGATCATGCCGCCGAGAGTGCAGCGCGAGTGCGTGGCCGGATCGGGGGCGTAGGTGAGTTGATGCAGCTCGGCCGCGTCGCGGAGGCGGTCAAGAACGATGCCCGGTTCGACACGGGCGAGCCGCTTTGCGGGGTCTAGCACTTGAAGCGAATTCATGAAACGCGAATAGTCAATGACAACGGCCACGTTGACGCACTGCCCGGCAAGGCTGGTGCCTGCCCCGCGCGGAAGAACTGCTGCGCCCGTGGCGCGACAGGCTGCCAAAGTAGCTTCTACATCGGCGGCGTCGCGGGGAAAGATGACGCCAATCGGAAGCTGACGGTAGTTAGACGCATCGGCAGCGTAAAGCGCGCGCGAGCCGGAATCGAAGCGCACTTCGCCGCGAACGGATTTCTTCAGGAGGCTCTCAAGCTGGCGATGAGCCGCAAAACTCTCGTGGCCTAGGGGAGCGGAGTTAGACAAGATGGCGAATGTGGATGAGCTCACGTTGCAATGGTAGCGCGAGCGGGGCGGCGGACATTCAACGTCAGTGAGCTAGTCGCTAATCGGCAGCTAGCGTGCCGGCCACTCTTCAACGACTATGCCGAGGTCGTTTAGCTGGCGAATCACTGCCTCCACATTGCGGCGAACTTTGGGCCGGTCACCGGCAGCGGCGGAAGGCGATTCGGCCACGGCGATGACGCGGCCATACGGCCACGCGCCGGCAGGAATAGCCGCGACAGCTGTATCCAAATCCGAAAGGCGCAACTGCAGTTCCTGCCGACGCGCCGCCTCGGGCCGAAGCATTCCTCCCGGTCCTGAGGGGCTGGGGTTCTCGTCCGGAAGAATAACGCGCAGTGCGAGCATGCCAGCGCCGACGGAGAGAAATGGATTGGTCCACTGCGATGAATCGTGGATATCGATATAGAGGCTCTTGGTGGGAAGCGGAATCTGGTCAAGCTCGGCGCGTTCCTGATCGTGCTCGGTAGCGACTTCCTGCGCACGATGCTCGGCCTTTTCGGCGTCTTTAGCCAAGCCCGCGACGGCGTGCTCTTCTCTGTGGCAGGCGGCGAGGGCCAGTGCCGGAAGAAGGACCAGGATCAACGATTTCTGGGCCAATATTTTTCTGGTCGACAATTTTTGGGTCAACATTTTTTTATAGAAGGTATGCGGAATCACGAGAACAAGAATAGCAGGGCAGCGATCACTGTTTGCCGGCGATGACGCTGCGCGCAATGGAATCGAGGACGCCGTTGAGGAAGTTGATTGACTCGGGCGCGCAGTAGCGGCGGCCAATCTCAAGCGCCTCATTGATGACGACCGGAAAGGGCGTGGATTTGACGCCAATCAGTTCGGCCACGGCCATGCGCAGCAAATTGCGGTCAACTGCCGGCATTCGCTCCAACCGCCAGTGCGCTGAATGCTCGGTGATAAGCGCGTCGATCTTCGGCTGCTGCTCCTGCGCGATTAGAAAAAGATCCTCGGCATAAGCGCGCACTTCAGGCTCGACGGGATCGCCAGCTTTCCAGAATGTGGCGCGGACTTCGTCGGACGTTTGATGGCCAATGTCGGCCTGAAACAGCATTTGCATCGCGAGTTCGCGAGACTTGCGGCGATGGCGCGAGGTCAAGCAGGGCCGCCTTGCTCGAGCTTTCTGCGGACACTGACCATCTCGATGGCGGCTGCTGCGGCCTCAAAGCCCTTGTTCCCGCCCTTGATTCCGGCGCGATCGAGAGCTTGTTCCAGAGTTTCGCAGGTGAGCACGCCGAAGCTGTGAGGGACGCCGGTTTCCTGTTGCGACTGACCGATGCCGCGCGCGACTTCGTTATAGATTGCCTCGTAGTGAGCCGTTTCTCCGCGCAGCAGACATCCCAAAGTGACGATCGCGTCAACGCGACCGGTGGCGGCGCAGGAGCGAGCCGCAGCGGCAATCTCCCATGCACCGGGAACGCGCACAATCTGAATGTCGGAGCGGGTGGCACCGCTGCGCAAGAGCGCGTCAAGAGCGCCATCGAGCAGGCGATCGGTGATGACGGCATTCCAGCGCGCGACCACGACGGCGAATTTCATTCCGGCGGCGGAGAGATCTCCCTCCAGGGCGACCAGCTTGCCCTTCACGGGATCGGACCAAGCCCAGAAACCGAAACGAAAGCCGGGTTCCGGCTCGACTGTAAATAGGCGCGAACGCCAATGCGTGTCGGCGATCGGCGAGAGCTGCGAGGCTGACGCATCGCCGGACTGACCTGGGGCTGGATTAGCACGGAACCAAGCTTCAGCGGCCTGGTGAATGGAATCGAGCGAAGTAACTTCGACGAGGATATCGGGAGTCGAAGGGAGGCCTCCTTCGACAAACTCCAGATTGCCGAGTGGAGCGAGAAACGATATGCCACGCGATCCTTCTTCCTGCCAGCCCCTGCCGGGCGCGAAGCCAAGCGCGCGAAAGAAACTCGCCAGCCGGTCAAAAACCGCACCGCTACTGGCGGGCCGCAGAAATGAGATGCCCTTGATCATGAATCGATTTTATCTCGCTCGGTTTATTTTGCTCGGTCGCCGGGCTAAGTAACGGAACGTGGCTTGACGGTGATGACAGTAGCGGGAACCACGGCGTTGGGTGCAGGCGCAGTGGGATAGAGACAACCGGCATCGTTGCCGCCCGCGGAGACCGGCGTGCAGGCGGGTAGAGCTGGGCTCACCTGCTGCGAATCGGTGGGCGGCGCGGTGAGACTCAGATTCGGAGGAATGCTGATGAAGTGAATCTCGTTATCGCCCGCGGTGGAGACGAAGAAGATTGAATGGTCGAGCGAGAAAGCGCCCGCTAGCGGCGCCGTAGGCGGCGTTGCAGCCGTGCTGTCAGCGAACGTGACATAGCCTAAGGGGCCGGGGCCGGTCGGCTGAGGCAGATAGAACGGAAGTGGCGCCGCAGTAGTGGATGTTGTGGGCGTGTTGTAGGTGACGAAGGCAACGGGGGTGGCAGTGGTCACGGAGGCGGTGGTTGGCGCCGCGCCTGTGACGATCTGGTTGACGGCGGTCGCATTGGTCACGCCGGTCAGGTTGACCGCACCGTTGAGCGTGGGGTTGGTCGAGAGAGGCGTGAGGGTTTGTGTTGGTCCAACTGTGGTCACCGGACATTCGGCGGCAGGGTAAGCCAGCGATGGCGGAATATTGACGCCAATGTCATCGAGCGTGATGCTCGTGCCATTGAGCGATGCGCCCAAAATGTGCTGGCCGTCCGAAGTAGCTCCCAGAATATTGGTCAACAGATTCACGGAATCGCTCTGCGGATAAAACTGAATGGTGGCGTTGTTTCCGACCGTGCCGCTGGGGCACCAGGTGTGAGCGACAGTGGAATTGCCGCTAAGATACGCGCCCAAGCCGGGAACGGTGATGGCGAGGTCCTGTGCTCCACCGGAGGCGTTCAGGCTGTAGGTGCTCCAACCGGAGCTGGCGTCGTGAACATAAAGGGTATTGGTGTGACTTCCGCCAAGCGACGCGCTATCGACGACATAGAGAGTATTCGAATCCTGTGTCCATGCGGCGGCGGCTCCAAGGCCCCCAAATGTAGAAACGATGCCACCCGATGTGTTGTAGAGGTAAAACAGGCCGCGTATCTGATCGTTAATGAGCAAATAGTTGGCATTCGGAGAAGCGGCAAGGACCACGCCAGGAACCGAAGGGTCCTGCCTGGTGAGGGTATTGGCCTGGGCGGAATAGATCATGAGCTCGCGGGGCGACCCGAAGTAGAGCGAGCTTCCCGACTGATCCATGACCATGGAATTGGGCACGAACGGCATGCGGACAGTGGAGCCGGGGTTACCGGTAATAAGCTCGACGGAAGCAAAATATTGCGACTGGTTTGGCGCCGCGAACCAGACAAAGTCGCTGGTGGTTCCGGGAACAACGACGTCGACGGGATTCGACGTGATGGAGAGCCCGGTTCCGTACAATCCGAGCTCGTTGATGGGAGCAGGATTGCATAGCGGCGGCTTGCAGAGCGCAGTGAGAGTGGCAACACCGGGGTATGAGGCAATGATGGAGCCGGCTCCGGTGGTGGTGATCTCAATGGGGTTGGTGGACTCGTAGTCAAGCGACAGGCCGGTGATGGAATTGCCCTGCGTATCGATCGCCGTTGTAGTCAGATTCTGCAGCGCACCCTGCGCGATGACGCCTTTCGTACTTCCGTTGGCCAAGGAGATGCTGATCGATTTTGGCGGGCAGGTGGAGAAGTATCCGGCCGATGACGCCGATTGCGCGATGGCCGCGGTGATCACGGTTGTGCCCGGCTGCTCCGCGGTGATGACATTGTTGGTGGGATTGATAGTGGCCACGGAAGAGTTGCCACTGCCAAAGCTGAGCGTTCCGATGGAGCTTGAGCACTCGGGAAGCGTGGCGGACCCTGGTGCACAAAGAAGTGTTTGCGTGCCATTCAAGCTGTAGTAGGCCTGGGCGTCGAGGTTGGCTGACTGGTTCTGGGAGTAGCAACCCTGGGAAGGCGCACCCTGGAGCGGCTGGGTCACCAGGTTGATGCTGGAAATAGGGGCGTGAATGTAGACCGTGACGGGATTGGACGTGACTGCATCGGCCGATGCGGTGATGTAGGCAAGGGCATAAGGCAAGCCGCGAGTCGAGGGCAAGGGATTGGGGAAATTGCAGAAAGTGTAGTCGGCAATGCCGCCGCCGCTATTGCGGTTCCAGGTTCCGGCGCACACGCTGCCGTTGGGCGCAATGTCAACCAACTGGTTGTTGCTGGTGCCGTAGCTGAGGGAACCGCCGCTGATGGAAGCCGGGCCGCCTTTGCAGGTGGTGGCAGTGGGCTGCTGTATTGCGGTTGTCTGTCCGTAGGCCAGAGAAATGCCGGCGATCTGCGGCTGCAGGGTGAGATTGGCGACGTCAGTGTCCTTCAATCCGTAGCCCAGACCGTTGCAATAATTCCCTGCCGGATTGCGCACGCAACCGGAGATGGAAATCCCGGCCGGAAGAGCCAGGCCAAGCAAACAAACAAGCGTCAGAAACCGCCGCATGAATCCTCCCCGTCCCGCACCGCCGAACCTCGGAACGGATTTGAAAAGCAAGGTAAAGAAGAATGAGTTATAACCGCCACCCTCAATGCCAACAGTCGTCGAGCGGCAGGCGAGTCGCAGGCCAGCCGAAGGGTCTCTGCGGCACGTTGCCGCACGCGGCCGGAAGGACGAATCGCACACTGAAGGCCCAAAGAAAAAGTGTATCAGGATGGGCCTGCTTCTGGCATCGAGCGGGGAAGCTATAAGACTCTGCCAGATAGACTGCCGCGGAGGCGGTTGGAGAGCAGGAAAACAGGGAGTAGCCAATAGGGAATAGACAATAGAGAGCGGCGAGTAGAAGTGAGGCGGTTGGTGAGCTATTGGGCCGGCTGGCTTGGCGGCATGTACTGGGCGAACCAGTCGACAGCTCGGTCGAGCACATCGCGCCTGTCTGCAGGGTCGGAGAATCCGTGGCCTTCGTCAGCGTAGACAACCAACTGCGCAGGCACGTGGAGATCGCGAAGGGCGTGCCAGAACTCGAAGGACTGCGGCGCGGGACATTCGCCGTCGCGGTCGCCAACAAGAGTGAGCGTGGGAGTTTTCGCTTGCTTAATGAACGTGATGGCGGAGCTCTTTGCGTAAATCGCCGGATCGTCGTAGACCGACGCGCCGAAGTACGGAATCATCCACTGATCGATGGAGTTTTCGCCGTAGTAGGAAAGCCAATCGGAGATGCCGGCTCCGGCGACGGCGGCGCGGAAGCGATGAGTCTGGGTGACGCCGAACATGGTCATGAAACCACCGTAGCTCCAGCCGGCGATGCCGACGCGATTGGGATCGACGGGATATTTTGCGAGGACCGTGTCGGCGCCGGCGAGTATGTCGCGCAGGTCGCCGTATCCGAAGTCCTTGCGATTGGCCTGGGTGAAGGCCTCGCCCTGACCGTAGCTGCCACGAGGATTGGGCATGAGGACGAAGTAGCCCAGCGCGGAAAAAGTGGTGGCGCTAATGCCTCCTGCGCCGCCGTTCCAACTGGAGAGGACAGACGAAGCGGGGCCGCCGTGAACCTCGACGAGGAGCGGATACTTTTTCGTTGGGTCGTAATCCTTGGGCAGCAAGAGCCAACCCTGAATGTTGAAGTTGTCGTTCTTCCACGAGAGCGAAACGGAATCGCCCCAGGATGGTTTGACGGCGTCGTTGAAGTGAGAGAGCTGAGTTAGGCGAGAGGAGCCGGGCGCGGTTGGAGCCTTGGCGCGCAGCGCGAAGATTTCGGGAGGCGTGTTGAACGAACTCATCTGAAAAACGAAGAGGGAGCGATCGGTCGATACGGACAGGCTGGTATCGAAGCTGCTGACTCCAACTTCGCCGGGAATTGTGAAGACTGGAGGGTCGAAGATTGCAGGAGCTGATGAGTTTTGAGCTACTCGCAGGCGAACGAGGCGGGAGTCACCGCCGGCAACTTCGCTGATGTAAATGGCGTCGCTGCCGTCCCAGGCGATCCAGTTGGCTGAGGCGGGGCGGTTGGGCGTGAGATCAATAAGCAGGGCGCCGGTAGAGGTGACGACGCTCGAGGAGATTAGCCAAACGTCGCCGCCGGTGACGCCCTGATCACTCATAAGGCCGCCGATGAAAGCGATGGATTTGCCGTCGGGCGACCAGCGGGGGATAGCGATTTGAAGGCCGTGGAGCGGGCCGGAGATGTCAGAGGGGGCGAGGATGACGGTGGGGTGCCCTTCCCACCCTTCCGGTGCGCCACTGGTCGCGGCGACCGGGAAGGATGGGGCAACCTCGGAGATGGGTTGTGTATAAAGTTTGGCGACCCACCAATTGTTTTCGCCGGGAGGGTCTCGCGGCGACGTAGGCGAGAGATTTGGAATCGGGCGACCAATCGAACTCGAAGACGTGAAGGTTGGGCGGAGTGACGAAGCCTGGAGCGGTGGGTTGCGAAGTGCCGGCGGGAACCATTGCTACGCGCTGAATTTCGACGTGATCTTCTCCGATGACGCCGGAAGGCAGGGTTTCCGCAGCGAGCGCGCCGGAGGGTCGAGTGGCGCCCGCGACGTAGAGGAATGCGATGCTCTGTCCGTCCGGAGAGAATGCCGGCGCGGCAATGTAACCGTGAAGCTGAGAGATACGGCGAGCGGGATTGCCGTCGAGATGAGAGAGATAGATATCGGACTGCTGGCCGGGAGTGTCGCAATCGGAGAGGAAGGCGATCGACGCGGAGTCGGGCGACCAGACGAGGTCGGAGGCGTTGCAGGAATTTCCGGGCGCGGCGGCGGTGACGAGTTGGCTTTGGACGAGACTATCGAGCGGCGCGAGACGAATCTGGCCGGCCTCGAGCCAAGCGATGCGCTTGCCGTCGGGAGAGACGGCGACCTGGGTGATGGTCCGTGCGCGATTTTCGCTGGTGAGGATTTCGTCGAGCTGAGCGCGGGACGGGGCGACGCTCGGTGGCGCGGAGGAAGATTGGGCGTGACTTACTGAAACGGCGCAGAGAACCAGTGAAAGCAGAGAGCACCGGAATCTGCGGCGAGAGAAAAGCATTGGGAAGATGCTAACAGCAGAGATTATGGATCAGGGTTTGTTGACGGCGCGCGCGCCGTAGGGGTTGAGGAGATTGGCGACCTTTGGAGTAACCACAGGCGAGCCGGCGCCGACGAACTCAGTAATGCTGTTGAGCGAGGCATTCGTGACCCAGACATTTCCGGAGCCATCGACGGCGATGCGGAGAGATAGATTCAGGCCGGCCTGATAGCCGGTGGAGGAGGATGTGGGAGTGCCAACGGAGTTGAACTCGCTGATGGAGCTGTCGGGATAGGGCGGAGACGTCGCGTTGGTTCCGCGATTGACGACCCAGACGTTGCCTGCCCCGTCGATGGCGATGCCCTCGGGGATATTGAGGCCGCCGCCCTGGTATCCGGTGGCGCTGGAGATTGCCGTGCCGCCGGCGCCAAACAGGCTGATTCTGTTTGCACCCGTTCCGCTGTCTGCTAACCACACGTTTCCGGAGCCATCGACTGCGATACCCCAGGGATCGTTGAGGCCGCCGCCGGTGTCGCCGTTGGTCCCGGAGATGGGCATGCCGGAAGATGCGCCTGTTGCGTAGAACTCGCTCAGTGCGCCAAGAGTGATGCTATCGCTAATCCAGATATTGCCGGAAGCATCGATAGCCAGTGAAACGGGATCATTGCTGATGCCGCCGCCCTGATCTCCGGGAGAGCTGGTAATGGGCGTACCGGGAGTCGCCCCGGCGGAAGTGAACTCGCTGAGACTGGATCCAACATTGTTTACAACCCAGACATGGCCGAGCGAGTCGAGGGCGATGTCGTATGGCGCATTGAGGCCGCCGCCAGTGTAGCCCGCGGATGTAGAAACAGGCGCGCCCGCGGAGCTGAGCTCGCTAAGGCTGTTTGGAGTTACATTCGCTGTCCAGATATTGCCGGATTTGTCGATTGCGAGACTGTAGGGGTCGACAATTCCGCCGCCGGAAAAAGGCGAGCCGGAGATGACCGCGCCGAGAGGACTGAACTCGCTGATGCTGTTTGCGCCGCTCGCGGTATTTCCCACCCAGACGTCTCCAGCGGCGTCGATGACTAGGGGAACGGGTGAGTTCAACCCGCCACCGGTGTAGCTGATGGCGATGGTGAAGTCATTGGGCGCGGAAGGCAGATTGGGCTGGAAAGGCGAGGTGGGGGTCTGAAGGCCAAACAGGTTGCCGACAATGGTGGAGCTGGAGCCAGGATTGTGGGCGATGTTGAGTGCGGCAGTCGCCGTGTCAGGAGCAGCGACGCCGTTATTAGTGGCGTTGGAGAAGAGCGTGCTGCATTGCGTGGAAGCGGGGCCGGTGGAGTTGACGCAGGCTGCGAGGATGTTGGCGAGGGTGTTGATCTCGTTTTGGGGCACGGTTCCGTTGCCGCCAGCGGTGGTGGCAAGCGCAACGCCTGTGCTCGCGATTTCGAGGTTGGCCAAGGTATTGGCCGCATTCGTAAGGCCGGTCGCGGCGAGCAAAGTGTTGGAAGTGGAAATGTGCACCGGGTCGCTGGCGTAGCCGGCGTAGGCAAATGCGGTGGCGATGGTCGAGACCTCGTTGATATCGGTAGAGGCGGAGGTGTTGCAGGCCTGCGCCGGGGCCGTGAGGGTGATTGCCGTATTTGCCCCCGAGCCCAGGCCCGGATCGCCGCCGGACGCATAGAAGTAGGTGTTGGGATAGTTGCTGGGACACGAGTAATCGCTGGTAATGGTGAAGTTGCCGTACGGGTCAGTGGTGACGTAGTAGTGGCCGCTGCCGTCCTGGCCAATTCCGGCGCCGCTGTGAAGCAACGACACAGAAGCGTTGGTGCTTGAGGCCGCGATGCCAGGGCCTCCGTAGCCAGTGGTGTTGATGGCATACAAGTAGACATGCGCGCCGGCAATGGGGTTCTGGCCGCCGTGGACGGAGCCATGCAGAACCGTGCCTGGAATCGAATCCGTGTTGGACGTGGTGATGGCCGGCATGCCCGCACAGCCGGCGAGAACCAGGGCGCATGTTGACAGCAGGATGACGAACGGCAGTCGCATTGCGGAGGCTCCTTTTATTGCAAAAATGGCTGATTGCAACCATCATGCGGGGCGGACGGACGTTGATTGGCGAAGAACCTGAGACCGATGGCCTGAGAGCAAGGATAAGGCCTGGGAGGGAAGATTATCGGAGGTATTGTGCACGGTGGTACCGAAAGGGAAATCGGCAAGGAAGTGGGGCTAGAGAGGCGGAAATGGGCAAGGTTGGATTCAAGAAGACTGGAGGTCGCGGAGATCGGGTCTTGAGGCGCGGAAGAGGGTACGCTGAATTTTGTCAAATGCCGCGAGGGCGAAAAATTGCTTAAGTGACTGAAAACACGAAGAAGATTCAGGTGAGCGAAGTTTGCCGATAATTTATATCGGATGCGCTAAGCTAGAAGCAATCTCTAGGAAATGATTCTAATTAGCGGAAAAGCCGAGGAGGCTTTTTCGATCTTCTTTGCGCCATCACCGCGGGTACGCGGGCATGAGGAGAGAAGAAGAGAGCGGAGGGGCGACTCGATAAGCGAGTTGCCCCTTTTCCTTTTCCAACGCACAGGAAGGACCGTGGGTGGGCGGCCGGAATGGTGGAGAAATGGAAAAGACTTCGCTGGTGAGGGAATCCAAAGGGAAGACGAGCAGGGCGGCGAAGACAGCGCAGAAGGACAGCGGCGAGACCACGAAGGCGCGAGGAAAGAGCAAAGAAAATGCCGCGCTGAGAAAGCCGGGAAAAGCCGAAAGAAAGGCGACGAAGAAGAACGAAAGGAAAAAGCGCAAGGGGGCAAAAAAAGCGCTGCGCCACGCAGTGCAGAGAGAAGTGAAAGAGAAGTGCGGCGAGATTGCGGAGAGGCTGGTAAATCGAACGCAGGACGGCGACATGCGAAGCGCAGCAATGGTGATGGATCTGATGGAGAAAAAGAAGAAGAAGGACGGCGAAGGAGAAGCTGAACCGGATGGGCCGAGCCTGGCTGAGCAGTTGGCGGGGCCCTCCTGGGATGAGTTGCAGGAGGCAAAGCGGATCGTGAGCGAGAGCGAAGTGAAAAAAGAGGCGGCGTGAAAAGGGCAGATCGGCTTGTGGTTCGGGGCGGAAAGCGGTCGGCAGATCGCACCTGTGAAATTGATTGGGGCTGGGTGCAAGGCTGAGGCAGACCGATCTGTTTTGACAAGAGAGGTCTGGCAAGAGGGGCGCAACAAAAGGGACATTGACGAATTGCTGTGAGAAGAGGACGCGATGGAAATGAGGCTCATGAAGAACAAATGGTTGCGGATGAGGCGCGGAATTGCTGTGTGCGCGCTGGCGATGACGCTGGCGGCGGTGGCGATGGCGCAAGCAGTGAGCACAACGACCGTGCAGGGGACGGTGTACCTGGCAAACGGGCAACCGGGCGCAGGAACACTGCTGATCAGCTGGCCGTCGTTCACGACCGCGGCGGGCCAGGCGGTGGCGGCTGACAAGATAACGGTCGCCATTGGGACGGACGGATTTTTGAGCGTGAACCTCGCTCCCAACTTAGGCGCGACGCCCGCGGGAGAGTTCTACACAGCCGTCTACGACATGAGCGACGGGACGACAAGCACCCAGTACTGGGTGGTTCCGGCAGCGGCAAATGCGAGCCTGGCCGCTGTGCAGGCACAGGTGATGCCGGCCGCGCAGGCGGTGCAGACGGTGAGCAAGGCGTATGTTGACCAGGCGATTGCTGAGCTGACCGCGAGCAGCGGACTGTCGGCATCGGGTGGGACGTTGACCGGGCCGCTGTATTTGAGCGGCGATCCGACGCAGCCGTTGCAGGCCGCCGACAAACATTATGTAGACACGCAGGTGGCGACAGCGGTGCCGCTGGCGGGCGGGAACATGACGGGCGCACTGACCACCCCGGCGGTGAACGGAGTGCAAGCTCCGGCGGTTGCGAGCGCGCAAACGACGCTGCAGGCAGCGATGACTGCCGCGGGGACGAATGGCGCGATGGTGATTCCGCCGACGTATGCAGGTACGGATGCATTCACGAATGCGAACGGCGTGAAGGTGACAGACTTGCGCAGCACAGGCGCGCAGCAGACAGAACGCAGCGTGAAGGAATTCGGCGCGGTGTGCGACGGCGAGACCGACGATACGAGCGCGCTGCAGGCGGCGCTGAATTATGCGAATGCGCACGGAGTGGCGCTGACGATTCCGCAGGGAACGTGCAAAACGCGGGCGCTGAGCTGGCACGGGGAGTCGATTGGAGGATTGGGCAAGCAGGTTTCAGCGCTGATGGGATTCCCAGGGCAAGATGTGCTCGAGAGCGGCCCGGACGCGACGAACATGCTGAGCTATACGCGGCTGCACGATCTGACGATTTATGTAGACCAGAGCGAAGATGTGTCGTGTTCGCCGGCGGAAGGGCGCGCGGCGGCTGGAAGCTGCCAGGTGAATCGACCGATAGAAGTGAATTCGATTTTCTCAGCGGGCGGAAGCGGACTAACTGGAACGGCAGGCACTGGCGCTGCATGGAGCGCTGGCAATTGCGCGATTGCGATGCCGGCGACGACTGGCGCGGGGGGAAACGGTCTGCGCGTCGCGGATATGGAGAACGTGGAGATTGCGACGACAGGAACAGACCCGATGGCGGCGCAGTACCTGGGCGCACATTCGACGCATACCTGCGGCCTGTATCTTGCGCAGTGGCCGCAGTGGAGCGAGTTCCGGAATATCGACATTCGCGGGCTGAATACAGGTGTGGCAATACCCGCGTTGCCGGTGACGACGCCGGCGGGATTGAATGCGGACTCGAACCGCTGGCAGGATGTGACGATTCAGGCGGCGCACGCATTTACGGCAGCGGCCGGATCAAACAATGTGCTGGATAACGTGGTGGCGCTTGCCGGGAATTCATCGGCGACGGGCGAGCCACCGACGGGGCTGGTGCTGGATCTGAACGGAACCGCGCAGGGCTGGACGGTGCGGAATGCTGTGGTAGCGCCGGCGTGGAACGCCGTTGCGCCCGCGCTGACGCTGACCGCTGCAGGCGGTGCAGTGACGGCGGTGACGCTGGGCAGCGAACACGGATTGGGGTGGGATCCGTATGGGGCGAGCGTGCCAGTTGCATTCAGCGGGTCGTGCACGGCGCAGGCAAATGCTGCGGTGAATTCAAGTGGGGCGATCTCCGGCGTGACCGTGACGGCTGGTGGGGTGGGCTGCTCGACGACAACGACGGCGAGCCTGAATGCGGCGGGAACATGGGATACGGCTGCGCCGGTGAACCTGATCGGCGGACAGAATATGACGTTCTTTGCAGGAAATTTGCTGAAGGGCAACGGCGGATACTCGGTGTGGAACGCCAGAAGCTCAGCGAGCTACGGGACGCAATTGGATAGCGGAGGCGGAACGCTGCCGGGCGGCGGTGCTTACGCCGCGATGGCCGGAAGCGGCAAAGTCGGGTCTGCCTTTCAGGTAGATCAATTTCCCGGCGCGGACATTGGCGCGAAGATCCAGGCGTGCGTGAACGCGGTGAATGCGAGTTTTGGCGGGACGTGCGACGCGCGGAATTTCACCGGCAGTCTGACGATGGGGTCGACTCTGACGATTTCGACTGGAAATGTAGCGATCCTGCTGCCGTGCGCGACGATTACGACGGCGAACCAGATTGTGGTGACCCCGGGAACGCGGAATGTAGCCCTGCGCGGTTGCGCGCTGCGTGGCGGGTCGCAGGCGAGCGGAAGCACAGGTGGATCGGCGCTGGCTTACACGGGTTCGAGTGCAATGGTCGCGGTGGGCGATCCGACATACGCGACGGATACGCCGGGGTTCCACATGGACAACGTGGTGATTAATACGACGGGAGCCTCGAGCGCAACAGCCCAGGGATTGGTTGCTTATCGGACGCAGGAGTTGGACTTAGAAAGCCTGTACTTCCTGGGTAACTCGAATCAGACTGGCATGACTCTGGACGGGACCGGGAATTACACAGGTGGGACGTTTTTCGATAACCAATTCAGTGGATTCGGGACAGCGATTAATGCGATCGGACACCAGGTTACGAATCCAGCAACGACGGATTGGATGAACGCGAGCACGTTTGTAAGGCTGCATATCGACTGCCCAACAAGCGGCGGGAGCCCGATCAGCGGCACTTACGGGATCAATTTACAACAAGGCGACGGAAACACGTTTACAGGAGGAGACGTGGAGAGCTGTTCGACGGCGCTCCATTTAGGGCCGAACGCGCAGAACAACACAATTGTCGGGCTGCGCAACGAGAACTCGACGAGCCAGGTGGTGGCGGACGCAGGGAGCTCGTACAACAACTGGATGACGGGCGGCACGATGTTCACCGGAAAGCTGACTGACAACGGAACGCGCAACAGCTTTCTGGATTCCTTCCATCGCAGTTTTAATGAATTGAATGGCGACTGGTACCTGAGCCAGCAAGACGCGACGCTGACGAACCACTTCCGGCTGGGGACTGGCGCCGGAAATGAACGCGGACTTCTGAACGAGATCCAGACTGACTATGGCTACCGCTGGCTTTATGGGTTTAGCGACGCTGCGGGCGGCCAGCAGCTCTACCAGATGGACGATCTTCTGAATAACGTGTACCGGCTGCAGATTCAGCAGTGGAATCCGGGTGAGAGCAGCACCAGCAATGAGACGGCGCTGAACGCGGCGGGCACAGGCTACGTGTGTTTCAACTGCTCGACGAACTCCGGCACGGGAGGCGTGACTTTCGCCAGCGGCGGCACGACCCCGGCGGCTGTGGGAACCGTGGACAAATTGGGAGACGCGCAGTTTGTGGGTAATCTTCTCGTGGGCGGAACGACGCAGTCGACGGGAACCATGTCGCTGCGCAATAGCGCCGATGCGGAGGTAGATTACTATTTGTGGCCGGGACTTACAACGAGTCAGAAGGGGTCGTTCACTTATAAGGACTGGAACGGTAACAGCCAGTGGTATCTGGTGAAAGATGCGAGCAATAACTGGGAGCTTAACTCGGCGACCGGTGGTTTAGATAGCTTTAAGGCATATCAAAGTACAAACACCGGAGACACTTACATTGATGCGAGTAACTCGACTGGACATGTTCGGCTCAACTATGAGACTGGTTCCGGAGCCGAGACCGATATTTACTCGGGATCGAGCACAAACCTGGATGCCGCGTTTCTAGCGCCGAATGCGATCAAGTTTCCCGGGCTGGCGGCTTCTTCAGGGGACTTTTGCCTGCAGGTCGATAACTCGGGATATATCACGAACACCGGCTCGCCCTGCGGAACCGGATCAGGGTCAGGAGGCGGGAGCGGCACGATCAACTCAGGAAGCTTAGGGCAGATCGCCTATTACACGACGAGTGGCACGGTGATCGGCGGCACGAGCGCGGTTCCGTTAGCATCGGGCGGCACGGGCGCAACCACGCCGGCTGGAGCGGCGGCGAACGTCGTCAACGGACAGAATATCGCGCCGAACGTCTCAGCCTCAAAGATGAGCCCGACTTGCGATGTGTCGAGTTACAGTGCGGTAGGTGATTGCGGGTCGGTCGGATCAACAGCTTCCTGCACAGACAATAGCGCCGCGATTCAGGCCGCTTTCGACGCCTGCTACACGTCACGCGGAAGCGTGTTCTTTCCCCCTATCAGCCCTCTATTCTCTGGCCCAACCGTGTATTACACGAGCACTCCGATCAATCCCAAAGGCGTTTCATTCTACGGACCCTCCGGATCGGCCGGTCAAAGCCAAGCGCTTGTTAGCGGTATGTTGGTTTCTGTGCGAGGAGCGCCCGGAAAGGATGTCTTCGATGTGCCCGATCCTGGAGCGAGTGTTCCGGGGATCGCTTCAAAGGGCTTCACCGTCCGTGATATCGGAATCAACGTCGACTCTACAGTCGACGCATCGTCAAGCGGATTGGGAAGCTTCGCCAACCGGCTTCCGGGGAAAACCTGCTTTGATGTAGTTGCAAATGGGACGACCGTCATCACCTCGGCAGTGCAATGCCAGTTCCAGCCAGGGGACGTGGGACAAGCGATTCTCGTAAACGGTATAACGACAACGGTGGCATCTTACCAGTCAGTAAATCAAGTAACGCTGGGAGCCTCAGTTACTTCTGGCACAGCTTTGAAAGCTTATGTATCTGTAGACGGTCTTTCAGCTACCCAGACAATCGGTAACTGCGGCTTTGCAATGGACGCGAGCGGCCTGGCGGGAGGATATGGCAGCGGCCCAATCCGTGCTGACTTTACCAATGTGGTCATCCAAATCAACGATGTTCGGACGAACAACACATGCGGTTACTTCTTTCAAGGAAATGCGGGACCATATCAGACGAAATGGGAACACGACTTTGTAGGCAATGATTTTGGGTTTGTGTTTGCGATGCCCAACACGTCTGCGGGACAAGCGGGTGGTTTTACATGCCAAGGTATTTGTGACTTCAATGAGTTTGACGATACCTGGATCACGGCGACCTATCCCTGGATTTCCTACGGTGGCAACGACGACGCGATCGAGGGGATGCAGATTTCGGGTGCGGCTTACGGCCCGCAGATTCTTGCTGGAAACGGATTAAGCAGCGAGGCAGCGACGGTCCTACCTACCGGCTGGTCCATTGACATTCCAGAGATAGAGACTCCATCGCTGACTTGCCCCGGAACTGCCACCACCTCTTTTCGCATCTCTGGCCGTCAGCACAAAGTTGACCGGCTTTCCACTGGTTATTGCAGTTCAGGAACGCTGCCTACATTCCAATGGGACGCTTCTTACTCAACTGTCGCCGACTTTACCCTGGCTGGGGGAGCGTTCGCCGTTTCTGGAAATCTCAACACTTTCGATAGTCCTTTTTACCCGGTAGGAGTGCCGTCGGCCAATAACGTCACAGGAATCGGGAATCTGCTCAAGACATGTACAACTTCAAACCAGGGATTTGGTGTAGACCCGGGCCGCTGCCAGTACGCCGGGCTTCGCAATACCGGAGTTGCCAGCACCACTTTTGGTCCTCCGCAACTTCAGCGTGGTTCTGTCGTGTTCAACCGCACACATGATTTTGTGGACAAAGGCGCGGCTGCATATTACTTCAACGATGAGGATCTCTGGCTTTGGCCTAACGAAGTGATGAACGTTTCTTCGGCTGTCACTGTAGTTCAGGACTCCAGCTCCCAAACCGGCGCGGCGATTTCGATTGTTGGCACTAATTCATATTCGCTCGACGGCTCAAATGGCACGGAGTGGTTCTACGGCAGCCAGATCCCAGCAGGCAAGGTCCGCTTTTATGTGATGGCAAAGGCGAACACTTCTCTTTCGTGGAGCGCTAATTTAGCCAGTTACACTTCCGGGAGCGGATATAACACTCTCTGCGCGATCTCTCCGACGCTCACGACCTCCTATGCCGTCTACGAATGCGACGGAGACGCGACGACTTACACAGGCACAAATGCGTACATGAGCTTAGGCGCGCCGGGTTCGGGCAACACGGTTAGTGTCGGGTGGATTGGGATCAAACCATGGTTTTCAGACCTGGAAGTAAATGGGCCCGTCAATGCAGCAGGTTTCCAGGTTAGCGGATCTGCAATCGCTACGGGCAACCTTGCCGACTGGACGAATAGTGGCGTGGGAAGCGGCTCGGTGCCGGTGTGGAATTCAACGACGGGCAAGTGGACGCCGGGAGCGCAAAGCGGCGGCACGGTCAGCGATGGAAGCGGCACCACAACCACGCCTGAGTTTGCAGAGTCCACTTCGGGGGCGCATACCATCCAGTACCGTACTCCGGCGCAAGCGCTATCGGATATGGGAGCGGCGGCCGCGCAAGGAAATGCGGCGATCGAAACCTCATCGTGGTCATTCGTGGCCACCGGGCTCTATCGCGCGAACTGCTCGACAGGTTGCACGGGCACGCTCGCGTCAACTCTTTCCACGGGCTTCGTGGCCGCAGTGAACAATGGAGGCAGTGCGACCGTCACGATTGCCAGCGGAGGCCCGACGTTGGTCTGTTCTCCGGTTGCGGCTTGCACGATTCCGCCGGGAGGGAATGGCCTCGTCTACACAGATGGAACGGATTGGTATTTGATTGACGGAGGCAACGCGACCGAGATCAACGGCGGAGTGGTGCCGGTGAGCGCTGCGGTGATTGCAACGAACAGCAGCGCGCAGCCGGTGAGCGCGGCGACGACGGGCAGCGGAAGCGTGGTGCTGGCGACGAGCCCGGCGCTGAGTGGAGCGACTCTGACTGGCGCGACCATTATGCAAGGCAACGCGACGCTAGTGAACGGTGCAAATTCAAATCAGACGCTGGCTATTCAGCCGGGAACGAGCGCGGAGCAAATCGGCGCGGTTCAGTTCAACAGCTATACAGGCACGTCGGAGTGGCAGCTGCGCAAGGACGCGAGCAACAACCTGCGCGTGACCGACGTGGTGAATTCGCTGGACCGGTTAATTCTGCCGGCGAACGCGAATACGACGATCAACGCCGGAGCCGGCGCCAACGCTGTGGCGATCAATAACACCAGCGGATCAGGGACGAGCGGGTTCATCGTTTATGAGGGCGGCTCAAATAATTCGACCGCGGCGTTCCAGGTGTCGGGCAGCGGAAACACGACAGCGACGGGTTATCTGCAAGGGAAATTCATTATGGGCTCGGGCACGATGGGTGTGGCAGCGGGCACAGCGGCCGGCTCAAGCCCGACCATTGCGTGCGCGACGAGCCATGTGTGCGACGGCGTAAGCGGGACTGTGACGCTGACAACAGGAACAAGCCCGACAACAGGAACGCTGGCGACGCTGAACTTTCCCAACACGCACACCAACCAGGCCAATTGCATGGTGAGCACGCTGAGCGCCTCGGGAATGGTCACAAGCAATACTTGGACGGAAAGCACGACGGCGATCACGATCACAGCAAACACGGCACTGACTGCATCGACGGCGTACACAGTCAAGTACTGGTGCGGCAGCTACTAAGACCAAACAAGAATCTGGATGGCAGGCGCGGCTCGGGGAATGCGTGCGCCTTCGCATGGCGCGCGACTGGGCATCGCGCGTCAAGCCTGCTCGTGAAGCAGCACTCAAAACTACTTTGAACAGCTCACCAGGAGGAGACGAGTGGCCGCAGACGAGGAAGTTGCACTCGGATCACCGTGGTTGAAGACGAAATTCAAATGGCTGGACAGAGAGGGATTGGAGGATTTGGGGAGGAAGCTGGATACGCAGCCGGGATCTCTCGGCGGACCCACGGTGGAGGTCGCGCTGGCTGAAGAGGTACTGAAAGTACGATCGCGCAATGGCAGGGCGGTGAAGCTGACGGCGAACGCGGTGCAGAAGGAATTCGCGAAGCGACGCGGCCAACGAAACATTGTGCTGAAGGCGCGGCAAATGGGGCTGACGACTTGGGTGGCTGCGCGGTTCTTCCTGAAGACGATCACGCACCCCGGAACGCTGACACTGGAAGTAGCGCACACGCAGGAGGCGGCGGAGGAAATCTTCCGCATCGTGCATCGCTTTGTGAACTCGCTGCCGGAGCAGGTGCGCAAGGGGACGCTTAAGACGGCGCAGTCGAATGTGCGGCAGATTGTGTTTCCCGAGATGGACTCGCAGTATCGCGTGGTGAGCGCTGCCGACCGGAACGCTGGGCGAGGATTGACAGTACAGTATCTGCACTGCAGCGAGTTATCGCGCTGGCCGGGCGATGCGGCGGAGACCCTGGCGGGATTGCGAGCGGCGATGACGCCGGATGCGGAGATGGTGCTGGAGTCGACGCCACTGGGAGTCGGAGGGTGCTTTCATCAGGAGTGGCTGAAGGCGGATGAGACGGGGATGGTGCGGCATTTCTTCCCGTGGTGGATGGAACCAAAGTATTGCGGAAAGGCCGTGAACGCGGCGAGCCTGACCGATGAAGAGCGCGGCCTGATGGCGACGCACCAGCTCGATCTGAAGCAGATCGGATACCGGCGACAGATTCGCGCGGATTTTCGCGGGCTGGCGCGTCAGGAGTACGCAGAGGATGCGGACAGCTGCTTTTTGGCGAGCGGCGAATGCGTGTTTGAGCTGGCGGCGGTGGAGGCGCGGATGAAGACGGCTCCGGAGCCTGTGGAGCGGAGGAACAATGGGGAGCTGGAGATCTGGCTGCCGCCAGTCAAAGGCCGACAGTATTTGGTGGCCGTGGATCCGGCGGGAGGCGGGAGCGAAGGCGACTACTCCGCGGCGCAGGTGCTGGAGATGGAGACTGGCTTGCAGTGCGCGGAGTTTGCCGGGCACGTAGGCGGGCTGGAGCTGGCGCAGTTCGTGACCGGGTTGGCGACGGAGTACAACGGCGCGTGGCTGGTGGTTGAGCGCAACAACCACGGCAGCGGGGTGCTGGCGCTGGCGGAGACGGCGTGCAGGTACGGGCGGATTTATATGCAGGGCGGCGGGATTCAGGGCGGGATGCAAGGCGGACGGCTGGGCGGACAAGCTGGCTGGCTGACGACGAGCGTGAGCCGGCCGGCGATGCTCGGCCAGCTGAATGCGGCGCTGGTCGAGGAGCCGGAGCGGTTCCAGAGCCGGCGGCTGCTGGGGGAGTGCCGGAGCTTTGTGCGGCAGGCGAACGGGAGCAGCGGGGCGCAGGCTGGGACGCACGACGACCGTGTGATGGCCATGGCGATTGGGCTGGCGGCCCGGGCGGAGTTGGTAGGAAAGCGGAATTGGCGGGGGTAATTGAATCAGCGGGTTGAAGCTGCTTCTTCAGTTCCCTGCCCCTGAATTGCGAAAGCAGGCGAATCCCCTTACAATAAATAGAGAACAATTGCAGGAAAGGTCTGTCTAGTCGATGCCCAAGGAAAAGATTCATCCCAATTATGATGCGGTGCGGGTAATGTGCGCCTGCGGAAGCGTTTTTGAAACGAGGTCGACCCACAAGGGCGACATTCACGTGGAAATTTGCTCGGTTTGCCACCCGTTCTTTACGGGCAAGCAAAGGCTGGTCGATACGGCGGGACGCGTAGAGCGGTTCCGCAGGAAGTACGCGAAGAGCGACAAGGCGGTCGCGGCGGCAAAGTAAGCCGAGGCAGGAAGTTGGACCAGTGAGCCTCCGCCGTGGCGGGGGCTTACGTTTGTTTGGGGCGCAAGAGACAGCTTTCAGCCTCTGGCTCCTGGCTTCTAGCTGTTGGTGCGATTGGAGACTAAAGCGATGCCGCGACCAAAGCGCTCAATTCAATCGGAGATCAATGTCGATGGTTTCCCGCTGGTCTGGAATCTGCACCGCGAACAGGAGTGGTGTGGCGAGGATCGGTTGAAGGGCGCGGCAATTCATGTGCAAGTCGCGGGAGCTGCGCGCCGGGAGCTTCTTCTGGAATATCCGCCAATACCGACACAGAAGGACGATGGGGCACGAGTCGATATTCGTCCGCAAAAAATCGCCGAGAAGAAAGTTGAATCGCATATTCGCGAGGCAATGGCAGCGGGCTGGGACCCTGACTCGCGCGGTAAACCATTTGTGTACCAGGTAGCGGAAATGCCGAGCTGATCAGGAGCGAGATGGCAGGACGCGGATTCACGGTAAACAAGGACTGGGACAACCCAGTGGAGCACGCGATGCCCGCGGAGACGCGGGTGCCGGCAGAGGTGCGGCTGGGCACGGTGGTGGTGCGGCCGGCGACGGTTCTGGCGCCCATGGCGGGCGTAACGGATACGGTGTTCCGGCGGTTTATCCGGCATGCGAGTTTGTTTTCGGAGCAGACCCGGAATAGACCAGGGATCAGAGAACAGAGATCAGAGGACAGTCGATCACGAGAGCTGCGAAGCGGGGCAGGTTGATGCTCCGGTGATCGAATGCGCAGTCGGGGTGCGGGCTGCTGATGACTGAGTTCACGTCGGCGGATGGGCTGGCGCGGATGCGGGAGACCAAGCGGCGGCGCTATCTGACCTTCTACGACGACGAGCATCCGATCGGGGCGCAGCTTTTTGGATCGAATGCGGAGACGCTGGCGGAAGCGGCGCGGATTGTGCGAGGAGACCGGCTTCGACACTGTCGACCTGAACCTGGGCTGCCCGGCCAAGCGGGTGGTGGGATGCAATGGCGGGTCGGGCCTGCTGCGCGACTTGCCGAAGATCGGCGAGATTTTTCGCGCGGTGCGCAAGGCGGTGACGATTCCCTTCACCGTGAAATTCCGCATGGGCTGGAACCATAAGCAGATTGTGTGCGTGGAGCTGGCGCGGATGGCCGAGGCCGAGGGGCTGAACGCGGTGGCGCTGCATGCGCGGACGCGCGAGCAGGGCTACAGCGGCCAGGCGCAGTGGGAGTGGATTGCGGCGGTGAAGCAGGCGGTGAAGATTCCTGTGATCGGCAACGGCGACATGCGCACGCCGGAAGACGCGGCGGCGATGGTGGCCGAGACGGGCTGCGACGCGGTGATGATTGGGCGCGCTGCGCCGGCGAATCCGTGGATCTTTCGGCAGATTGCGCAGTACACGGCGACGGGCAGCTACGAGCGGGCGACGATCTGAGATCGCTACCGGATGATCCGCGCGTACTTTGAGATGCTGCTGGCCGAAACCGAGGCGACCAAAGATCTGCCGCGCGACGCGCAGACTGGGCGATCCGGTGGGCAAGATGAAGCAGTTCGCGACCTGGTTTACGCATGGAGTGGCGGGCGGCGCGAAGCTGCGCGCTTCGATTTATCACGCGCGAACCGGACC
>CAVXPR010000025.1:0-16654 GCA_963763585.1 uncultured Acidobacteriaceae bacterium | reverse complement strand
GAGTATCTGGTGAAGAAAAGCGACGCGTAGAGCCGCGGCTATTTGCCTTTTCAATCTCTGCGCGCCGCTTGCTCCCCGAAGCGACATGACTCCAACTTTGAAAACTGAAGGATTTACGGGAGGGCCTCGCCGGCCCCCCCCGGATCATCGGCAAAGAAGTTAGCGCTGAGCGGGTATTGGCAAGGGCGCGCAGGATGGTGCGGGTGTTCTTGTTCATCACCTGACGAAGGTACATGGTGAGGGCGAACATCAAGACGAGAAAAAAGAGGTCGACGCGAAGAAGTGAATGCAGGAGTCCGCCGAGGGTTTCGGGCGGGAACATGATGCATGTGCATCCAGACAAAAACGACGACCGCGAGAATGGCGAGCACGCCGACGATAATGCGCGAGTTACGTTCAGACCTGTCGGCGGCTGCGAGGGCTTGCTGGACGAAGGCGAGTTCCGCATTGGCATTTTCAGAGTTGGGCTGCTGGTGTTCGGGGCTCATGCTGGTTTCCTTTCTGAGGTGAGGTATTTGCGAAGGGTGGTGACTCCGTAGTGGAGGCGAGACTTGGCGGTGCCGATCGGAATCTCCAGGATGGCGGCGGTTTCTTCGAGCGAGAGGTCGTGCTGGTAACGGAGAAGGAGGACGGCCCGGCTGGCGGGCGAGACCTGATCGAGGAGGGTGAGAAAGGCTTCGTCGGGTGGCTCGCCGAGATTGGGGTTGAGGGTGGTGAGGCGTTCCGGCGGAGCGGCGTCAAGGGGCTCCCAGCGGCGGGCGCGTTTGAGTTGGGAGAAGGCAATGCGCGAGGCTATTCGGAAAGTCCACGGGCGGAAGACGGCGGGCTCGCGCAGGAACTGGAGTTTGCGGAAGATCTGGAGCGCGGTCTCCTGAAGGATGTCGTCGGCGAGTGTCGGCGCCGGCGAGACAGGTGATGTAGCGGCGCAACGGCGCATGAATTTCACGGAGGAGCTGTTCCAGGGCGGCCCGGTCGCCGGTTTGGGCGAGCAGAACGAGGAGGGTTTGGTCGGGCGTTGGAAGCTCCTTCGGCTGCATGCTTGAGAGAGGGGTTGGGCCCGGCAAAAAGTTCGGTTCTTCGAGATAAATAATCGAATGGGCGCACGAGATCAAGCGCAGTCAAACGATGACATGGTTGAGAATGGCGGAGTTCGTCGCGTTCCTAGCCGGAATTCTGTGGTGCCCTATGGCTTGCTTCGATTTCGCTTCGACTCTAGCAATTTGCTGACGAAGGTCGTCAGCACCAGCCCGACGAAGAGCAACGAGCCGACTACCTCCGTCAGGTTTGCAGCGGAGACCGTGAGTGAAGAAGAACTGATTCCGGGCGCACCAGTAGATGTCGCGATACATGCGCTATAGATGATCCAGTTTGCGGCGTCATGGAGATGCTGAGTCCACGAAAGTTGATTGAGTGTCCAGCCGGGAACGTAGACTGGTCGGGAATATGCGAAAAACGAGGGGCGGAGTTCATAGAGGCACTTGTAAAGGTCAGCGAAGAAGCCGACCCAAGTGACCCAAAAAAAAGCGATGTTAGTGAATCGAAGGTCCCGCCCCGTTAGGAGAAGTTGACGATAGTGCAAGGCGGCGAGGACCGCGAGCAGGATGATTAACTCGAGCCATCCAAAGAGCCCAAAACACCGAAAGCAGAGAGTCGAGACTGCGGAGCTATGAAGGGCATCTGCGAAGACGTACCGCCATACGCCCCCCGCGGTGCGTAGGGCAATGCCTGAAAAAAAGAGGCAATGCCATACGAAAAGGACGTCGGGTGTTTCGACCCAGCTTTCAGCGTTATCCGATAGGAGAAACCACTCAGAAATGTAGAGAGACAGCTTCTTGAGGCTCATATTTGGGAGACCGGTCCGCATTGTCCTCGCTCCCTTGGCAGATTCTCGCCGTTAGCAATCCGCTTCCCTGTCCACCGATTATAGGTTGGGGCTTGCCTCTCAGTTCATCTTTCTAAAGCTAGCTGCCTCTGCGGGATCTACGATGCTCTTGGGCTCTGCGCAGGATAGGTTCTGCGACGCCAGCGCACGAGACTAAAGCGTGAAGCGGCGGGACCAGCGAGCTACGCGGGCGCGCGCATGGCGTCGAGGGCTTTGGTGAGGTCCGCGCCGAGGGATTGCTGCGCTTCGGGTGTGAGCTTCTCGTCGTGGCTGGTGAGGTAGAAGACGTCGATGGCGGTTTCGCCTTCCGTGTCGATGAGGGCCACTTTGATGTTGCACTGATGGGCGCTGAAGGTGAGGGCGATCTGGCGCAGCAGGCCGGGCATGTCCTGCGCGACCACTTGCAAAAGTGTCGAGTGCGAGGACGATTCCGAGTCGAAATCGAGCTTGGTGGGCACGTCGAGCTTGTAGTTGCCGGGCTGGTTGAGATGGCGGCGGGCACTCGAGCAACTGCTCGACGGAGACTTTTTGCGCGACAACATCGTGGACGTTGGCGAGGAAGCGGTCTTTTTCTGTCGGGTTCAGCTCGATGGTGCGGAAGATATCGGTGAACTGAAAGCTATCGACAATGACGCCGGCATCGTTGGAGTAAGCGCCGGCGCGCACGATGTTCATGCCCCATGCGGCGAGGACTCCAGCCACGTCAGCAAAGAGGCGGGTGCGATCGCGGGTGATGACGGTGAGGTCGTAGAGCTGGCGGCTGGGGCGCAGATCGAGCTGGACGTTGTCCTTGTCGAGGTTGAGCGCCATTTGGAAGTGATTGCGAATCTGCTCGGGCAGGCGGGTTTGCAGGTAGCGCTGCGGAAGGCCTTCAAGGAATTGCTTGAGATCGTCGTGCTGCGGCGGGGGAACCATGGAGCGGATGCGATTGAGCAGCGTGGGATCGATGGCGGCGTGATAGCGCGCCTCGTCGACTGAGCGATCCATGAAGTTTGACGTGGACATGTAGAACTGCCAAAGGTTCTCGGCCTTCCACGGGGTGAGCGCGTCGGGGTTGACGGCCTTGATGTCGGCGAAGGTCATGAGCGTGAGCATCTTGAGCAACTGCGGGCTGCCGATTTTGTCGGCGAAGCCGCGCACGTTGTCGAGATCGAAGATGTCGCGGCGCATGGCCTGAGACATATCCAGATGCAGGCGGATGAGTTTGAGTACGGAGTCGCGCTCTTCGGCGTCGAAATCGAGACGGGCGAGAAAGCTGTCGGCCAGCTCAACACTTTGCTGCGCGTGCTCGCCGGCGCGGCGGCCTTTGCCGGTGTCATGCAGAAGAAGAGCGAGAAAGAAGAGATCCATGCGGTCGATTTCGGGGAGGAGCTGCGCGAGGCGCTGCTCGTGCTCACTCGAGGGCGTGCGCAGGGCGTGGACGTTGTCGACGACGAGGAAGGTGTGCTCGTCAACGGTGTAGCGGTGATAGCTGTCGCGGATGACGAGCGCGTCGATGCCGTGGAACTCGGGGATGAGCATCTCGAGGACGCCGAGCGCGTGCATGGTGCGGAGAGCGTGCGCGGCGTGAGGGCCGAGCAGCACTTCGCGCAGCGCGTTCCAGAGGTAAGGCCCCTCGGGGATTGAGATGGCAAGGACGGGCAGCGCGTCGGTGATGCGGTCTTCGGCGGCCTGCGAGAGGGTGTAGCCGTGCGTGGCCATGAGCGAGAAGATGCGCAGGATGGCTGCGGTGTCATTAAATTGCGCGCCGGGCTGGATGTCGATGCGGCCCTGGTCGAGGAGAAAGTCGGTTCCGGCGATGGGCGCGCGGCGGCGGCGGAACTGGCGGTAAAAGCTGACCGGGGCGGGCAGATGCTCCATGAGGAGCGCGGCGCGGCGATAGATTACGCGGGCGTGGCGGTAGTAAGTGCGCATCCAGTAGCTGGGGTCGGCGGTGCCGCGGGTTTCAAGGCCGATGGAGCGGGCGGCGGCTTCGTCCTGCGATTGCCAGTCGAGCGTGTTGTCGTCGCGGCCGTGGCGGAAGTGGAGAAAACAGCGGGCTGCGGCGAGAAAATCGAAGGCCGCTTCTGCGTCTCCGCGCGCGCTTTGGAATACGCCACCGCGCTGGCGGGGCCATTCTTTTGTCGCTTTGAGATGGAAGAGGACAGCGAACCAGACGGCGAGCGAGTAGTCGCGCAGGCCGCCGGGACAGTCTTTCAAGTTGGGCTCGAGATGAAAGATGGTGTTGCCGTATTTCGCGTGGCGCGTGCGGGCGATTTCGCCGAGCTTTTGAGCGATGGAGGTCCACTCGCTGAGGACGAGGCCGGGAAAGGTGACCTGATGGAGCTGCTGGTAGAGCGGAAATTGGCCGGCGAGGAAGCGGCGATCGAGAGTGGCGAGGGTGAATTCGAGATTGTCGGGGTCGAAGCGGCCGGATTCCTTGACGGTGCGGGAGTTGGGGCTGGCGCGCAGGCCGATGTCCCACATGCCCTGGATCATGGCGCGAACGGCTTCCCGTGACTGCTCTTCGGTTTTTTCGTCAGCGAAAGCGAACAGGACGTCGATGTCGGAGTAAGGGAAGAGATCTTTGCGGCCGTAACCGCCGAGGGCCAGCAGTGCGGCGTTTTGCGGAGGCAGGCCAGCGTAGGCTCGACGCCACATTTCAATCAGAATGCGGTCGACGACGGCCGATCGGCGGCGAATGGCAGCAGTGCCGTCGCCGGTACGCTCGCAGGTCTGGCGGACGAGCGCCATCTCTTTGAGATACTGCTCCCGAAGATCGTCAACTGCTAAAACGACTGGGTTCATAGGAAATTGTTTGCGTGGCTTGCCGAAGCAAGAAGGAATTGTTACAAGAATAAGCGATAAAAGCCGGAAAGGGGAGATTTGGTGGGGCGGACGGCGAAACAGGGGCAGATCGGGCGCGTGTTTGGACCGCTATCGCTCGCATGCCTTTTATTCCGGGAAGGGGACGAATTTTTCGGCGCAGGAGGCTGGGTCGCCTTCGGCGGGCTTGCCGGAGATTGTTGAGTCGCTACTCGCTAAATCAGGTCCGGCGGGCAGGTTGAGGTTGGTCGCGCTGGGGCCGAGCGTAAGGTCTGCGTGATTGAGTTCGTAAGTGTAGGCCGCCTGATCGGTAATTTGCACACCGTCGAGCGTTGCCGCGATTCGGTGAGTGTGGTCGTAGGCGTTGAAGGTGATTTTGCCGCCGCCTGAGACGCGCACATTGTGGAGCGTAATGTCGCGCATGGTGGGGGGCGAGTCGCCTTGTAGCGGACCGTTTGCGGAATAGGCCGTGTCGAGCGTGATGGGATTGGGCGAGTTGCGAATGCAAACGTCGTCGTAGACCACATCCTGAGTGAGGCCGCCACGCGAACCATTCGACTTGATGCGAATGCCGTTGTCGGGGCCATCGAGCGAGAGATCGAAGACGCGAATCTTGCTGACGCCGCCGTTCGTCTCGCTGCCGATGGACATGCCGTGACCCCAGTAAAAGTGGTCGTGGCTGATGGTGATGTTGGTTGCGCCGCCTGGGCCGCCGCCACCGGCCAGACCGCCCTTGATGGCGACGTTGTCGTCTCCGGTGCGGATGTAGCTGTGGGTGATGGTGATGTTCTTTGCGCCGTTGCCGGGGTCGACGCCGTCGGTGTTGCGGGCGAGGCGCTGCGGCGTATCGATTTTCAGACCCCAGACCGTGAATCCATCGGCGTGGTTGAAGACGACGTGGAAGTTGGGCGAGTTTTTCAAGGTGATGCGATACAGCGTGAAGTTGTTGGAGTCGGTTGCGACAATGAGGCGTGGAACCTGCTGTCCGCCGCCGGCGCGTGCCTGCTCGGCGAGATCCCACCAGGAGTATTGTGAGCCGAGCATTTTCTGGCCGCCGCGGCCGTCGATGACGCCGTCGCCCATTACGCCTGAGTTTGGTGCGTGATCGACGTTGATGAGTGGCCTGCAGCCGCGGGAGCCGGGGCCATGGCTGACGATGCCGCAACTGCCGGGCGAGACGGCGAACAAAGCCGGGTCGCGCGAGGCGAAGAGCGTGACGCCGAGGCCGACGATGAGCGAGACGTCGGGTTTCAGTTCCAGTGGGCCGCTGAGGAAAGCGTTGTCGGTCTCGTCGACGCGGAGCTGCACTGCGCGGCCTCTGCCGCATTTGTCGATGGCTCGTTGAATGCGTGCGGTGTCGAGCTTTTGCTCGTCGGTCTGCGCGAGCGAATGGCCGTCCGTATGAAGCTGCGCGTCAAGCTTGGCGCACAGCTGGGGAAAAAGCGGCTCGATTACGGTGCGCGAGTCTTGGGCGAAAAGGATGGGCGCGGGGAGGCAAGCGGCGACGACAATGCTCACGCCAAATAAGAAGACGGATCGGGAAATCATGCTTATGTTTCCTTTGTTTTGTTGCAACGCATCATTACGCTAAAGCACTCGATGCTCCGGAAACAAGAGCATGCAGGCACGCTTTGCGCGCAAGCTTACAGTGCGTTTTCGCCGCGCTCGTCGTTGCGGATGCGGATGGCCTCGTCCAGGCGGCTGATGAAGATTTTGCCGTCGCCAATGCGGCCCGTGCGGGCGGCGCTGATGATGGCCTGGATCGCCTTCTCCTTCAATTCATCGTGAATCACTATTTCGATCTTCACCTTAGGCAGGAGATCGACGGTATATTCGCGGCCACGATAGAACTCGGTGTGGCCTTTTTGACGGCCATGGCCCCGCGCTTCCAGAATGGTCATGCCTTCGATGCCCGCTTCAAGCAGCGCATCCTTCACGGCATCCAGTTTTGAGGGTTGCAGAACAGCTTCAATCTTGAGCATAAACAGTCATTCCTTGTTTCGATAGGGTAACAGGCGAATGGACTGCCTGGCCGCCTAAGCCCGAAGAAAATTGCCCTGAGAACTTAAAGCGACACTGATTAGAAACTCATTAGGCGTTGAAGTCGTACCCTTCTTCGCCGTGCTGGGAAAGGTCGAGCCCGACCGCCTCATGCTCGGGTACCAGGCGCAGACCCATGGCTTTGTCCACAACGAACAGCAGAGCCAATGTCCCGACGATGGAGATTCCCCATGCCACGCCCACGCCGGCGAGCTGGTTAAGGATCTGGCTCCAATGGCCGTCGATGGCGCCGGTGGGAACGCCCTTGCCGTAGATGGGGTTGATGACGCTTGCGGCGAAGATGCCGGTGAGAATCGCGCCCAAAGTGCCTCCGGCTCCGTGAACGCCAAAGGCGTCGAGCGAATCGTCATAGCCAAAGCGGGACTTGACCTGGAAGACCATGAAGGAGCAGAAGAAGCCAGCCGCCAGGCCGATGAGCAGCGCGGACATGGGCTGCACGAATCCTGAGGCCGGCGTGATGGCGACCAGGCCGGCGACCGCGCCGGAGATAGCGCCGAGCGCTGTGGGCTTGCCGTTGTGAAACCACTCGAAAATGGTCCAGCCGAGAGCGGCGGTGGCAGTGGCGAAGTGCGTGTTGACGAAGGCGCTGGTGGCCAAGGGGCTCGCGCCCAGGGCACTGCCAGCATTAAAGCCGAACCAGCCCACCCAAAGCAGGCATGCGCCGATAAAGCTGAGCACCAGAGAATGTGGCGGCATAGCTGTTTGCGGATAGCCAAGTCGCTTGCCTAGATAGAGTGCACAGACGAGCGCCGATACGCCGCTGGTGATATGGACGACCGTTCCGCCGGCGAAGTCGAGCGAGGGAATATGGCCGCCGGATGCATTCAGCAGGCCGCCGACGCCCCAGACCATGTGCGCCATGGGGCAATAGACAAGGAGCGACCAGAACGAGAGAAACAGGGCCATAGAGCTGAATTTCATGCGCTCGGCAAATGCGCCGGTGATCAGCGCGGGCGTGATGATGGCGAACATGAGCTGGTAGATCATGTAGGTCTGCTCGGGAATGGTGGCGGCGTAATCGGGGTTGGGGTCAAGCGAGACACCGCGCAGGAAGGCGTGCTCGAAGCCACCGATGAAAATGTTGCCGTGTCCAAAGGCCAGCGAGTAGCCGACGAGGGCCCAGAGAATCGTGATCAGGCCCATCATGGCGAAGCTTTGCATCATGGTGCCGAGGATGTTCTTTCTGCGCACCAGGCCGCCGTAGAAAAGCGCCAGTCCGGGGCCGGTCATGAGCAGCACCAGCGCCGCTGAGGTGAGCATCCAGGCGTTATCGCCCGCGGATTGAGCGCTGGTGACCGCCTGCTGCAGGGCGGTGATTTGGGCTTGGGTTACAGGGCCCTCTGCGCCTGGATGCGAACCGATCGCCGGGGCCACGGCCAGTGCGAGGCTTGGAGAAAGTGCGAAGAGGAACAACAGTTTCAAATAACGTCGAGTCATGAGGTCTTCCGGTGTGAATTTTCGAGCGTTGGGCGCGGATAAGAACTTTGCAAGTCGAACGGCTGGCCTTAAAAAAGCCAGGCTGGAGTTCGTACAACCAAGGAACGGCTACCGGCAAGGACGGCGACCGCGCAGAAACCTATCGAAGGACCCTTTTAACTTTCGTATCATTTTCGTAAAGACAGCTCAATAACGCAAGTTTCTGCGAAATCTCTATTGCATTTTCATGTCGGGAGTGATTCTGCCAGGCGGAGGGGAGTGGATTTGATTCACGGCAAACGGAGGGGCGAGATGGAGGCCGGCTCGAAGAAGTGGGTCAGTTTGGAAGAGCTTTCCCCCGGGCTGAAGCCGAGGATTAATTTGCTCAAGATAAGTACGGCCTGAAGCCCGTACCCTTTAAAGCGCGTCCAAATTTGCCTGCTGCTCTCGAATTTTGCCCGAAGCGAGGGAGCGGTATACTTACCGTATGGCGGCATCAGTGGAGCGCGACCGTTATCTGTTCGGCGCGCTTGATAGCAGCGCAAAAAATCGCAGCAAAGTGGCGGAGGCGAACTACGACTTCGAAGAGTCGGAGGGCGTCTTCCTCACTTCGCTGGATTTCGCGGTGAATTGGGTGCGCAAGAATTCCGTGTGGCCCATGACTTTCGGGTTGGCCTGCTGTGCAATTGAAATGATGTCGATGGGTGCGGCGCGATTCGACATTGCGCGCTTCGGCGCGGAGGTCTTCAGGCCGTCCCCTAGGCAATCGGACCTGATGATTGTGGCCGGGCGCGTGTCGCAGAAGATGGGCCCAGTGCTGCGGCGGCTCTACGATCAAATGCCTGAGCCCAAGTGGGTGATCTCGATGGGCGCGTGCGCAACTTCGGGCGGCGTGTTTAACAACTACGCGCTGCTGCAGGGCGTGAATCAGGTGGTTCCGGTGGATGTATATGTACCGGGCTGCCCGCCGCGGCCAGAGCAGTTGATTTACGCGATCAACTTGTTGCAGGAGAAGATCCAGCGCGAGCCGCGCAGCCTGATGAAGACACTGAACGTCGGCTAGGCGCAAAGACGCCGGCTGCATACAAACTCACTTTCCCCGCGTCCAAAATTGAGGCCACGCTGCCGGAATTCCGGCATCGCGTCCTGCTCGTCCGATTTCAACGATCTGAGAGGAGACAGCGATGCGTCCGACACAATCATTTACGCAGTCATTTTTCGGGACAATCTTTGGAGTGGGCCTCATTGCCGGCCTGGCAATCATGACCGGCGTTGAGTCCCAGGCTCAGACCTCGGTAGCGCTTGGCGTTTACGGAGCTTTTAACGGGACGACCTCGGGCAATGGCACCGAACAAAGCCCCGCCAACCAGGCGGGCGGATTGTTTGAATTTCGGCATATCAAGAATCCGCTGGTTGGGTACGAGGCTACGTACTCCTACAACCGAGGCGATCAGGGCTTTTCTGACACGCCGCCCCCGTTTGCATGTCCAACGTCGAGTTGCTCGATCTCGGCCGCCTCCATTGCCGACAATGCCCACGAAGTGACGGGTGACTGGGTTGTGTCGCTTCACGGCGCGAATCTGCGGCCCTTCGCGCTTGCCGGTGGCGGACTGCTGCTGAATGTACCAAGTGGGGGCACGGTTACCACGACAACCTGCTCAAGCACGAACCCGCTTTGCAGCCAGAGCACATCGGCTGCAGCGACCCGCACCTCTACCCAAGGTGTTTTTACTTACGGGGCTGGCCTGGATTGGGAATTGCTGCCGCATCTTGGTCTACGGTTTCAATATCGCGGGAATCTATACAAAGCGCCCGCGATTGCCAATGCTTTTTCGTCGACGAATGCGTTCACCCATACATCGGAACCGGTGATCGGGATTTATTTCCGGCTGTGAATGGATGATTTTCGGGCGAGATCGTTGATCAAATCATCGATCTGGGGTAGTCGCGGGACGCAGACGTTGACGATCCTCTTTGCGGAAAAATTGAGGCTGACCAGTACACAGACTGGTTAGCCTCTTCGCTTTTTGTGGGCGGAATTGTCTATCCTTGAGAGAGATGCGTGGGTCTTGAATGAGATGAGTGGGAGCTTTCTGCCAGAATGAGCGGCTTGCGGGGTGTACGAAGCGATAGGCGCCGGATTGGGGTTCTGGCGCAACTGATTTTGTCAGGCGCGCTTCTGTTGGGGGCGGTGTGCCTCCCGGCTGAGAGCGCGTGGACTGTTGTGGGACCCGCGGGCGGCGATGCGCGCGCATTTGCGGCGTTTCCGGGGCAGCCGAAGCATCTGCTTCTGGGCACGACGAACAGCTGGCTCTACGAAACCACGGATGAAGGCGCGAACTGGCATCGGCTGGCAAAGCTGGGCAGCGACGATGGATTGGTGCTCGACAGCATTGTGGTGAACTCCACCGACCCGGCCACGATTTATGTGGGCGCGTGGAAGAATTCTGACGAAGGCGGATTATGGGTGAGCCATGACAGTGGGCGCACATGGAGCGAGCCCGCGCAGTTCAAAGGCCAGCCGATTCACGCCCTTGCGCAGGCGCCGTCAGATGCGCACATTCTGTATGCGGGAACACTCGAAGGTGTTTTCCGGTCGGATGACAGCGGAGCGACGTGGGCGCAGATCAGTCCGTCGGGAAGCCACGAGATTCACGAGATAGAATCGTTGGCGGTCGATCCCGGCAATCCCGACGTGGTTTACGCGGGAACCTGGCACCTTCCATGGAAGACGACTGACGGCGGCAAGACGTGGCACAACATCAAGCAGGGGCTGATTGTCGACTCGGATGTTTTTTCCATCATTGTCGATCCGGCGCAGGCACACATTGTTTACCTGAGCGCGTGCAGCGGAATCTACAAGAGCGAGAATGCGGGGATTCTGTTCCGCAAGGTGCAGGGAATTCCATCGGAGGCGAGAAGGACACGGAGCCTGATGCAGGATCCGGAGCAGCGCGACGTGGTTTACGCGGGGACTACCGAGGGACTCTACAAAACATTGAATAGCGGCAAAACGTTTGAACGCTTGACGGACTCCGATGTGGTGGTGAACGCGGTGTATGTCGATCCCGGCGATTCAAATCGCGTGCTGCTGGCAACGGATCGCGGCGGCGTTTTGACGAGCCAGGATGCGGGCGTCACGTTTACGCAGTCGAACCAGGGAATCTCGGAGCGGAAGGTGGCGGCTGTGCTCGTCGACCGCGAAAATCCTGATGTGCTGTACGCGGGCGTGGTGAATGACAAGAAATACGGCGGCGTGTTTCGGTCGAGCGACGGCGGCGCGCACTGGGAGCAATTGGGATCGGGCCTTGATGGGAGCGATGTGTTCGCGCTAGCTGAAACGAAGGATGGGCGAGTGGTTGCGGGAACCGGCCATGGCCTTTTTGTGCTGGGCGACGGCAGCAACGCGGCTGCGGCCGGTGATCCGCCTGCGGCGGGCGGCGGGGCAGCGGCGAAGAGTGATTCAGCTACCCCAGCGGCGGATAGTTCAGCTGTGCCGGCGGGCCTGACGTGGCAACCGCGGAATGCGATCGTGAACACATTGGAGAAGACAATCACGCAGACGCACATGCACACGAAGGTGAACATCGAGAAGCAGGTGCAGGCGCCGACGATTCAACTGGAGAGCCCGGTGAACGCGCTGGATGTTTCAGGCGATGTGTGGGTGGCGGCGACGAGCTACGGCATTGTGACCAGCCATGACAAGGGCGCAAGCTGGCAGGGCGGACCAGTGATGGGCGCGGGCGATTATCTGTCTGTGACTGTGAATGGCGACACGATGGTTGCGGCTCGCGCCGATAGCGTGGTGATTTCGAAGGACGCAGGGCAAAACTGGTGGCCGATGGGCCTGCCGACGATGCTGACGCGCATTCACCGCGTGGTTTTTTCGCCGGACGGTACACTCTGGCTGGGCGCGCGCGAGGGCGTCTACCTGAGCCACGACCTGGGCAAGACGTGGATGTGGATTCATCGCCTTCCATTTCGCGACGTTGACGATCTGAGTTACGATGCCGAGTCGAAGAGGATTCTTGTGAGCTCGCGCACGAGCGACCAGGTGTATGCAGTGGACCCGAAGACCATGGCCTGGGATTGGTGGCAAACCGGCTATGACATTGCTCTGATCCGCTCCGCTGGCGACAGGCTTGTGGCTGCTTCGCTCGATGACGGCGTTTTGGTGGGCCCGAAAATGAAGGCCGTCGAGAATGACCCTGCTGCGGGGGCGAGCGCAAAGCAGTAACTGCAATTCTCATTTCGATGAACGCTGGCCGCTGGATAACTGCGGGTGGCTACTGCACGTTGAACGCTTTGTCGACGATGGCGTTGGGGTTGCGGCCCGCGGGGAGCAGCGTGAACAGCGATTGCGTTGATGTGCGCACTACGGCAACGTCGCCAGAGCGGCTATCGGCGACGAAGAGCAAATGTCCCGCGGCGGAGAACGCGAGCGCTCCGGGCCCGTCGCCAACGTGGATTGAACCGATGCGTTTGCCTTCGTCGATGGAGTAGACCGTCACCTCTTGCGCGCGCGCGTTGGCTACGTAAAGCAGAGAATTGTCGGGAGAGACGAGCCCGCGAACGGGATTGTTGCCGATCATATATGTGTCCCCGACTTCGTCAGTGGTGTTGTAGATTTCGGAGACCGAGTCGGAAAGCGAATTCGAGACAAAGATTTCGCCGCCATCAGGTTTCATCGCGAGATCGACAGGCGCGAGGCCCACATCCATCAGCGTCTCGAGACGATCAGATTCGGCGGGATGGGCGCCAGGCCCGGTGTTTGGATTGGCGTTTGGTTGGGTGGCTGGCTCGGCAAGAGCAATGACCATCACTTGGTGGCCGGCTGAGCAGGGCGCGAAAGCTTTGGTGGAATCGGGAAGGACAACAACCTGGGAAGCTCCGGGGCAGCCGGCGAACGACGCACGCACTTTGCCGGTGAGCGCATCGATAATGCTCACTGAGTTTCCATGCTGGTTGGCGACCACGAGACTCTCGCCGTCCGGAGTGAGACGGACAAAAACCGGATTGTCTCCAGCTGCGAGCTGGGCTGTTTCGCGGCGAGATGTGAGATCGATGACGGAGATGGTGTTGGAGCCTGAGTTGGCGACGTAGGCGACGGTTCCGGCGCTGTTTAAATCAATAGACAGCGGCTGGCGATGGAGAGGAATTGTAGCCACGACAGCGTTGTGCTCGGCGTCAATGACAGAGAGCGAGCCGTTGGCCGGCACGCTGCCGGAGTTCACGACATAAATTTCGTTGTGCGTGGGATTGGCGGCGACGGCAACGGGATTGTGGCCCACTGGCAGCTCGCGATCGACGCGGACATTGACCACGTCGAGAATCGTGACGGTGTCACTGCCTCCGTTGGTTACGTAGACGTACTCGCGGTAGTTCGGCGCGTATTGCGGGAAGTCGTGGGTGCGGCATCCGGTAATGAAGAGCGCAAGAATGCCGGCAGCGATCAGAGCAGGCTGCCAGATTCGCGAGCGACAAAAAAGGTTCACAAGCCGCCGGAGGTCCAAAGTTTGCCGAGGGTCCACGAGTTATTGTCCCGCGGCGGCGGAAACGGAGACGCCTCGCGTGAGATGGCGGCCGACGACCGCTGCGATCTTTTCGACTTCGCTCATCATGGTTGCGAACTGGGCAGGATAGAGAGACTGGGGTCCGTCAGAGAGCGCGGATTCAGGATGGTTGTGCACTTCGACGATCAGACCATCGGCGCCAGCAGCGACGGCTGCACGCGCCATGGGAAGCACGCTGTCACGGCGGCCCGTTCCGTGGCTGGGATCGACGAGGATGGGCAGGTGGCTTGCGGTGTGCAGCGCGGGGACGATGCTGAGGTCGAGCGTGTTGCGCGTGTGATCGGTAAAGGTGCGGACGCCGCGCTCGCAAAGAATGACTTCGTAGTTGCCTTCGCTCATCACGTACTCGGCGGCCATTAGGAATTCTTCGAGCGTAGCGCTCAAGCCGCGCTTGATCAGCACGGGCTTGCGCAGTTTTCCGGCCTTCTTGAGCAGCGAGAAATTCTGCATGTTGCGCGCGCCGATCTGGATTACGTCGGCCCATTCGGCAACAAGTTCGAGGGATTCCGAGTCGAGCGCTTCGGTGACGATGCGCAGGCCGAATTTATCGCGAACTTCGGCCATTATTTCCAGGGCTTCGAGGCCGAGGCCTTGAAAGGCGTAGGGCGAGGTACGCGGCTTGTATGCGCCGCCACGGAAAAACTGCGCGCCGGCGGCGGCGACTTCGGCGGCGATGGCAAAGGCCTGGTCTCGAGTTTCGATGGAGCAGGGACCGGCGATGACGGCCAGGTCGCGGCCGCCAATGGTGGCATTGGTGCCGGCGAAACGGACGACCGTGTCTTCTTCTTTCACGTCGCGGCTGGCAAGTTTGTAGGCTTTGGAGACGCGAATTACTTCCGCAACGCCGGAGAGCGACTCCAGATTGCCGCGGTCGACTTCGCCCTGATTTCCCGTGATGCCGATGGCGGTTCGTTGCGCTCCGGGGAGGGGATGGGGACGGAAGCCCAATTGCACGATGTGGTCGCAGACCGCCTGAATCTCTTCCGGCGTAGCGTGCGATTTCATGACGACTAACATTGGCGCCCCCGACCCATGAGTCTACTGGAAGTCTACCGGCTGGAACGGCGAAGGGCAATGTTTACGGGGAGTTTAGGGACGATGGGCGATGCAAAGCTTATTTCGCGATTTTTTGCTTCTGCGACTGCCACCTGACGAAGAGCCACGCGACGTAGCCGAGCTGGATGGCCCAGGTAATGGTGTAGGCGGCCCGCGTGAACAAGTGATTCAGCGTCGCGACAATGGCATCATGATCTGCCTGGGACATATGGAGTCGCCAGTCGAATGGCGGTTCAGGCGGCCCGGAGAAGACGAAGTATCCCGCCAAGCAGAAGAGAGCGACGGGGACGGCAACGACCAATCCAGTGGCGAGTTTTTTCATCGCACTCCTTCATGTTGCCGCGGGTTTCCGGGTTGGCGGGCGGCAATTACCACTTCAGGGCCTCAAAGGCTTCTTCGGCGGCGATCTTTTGCTGCTGTCGTTCCACTCGATAGCGAAGGACGAGAATGAGCACGCCCCAGAGAAACCAGGCGAGCATATTCCAGAGAAGCGCGCCGACCATCGATGGGTCCATGCCGGAATCCTGCCCGCCGCCGAACACAGGCGCCGGGTGCTGCGTGCGGAACCAGCGGTTGGACATGTAGACGATGGGAACGTCGATCGCACCGAAGATTCCCAGTACTGAAGCCAGCGTTTGCATTTGGGGCCCGGCGGCGAAACGGCGCAGGAGCAGGTAGCTGACATAAATCAGCCAGAGAAGCAGCGTTGTGACGAGGCGCGCATCCCCCCATGTCCACCAGATACCCCAGGCGCGCCTACCCCACATGGGCCCGGTGATGAGCACGACCGAGCAGAAGACGACGCCGACTTCGGCCCCGGCGAGCGCCCATGCATCGAACATTTGCGCGCGGTCGAGGTGGCTGTGCCTGTTGGCCAGGTAGCCGATCGAGCCGATCAGACTGACGGCGAAAAACAGGAATGCAACAGTCGCCGACGGCACATGGTAGTAGATGATGCGGAACATCTCGCCCTGCGCAGCGTCGTTGGGGGCGACGTAGATGGCCTGATAGTAGGCCCAGCCCAGCAAGGCGACAGTTACAAGAACATAGAGGCCGATAGCAAGCTTTTTCATTGGAATCGCCTAACCTCACCAGTGTACGACGGCAGCGCTCCTGCAGCGTTTGACGTTGCCGCGAAAAAGAAATACTCATCCTTGCGGATGAGTGAGCATCCAAAGGGTGAAGGAAATGAAGGGCTATCATCTTTCCACTGCTACCATGAACTAACAAGAAGCCTCATGCGCGATCACCTGGCCTCACTGATCGACGATTTTCGCCGCCTCGACCGCGATATCGCGGTGGTGCGCTACCAGGGAAACCGGCGGCGCGTGACAACGTATGGCGAGCTGGCGAAACTTGCCGGGCGATTTGCCGCGCTGCTCGACGCGCGAGGCGTGCGTGAAGGCGACCGCGTTCTGATCTGGGGTGAAAACAGCGCGGAATGGATCGCGGCTTTTCACGGCTGCATGCTGCGCGGCGCGCTGGCAGTGCCGCTGGACATATTTGGAACCGCCGATTTTGTGGGGCGGGTGGCCAAAGATGCGAACCCAAAACTTATTCTTGGCGATGCAGTGCTTTTGGCGAAGCTGCGCGCGGCGGAGAGCGCGCCGCTGGCTGCGACACTTGCTTTTGAAGATCTGCCGATTGAGTTGCCCGCGACGGAGATGGGCGCGGTCTCCGGGCTCACAAAAGAAACTCCGCTGCAGATTCTCTTCACTTCCGGCACAACGGGCGACCCCAAGGGAATCGTCTTGACGCACGGCAATGTGCTGGCCAGCATGATCCCAATTGAAGAGGGCGCAGCGCCGTACATGCCTTACGAGCGGCTGATTCATCCGCTGCGGATTCTGCACACGCTGCC
>CAVXPR010000024.1:0-44758 GCA_963763585.1 uncultured Acidobacteriaceae bacterium | reverse complement strand
GGTTAGGTGCGCTCGCACGGATTAGCCTGCTTTTGCCGCTTGCTCCTTTGCCAGAAGCCGCTGTGCCTGGCGATCGCCATGGCCGGCCTCTTGCGCGGTTTGAACAGATGTTTCGGTCGCCTCAGCCAGCGCCGCATGCGCGGCATTGCTAATGCTCACCGTGTACGATGCCTGAGTGGAAGCGCTCGAAGATGATGCGTTGCCGGATGATGAGACTCCGGTTGCAGATTGCGCACCCTGAGGTGTCGTGTTCGACGCCACTGGCTGCGCCGAATGTTGCCCTACTGCCTGTATTGACATAGTGATCTCCAAAGAAATTACGCCGCATTACGGCATCTTTTCTAACGGCAGGCGCATGTGGTTGCTTGAGCACTATATTTTTTGTAACCTGCGTTATAGTTAAGCAATATTTAAGGGACGTTCTGGATAACCTACTTTTGGAGTAGCCCGCGATTCTCAAGACACGAGACACCCCTTAAAATAAGAGGGAATCTTGTGACTCAGTTTCAGGCCTAGGCAAATCGTGGAAAGCATTGAAGTTCTGACCGGAGCATCGTCGTCGACGTTTGGTCTAGGAGAACGTGGCCATCGTGCAGGAAACCCTGGAGCCGGGAGCAACGGTTTCATCGGTTGCCCGACGGCACGGGGTGCAAACCAAACCAGGTGTTTGCGTGGCGCAAGCAATACGAGGAAGGCAGTCTGGCTGCGGTGAAGGCTGGAGAGGCCGTGGTGGCCGCCTCGCAGTTAGCCACAGCGATGAAGGAAATCAGGGAACTGCAGCGTCTGCAGAAATCCTGAAGGAAGCAGTCGTGTATGGCCGCTCAAAAAATGTATGGCCCGCCCTGGTTTTGCAAGTGGGCACCGACGAACGAAGCAGTTTGCGTAAATGTATCCGGCCTCTCGCAAGTCAGCCGCTTTTGGCGGCAAGGCCGTGATGCCGCTTCAGCCTGTAGTACCCTTGAACCTGCTTCGGGTCCAGAACTTCACGGGCGGCCAGACCCAGCGGCAGTCCCTCGGCAGTAACAACCAGACTCGAATGCATCGGGATGCCGCATTGTGTCGGCGGCCTTAGCGAGCCGTTTTTTCCACGCTTGATCGCCATTTGCCTGTATAGCCGATCAGCTTTGGGCGCTCCCGCTGATACGAGAATGTCGTCGTATCCTGAAGGATAAGAATGGGGCCCTGCATCGACCTGAAGCGCTTTGCACTCGCAAGGAAGTGACCGCTCAGATCTCCTGCTCGCTGACCCGCGGATTGGACAGGAATCGGTAAGCGGCCTTCGTCGAAGACCAATCCTGACATGCAAAGGGAATCGTCTGGCCTATGCCTGACCATAACCGTTCCAGCGCCATGCCAAAGCGCTTGCGCAATCTGGCATCCTGAAACTTGCTTGCCTCGATCTCCTTCTCGATCCAGGCCCGCTCGTCTGCCCGCTCTTTTTTAGCCATCTCGCTCGCGCAATGACTATAACGCGTGCCAGGTTACCAGGTTTCGTGGCTGAAATGTGGGTAATCATAAGCGTGGTCGGACGGTTACGACGAAACTGTATAGCAATTTGCGAATTGTGCGCCGGTAATCTGGCAGAACCTGATATAGATTCCATTAAACCAACCGCTATATACGACGAGAGAACGTTCATCCTTCAAGAGGCAACTTATTCATTAGCTCTCGCTGGCACCTTCCGGGTTGCCGGCATCGAAGATCCGTTATCCATGTAGTTCCATTATTGGCTAAGGGACAATTACCGATGGCTCGAAATACGGGCCATGACGTGTCACGCCCTGATCCAAATCTGACGAAGCTGATTCTCAATATGTTGGAAGTTTACAAAGAACACTATATAGGGACACTTCGGATAGCGAATCAGAGGCCGTCGGGCCCTGAACTGCCGCCAGAATCGTGTCATTAATTGGGCGCTTGCACTCCGCAGACAGACATCCGGACTCAGCAGCGGCGTTAGGATCTCTGTCCAAAGTTACGATTTAGCTCGGCGGCCTCATCACTGAAATGCGTCTATTGAAAACAGCAATCCAAGCGTCGTGCTCGGCCTTCAAGTTGCGCACCACCGCTTCAACAAGCGCATCCGAAAGGGCTTCGGGATCACCGTGCACGAAACGATTTCGCGCATCTTGAACGCGAGCAAGATGGCCACTGATGCTTTCCCCACCAACGGCTATCAAATCGTCTAGATACCTCACTCCAAAGAGAATTTGGTAAAGCTCCTTCGGACGGGCTTGTAGATATTCCTCAGCCCGCGTGGACTGTATGCGATCCGTACCGCTGGCGCCTTCTTGGAGCCAGCGGGCTGGTCATCTCGCACGTACGTCTGGAGGCCGCCGGTGAAAGCACCATATCATCCGCCAATTTTCAGGAACGCTCGGCACGTGGCGTGGTCGACCTGTCGATGCCTCTGGCGGCAAGGTTATCTGATGAGGACAACTATCCCTGTCACACGACCAACCTGCGTCCGCAAACTTGGCGAAGCCTGAAGGAAAGGGGCGATTTTCGGAATTTTGCTAGGCATCGGGCGACATTACTCAGCATCCGCAAAAAAACCCAAGTATTCGATGCCCTCCGTGCTGTTCGCATGTACTAAAGACCCGAGCGCCCCAACCGACGCCAGTGTGTCGACTATGATTCGTCGGTTGGATATGAAAGACCACATCGGTGTTCGCGTGGGCAAGATGGGGTCGCTGCTAGCGTGACGTAGCGCTGACAGCAGATCGACGCGATCTGGTGAATACACTGCAAAGCCTTCATTCCACACCGCGGCGCGATCGATCCCCAACAACGCACACACCTGCTGCTTGATGGGGACATCGTTTGCGTCCGCATCGCGCGATTTCTGGATCAGTGGCAAGATGCCCGCGCCAACCGGCTTGCCAGCGCGCAGCAGCGGTGGCAAACCAGGCGTCCACGCCTCAGGCGGACAAGCCTTGCGCATCGGTGTCAATTCGATGAATGGATTGATTTCCGCCGGATAGATTCGGCACACCAGTGGCCTCTGCTCATAGATCCCGCAGCGCATGTCGAGCCGCAGATTCGGGCATGGCCCCACGTATGCACCTGCCAGTATGACCACGACCCTCGTTGGCAACGACCCACTCAGCGCGGCAAAGGAGCGACGACGTCTATGTGCAGCCTGGCGATCGTCCGCAGGTGGCTCCTCAGGCCACGGCGATGCGTCGCAGAGAATCTGCACGTCGTCGCCACGCTCAAGCCAGGCAACCGCCTCCGTCACGGTCAACGGCAAACGCAGATCGTGACAACACTTGCCACACATGGTGCACTCAAAATCAATATCCATGCCCTAATAGCCCCCGCGTCGCAAGACGCGTTCCGGTAGTCCCGTCTAATGTCTGGCGGGCAAGCACTGATGCCCCCAATATGCCGACCGCGAAGCGCAAGCAAGCAAGCAAGCTTAGTCGCTTGAAAGCGACGGCTCTTCCAGACAACTTGCTCTTATTTCTTTACAAACGCGAGCTACTCTCTCGCGCAACGAAAATTCGCCGGTTATTGTGCGGCGTTCCCCGCAGCACGGAACTCAGTGTCTACCTCACGCTCCCTAACCAAGAAACGGAAGCTTGCCGCGCAGGTCCGTCCGGCCGAGATCCTGCCGATAAGCTTGAGGTGACGATAGCCAACAACGCCACCACCTGGATCCGTCAGAAACTAGCAACTTCGGGGATCAAACGGGTACGTGTGATGATCGTCGTCGACGGTCGTCACGTCGTTGGACAAGCCGATAAAAGTTGGTCTGTCGTTCCTTCGACTCGGCGCTCCCGTCATTCCGTCGTTCGAGCGTGATGATGATAGCGGTCCCACGTTAAGGGATCCTGATGCATGTTAACGACGCGCGGAAGCGGTACTGCACGTTGTCGATCGCGCAGGGCCTTATGGAGGGACGTTATGAGAATCTTTCCGAGCGCGACATAGATCGTTGGCGCAGTTCGCCAGTTAACCCGCATTGAAACTGATCCCAATCACCTGCGGCACGCGCCGAGATGCTTCCGGATTTCTTCAGATGATGGTCATTGCCAAGATATCGTGTTGTACCCGCAGACCTTTACCTGATAGAGCTTGCATCTCATCATTCACTGCATGCTTGCGTTACCTACCGCTGCTAGGCACGCGGCCGCCGCGATCTCCCAACACTTCGTGCTTCACTACGGTGTGTCGAGGCGGCTCCGGCACCCGACTGGCGAGAGGACAATGTCGGGGCACACCTGGTCCGGCAAGCCTCTGCTGTGAGAGCTGAGGCAAACGGTTCGCCGCATAAAGCCGGCCTAGTTGATTGATGCTACCGCCAAGAGGGAGCGCAAATGAATTGCAGATCGGCCTCCCAGGTGCTCATCAAGGGAAATGCATACGTATCAATGTTCACCTCAGACATCCCCTTACCCCGACTTTGACAGAACGCTTGTGCGTAATCGCGGCTGGAGGCCATTACACTGCTCCACGGCTCAAAGGGATTTCTGCTGGTAGCCGTTACCCGGAATCGACCATTCGGTTGTGGGTCTACTGCCGACACACTTGTGCAGGCACCGAGCAACGCAAGCCAAACAAACAGGAGAAGCGTTTTCATAGACCACCCAACGGTAGGTAAGTGTGGTTCCGTCGACGCCGGTGCAAGAGCTTCATTACCGACACCGGTCGACAGCAAACGGCGGCAATTTCAACATTGCGCCAAGGCTCAACATTTTCTGAGGACGTAACCGCAGACCCACCAACGGCGTGTTCATCGTTCCGGAGAATCCGAAAAACTTGTGACACTAACAATTTCGGCACGAGGATGAGCAGGTCACGAATGCGCGCCGACGACTAGTCGATCCTGAATAGCCCGAAGTCCGCGATGTACCCGCGTGAATCATTGCGTCAGGTCCGTGCCAACGAGACCTGGCGGAACTCTGCTGCCTCTTCGAAGAACCATTGTGTCTCCCTGGAGACCAGCTCCCGTTCGTTATCCATCGTGATGATGTGGTAGCAATCATCCAGAAAAATCTTGCGTTTGCGTTGCGACCCTATGTTGGTGTAAACACGGTCCGCATTGGCAGTTGTGGAAATATCGTCGTCGATCGCGTGAATCAGCAGACAGTCTGCCTTGATCGACGGGAGGTGATTGCCCACGAAGCGCGCGAGTTCTCTGGCGTGGAAGATGTGGTGCATTGACAGGCTGGCGGCGCCGATCTCCGAGCCGCCCTCCAGTTGCATGCTTCGCGCCACCCGATTGCGCAGCGCAACGTTCTTCAGACCATACGGCGGTCTCTCCCGCAGGCTGTAGAGATCACGCAATGGCGTAATATAGGCAAGATTCAATAACCAGTGATACCAGGGGATCGTCCAGCCGTCGTAGTCAAGCGTCACGGAAAGCAACGATACTGCTAGCAGGTCAGGCTCTTCGGCGGCCAGGGCCAACGCCAATGTTGCACCAATGCACAGGCCGGCCACAGAAACGCTGCGGTAGTCTTCGCACAGCTTCCTGTAGTACACATGCACCTGCTCACGCCACTCGTCGGCCGTAGAGCAAGGGCTCCCAAGCCCATACCCTTCAAGGTAGGGGGCGAAGATGGCAAAGCCCTGCTTCGCCAGCGCTTTCGCCATATACCCCATCTCCTGCGGGGTGCTCCGCAAGCCATGCAGAAGCAGTACCGCGTGACCGCGACTGGAAGAGGGATAGGATATGTCGGCGGTGAGAACGTCTTTCTTACTCATGACACACGCCTCACCGGCGTCCTCACCACCAGATAGGCACCGTGATCGGTTGGAAAGCGCTCGACATGGCAAACCAGATCGGCGGTGCTACGATCCCTGCTAGGCAGGTTCAAGGTCAAACTCCGCGTGCTTCTGTCGTCCGACAGGCCAACCGCGGCGCTGAGCGCCGAGGCATCGTCGCTCGACAGTGCCGCCATCAGTTGCTCCATTAACGATTTGCCCATCCGCGAATCAATCCGATGCTCGAGCGTCTTGCTGACATATTCATAACGCGACCCCACCTTTCCGGCATACAGGACATCGATTTCTTCGTCAGAAAATTGACTCAACAGTTTGTCGGACATCGACCGCGAAGCTTCAGCCTGCCTCCTTCGTTCATCTGCACGCAACAGCATATCGTGACGCGACCGCGCTACTTCACCCAGAAGCCTCGCCTCATACTGCGTTCGTCTAAGCCACTCAATCATGCCCAGGAATAGAAATGTGACTGATGGAAAGCCTATTAACAAAATCAGGTCCGCCCTGTCGACATAGGCGAAATTCGCGTATGGTGGAACGAAATAGTAATCGGCCAAGGGCACGCCAACCAGCACTACGAAGCTGGCCGGCCCTATACCCAGGCTGAACCCCACCAGCACCGCGGCGATAGTAAAAAAAAGCGCCGGCATATGCGCCTCGAGCAGCGCATGCATCAACTCCCTGGCGCCGAAAGCCGCGATGGCTGCGAGAAGTGCCGCAGCGTAGCGCCAAGCCCCGCGGGGCGCCCATCGTTTTGCGTTATTTAGCATTGAGGATCCGGATCCTAAAATTCCGGAGACATCGTATTAAATATGTCATGCAGTTCACGGGCCGATATGACAAAGTCGAGTTCCAATAAGCCGAGCACAGCCCACTCAGTCTGGGACCACACCGAACGCGGCTGAAAACCGTCAATCTTAGATGACAACCCGTTTGTTTCTGCGTAGCGAATGACAAACGATTCGCGAATCGCAGCGGCCTTGGCATGCGTAGTCGGCTCGGCGGTCAACGTTCGGTGTGCGCCCTTAGGTTGGCAAATCTTCCCCGGGGCGCCGTGCGTTTCACGCATCAATGATGGGAAAAGAGCGAACGCTGCGTTCCCATCGAGGCCGTAGCCGCCTGTGACGAACCGGCCATGACTGGACCGTATCCAGAAGTGTCGTTAGTGACGACATTCGCTCTCGTTGACGGTGCCGCTTTCGGATATTGCGTTTTGGATTGATGCACCTGGCCTCCCTGCTGAGCGGTGTTGAGCTCGGTGCGCACCTCCGCGCGCGTCAATGAACCGTTGGTTTGCTGCGCGAAGGAAGCCGCCGGAAGAGCGGTGGCTACAGCGATGATGACAATAGAGAATAGCGTTTTCATTTGGTGAATCTCCTTGAAAGTTGTCAGCGTCCGGCCTGAGCCTTTTCCGTTACCCGTTCGATCAGTTTGCCTCAGAGAACCTCTTCGACAAGCGTATTCGTACCGGCGATAGGGCAGCGTCCCGCTGAACCTCATGTGGCGGAATCTTCACCTTGCCGGGGTGCGTTGTCGGTCCGTCAGACACTGCCGGCAACGACGGCCGTAGTTTGCAATGGCTATCCTTCAACTTACGCCACCGCCTCATCGGATCCGTTGATTCAGGATAAAGCCATCATCCTTAACCGGTCCTTAAAGAACTGGACAACCTTGGCCAAGATAGCCGGCTGTCACCTCGGTCATCAAATAAATTGTGGTTTTCTAGCGACGAACGTAGTCAATTTACGACTGAGGCTGGAAGATGCGGCGCACCAGATAACGGGTCTGGACTTTGAGCTATGAGCGTGGACATCACTATGGGGCGGCGACAGGCACGCGACATCGCGCTTCGATTGACGCGGATTAAAACGACCTTAAGCGGTGCACGCCTTGTCTGCTAAGGGATGGGCGGATGCCGGGAGGGTTAAGGATGCGTTAAGCGAGATGCGTGCAGTCTTTGTCATGCAAATCTCTCGACCGTTAGAGGGCGAACAAGACTTCTCGTTTTTGACTACTCGGATGCGGCATCGATGGCGCCCCCGGACGACGCTAAAGATGCGGTGGCATACGGGTTGTCATGCACGTGGAGCAACGCGCTGTTTGCTGCCTCCATCGGAGTCGCTACTTTTTTAACTGGGCTATCACCAATGAATACGCAGACCGCGGGCCGACTCCGCGATGTACCGATCCGCTATGACGCGGTCTCCAGGACTCTCCACTGGCTGTGTGTGGTACTACTCGTGGCGCAGTTCAGTCTTGGCTGGTTGATGCCGGAGGCAGACTCGATTCGGACTCCCACGGGCCTGGTTGCCTGGCACATCGGCGTTGGGTCGTCGCTCCTGGCAGTATTCGCAGCAAGATTTGTGTGGGCGTTGATACGGCGGAGCCCGCAGCCAGCCGACCAGCGCGGCATCCTCCGGGATATAGCCACAGTTGTTCACGCCGTGATGTACGGGCTTATGTTGCTCGTTCCCGTGCTCGGTTGGCTGAACGCAGGCGGTCGGAGCTGGACGGTGAAGTTGGTGGGAATCACGGAAATGCCGAGACTCGCAACACCGGACTCGATGGGCGCTTCCCTTGGCGAGTGGCACAGCGTGAGCGCGAAGTTGCTTCTTGTCCTGATTGGATTGCACGTGTTCGCTGTCCTTGTACACCAGATCGGATTTAAGGACCGGCTGTTGCGTCGCATGTTGTGATCGGGATGTTGCCAGCCTCGAGCCATTGGTTCGATCAGGCCCAAGTCGATACGAGAAGCGACACAGGCGAGACGCCTTCTCCTTGTCACGGCTGATTGAATATCGGTCTTTCAGGTTTAGCTGCGTATCCGGAAGAGTTGAATCCGGGTGAAAAGTGCCACAGATCCAATCAGAAATCCTTCAGGATTCGTAGCGCATAATGAGGGGCTAGGAGACGAAAATGCGCTTGCTGCTGGTAGAAGACGACCCCATGATCGCGGAAAGCGTTCTAGATGCGCTTACAGGTCTCCGGCACGCCGTCGACTGGGCGCAGGATGGGAGAGCCGCGGAACTCGCGCTTGCAAACGGTGTATACGACCTCGTGCTGCTGGACCTGGGGTTGCCGAAGCTGGATGGCCTATCGGTTTTGCAACAATACCGTGCCAGCGGCGGAAGTGCCGCAGTCATTGTCGTGACCGCGCGCAATGCGGTGACCGACAGAATCTCAGGGCTCGATGCGGGCGCGGACGACTATCTGACCAACCTGTGCCTCCCCAACGAACGGCGCCACCTCGAGTTCGCCCGCGACACCGTCGGGCTCGACCGACACCGACATCAACGAAATCATCTCGCTCCCCAGCCAGAAAGGCGCGTACTCGACGCTGTACATGGTCTCCAAGCGCGGACGGGGCGCGGTCCGGATCGCGCCGGCGGCGCCCGAGTACTGGATCGCGTCAAGCAACCCCGAGACCGACCAGCCCTGCCGCCACCACGCCCTCCAACACGCCAACGGCGACCCCTGGACAGCGCTCACCCTGCTCTCTGACCCCGCCGGCAGGACCAGTACACCAACCACCTCGCCGAGGCCCGCCCCACATGACCACGGTCGCCCTAATGAGCCCTGGCGCACCCCCCGCGCCGGCGGCAGCGGGCCGCGGTTTGGCTGATACCTGCGTCTGGGTTGATGCTCGTGCTCGCGCCCGCGGTCCTGTTCGCCGGAGCCGGGAACCCACCCTGCCCAGCCGCCACCACCGCTGGAGCGGCCAGCTCGGCGGGGTTGTTCGTCGCGACCGCGTACGGGCCGCCATGGGGAGGGATCCAGGGGGACGGGATCACCGCCACCGGCCTCAACCTGACCGCCGGGCAACCTCTACACGCTGGAATGGCTGCCCGGAGTATTGCTGCTGGCAGCAGTGGGTCTGCTCGACACTCTGCGCGTGGCGCTGTTCGTGCCTATTCTTGGCGTGGTCTTAAATCCCAAAAGCAATTCCGACGCGCTGCCATTGTTTCCCTCTCTGCCGCCTCGCTGGCAGTTCGATATCCACCAGATGGTTCCGGCATGGGTGCCCATTCACAATGTTCTGAATGTGGTCGCGCTTGCCCTGGTGGGATCAACTGTGGTGAAAGGGCTTTGCGATTACGCCGGCACATACCTGGTGAACTACGCGGGATTCGGCACCATTACCGACCTGCGCAATCATCTCTACGAGACCGTTATGCGTCGCTCGTCCCGGTTCTTCCATCAGAATCCCACGGGCACGATTCTTTCCACGCTTATTAACGATGTAGATCGCGTGCAAACCGCACTCAGCTCGGTGCTGGGCGATTTTCTGCAGCAGTTTTTTACTTTTCTGGCCACGATCACATTAGTCATTTTCCTGGGAGGGCGGCTTAGCTGGGCGCTGCTGCTGTTCGTCCCGGTGGTCATCACCTCTTCGCGACGCATTGGCCGCGAAGTCCGCACGCGCACCCGCACGGGGCAGGACAAGCTGGCTGAAATTCAGAACATTCTGCACGAGACGGTGACCGGCAACCGCATTGTGAAGGCGTTTAATACCGAGCTGTGGGAGATTCTGCGTTTCAAGAACGCGGCGAAACGCCTCTTCCGCGCGAATTTGCACAGCGTACGGGTTCAATCCATCAGTTCGCCGCTGATGGATACGATCGGGTCCGTGGCCATTGCCGCGCTGCTGTGGATTGGGCGCAGCGAGATTAAGACCGGCCACATGACGGCCCCGGTGTTCATCACTTTCATCATCGCGCTGTTCAAGCTTTATGACCCGGTGCGCAAATTTGCCAGTTACTTCAATAGTTTCCACCAGGCCATGGGCGCGTCGGCCTCGATCTTCGGCTACTTCGACGTGAAAGACGATGTGGTGGAGCGTCCTCATGCGGCGACGCTCGCGCGCTTTCGTCAGTCGATCAAATTCGAGGATGTCGGGTTTTCCTACTCGACTCGCGAGGGCGAGCACCAGATTCTTCATAACGTCGATCTTGAGGTGAATGCCGGTGAAGTGCTGGCCATCGTTGGGCCGAGCGGTGCCGGCAAGTCTACGCTGGTGAATCTGATTCCAAGATTTTTCGATGTGACCTCGGGCCGGATTCTCATTGATGGCCGCGATCTGCGCGATCTTACGCTGGGCTCGCTGCGGCGGCAGGTTGCTCAGGTGACGCAGGAGACAATTCTCTTTAATGACACCGTGCACAACAACATTGCATACGGGCAGCCCGACGCGAAAGCTGCATTGGTAAATCAGGCAGCGCGCAACGCGCTGGCGCACGACTTCATCATGAATATGCCGCACGGCTACCTGACGATGATTGGCGAGAAGGGTTTCCGGCTGTCTGGAGGCGAACGCCAGCGGCTGGCCATTGCGCGCGCCATCTTCAAAAACGCTCCGATACTCATTCTTGACGAGGCTACGTCGGCACTCGACTCTGAAAGCGAATCGCTGGTGCAGGCGGCGCTGGCCAACCTGATGCAGAACCGGACTGTGGTCGTGATTGCGCATCGTCTTTCTACTATTCGCCGCGCTAACCGCATTGCAGTGCTCGAATCCGGCCGGATTACGGCCATCGGCTCGCATGATGAATTGCTCAACTCTTCTGCCACCTACCAGAAGCTTTATCAACTGCAATTCATGGACATGCCCGAGACGCTGGACCTGGCCGCGACACAAACCCCCAATCCGAACCTGATGTATCTGCCGTTCGATGAGAGGGCCGCGATCGCAGCGGGCGCGAAGGAGTAAACATGGCCATTTCATCGATGACGGGGTTTGCGCGCGTGCAGGTTCATGTGCCGCTTGGTGGCGAGGAGCAGCTCAGCTATACGCTCACCGTGAAGAGCGTGAATCACCGCTTCCTCGATTTGCAATTCCGGCTCCCGAACGGCCTTGAAGCGCAGGAGATGGAATTGCGCCGGGTGCTGAAGGAGAATCTTATCCGCGGTCACGTCGATCTGACCTTGTCAGTCGATCGCGCCACGCAGACCAAGGCTGGATACAACCGTGAACTGATCTCGGGCTACTTGACGGCTTTTGACGCGGCGCGCAGGGAACACAACCTGAAAGGCGAGCCCGACCTGAACGCGGCATTGCGCCTGCCCGGCGCGTTGCAGGCCGAAGATCGAAACAGCGTGGACCTGACTGCGCTGGCGGCAAGCGTGGTGGACCAGATCGTTCCACTGCTGGATCAACTAAAGGCCATGCGCGAGCGCGAGGGCGAGGCGCTGGCGGCTATTCTACGCGGCACGCTCGACAGGCTTGCCGTTGCGACGGACAGCATTGCCGAGCTTCGCGGGGAGATTGAGCAGCGCTTCCAGGAGCGCTTGATGCAGCGCCTCACCGCGGCGGTTGGGCAGGAGTTTAATCAGCAGAGAGTGCTGGAGGAAGTCGCAATTCTTGTGGAACGCAGCGATGTCAGCGAGGAGCTGGCGCGCATGACGACGCACATCGGGCATTTTCGCGAGGTTCTCAGCACAGGTGGCGAGGCAGGGAAGAAGCTTGATTTCCTGCTGCAGGAGATGAATCGCGAGGCCAATACTCTGCTCTCGAAGACCGCGGGCGTCAGCGGGAAGGGCACGCGCATTACCGAATTGGGGCTGGCGATGAAAACGGAGATCGAAAAGGCCCGCGAGCAGATTCAGAACGTGGAATAGAGTAGGGAAAAGAAACGAAGATACCTGATAGAGAGGGATCAAAATACGTGGCAGGCATTCTATTTATCATTTCGGCGCCATCTGGTTCGGGCAAGAGCACGCTGGTAAGCGAGTTGCGCAAGCAGGTGGGCGGCATAGATTTTGCTATTTCGTGGACGACGCGCGCGCCGCGCGGATCCGAAGAGAACGGGCGCGAATACTATTTCACGACGCGCGAAGAGTTTCAGCGCATGATCGACGAGGGAATGTTTCTGGAGCATGCTGAGGTCTTTGGGAAAGATCTATACGGCACGCCTCGCAAAGCCCTGGACGATGCACTTGCGGTGGGTCACGATCTGATGCTCGACATCGACGTGCAGGGCGCGGCGCAAGTTCGCGCCAGGATGCCGGAGGCTGTTGGCATCTTTGTTTTGCCGCCGAACCCGGACGTTCTGCGAACGCGCTTGCGCAATCGAAGCCGCGCTGAGGGCGTGGTGATTGAGGACGAATTGTTTCGCCGCCTCGGCCAGGCCCGCAAGCGAGATTGAGAAATATCGCGAATACGGCTATATTCTGGTCAATGATGTTCTTGACAAGGCGGTAGCGCAATTGGAGGCGATTGTGCTGGCCGAGCGGTTTTATCGCAACGGCGAGGTGATCGCCTACCGTTCACGTCGAGTGTTGGAAGTGGCCGCGGCCTGCATGCAGGCAAATTCTCAGGAGCGGCTGAAACCTGTGCTGGAGGCTTTTGGCATCGATGGCGACTCCGGCCAGCAGCAGCTTCTCTTTGGAGATTAACCCGATGACAATTGAGACCAATTTCGATTCGAAATATCGCAAAGTTCTGGTGGCCGCGCGCCGCGCACGCCAACTGCAGAACGGATCCCAAGCGCTGGTCGCTACCAGGTCCAGCAAGGCGTGCCGGATTGCGCAGGAAGAGATCGAAGCCGGAAAGATCGCCTATGTGAAGAGCGAAGTGGAAATCACAAAGCCACTGGTTGAAGGTCCGGCGATTCCGATTCTGCTGAGCTAGACTGCGCGGAATTTAGCGGACAAATAAGATCGCGATTCTGGGCGCTGGCCGGCAAACACTGGATGGAGACAGCTGCGGTGTCGGTGTCCTTCTGCAACCCTTCCGATTGCTGATTGGTCCACTTAGAAACTAGCCGTCGGATCGCTGTTCTTCCTCTTCTGAACTACAATCGAGTCATGAGAGTCATCGTTGGCGTCTCCGGTGGAATTGCTGCGTATAAGGCAGCCGAACTGGTGCGCGCGCTGCAGCGCCAGGCCGTTGAGGTGCGAGTGGTGATGACTTCGGCGGCACAGAACTTTATGCAGCCGCTCACCTTTTCCGCGCTCACGGGACACAAGGTAATCACCAGTTTGTGGGGGAAAGAGGATCCAGGCACGGCCGCGCCGGAGCAGAACGGCATCGACCATATTGCCGAGGCGCAATGGGCCGACGCGCTGGTTGTTGCTCCCGCCACAGCGAACATTCTGGCGAAGTTTGCGCATGGTATCGCCGACGACTTTCTCACCGCACTTTATCTCGCGACTGCCGCGCCGGTGGTGGTTGCGCCTGCGATGAACGTGAATATGTGGAATCATCCTGCGACGCAGGCGAATATTGCGACGCTGCGCCAGCGTGGCGTGGCGATCGTTGAACCGGGAACGGGCGAACTGGCGTGCGGCATGGTGGGCGCAGGGCGGATGGCCGAGCCGGAGGCGATTAGCTCCGCAGTGCTGAGCGCGCTCGGCGGACGCCACGATCTGGCAGGCGAGGTGGTGCTGGTGACGGCCGGCGGCACGCGCGAGGCGCTTGATCCCGTGCGCTACATTGGCAATCGTTCCAGCGGCAAAATGGGTTACGCGCTTGCTGAGGCTGCGCGCAGCCGCGGAGCCAAGGTGGTTCTGATCAGCGGGCCGTCGAGCTTGCAGGCTCCCGCACACTGCGAACTGGTGAATGTGACGACCGCGGATGAGATGCGAAATTCGGTGCTCGCGCGCATGGACGAATCAACGCTCGTCATCAAGGCCGCCGCTGTGGCCGACTATCGTCCTGTTTCGGTTTCCGCTCAGAAGCTCAAGCGGACAGGTCCGCTGATGCTCGAGCTGGCGCCGACGGAGGACATCCTTGCTGAGGTCGTGCGGCGTCGCAGGCCTGGCCAACTGATCGTTGGATTCGCCGCCGAGACCGAGAATCGCATGGAGAACGGCCGCGCGAAACTTCTGGCCAAGGGCGCGGACGCGATAGTGGTGAACGACGTGTCCGGCGAGGGCGTGGGCATCGACGCAGACACCAATGCGGCAACGTTTCTCACACGGGCCACGTCGGTGGAAATGCCGCAGATGGCCAAGCGCCAATTGGCTGACCGCATTCTCGACGAGATTCTTGCGCTGCGCCGCCCGCGGCACATGGTGCTCGAGCTCGATGAGAAGGCGGACGCTGGATCGAATGAAAAGCAGGCGGTACACGACCGCGTGCTGAGCCAGAGCGAACCTGTTGGCGCAGGGCGACGCCAGCTGATTGTGGAGTAAGCAGCTTGCCGCGCGCGCTCGATTCAAACACCCGCGATGCTCTGGCCGAGCGGCTGCAGATTTTACCGCGATTTGGGTCTGACTGACTTCTATCGGAGAGATGTGGAGCCGGTCGCGGCAGTCGACGATCCCAAGCTGGACCGAAGCGTGGGTGAAGAACTGGCTGAACGAGAGGGGCTCTTGCAGGCTGCGGTTGCGGCTGCGGGGCAATCTTCGACTGAATCGGCGGCGCAGCAAGAGAACTTTATCGGAGAGGAACCCACGATTAAAACGCGCAAGGTAATTTCCGCGCCACCGCAGATTGCCGGCGCAGTTCCTGTGGAGGAGCGCGCGGCGGCGTTGCAGGCCATTCGCGAAGACCTCGGCGATTGCACGCGATGCGCACTGCACAAAGGGCGCAACAAGATCGTATTTGGCGTTGGCAATACAGCCGCGCGCCTGATGTTTGTGGGCGAAGGGCCGGGTGCCGATGAGGACGCGCAGGGAGAGCCCTTTGTGGGGCGCGGTGGGCAACTGCTGAACAACATGATCGCGGCCATGGGGCTGAAGCGCGAAGAGTGCTACATCGCCAACATTGTGAAGTGCAGGCCGCCGGGCAATCGCACCCCGGAGCCGGACGAGGCCAATACCTGCTCGCCATTTCTCTTTCGCCAGATTGATGTTGTCCGGCCGCAGGTTCTGGTGGCGCTGGGCGCGACGGCGGCGACCTATCTGCTTGGCGCGCGGCAACCGCTGGCAGGGTTGCGCGGACGAGTGCACGCTTATCGCGGGTTGAGCTTGATTGTTACCTATCATCCGGCATTTCTGTTGCGCGATCCAAGGCAAAAGAAGGAAGCGTGGGCGGACCTGCAGATCGCGATGAAGGAATTGGGATTGAAGGCGCCGGCAAAGGCATAAGCGGCTGCAATCCACCCCGGCGCAGCGTCTCGCCGCATCCCCTACACTGAATCTTGTCTCCCATGGCTGCATACTGCGAAGTCGCGTTGCCGGTGCCGCTGGACCACACGTTTACCTATGGCGTGCGGCCTGGGGCAGCGACCGCAGCGCGGGGCGCGCGTGATTGCGCCTTTCCGCAATGAAAAACTGATCGGCGTGGTGACGGCGGTCGACGTGAAGGCTCCGGCGGAAGTCGAGGTCAAGTATCTCGAAGCCGTGCTCGATGAAGAGCCGCTGCTGAGTGATCATCTCCTCGAACTCGCGGAGTGGACCGCGCAATACTATCTGGCGCCGCTGGGCGAGGTGCTGCGTGCGATGCTGCCGCTGTCGGCTGAAGTGCGGCGCACGGTCTACTACCGGCTGACGGATCTGGGGCGCGATGTGCTGGCGCGGAGTGCGGACGGTGACCACGGGAAGGAAATTGCGTCGCGCGATCGCCGGCGCGGCAAACTCTCCAGAGAAGACCAGGACATGGAACGGCGGGTGCTGGAGCGGTTGGCCAAGGGCGAGCCGGTGAAAGTATCGACGCTGAGGACAGCGACCGCCGCGCCGCTGACTCTTTTGGCCAGCATGGCGCGCAAAAAGTGGATTGCGCGCGAGACGGCTGCGGCTGAGCGCGATGCGCGGCGCATGGAGCGGTTCGCTATGCTGATCGGCGACGGGCGTTTGCCGACGTTAACCGAGAAGCAGACGGCCATTCTTGCGGAGTTGGCCGCGAGCGGCGGCGAATTGCCGCTGGCTGAGCTGCGACGACGCGAGTTGCCTTCGTCAACTCTGCAAACTTTAGTGCGGCGCGGTCTCGTGCGCATCGAAGAGCGGCCGGAGGCATTCCGGCTTGGCGGCCTGACTCCGTCGTCTGAAGTGTTCAGCCTGAATGCGGCGCAGACGGACGCGCTGGCGACAATCACGGTCGCGATCGGAGGATTTCATCCGTTTCTGCTCTTCGGAGTGACGGGTTCGGGCAAGACTGCGATTTATCTTGCGGCGATGCAGAGGGCGCTCGATCGCGGGATGAGCTCGATCCTGCTGGTGCCTGAGATCGGGCTGACGCCGCAGACCGCGGGCTTGCTCGATCAGGCATTCGGACAGAAAGTGGCGCTGCTGCACTCCGCGCTGACGCCGGAAGAGCGCAGCGAACAGTGGCGGCGGATTCGCCGCGGCGATGCGCCGATTGTGGTGGGCACGCGCTCGGCGATCTTTGCGCCTACGCCGAACCTGGGACTGATTCTGGTGGACGAAGAGCACGACCAGAGCTACAAGCAGGAGGAGACGCCGCGCTATAACGCGCGCGATGTGGCCGTGATGCGCGCGAAGCTTGCGGGCGCTGTGGTGGTGATGGGATCGGCGACGCCTTCGCTCGAGAGCTGGCAGAACGCGGAGCGCGGCAAGTACACGCGCATCGAGCTGCGCGACCGCGTGATGAATCGGCCGTTGCCCGAGGTCGAATTGGTAGACATGCGGCGCGAGTTCAAGGAGTCCGGCCAGGATCAGCTTTTCTCGCGGTCGCTGGTGGAGCAGACTAAGGCCGCATTGGAGCGCGGCGAGCAGGCGCTGATCCTGCTCAACCGGCGCGGCTATTCGTTCGCAGTAATGTGCCGCGCATGTGGAGAGAAACTTGAGTGCCAGAACTGCGCGATTGCGTTGACGCACCATAAAGCGCCGGGCGAGGACGCGGATCTGGCGCGCGCGGGACAACGGCTGGAGTGCCACTATTGCGGATACAAGCGGACGGTTCCGGCGCGATGCCCGAAGTGCGACAGCGAACATTTGTATTATCTCGGCGCGGGCTCGCAGCAGGGTGAAGAGCGGCTCGCGGAGATTTTTCCATTCGCGCGCATCGGGCGCATGGATCGCGACACGGTGCGCGGGCGCTACGATCTTGAGCATCTGCTGGCGCGGCTGCACTCGGGCGAGATCAATCTGCTGGTGGGCACGCAGATGATCGCCAAGGGGCACGATATTCACGGCGTCACGCTGGTGGGCGTAGTGGGCTGCGATCATGCGCTCTCGATGCCGGACTTTCGCGCGGCGGAACGTGTCTTCCAACTGATGACGCAGGTGAGCGGACGAGCAGGGCGCGGCGATCTGCCGGGACGCGTCGTGGTGCAGACGTATTATCCCGATCACTACGCGATTCTTGCTGCCACGGCGCACGATTACAAATCCTTCGCCGAACGCGAACTGAAGTACCGGCGCTGGATGCACTATCCACCGTTCGGGGCGCTGGCGAATGTGCTGGTGCAATCGCAAAAACTGGAAGAGGCTGCGGGGTGGTCGGCGATTTTGGGCAAATGGCTGCAAAAGGCCACGGGAAAGCCCGAAAGCGGAGGCGTGAGAGTGCTCGGGCCCTGCACTGCGCCGATTGCGCGCATCAAGGGCGTCTACCGCTTCCACATGATCCTTAAAAGCGCGACCCGCAAGGCGCTGAATGAGGCGCTGCGCGGAATGCTGGCGCACGCCGCTGCCGAGAATGTACCGCGGCGAAATCTGATTGTGGATGTGGATGCGCTGCGGCTGATGTAGGCGCCTGCGGGACAGTCGGCCATCCATCGCCCGCGAGGGCGACCATTAAGGCGACGACGAACGCGACCGCAAGGGGCGAATGGGCTTCGCCATCGCCTAATCCTGCTAGCTGGCCGGGGCGCCTGGTTCGAGTGTGTGCAATTCTTTGCCCGGCTTAAAGCGCACGGCTTTGCCGGGAGCGATGTTGACCTCGGTCCCAGTGCGGGGATTGCGGCCAATGCCGGTTTTGCGGGCGCGGACGCTGAAGACGCCAAACCCGCGGAGCTCGATGCGTTCGCCGGCCGCCAAAGCCTGCTTGAGGCCCTCGAAGACCGTGTCCACTGCCGCCTCAGCCTTGGTGCGCGGCAGGCCCGTGCGCTCAACCACGTTGTGAACGATGTCCTGTTTGATCAATTGAGTATCCTCGCTGGCACGAACTTAATGTTGCGTATCTTAACACTAATGCTGTCCATACTGCACATTTTGTTGCGATTAGAAGGGCATGGGCCGAAGAAAAAAAGGACCAATGGACTGAGAAGGCAGGGGCAGCCAATCGCCAATTGAGATTGGAAAATAGAGGAAAAGAGGTCAGAATTATCGGCCTGTGGGGTGGTTTAAGATGGTGAATCGGGGCCGTCGACGAGACTGGATAAACCATAGCAAGCCGGGCGAAACGCCCCGGACAGGAGATGCATGTCGATTCAGAGCGATCGGTGGATCAGGGAGCAGGCGCTGAAGCACGGAATGATCGAGCCGTTCAGCGAAAAGCAGGTGGCGGACGGCGTTATTTCATACGGTCTTTCTTCTTATGGCTACGACCTGAGGGTCTCGAACGAATTCAAAATTTTTACCAATGTCAACAGCGCCATCATCGATCCCAAAGCGTTCGACGAGCGGTCGTTTGTTTCCGTTGAGGCGGATTCGGTGATCGTTCCGCCGAATTCATTCGCGCTGGCGCGGTCGGTTGAATACTTTCGCATTCCGAGGGACGTGCTGACGATCTGCGTTGGGAAGTCGACGTATGCGCGCTGTGGCATTATTGTGAACGTGACGCCCTTCGAGCCGGAGTGGGAGGGGTTTGTCACGCTAGAGATTTCGAATACCACGCCGCTGCCGGCGAAGATTTACGCCAACGAAGGACTATGCCAGATTCTGTTCTTCCACGGCGATCAGCCCTGCGAAACGAGCTATGCGGATCGCAAGGGGAAGTATCAAAAGCAGCAGGGAATTGTTCTGCCCAAACTGTGACGGTGGGCAGAAGCTCCGCAGCGGTGGAGCGATGAAGGTAAAGAGGGATCAGGCAACAACCTGGGTCGATTACGCATCGGATCAGGAGGGCCCCGATGATGAGTAATTTGCGGATGCCACCTTTCGGTCAACGATCTGGCACCTATTGTTTAGAGAGCCTGATGTTGGTGGTATTTCGGTTTCAGCTCATCGGGTCAATGATTCAATCAACAATTCAATTTGGGAATGATGCGGGTGATTTGGGTTCCACGCAGTCCATTGGGATGGACTTTGTGTGATGAGATACTCAGAGCCGGCCAGAGATAGAGCTGGGCTGAGCGATGGAAACGTGTTGGGCAGCGATTTCTAAACCGCGTCGAAGGGCGCACTGAAAAAAGGTCGATGAGCGAAGGTTGGGGCGGCATTTGGGGTGCGCGTTCCGGCATTGTCGATTAGCAGCTAAAGTTGTTGCGCTGATGTTTTTTCTTCCTGGATGGGGCGACGATATCGACAAGCAAAATGTGACAGAGCCGGTGAACACCGGCTGAGCATGGACGCTTGTCGGGACGGATGTGGGGATGACATCGTCGAAGCATGGGCCTGAAGCAATTCGTATTGGGGTGGCAGCGGATGAACCGATTCGCGTGGCCGGCCTCGCCAGCGTTTTTGACCAGCCAGCGCGTGAGACCCAGGCTCGGCTGGCGCCCGTGATTGCAAGCCTGCCAGAGCTGCTGGCGCAAAACGATATCGAATACATTGTTGTCGATCTGCATTCGGCGCCGGGCGCATTTGAGGCGCTGGAGACGATTGTGCGGGAGCGGCCGGATGTGCGATCGATCGTCATTGGGCCAGAGGGCGACGACGAGCTGGTTTTGAATGCGATTATTGCAGGGGCCCGGGGCTTTCTTGGAGAATCGGCAGGACCTGAACTGGTTCGCAACGCAATTGAGGTGGTGACCTCCGGATCAATTTGGGCTCCGCGGCGGTTGCTGTGCCAAGTGATCGACAGATTGCTGAAGACTCGAGGAACCGCGCAGGAAGCTGGCAGTAAAGAACTTACGATGAGAGAACAACAAGTCCTCGAGCTGATTATGGGGGCGCATTCGACGCGCGAAATCGCAAGCCGATTAGGAATTGAGCAGCGCACTGTAAAAGCCTACGTAGGCCGCCTTATGCGCAAATCAGGTGCCGATAATCGCATCAAGCTTTCGATGTCTGCGCTCGGCCGGTCAGTAAAGGCAAAAGGATAGATGGAAGCGCAGAAGCGAAGGCGGAGGGGGAACATCTGGGAGGCTCGAATGAAGTGACTAAAGTAGTGAAATATTAATTACTTTCAGCCACCACACTTAAGTACTCTTGTGCCGTTACCACGAATCCCTCAATCTGTGTCTAGAAACAACGCAGATCTGGGGAAAGGAGTTCCCCGGCGGCATGTAAACATGATGCCTGGGAACTCCTCTTTTTTAGGTCGCAAGCTCGCACGAGTCTGGTTGTTTCGGTCAGATCAGCCCTCCCCCACTACAAAAGACAAGCATGACAGCCGCAGAGTTCGCGGCTTGTGGTCAATGTTTGTCAGTGGGGCGATTTACCGTTCAGGCGGCGCTTTTCTGGCGCAGCTCGCTTTGCATTCGAGCCGCGCCGGTTTTGCAAAGCGGCTTAGCGCATTTCGGCTTCGCCGAAATACCTTCTTATGGCGTGCAGGAATCCGTCAGCTTGCGGAGGCGCAGGCACGTCGCCGCGCAGAATTGCGTCGAAATGATGTGGCGCACCATAGAGCACATCGGTGTCTTCCTGGTTCTGGCTCACCGTTGCTCCATTCAGATCGATGCCGGCAAAAAGTCCTCGGCTGCGCGACCAGGTCAGCATTTCCGCTCTCATGCTGATGTCGGTCGAGGCCTGTGCGTCGCGGCCAACGGGCCCGGCTGCTGCCGACGCATCTGCGCCGATCTTGAACTTGTCATGCAGCAGGTCCTGGAAGCCCTTGTAGTTCGTCGCTACGAGCACCAGATCTGTACCCGTGCCGCCTACCTGGAAGCCGAACGATCCGCCAGCGAGGCGAATGAACACAGGCGCGCTCCAACCGTGGCCGGTGCGGCACGTGACCACACCCTGTCCGTATTCAGCGCCTACAATGAAAGCGCCCTTGACCACGCCGGGCACCACGGCAATACATTTCGCATGCCGCGCGATCCCATCGGGAATTGCCTTATCGGGCACTGACATAATCGAATCGATCACGGCACGGGCTGAGTCCAAACGGTCATCTAACCTGTGATGGTCGCCCTCGGCTGCGCGCGCCATAACTCCAGAGCCGGCAATCAACAGCATTGCAAACATGGCAAGAAATCTCTTCATGTAGAACCTCCTTGATTTGATACCTAGATTTGGTTCCTGGGGATTTGATTCCTACGAATTTTATTCCAACGCCTCGTCGGCATTTTGACAATATTCCACAGGCATCATCTTGCTACCTTTGCTTCGATGCAAGTTATGGAGCGGCGGCCATCCCAATCTTGAATAAAACGGCGAAGTCTCAGTTTTGGAATGAGATGGAAAGGAGATTTTCAGCAGCATCGCGGAGGTTAGTTTCAGTGAGCGTTGAATTGGATTCAATTTCCTGAGGTTTTAGTCTCCGGGTGAAGCAACCTTTCCGGCAGCAGGCCAGCGAAAGACCGCGACCTTGATCGAAGATGCGTACACACCTGAGCAATATGCGATGCCACCGGTGGATGCTGTAGGCTGTGCTCTAGGGTGTTAGGGGAGGATTCGGCACATCTGCCGTGCGACCGCTTCATGATTCCTCCAAATACGATAACTTCGGCATAGAAATGAATGTGCGTCGACGCAGAGTTTTCGCGTCGTTCTCGCCGACGCGGCACAAGCCGCTGGAAAGGATATGAAAATGAAAAAAGTCTTTGCTTCGATTTGGGTTTTAATTTGCCTCAGCCTTCTGCTTCCGTCCATCGCGAATGCTGCTTCAACACGAGAGGATTTGCAGGCTCGCGTGGATGCGGCCAAGGTTGTCCTCGACCAGATTATGGGCGCCGGTGACCGGACTGTGCCGAGCAACATACTTAAGTCGGCCACGTGTGTGGCGGTAGTGCCGAGCATGGTGAAGGGCGCGTTTTTCGTCGGCGCTCAGTACGGCCAGGGGGTTGTTACCTGCCGCACCGGCCACGGCTGGAGCGCGCCTGTGTTCATTCGCATGGCGGGCGGATCGTTTGGTTTTCAGTGGGGCGGTCAAGCGACGGACCTGATTCTGATTGCCGTGAATGACCGCGGAATGCAGGACTTGCTCAAGGACAAATTCAAGATTGGCGGCGATGCATCGGCCGCGGCTGGACCTGTGGGCCGCTCCGGAACTGCGTCAACGGATTGGAAAATGAGCGCGGAGCTTTTGAGCTACTCGCGCACCAAGGGAATCTTTGCCGGCATCGACCTGGACGGAACCAGCGTGAGCCAGAACCAGGATGACACGACGCTGTACTACGGAGCTCCCCATCACTTTGAGTCCATCCTGAGCGGCAATGTTGGCGTGCCACCGGGCGCGGTTCCATTCGTCCGCGATGTGGCGCAGTATTTCGTCCAGGCTCAGTCGCATCAGTAGACGCCCCGTCCACGTTTATTCGTGAGATATCCGAACTTCTTTGCTCGTCCTCTCCGCAGTCGCGCGGAGAGGATACGCAGTAGGACGCTTCGCTGCTGGCGACGCTGCTGGCGAAGCTGCGTGTCGGGCCGCACAAAGGGCCGCGTATCGGCCGCGTAGAGCGTCTACACTGATCCTTGCTCATGTTGGAATGCTTCGAGTATGGGTTGGTTGTAGCCATTGCGAGCTGCCTGGGCCGCATGCCGCGCGGCTTGGCGCGCTTCTTCTCCGGCTGCATCGCGTTTGGGGTTTACTGCTGCTTTGGCCGGCTTCGGCGCGTGGGCATGCGCAATCTCGAGATGGCCATGCCGGAGCTCCCGTTCGAAACAAGAAAAAGAATTTTGCGCCGTGTTTATGTCCATCTTGGCTGGCAGCTTGTGGAGTTCTGCCGGATGACGCGCTATACGCCTGAGAACACGCGCGACTGGATCCGCACGGAAGGGTTGGAGCACTACTTCGCTGCGCAGGCTCGCGGCAAAGGCGTGCTGGTGCTTACCGGGCATCTTGGCGCATGGGAGCTTTCCAGCTTTTATCACTCGCTGATGGGCCGCCCCATGGGGATGCTGATCCGCAGGCTGGATAACCGGCGGCTCGATGAGTACGTGAACCGCATCCGCTGCCTGCACGGAAATTTTGTTTTATCTAAGGACGACTTCGGGCGCGGGTTGCTCACGGCGATCCACGCTGGCGGGGCGGTTGGAATGCTGATCGATACAAACATGACGCCGCCACGGGGCGAGTTTGTGAAGTTCTTCGGCATTGACGCCTGCACGGGCACAGGTCTCGCGCATGTGGCGCGCAATACGGGTGCTGCCGTGTTGCCGGGATTTATGGTGTGGGAGCCCGACGAAGGGAAGTACGTGCTGCGGTTCGGGCCGGAGATTGAGATTCCCCACACGGCGGACCGTAACGCGGATATTCTGGAAGGCACGCGGCGATGCACGGCGGAACTGGAGCGGTGGATTCGGCGCTATCCTGACCAGTGGCTGTGGATTCACCGGCGATGGAAGACGCGGCCGGCGGGAGAGCCGGGGCTTTACTGAACTCAGGGAACGAGGGAACAAGGGAACAAGGGACCGAGAAGGCAAGGTAGTAGAGATTAGCCAGTGAGGACCGAAGGGCAGGGAACGAGGACCGTTGGGATCAGCGATGACGATTGGCGAATTGGTGGAACAACTCGGCGGCAAACTTTTGCAGGGCAGCGCGGAGCTGACCGTTACCGGAGTGAATTCGCCGGCGTGCGCTCTCCCGGCTGAACTTGTTTTTGCCGAGGACGCGGCTGCTGCAGTTGAGGCGCTTGCCAGCAGTTCGGGCGCAGTTGTTCTCAAGCCGGGTTGCCTGCCGACCTACGACGCCAGCCCGACAATTGCTGTGATTGAGGCCGACCAGCCGAAGCTGTGGTTTGCGCGCGCCGCGAAGCTGTTGCGGCCAAGAATCGAGTGCGGGTGGATTCACGAGACGGCGGTGATTGGCGAAGGGGCGATGCTGGGAAATGCGGTGACAGTTGGCCCTTGTGCAGTGATCGGAGAGAATGCGGTGATCGGCGACGAGACGCGCATCGAGGCCGGCGCAGTGATTGGATCGGGTGTACGAATCGGAGCGCAGTGCCGCATCTATCCGCGCGCGGTGGTTTATCCGGGCACAACGATCGCCGATCGCGTGATGATTCACGCGGGAGTTGTGTTGGGCGCGGATGGTTTTGGCTATGCTCGCGATGCGGCGACGGGCGCTTATACTCAGTTTCCGCAACAGGGAACTCTTGTCATCGAAGACGATGTGGAGATCGGAGCCAACTCGACGATAGATCGCGGCGCGCTGGGCGAGACGCGAATTCGGCGCGGCGCAAAGTTCGACAACCTGGTGCATGTAGCGCACAACTGCGACATCGGCGAGGACGTTGTGATCGCGGCGCAGACGGGGATCAGCGGGTCGTCAACTGTGGGCAAGGGCGCGGTGATCGCTGGGCAGGTGGGAATTGGCGACCATGCGCACGTGGGGCCGGGTGTAATTCTCGGCGGTCAGGCTGGAATTTTCAGTGGCGCGACGGTGACAAATGAAGGCCTGAAGCCGGGGACGGTGCATTGGGGCACGCCGGCGCGGCCGCTGCGAGAAGTGTTGCGCGAGCAGGCGACGCTGGCGCGGCTGGCGAAAAGGCAGGGACCGAGGGACCAAGGGAAAAAGGGACCAAAAGAATAAGGGTTTGCGAAATGGCGATCATCGTAGTTGGCGGGGGCGGGCGCGGTGCCGGAAAAACGGCGCTGGTGTGCGGCCTGATGCGCGCACTGCCGGAGATTCCCTGGACAGCGGTGAAGATTACGACGCATGAGCACGGGCACGGCAAGGCCACTCCGATCTGGGAGGAGACTGCGCCCGGGCAGGGGACTGATACGGCGCGCTACCTGGCTGCCGGAGCGCGGCGGGCGCTTGTTAGTTACACCGGGGCTGGCGACGGCGGGCGAAGATGGGCTGGGATCGATTGTGGAGCAGATTCTTGAGGAACATTCGCGAGCGTCAGACGTGGACAGTGTTGGCGCGAAAAATGCTGGCGCGATCGGGGCCGGCATCATCTTCGAGTCAAACAGCGTGATGCGCCATCTTCGTCCAGACATTTGCCTTTGTGCGGCGACCAGTCCGTGGTCTGAGCAGAAGGCCTCGTTTGATCTGCTGATGGAGCACGTCGATGCGACGGTTGAGCTCGCCGCGCATGATCACATTATCGAGGCCGAGAAAATTACGTTTCGCCTTGCGTCGCTGGAGCGTGTTTCGCCGACGATGCTGGACTGGTTGCGGGAACGGCTTGGAACGTTGGCTTAAATTGGGGCCGTCTCTGGCTGAATGCCGAATTCATTTTGTCGCTGATTAATCGTCAGCCTGTCTGGTGTGACAGCCTCGCTTGACTTCCTTCGCATACGGCGATACCGTGGGCCAACATTCCCTGGAAGTGCGTTTGTGTCTTGGAAAGCTACAGGCGGAGTGTGCGAATTTTGGACACTGCATCAAATTCGGTCAGCCGCGCGGGTTTGGACGATGGCGCGGATTCAGGCGGTACGGCAGCCATTACGGCGCAGCCGACAAGCCCCGAATCGTTAGTGGCGCCGAGCGTCGAGTTGGCTCGGCCGCCGGAGCTCGATGAGGATCGTCTGGCGTGGCTGGCGCTGACGCTGGCGCCTGGATTAGGTCCCAAGCGAATTCTGGATGCGGTGAAGCAACTTAAGTCAGCGAGCCAGATTTTTACGCTCCCACTGACGGCTCTCGAAGGACTCAGGTTTCCAGCCGGGGCGGCACAGTTTTTGTTTGACGGCAAAGGGCGTCGCGCAGCTGAAGAAGAGTGGAGTCGTGTGGCTGCGCTGGGCGCAACGCTCGTGAGTTACTCGTGCCCGGAGTATCCCGAGCGGCTGCGCGAGATTTACGATCCTCCACCGGTGCTCTGGGTGCGTGGCGACGCGAAGCTCTTGAGCCGGCCTTCGATCGCGGTGGTAGGAACGCGGCATCCTACGCCGTACGGGACGGGGATTGCCGAGATGCTGTCACGAGATCTCGCCGCCCGTCGGCTATTGATTGTGAGCGGCATGGCGCGGGGCATCGACTCCTGCGCGCATAAGGGAGCATTGGTAGCGCGCATGCCCACGGTTGCCGTGTGGGGAACTGGAATCGACGTGGTCTATCCGAAGGAGAACAGGAAGCTGGCCGAGGAGATTCTCGCGCTTGGGGGAGCGATTGTGAGCGAGCTGCCACTGGGGACCTTTCCCGCACCGCAGAATTTTCCCAGACGGAATCGAATTCTGAGTGGGCTGAGTGTTGCGGTTCTGGTTGTGGAGGCGGGCGAAAACTCAGGAACGCGAGTGACCGCGCGGTGCGCCGCGGAGCAGAATCGGGACCTGTTTGCCGTTCCGGGCAATGTGACCAACAAAGGCTCCTGGACCCCTAACACGTTGATAAAACAGGGGGCTAAGCTCGTTGCGACCTGGGAAGATGTGTGGGAGGACCTGCCCTCCCAGGTGCGGTTGGAGCTGGAGGCGGAGTCGCCATCTGCATCCAAACCGGAAGCTGGCGCATCTCTACTGCCTGATCCGGTGCTGCGGCCCGAGGAGGCTATGGTGCTGGAGGTTCTGCGCGCCGATGAGAGCCTGCAGATCGACGAAATCCTTGACCGCCTAGAGACTCAACTCACTTCTTCAGAGGTATTTACAGCGCTTTTTGAGCTGGAAATGGCAGGCCGGGTGAGGCAACTGCCGGGGAAGAATTACGTGCGGACGATGTGAGGGCAGTCGATTGGGAGAAGCCAGGAGGGAGCAACTTCCGGCGTCACTCCCATTTTGCCGAGAGCCGCGTTCAAACGGCCGACCGCCAAAACGTGGAAGTTACTTTTCGGATGCGCCCTCATTTATAGATGCAAAGAGATGGAATCGCTGCGGTTTGCGGGCGGCTGAGGGCAGTTCCTGCACTCGGAATTGGGACAGGATGGGACGAAAAATCCTGAGTGCCGGTAGAAATGAGAGGGTATTCCGTGCTACGGTGCAAGCCTTGCGGCCATTTTTTGCCGGAGTCGGCGAGCAGACGCCATTGAGGCGGACTCGCTGACGCGGAACATGGCGCGGAAACGGGCGCAGAAACGGCCGCCGGAACGGAATGGCTGTGAGAGAGTCAAAAGAGTGAGTTAGGCAAGGATTCGGGAAGAGCTAGACCTCGTAACGGGAAATTGGGACGCGAGCAGTACGGAGAGGAAATCGGGTTAAGGGATGGCAACAACAAAATCATTAGTGATCGTTGAGTCGCCGGCCAAAGCGAAGACGATCGAAAAATATCTGGGCAAGGGATTCGATGTGAAGGCCTCGGTGGGGCACATCATGGACCTGCCCAAGAACGTGCTTGGCGTGGAGTTGGAGAAGCGCACCTTCGAGCCGGAGCTGATCGTGTCTCCTGGCAAAGAGAAGGTAGTGGAGCAGTTGAAGAAAGCGGCCGCGAAGGCTGACGAGATTTATCTGGCGCCTGACCCGGATCGTGAGGGAGAAGCGATTGCGTACCACCTCGCAATCCAACTGGGGACGAACGCCAAAGAGAGAAAAAAGATTCACCGCGTGACCTTCAACGAGATTACGAAGAAGGCCGTGCAGGAAGCATTCAAGCATGCTCGCGACATCGATCAGAATCTAGTGGCCGCGCAGCAGACGCGGCGCGTGCTCGATCGCCTGGTGGGCTATCAAATTTCGCCGCTGCTTTGGGATAAGGTGCGGCGCGGGCTTTCAGCGGGACGCGTGCAGACGGTTGCTTTAAGGCTCATCGTGGAGCGGGAGCGCGAGATTCGCGCGTTTCAGCCGGTGGAATACTGGACGCTTGCGGCGCTGCTGCACCCGGAAAAACAAGCCGACCAGAAATTCAAAGCAAAGTTTATCGGCATTGGCGGCGAGCCGGTGCGCGTGCCCAACGGCACGGACAAGGACGGCAAAGAGCAATTCATCGCGAGCGCGCTGCCCGACAAGAAGCAAATGGATGAGGTGTTGACTGCGCTCGAAAAGGCGGAATGGTCGATCACCGGCGTGCAGGCGCGCGAACAGCAGCGCCGGCCGCTGGCCCCATTCATCACCAGCCAACTGCAGCGCGACGCCGCCAACAAGCTGGGCTTCAACGTTCGCCGCACCATGGGCGTGGCGCAGCGGCTTTATGAGGGCGTGGACCTGGGCACGGAGGGTACGACCGGCCTCATCACTTATATGCGTACGGATTCGCCGCGCGTGTCGCCTGAAGCAGTAACAGGCGCGCGGGAGTGGATTGGGAAGGAGCTTGGCAGCCAGTATTTACCGGACGCGCCTAACACGTACAAGGGCAAGAAGGACGCGCAGGACGCGCACGAGGCCATCCGGCCGACGGATGCTGCGCGCACTCCGGAATCGATTGCACGCTACCTGAGCGATGAACAACTGAAGCTCTACACGCTGATATGGCGCCGCTTCGTGGCGTCGCAGATGGTTCCCGCAGTCTATGACGTGACCACTGCGACCATCGCCGCGGTTTCGAGAACTACCCGCAAGACTTATGACTTCCGCGTGAGCGGCTCGGTGATGCGCTTCGACGGATTCCTGAAGGTCTACGAAGTTTCCGAGGACAAGAAGGACGACGACGATGAGAGCGCCAACCGGCTGCCGAATCTCGACGGAGTGAAGGAACTGGGACGCGACGAGCTGCTGCCGGAGGATCATTTCACGCAGCCGCCGCCACGTTACAACGAATCTTCGCTGGTGAAGGAGTTGGAAGAGCGCGGCATCGGCAGGCCTTCGACCTATGCGTCGATCATCAGCACCATTCAGGACCGGGAATATGTAGTCAAGCACGGCGGCTCGCGCGGACGTTTCTATCCGACCGAGATCGGCGTGGTGGTGTGCGAGCTGCTCATCGAAAATTTCCCGTACATCTTCGACACCACGTACACCGCCAAGCTGGAAACGGAACTGGATGACATTGAAGAAGGCACGGAGAAGTGGACCGATCTGCTGAACGGCTTCTACGACCACTTTGAAGGCGAATTGAAAGACGCCGGAAAGAAGATGCGAAACATCAAGCGCATGGAGGAAGTGACCGGCGAAAAGTGCGAATTATGCGGGTCTCCTCTGGTCTTGAAGTGGGGCAAATTCGGCACCTTCTTCGCTTGTTCTGCCTATAACAAAAAGGATCCGACGAGCTGCACGTTCACCAAGGAAAACATCGCATCGAAACCCGACCTGAACACGCCCGAAGCGCAGGAAGCAGGCGATACCGAGGAGTACTGCGAGAACTGCGGTAAGGTGATGGTGATGCGGCGCGGTATCTTTGGGCCGTTCATGGCTTGCCCGGATTACAACGCCGATCCGCCGTGCAAGACCTTCCGCAAGCTGAGCCAGAAGCAACAGCAAAAGCCGCCTGAGCCAACCGGCGAACCTTGCCCGGTGTGCGGCAAACCGCTTGTGCTGCGCCAGGGTGCGTATGGAGAATTCGTCTCGTGCTCCGGATATCCGAAGTGCAAGTATGTGAAGCAGAATTTGATTGAGGGGATGAAATGTCCCAAATGCGGCGATGGCGATTTGGCTGAGCGCCGCGCGCGCAGAGGCAACGTCTTCTGGGGCTGCACGAACTATCCCAAGTGCGACTTTACGTCGAACCTGAAGCCGGTAGCGAAGAAATGTCCCAAGTGCGACAGCCCGTATCTGCTCGAAAAGACGCTCAAGTCGGGTGTGTTCCTGGTGTGCCCGAATTTGAAGAAGTCAGCAGAGGAAGAGGCGGCGACCAAGAGGCGCGGGAAGAAAGCGCCTGCCGCTGACGAAGGGAAGGACGGAGCGAAAAAGGTGGTGTGCGACTACTCCAAGCGCATCGGCGACGCTCCGCCGCCGCCCACTGCCGAGACGCATGGCCCGGTCACTGAGAAAAAGGAAGAGAACGAAGAGCTGCAGCCTGCGTAACAAGGTCAAATGAAAGAGATTGTGATTCTCGGCGGGCCAAACGGCGCTGGAAAAACTACAACGGCTCGGAAGCTTCTTCCCAAATTCCCAAACATCCAGGAATTTCTGAATGCGGACGAGTTTGCGCGCGCGATCTCTCCCTTGAATCCGGAGTCCGCTGCTTTCGCGGCCGGGCGCAAATTACTTGAGCGGATGCGCGAGTTGGTTGCTCTGGACCGAAGCTTTGGAGTGGAAACCACGCTCTCGGGTAGATCGTATTTACCCCTGCTGAAACAGTGCAGAAAAGCTGGATGGCGAATCATATTGCTCTACCTGTGGCTGCCCTCGGCCGAAGCTGCAATGGAGCGCGTAGAGCAAAGAGTACGCGAAGGTGGACATTGGATCTCACCAGAGGTCATCCGGCGCAGGTACTATTCCGGGCTGTCGAACCTTATGGAGCTATACCTTCCGCTGGCAGACGAATTGGAAGTGTACGATAATTCAGGTAAGCGCGTGAGGATTGCCAAGAGAAACGAGGGCGGCACGGTGCTTATCCTTGACGCGAAGCGGTGGTCGAAACTAAAGAGGCTTTCGAAATGCGGCCAATGAGTTCACGTGAGATTCACTTTGCGATCAGGACTGCACTGGGCGAGGTTTCCCGGGCGCTTGCTTCCGGCGAGTTGGACCGATCTGGCCGCTATTATTCCGATTTGGAGTTGAGGCGGTGGTTCGAGGGGATAGGCCGGCATCGGAATCGACGTCGGACGCATGACCGCAAAGCGGTCGGCCGGAAAACAAAATCTGGCTGAATCGGTTACCATTGGCAGCGGAGACCCCCAATGCAACGAATGCTGGCCACTGCGGCCGATGCCGAAATTATTTTAAAACTTTACGAGTTGCGCACCGAGACGGTGATGCGCCAGGCGCGTGCCTGGGTTGGCGGCGAATTCTGGCCACGGACCTTGGACGAGTTCTACGCTGTCTACGAAAACCCGCGTGATCCGCACAATCCATGGCTCCGCCAGGTGCTCACGTACTGGGAGATGGGGGCGGCGATGGTTCTGCACGGCGCGGTCTCGGCGGAGTTGTTTGTGGACTGCAACGGCGAGGGCTTTTTCCTGATGGCCAAGTTCGCGCACATTCTGGAAGCAATCCGCGAAAAGAATCCGACTTTTTTCAGCAAAACGACCGAGTTGATTGACCGCTTTTCGGCGGCGGCGCAGCGCTATGAGGCGACACTGAAGCGGGTTGAAGCCTCGCGAAGCGCGCGCGCAGGCAAGTAAGCCCATCGGTTCGGCGAGTTGAATTCCGGAGTGAAGAGAGATACCAGCTTCACATCTGCATTACCTGTCTGTGTGAGGCGAACCTGATTGGTACTCGCCACGCCGCGCAAACTCTGCTAATGTCTTATCGATTCCTCTGCTCCGGCGGTGCATCAGGCCCTCTCCGGAGCGAGGGAATGTATCGACTGAAAGCAACCGGACAACCATGGCGCGAGCAACCTGGAACGGCAGAGTGATTGCTGAGAGCGATCGGACCCAAGAGATGGACGGCGATGTTTATTTCCCAGAGTCCAGCCTCAAGCGCGAGTATTTTCGGTCCAGCTCGACCACTTCAACTCATCCAACAAAGGGCCAGGCACGGTTTATGACCGTCGTAATGGACGGGCAGGATAATCAGGACGCAGCCTGGTACTATCCCGATCCGAAGCCTGCGGCCCGCAAGGTCAGAGGATACGTGGCGTTCTGGCGGGGCGTGGAAATTGAAAAATAGCTGTCACTCTCAATACGCCTGGAGTTGATCGAGGGGCAGGCGGACGCGGAAGCAGGTTGACCCCGGCTCCGACTTCACGCTCAGATGGCCGCGATGCTTGCGCATGATGCGCATAGCGTTGTCGAGGCCAAGACCAAGCCCCGAACCGGGCGCCTTGGTGGTAAAGAACGGCTCAAAGATACGCTCCTGCAGTTCGGGGGGAATGCCGGGGCCATTATCCCAAATCTCCACGAGAAGCATATCGGCCTCAAGCCTGCAAGCCACGCGAAGGCGGCCTTTGTCGCCCATTGCGTCCAGCGCATTTTCAATGAGCGCAGTCCACACCTGGTTCAACTCGCCGCTATATGCGCTGATGCGCGGCAGGTTCGGCTGGTACTCGCGTTCGACTTCGATGTTCGTCATCCGCGAGCCAAACATCTGCAGGGTCGCGTCGAGTCCGGCAGGCACGTCGACCTCAAGGATCGGGGAGCGGTCCATGTTGGAGTAGTCTTTGACCGCTCCGATGAGGTCAAAGATGCGCGCAGTCGCGTTGACAATGGTCTCGGCTGCGCGCGCGGAACGCAGATAGCGGGCGAAATACTGCAGGGGAACACAGCATTCAGACGGGCTGAGAAACCCGCGAAGCTCGTCGAGATCGGCAGTGGTCACGCGCTGCTCGGCCAGCTGCGCTGCCACCTCCCAAACGTCACCGCACTCAGCAGCGGTGAGCCACGCACGAAGCGATTCTTCGCGGCGAATGAACCCCAGCGCATCGGTTTCGGCGGGCGGATCGAGAGTTTCGCCTGAGCGACAGAAGATATTCTCCTCCCAAGCCTCGATTCTTCCCATCTTTTCTTCAGTTAAACCAAGACCGATCAGCTTGATGCGATTGCTTCGGTTGGCGCGAAAGGCAGCGAGCAGTGTTGCCGCAGCGCGTTGCGCGGCGGATGCGGGATTGTTCAGCTCATGCGAGAGATTTCCGGCTAGCTGGCCGAGAGCCGTTAGTTTCTCAGCCTGTTGCTCGATGCGGGTGACCTCACGCACGCGGTCGAGCAAAGTAGAGACCACGCGCTGAGCCATGGACGGTATGGCCGCCATCATCTCGGGAAAGATCGAGCGGTGAATAATCAGCGCCCAGACGGGCGAGATGGCGAAACCCTGGCCGCCGTAAGTCTTCATGCGCGAGAAGGGCAGCACTCCGGTCATTTGCCCGGCGCGACCGATGAAGAGCGCCATCGGCCCTCCATGCTGGCGGCGAACGTGAATCTCGCCTTTGAGGATCAGCACCATGTGCTCGGCTGCCGCGCCTTCGTCGTAGAGCACGTCGCCTGCCTTTGCCGTCATTTCCTGGCCGTGACGCGCCAGCCACAGTCGATCCTCAAGAGACAGGCCGTGCAAGGCGCCAATGCGATCGAGGGCTTCAGCGATCTCTTCAACCGGTGTAGGAGTAACAGGCGGGACGACAGCAAGGGAAAGCATCGGGGGACCTCCGAGTAGGGCCTGATAACAAAGGATAGCCGATGAGCACGACAGGGAGGTGAACGCTAGTGTCGCTCAGGCGCGGCGGATTGGTGCTCGTATTCAGTTGACCGATCGGACGCATGTGTCTCGGATCGGGACGAGAGATTCCACGCGTCCGCTACGATGTAGAGCGGCCGACCTTTGCTCTCCTCAAAGATCTTGCCGACATACTCTCCCAAAATGCCGACGGTGATCAGCAAAGCTGCGTTGCTCATGCAGAGCACGATCATGAGCGAGGTCCAGCCCGCGACGGTTCGGCCGGAGAAATGCGCAACGAGGGCGCGGACCGCTTCCTCAACGGCCAGCAGCGCCATTAATCCGCCGGCGAAAAAGCTCATTCGCAAGGGCAAAGGCGAAAAGGAAACGGCCGCATACCATGCCAGCCGGATCATGCGGCTGAGCGGATACTTGGTGGTTCCGGCCACGCGCACCTGCCGCTCATAGCGAACGCAGATTTGCGGATAGCCGACCCAGGCGACCATGCCGCGGAGAAAACGGTGCAATTCGCGCATGGAGCGGAGACTATCAACGCAGCGGCGCGACATGAGGCGAAAGTCGCCGACGTCGTGCGGCAGCGACTTGAGGAAAAAGATTTGCATCATGCGGTAAAAGAACCAGGCGGTGGCCCGCTTGAAGATGTTCTCGCCCCTGCGAACGGTTCGCTGACCGCATACGACGTCGTAACCATTGCGATACTGCGCAACCATTTCGTGAATCACATCGAGCGGATCCTGAAGATCGGCATCAATGAGGACCACCGCGTCGCCGGCCGCATAGTCCACTCCGGCGGTTGCCGCCAACTGGTGGCCGAAGTTGCGTGAGAGACTCAGGATTTTGATACGCCGGTCGCGCGCGCTCCAGTCGGCGAGGAACTCGAGCGTGCCGTCGGAACTGCCATCGTTTACCAAAACAACTTCACAGGGATACGGCGAGGAATCGATGAAGCGGGTCACTTCGGCGGCAAACAACGGAAGGCTGTGCTCCTCGTTGTAGCAGGGAACGACGAGCGACAACAGAGCGGGGTCGGGCCGGGTTTGCAGATAGCCGGTAGGCATTGTTTGCGGTCCGTTAATATTCGAGCCGTAGCTTCTGGGTCGAAGCCATCGATCATGATGGTATCGCCTGCGACCGCTCTGTGGCCACGGCGCGTTTACGTCGCTTGGGAGATGACGCGGCTGCCGGCCGCTGCCGATCTTGGCGCTTTAGCACGTCGCAGCGAAAGAGCGCCGGCGACTCCGAGGACAACAACTGCAGGTTCAAGCGGCTGCCGGTAGTCCATCATGGGATGCGTGAGGTAGTAGGTGATGGGAAAAATGAGAATGATCAACAAATAAGGCATGACCGCGGTGCGATTCGTGCGCCACAGGCTGCGAATACCCAAGAGCATGAAAAGCGTCACCGTGGAGACATAAAAGAACATCTCCGGCGTGTACGGTTGATCGCGCAGTTCCTGAGGAGAAAAACTCCAGTAACCGGTCCAATAGTAAGCGACGCGGCGCAGAGTCTTGACGACCAGGAAGGCATAGTGTGGATGATTCCTGAGGTCGTCGAGGGACATGGCCTTTTTTTGCGCGAGGTAAGGAATCTCGCCCATGGTGAGATATTTCTGCAACTCCGCCGGGCTGTCAGCTGGATACCCGCGGTCGCCGGCCGTGGGCGGCGAGGTATGGTCGTTGGGTGCGTTGCCAAAGTCGTCGGCGTAAAGCTCGAGCCAGATGTTGTCGCGGATGGGCACGATGACGCCGAGAGCCCGGTAGTTGCGGATGGTCCACGGGGTGAGCACGGCGAAGAACGTGATCAGTGTGAGCGCGCCGTTCAGCACCCAGCGCTTGCCGGCCTTGCGCGCTTGCCAAAGAGCAAAGCCAAGCAGAAACGGCAGCGTGGACATGATGGAGGCGTTGGAGTGCGCGGTGATCCCGTAGAGCGCGCCAAAGCCGATCCAGGCGAGCGGCTTGGCGGACTGGTGAATGCGCTGCGCGACGCAGAAACATGTGGTGAAAAGCAGACTAGTGAGCGAATACTCCCAAACGCGGCCCGCGGAGAAATAAATGGCGAAGGGATAAAGCGCCCATGCCCATGCAGCGACTTTGGCGCCGCGAAGTCCAAGCGAGTATTTTGCGCTGAAATAAACGGGAATGCAGGTGAGCGTGGAGAGAACGCTATTGATTGTGAGAATGACAAACGCCGACGTGAGGGAGTAGATGCCGAAGATGCGAAAGACCAGCGAGAGCAGCCCAGGATAGAGCGGAGACATGATGGCGGTGGGCCCGCTCAATGGGTAATACGGCGAAGAGAAGCCGTGCCCCGTCGCGAGAGCGCGCGCGATCCAACCCATCTCCCAGCCGAACGCTTCATAGTGCTTATCGGCGTCGGGCAGGTCGCGATAAGTGAAGAAGACGACGACCATGCGAATGGCCAGCGCGACCAGGAGCGCAGGAAGAATCTGCCGAAGCCCGCTCGCGGGTTTCGCAGGCGGGGCAGGGTTTTCTAGTGAACCTCGGGCAATTTGGTTGTTCGTCATGGAAACGGTTCGTTCAATTGTTTCATAGGCAGACCGTCGTCTGTTGTCGACGAAGGATTCGTTATCAAGACGAGACTCCCGCCGGGTGCAGAACCTGGTCGCGGGACGATGGTGCGGGCACTTGTGCATGGAATCGCGGTCGCATTGGATCGCGCGCGGACGCCACGTAGTAGACTGGGCCTTGATTTTTGTCGCCGGAGCACGCTCGATGCAAATTACATTTGCCGCCTCGGAGGCCACGCCCTTTGCCAAGACTGGCGGGCTGGCCGATGTTGTGGGTGCGCTGCCTCGCGAGCTGGTGAAACTCGGGCACAAAGTGACGGTCTTTCTGCCGTTTTATGCGCGCGTGAGGCGAGGCCTCGAGGCCGAGGGGGAAGGTGAGCCGCGTTACGCGATACGCTCATTAACGATCCCGTTCAGCGACCACAACCGATTTGCCGGGGTAGTTGACGGCGGTGTGCGCGACGGGGTGCAGCATTACTTTATCGATTGTCCGGAATTGTTTGATCGCAAAGAGCTTTACGGGCCGAGCGGCGCTGAATATTCCGACAATGCAGAACGGTTTGGCCTGTTTTGCCGCGCCGTTATCGAGTCTTCAAAACGGCTAGGCGTGCCCGACGTCTTTCATGTCCACGATTGGCAGGCCGCGCTGATTCCGGTTTACCTGCGCACGACCTACATAGACGACCCCGATCTGATTCGAGCGGCCACGGTGCTCACCATCCACAACGCAGCCTTTCAAGGTTTGTTTCCACCCAGCGCGACGGAACAATTGCTCTTTCCCTGGGATGTATTCACCATGGACAAGCTGGAACAGTACGACCGCTTTAATTTCCTGAAGGGCGGGGTGGTGTTTGCCGATTTGCTGACAACCGTGAGCAAAAAATATGCTGAAGAGATTCAGACGCCTGAGTTCGGCGAGCAGCTTGAGGGGATTCTTCACAAGCGCGCAGGGGACCTGCGCGGAATTCTGAACGGCGTGGACTACGCGCTCTGGAATCCGGCTACGGACGGCCATCTTGCCGCGCACTTCACGCCGGAAAATCTTGAAGGCAAGCGCGCCTGCCGGGCAGATTTGTTGCATGCCTTTGGCCTGGAAAGTGTGCCGGAGACGAGCCCGGTCATCGGCATTGTCTCGCGATTTGCCAAGCAGAAAGGCTTCGACATACTGGCCGAGATTACCGAAGAGATTGCCGAGCGCGATGTTGCGGTGGTCGCGCTGGGAACCCACGACCCATACTATGAGAATCTTTTTCGCGATTGGGCCTTCCGCAATCCCGCGAACATCGCCGTTCAGATTCGCTATGACGAGACGCTGGCGCACAAGATCGAGGCCGGCTCTGACATGTTTCTGATGCCGTCGCGCTACGAGCCTTGCGGCCTGAACCAGATTTATTCGCTCAAGTATGGAACGGTGCCCATTGTGCGCGCCACCGGCGGGCTTGACGACACGATCGAAGAGTGGGACGCGAAGAAGGGAACCGGCACGGGCTTCAAGTTTGCGGGCTTCGATTCAAAAGACCTGCTTGCCGAAATCGACCGCGCGATTGAAACCTTCCACGATAAGGCAAGCTGGACGCGGCTGATGAAGAACGGCATGGCTCGCGACTACAGTTGGTCAGGGCCGGCAAAGGAATATGTGCGCGTTTACGAAGAGGCTGCGCGGGGCAGGTGAATGCCCGCCTGCAGCTCTTTCTGCTAGCCTGTGAACGCTCGGTAGGACTAATTTTTCTCGGAGGATCGCGATGCATTTCAGGTGTATGGCAGTGTGTTGTCTGTTGGGAGTGGGTTCGCTTGCGGCAGTGGCGCAGACGGGCGACGCGGCAAGCGGACCGGCAGCAGGAACGATTGTTACCCCGGCCGCTGCGCTCGATTGGCAGTTAACCATTATTGAAAATGAGATGATGGGCGCGGCGAAGGCTATGCCTGCTGACAAGTTCGATTTTGCTCCAAGCCAGGCCATCTTTGCGCCGAGCCAAAAGACCGAATTTGCCACGGTGAGGACTTTCGCGCAGCAAGCCACTCATGTGGCGCAGGCCAACTACTTTTTCTACAACGCAGTGAGCGGGCTTAAGCCGGACGTGGATGTAGAAGGGCTGCCGAAGCTCACGAAGAAGGACGATATTGTTGCAGCACTGGCAGGCTCGTTTGCGTTCGCTCACAAAGCAATTGCGACGTTGACGCCGGCCAACACGTTTGAGGCAATTAAGATACCGGAACCGGGCAGTTGGACACGCGGGTCGCTCGCGGCATTCGGTGTTTCTCACGCATTCGACCACTACGGCCAGATGGTCGAATATTTGCGCATGAACGGAATCGTACCCCCGGCCAGCGCAAAATAGCATGCGGCAATGAAGACATTGGCCAACGCAGAGGACAAAGCCGATGTCATTCGGCGCATTGCGTCGATCGGTCCGGCGAGCAGGCGTCGATGGGGAACGATGACCGTTTCTCAAATGATTTGTCATTTGAGCGATGCGTTCCGCGTGGCTCTTGGCGATAAGGCCGCGGAACCGGTAAAGAATCGGTTCAACGGGACGGTCATGAAATGGTCGGGGCTGTGGCTTCCGTTTCCGTGGCCACGCGGCGTCCCCACAGTGCCGGAGTGCGATGCCACAATCGGCGGAACTCCGCCGTCGGAGTTGGAGCGCGACAAAGGTGAGCTTTTCGCATTGCTTGAACGGTTTGCGACGCTTCCAGACGTGGTTGCGCAGCACGAGCATCCGATTTTTGGCGGGATGACCGAGAAGGAGTGGATGCGCTGGGGGTATTTACACGTCGACCATCACTTGCGCCAGTTTGCGGCTTAAGCGCCGATCCTGATCTTCAGCACATCTTCAACAATGTCCGCGGCGCGCTCAGGGCCGTCGATTTGCGCCATCGCGGATTGCAGCTGGCGCGCAGCATTGCGATACGATTCGCCCTCAATAACTGCGCGCACGGCTGCACGCAGGCGTTCAGCGTTGGCCTTTCGCGGGGGAATCACGACGCCCGCTCCGTGCGTCGCCACACGCGACGCGACACCCGGCTGGTCATTGCCCAGGGGTATGCAAACCAGCGGCACGCCTTCGGCGAGCGACTCCAGCACAGTATTCAATCCCGCGTGAGTAATCACGATCGATGCCCGCTTTACCAGTTCCAACTGCGGTGCGAATTTCACTACCAGCGGATCGCCACTCAGATTGCCAAGGCGATCTGGTTCCAGGCCGCCACCTAGCGAGATCACCAGTTGGACATTCAGGCCCGCGCACGCCTCGGCGATTTTGCGGAAGATATCCAGAGATCGATTCTGTAGCGTGCCCAGCGACGCGTAAACCAGCGGACGGCCATCGAGCCGATCCCAGGCGAATTCCACAGTGGGTCGCTGCGTTGCATCTACAAACGGCCCGGTGTAGTACAGATGCGGAGGCGGAGGCTCGATATCGAATTCAAGTGCCCGCGGCAACTGCGCGATCTGGGCCAGGTTTGACAGTCCGTCGCCCGGACGCCTGCCGACTTTTAGTCCCCACGCCACGCGCCGCTCGTTAACGGCCGCGAAGATCGGCGCCGCCAAACGAATCAGGACACGAATAGCGATCTCATTGCGCAGGCGGCTCCACCATCTCTGGCTTCCTGACCAGCCAAAGTAAAACGGGGGATAACGATTGTCTTGCACCATCGGCGGAATGAGCGCGAGTGACACGAACGGCAGGCCAAGATATTCAGCAATGCTGTTGGCCATGTCGGCCTCATCGATTAATAATGCGTCCAGGTTAGCGGCGCGAACCGCTTCCAGCCCGTCGCGCAGCACCATGCGCGCGGTGTTACGAACCCGATCCATGGTGAACCGGATGGCTTTAAGCCCCGTCATTTCGCCCAATTGCCGGTCGAGTTTTTCGAGCGTTCCTGGCGGATAATCGTCCTGGCCAATCAGGCAGAATTCAATTCCCGCGGCTTTCACGCGGGCCTCTACGTCGGCGATTCCAAAGATGACGACAGTATGCCCGCGCTGCTGCAGGCGGCGAGCCAGCGCGGTCAATGGATTCAGGTGACCTGTGCCAGGAAAACAGAATGCGCCGAGCCTTGCCATGCCTCACCATGCTACAAGAATCCCGCGTCGAGATTCGCGGAATTCAATTTGCGCCTTGTCGCAGGATTTTTTGCTGCCAGGGCTAGTTGTGCTTGCCCTTCCATTCTTCGTAGGGGCCCTGGAAATCTTCAATGCCGCTGTCGTTGAAGATCCACAAACGCGTTGCCACTTCGTCGATCAGGTCGTGGTCGTGGGTGACTAGCAGGACCGTGCCCTCGTATCGCTGTAGCGCGATGTTGAGCGCGTTAATGGCTTCGAGGTCGAGGTGATTTGTTGGCTCGTCAAAGATGAGAATGTTGGGCTTGGTAAGGATCAGCTTGCAAAACGCAAGGCGCGCCTGCTCGCCACCCGAGAGCGCCTTCGTGGGCTTGGAGCCTTCTTCGCCGGAGAACAGCATCTGGCCCAGAATGCCGCGAATGTCTTCAATGTGCGCGGCGGGGTTCCACTGGTGCAGCCAATCGGCCACGGTTAGTCCGTGCGAGATGGTTGCGCCGACGTCCTGCGGAAAGTAGCCAACCTGCGCCTCGTGGCCCCAGAAAACTGAGCCGGAATCGAGGGTAAAATCCTTCTCCGCAAGGCCCGGATAATTGGCCAGCAGGCTCTTGAGCATGGTGGTTTTTCCAGCGCCGTTGCGGCCCATAAGGCAGACCCGCTCACCTCGCAGAAGATTCGCGGTAAAGCCATCAATAACTTTCAGATCGCCGTAATATTTCGTCAAATGCTTCAACTCGAGGACGTGTTTGCCGCTGGGCCGAACCTGATCGAATTTGATGAACGGCCGCTGGATATTGGAGCGCGCGAGCTCGTTGGTTTGCAGGCGCTCCACTTCTTTGCGCCGGCTGGTGACCTGGCTGGAGCGCGTGCCCGCAGCAAACCGGGCTATGAATTCGTTGAGCTGAGCGATTTTCTTTTCGCGCTGCGCGATTTGCGATTCGAGCGTGGAGCGAATCTGCGTCTTGGCCATCACCATGTCGTCGTAGCCGCCGGTGTAGGTGATGATGGTCTGGTAATCGATGTCGGCGGTGTGCGTGGTGACGGAATTGAGAAAGTGCCGATCGTGCGAGATGGCGATCATGGTGCCGTCGTAACTGGTGAGGAAATCCTGCAGCCAGTGGATGGAATCGAGATCGAGATAGTTCGTCGGTTCGTCCAGCAGCAGCGCCGGCGGCTTGCCAAAGAGCGCCTGCGCCAGCAGCACGCGCACCTTTTGCCCGCCCTGCAACTCGCCCATTTTGCGGTCGTGAATTGACTCGGAAATGTCCAGGCCGTCGAGCAGCACGGCGGCGTCGCTCTCGGCGGTGTAGCCGTCCTCATCGCCGATGGTGCCTTCGAGCTCGCCCAGGCGCATGCCGTCTTCGTTCGACATTTCAGGCTTGGCGTAGATGCGGTCGCGCTCTTCAAGCGCCGCCCACAGCGGCTTGTTGCCCATGATGACTGTGTCGATGACGCGATAAGCGTCGAAGGCGAACTGATCCTGGCGCAAAACGCCGAGCTTGCGCGGGCGCACGACCGTGCCCTTCTGCGGGTCAAGTTCGCCGGAGAGGACTTTCATGAAGGTCGACTTGCCGGAGCCGTTCGGCCCGGTCAAGTCCGTAGCGGCGGCCCGGCGTGAAGGCGGTGCTGACGTCCTCGAAGAGGAGCTTCGAGCCGTAGCGCATGGTCAAATTGCTGACACTGATCATTCTGATTCTTGTTCCCTGTATGCAGGCCGCGCCGGGCTGTGGCGCCGGTGGGCCGGATTCGGCCGGGTTGATTTTGGTTCACGAGAAGCGGGCAGAAAGACGCTCCTCATCGCGCGCTGATCGAAGAATCCGTCTTCGACGAATTCACTCGCGGCGTTGGCCGCTCGCGCCGCCAAGGTTAAAGTCGGCAGCCCGCTCGATCCGGATACCGAAGTTGGCCCGCTCATCCATCCCGAACATCGCGACCGCGTGCTCGGCTACATCGAGATCGGCAAAAAGGAAGGCGCCAGCTTTTGATGGGTGGCGAGCGCGTGGGTTCGGAAGGAAACTACGTATCCCCTGCCCTGTTCACCGGCGAAAATCATATGCGCATCGCGCAGGAGGAAATTTTCGGCCCGGTGCTTACCGCCATTCCGTTCAAAAATGAGGCCGACGCGCTAGCTAAGGCCAATGACGTAAAATATGGCCTTGCTTCCTATATTTGGACGAGCGACGTCACTCGCGCCCACCGCATGGCGCTGGCGCTCGAAGCGGGCATGACCTGGATCAACAGTCACAACGTGCGCCATCTTCCCGACGCCTTTTGGCGGAGTCAAATTCAGCGGCACGCATCGCGAAGGCGGCGAGCACTCTTTCGAGTTTTATACCGAGCTCAAACACATCGCGGTCCCGCTCGCTTCGCACGCGATTCCCAAATTTGGAAAAGAGCATGGAAATTCAATTCCCTCGTGTCATTCGCATTGGTCACGTGGTTCTCCCGTTGCCGATATTGCGGCATCGCGGCACTTTTACGTCGACCTCCTCGGCCTCAACGTCGTCCATGAAGACGATCGAGCCTCTACCTGCGGGTGTCGAGGATCGCGAATGGAGCCTGAAGCTGGAGCTCGGTCCGAGCCCGGCGTCAAACAACTCGCTTACAAGGCTGGTTCGGAAGCGGCGCTCGATAGATCGCGGCCATCGCGCAAGCCGAAGGACTCCACATCGATTGGAGACCGAGCTCGACCGCCCGCGCATCTTGCGCCTGGAGGATCCTTTTGGATTTCCGATCGCGTTCTATTACGAATCCGTCAAGCATCCCTGGCTCCTGCAGCAGTTCCATCTGCATCGCGGCCCGGGCATCCAGCGCATCGATCACATCAACGTCCTTTCGCCGCACGTGAAGCAGCTCTCCGAGTGGTATCAGAAGCATTTGGATTTTCGCCTGACCGAATCCACCGAGGATGACGAAGGCCGCATCTGGGCTACCTGGATGCATCGCAAAGGCCACGCACACGATCTCGCCACCACCAACGGAGCCGGGCCGCGCCTGCATCATTTCGCCTATTGGCTGCCCGATGGCGCGCGTATTTCACAACTCTGCGATATTCTGGCCGGCGCATTTGAAACCGACCGTATCGAGCGCGGCCCCGGCCGTCACGGCATCACCAACGCGTATTTCCTGTATTTGCGCGATCCCGACGGCCACCGCATCGAGCTCTATACTTCCGATTACCTGAGCGTCGATCCCGATTTCGAGCCCATCCGCTGGCAGTTGCACGATCCTCGCCGCCAGGCCCTGTGGGGCGGCATGCGCCGAAAAGCTGGTTCCTCGAAGGCAGCCTGGTGCATGCCTTCGATAGCGGCTGGGCGAAAATGGAGAGTCCGAATTGCAGGGCTACCGGCCTACGTGCGCTAAATCATTTCAGTCAGCAATTCCACGGAGAGCAGAGTTTCCGGGGAATCGGGCTGCGCGGCAAAGAGCTTCTTCCATTCGCTATTGCTGTTTTCAAACGCCGTCCGCGCACCATAAGCGGCCATGTCGGGATATTCGATTACCAAGATCAGCGGGCCGGTGTCGGGACCCGGGACGGTGCTGCGAAACAATCGAACCGCCGCGGGCATAACCGGACTATTAAATTTTGGATCGGCCGCGGCCCGCAGCTTGGCCATGAAATCCGCCATCCGGCCGGGTTTCACATCGTATTTGAAAATCGCGAGGACCATGGAAAACATTATTGCGGATCTGTCACCGGGCAGCGGTGCCTTCAAAGCCGAGATGCCAGCCGAGCTGCTTTGCGTCGGCCCAACGAACCGCATGTCCTGCCTTCGACCCCAGAATGAACGCGCACGGCGCTTCGCCGAATTGTTTCAGCCGGGCAGCCAGCCACGATTCGGGCGAAAGCGGAATCGCGAGAATTACGGGCGTCCCAGGGAACGACGCCAGCTTCGCACCCAATTGCGGGTCGTCATGGATCTCGGGCGCCGGCAGTCCGAACGCGGTTCGATACTTCGCGACGGCCGTGCTTAGATCCAGAACACCGATCACGACTTTCGAAATGCCCGTCCATGCGATTGTTGTCGGCTTGCCGCTCGGAAACGCCCGATTGTCGCGCGGCGTGAAATCGTGAATCATAAACGGGAAGAACCCGCCATTGGTCGGGCCAACCTGCGCGGTCTCCCAATCGATTTGAACACCGTCGGGCCGTTTGCGGCCGCTCTTGTTCGGACCGGTCACCGCAACGCCAGTCTTGCGCAGCCGTTGGACTTCGCCATCCAACTCCGCTGGCCGAATCGCCCAGGCGCAAGGGCCGCCGTCAGCTTCGAGAAACTGATGCCAGTAATGCGCCGCCAGTGCCGCGGGTTCAGCTTTGG
>CAVXPR010000023.1:0-9150 GCA_963763585.1 uncultured Acidobacteriaceae bacterium | reverse complement strand
TTGGCAACCTTGACCAACCCAACGCCCTAAAGCGGGATAGTTGCTCCGACCCTCAACCTCTCGTTTCAGCGTAAGGCCGCCGGATCAACTATATTCTCAAACAATGCCAAATTTGCGTTGCTGTAATGAGCCGGCAAATCTGGCACCGAACCGAGCCGCGTATTTGCAACGTGCTGAAACCCGCAGGTGATGTAATAATCTTTCAGTCGTTGATTGTCTCCCCAAGTGTCCATTCGTATGAATTTTCGCCCGGCAACCAAGGCATATCCGTATGCCCAGGAAAGAATATGGGTGGTCAAATTGTTCCCCTTTCGATCGGGATTGACACAAATACGGTGAAGGTAAATCGCATCTCCTCGTTCTTTTTCACCCCAAATCAATTCATCCGAGAGAGCTATTGAAAAATATCCGGTCAGAACATCGTCTGGCATAATCACAGAAAAATGAAGCCCTGCATTAATCTCATCTTTTATTCTTTGTTCAGGGTAAGAAGGCCAAAGTGGTAGCTGCTTCGATGTTTGATAGGTCAATGCCGCTTTCCAAAAATCGCGGAACACATCGTTGCTGGAAGATAAACTGCGATAGATTTTCATTTCGTCGTTTAATGATCAGTAGATTAAAAACTGAAGGCCGCTTTGAAATTACCTGAATCTTTTTGCCGCCACAAGTCGTTGGCGCTGGACTCATGCCCTGCGTTTCTGTTATTCCCGAAAAGCATCGCCGTCAGAATAAGGTGGTATTGGGCGATTCAATGGCCCTTTGGTAGAGTCGCTTCAAGGTTGGCACGTGCCAATGGAAACAACTTAAAACCAAAAATAGAAAGGCAGTTTTTATGAATACACAAAAATCGAATCAGCAGAAAAGCAAGGCAATCGTTCTCGTTCACGGCGGGTTTGTGGACGGTTCGGGCTGGGCGGGCGTGTATAATATTCTGAAGAAAAAAGGCTACAATGTATCGATCGTCCAGAATCCGACCAAAACCTTGGCCGAAGACGTCGCCTTCACAAAGTCTGCCATCGAAAGCTTGGGCAGCGATGTCGTGCTCGTGGGGCATTCTTATGGCGGCGTGGTGATTACCGAAGCCGGAACCCACCCAAAAGTTTCAAGCCTCGTTTATATCACCGCATTTGCTCCTGATAAGGGAGAATCGGTATCGTCTCTGATCGCGAATCCTCCACCCGGCGCAGCCGTGCCCCCGATTTTACCGCCCAAGGATGGTTATCTCTTCCTCGACCGTGCCCAATTCGCGGCATCGTTCGCGGCCGACGTCGAAGCAGACGCTGCTGCGTTCATGGCCGATTCCCAAGTGCCTTGGGGCGTTGAGGCGCTGGCAGGTGCAGTGACGGATCCGGCCCCGAAGACCAAACCGAGCTTTTACCTGGTCGCCACGGAAGACAAGATGATTCCGCCGCCAGCCCAACAGGCGATGGCCGGCCGCGCCAAGGCAAAGGTGACGGAAGTTCCGGGCAGTCACGCCAACTATGTGTCGAAGCCGATGGAGGTTGCTGAAATCATCCAGCAGGCTGCCGAGTCTTCAAATTGAGGTAATCGACAAAAAACAGTGCTTTGATGAATCTTAACCGGCGGAGCTGACATAGAGCTCTGCCGGTAATTTTATACCTATACCTCGGCAACTGTGCCAACGAGCTTCAGTTATGTTCCGAATGCCTCTGGTTTTCTTCAATTTCGGGCGGTTGTCTGCCACTCGCATTTTCTCGATTCTGTGATTTATTGTTGGATGACTTTGCTGGAAAATACCGAAAAGGGGCTCTATTGCGCGGCCGGCGATTTTTACATTGACCCTTGGCATCCCGTCGATTTCGCGGTCATCAGCCACGCGCACTCGGATCACGCCCGGCCCGGTTCCCGGTATTATCTTTGTGCGGCCCCGGGGCGGGAACTCTTGCAGGAACGCCTCGGTGCCGACGCCGCCATTGAGACGATTCCATATGGTAAAACTCTGACGCGCAACGGCGTTCAGATTTCGTTGCATCCCGCGGGCCACATTTTGGGCTCGGCCCAAGTGCGTGTGGAATCGCGCGGCGAAATCTGGGTGGTCAGCGGCGATTACAAGACCGAGCCGGAAAAAACCTGCGCCCCCTTTGAAGCCATCCGCTGCCATACCTTTGTGACGGAATCAACTTTCGGTTTGCCCATTTATCACTGGCGTCCGCAGTCGGAAATCTTTGCGGAAATCAATTTGTGGTGGCGGAAAAATCAAAGCGAGCGGCGGACGAGCGTCATTTTTGCCTATTCCCTGGGCAAATCCCAGCGCCTTCTATCCGGCTTGGACGCGTCCCTGGGGCCCATCTTTGTTCATGGTTCCGTTGCCAGATTTTTACCTCTGTATGCCAAGGCAGGAATTGAATTGCCAGCGATCACCCCGGTCGAAAACACTGGCGCCGCCGGTGGTCGGGGATTGGTGATCGCCCCGGCCTCAACGGAAGGTTCACCATGGCTCCGGAAATGCTGCAAGAGGTTCATGAAGCGCTTGAGTCGCGCGACCTTGTGCTGGTGCTCGTGGACGCGACGCGGAGAATACGAGTTGATTCGGATCCTTGCTCAAGTCTCATCCGCTTCGGCGGAGAAATCCGGACCGTCCAACAAAAATGAGAAGCGCAAATCAAACTGGGCGAGCGAGGACGAATTTCTCTTTTCGCTGGTGCGCAAGCTGGATTGTCCTGTGTTTCTGGTTCTGACCAAGATTGACTTGTTCGCAAGGACCTGCTTCTTCCGCTGATCGAGTCGCTCACGCAGCAGTACAACTTTGCGCAGGTGATCCCGGTGAGCGCGCGCAAACGCGACGGCCTCGATGTGCTGGTGCACAAGATTATCGATGTTTTGCCCCAGGGCGAGCGCTACTATCCGAAGGATCAGTACACCGACCAGCCGATCAGGTTTATGGTGGCTGAGCTGATTAGAGAAAGCATATTGATCGAGACCGGCGAAGAAGTTCCCTATGCGGCGGCGGTGGTGATCGAACAGTTTGAGGAGCCGGAGGCGAAGCCCAGGCCGGGCAAGAGGCCGCTGACGGGAATTGCGGCAGCTATCTACTGCGAGCGCGATGGGCAGAAGGCGATTCTGATCGGTAAGGGCGGATGAAAGCTGAAGGCCATCGGCACGGAAGCGCGGCGAAAGATTGAGTCTCTGCTTGGCACGCAGGTCTATCTTGAGCTGCGCGTTATTGTCGAGCCGGGCTGGCGCGACTCGCAGAGATTCGTCGATTCTCTCGACTGGCGCAGGCAGTTGGAGAAGCTGGGCGGCGAGCAGGACAATTTGGATATCCGCGGGGAAGACCTCTCACCGGAACAGGACCGCTGACGGTCAGCGAATGACCTTGAAAGGACCGGAAGGAGACGATCCGAAGTTTGGCGGCCCAGGATTCGTGTTTGTCGATCCGTAGTCGGAGTCGAAGCCGAGTTGGAGCTTTGCGCCCTCGGACATCATGCCGGCATTCCAGGGCGGATCGAAGACGATTTCCACTCTGACTTCGCGAACTTCAGGCAGTGCAGCGAGTTTCCGCTCCACTTCGGCCTTGATCACGTCGGACATGCTGCAGCCGGGAGCGGTGAGGGACATGCGCACGTCGATGCGCTGGCCGCCGCCTTCAAGTTCAGCAGCTGTGGCGGAATAGACCAGGCCAAGGTTGACGATGTCGACCGGAATCTCGGGGTCGCGGACAGTCTTCAACTGCTTCAAGATCATTTCCTCGCGGAAGGGACCTGCGATGGCCGCTGCGTTGGAATTTGTTGGAAGCGGAGCTGTCATTTGTGTGGGCAGGATGGGTTACTCGGTCGAAACAGGCGTGTCTTTGTTGTCGAGAGCTGACTGCAATGTGTGCCAGGCCAGCGTGGCGCATTTAACGCGCGCGGGAAATTTGGAGACGCCGGAGAAAACCTCCAACTTGCCGAGATCCGGCGTGTCGGGCACAGCCTCCTTGCCGGTGACGAGACCGTGGAACTCCGCGAAGAGCTTTTCGGCCTCGGCCCTGGATTTTCCCTTGAGCACCTGCGTCATCATGGAAGCGGAAGCGCGAGAGATGGCGCAGCCGGCGCCCTGGAATGCGATGTCGCTAATGGCGTCGCCCTCCATATCAATGTAGACAGTGCAGCGGTCGCCGCAGAGAGGGTTGTAGCCCTCGGCATGATGATTGGACTGAGCCGGCTTGCGAAAATTTCGCGGAGCCTTGCTGTGCTCGAGGATGACTTCCTGATAGAGATCGCCGAGATCGCCGTTTTCTGTGCTCACGCAAACACCTCTCGCGCGACGCGGATTCCCGCGACCAGCGCGTCGACTTCTTCTTTTGTGTTGTAGACGGCAAAGGAGGCCCGCGCAGTGGCGGGAATGCCGAAACGCTCCATGACCGGCTGCGCGCAGTGGTGGCCGGTGCGGATGGCGATGCCTTCGCGATCGAGAATGGTTCCCAGATCGTGAGGATGAACGTTGTCGAGCAAGAAAGAGAGCACGCCGGCGCGTTCGCGAGCCGTTCCGATGAGGCGAATGCCGGGAATTGCGCCGACTGTTTCAGTGGCGTAGGCCAGCAATTGGCTTTCGTGCGCGGCGATTTTGTCCATGCCCAGATTGCCGATATAGTTGAGCGCGGCGCCGAGTGCGATGGCGCCGGCGATGTCTGGCGTGCCTGCTTCGAACTTGAAGGGCAGATCGTTGTAAGTGGTCTTGGCAAAGGTGACGGAGCTGATCATGTCGCCGCCGCCCTGGTAAGGAGGCATCGCGTTGAGTAGCGCGCGCTTGCCGTAGAGCACGCCGATGCCGGTGGGCCCGTAGACCTTATGGCCGCTGAAGGCGTAGAAGTCGCAATCGAGCGCCTGCACGTCAACGGCGAAGTGCGGAACGGCCTGCGCTCCGTCGACGAGGACGGGCACGCCCTGGCGGTGGGCCAGTTCGATCATCTCGCGCAGAGGAGTGACCGTTCCGAGCGCGTTTGAGACGTGAGTGACGGCGACGATTTTCGTGCGCGGGCCGATAGGCTGGCAAACTCGTCAAGCAGCAACTCGCCGCGATCGTTGATGGGCGCAACTTTGAGGTGCGCACCTTTTTCTTCGCAAAGAATCTGCCACGGCACGATGTTGGAGTGGTGCTCCATGGCGGTGATGAGCACTTCGTCGCCTTCGCCGACGTTGGCGCGGCCATAAGTTTCGGCGACGAGATTGATGGCCTCGGTGGCGCCGCGAACAAAAATAATCTCGCGCGTATCGGCTGCGTTGACGAACTGCTTGACGGTTTGCCGCGCAGCATCGTGCGCCTCGGTGGCGCGCATGCTGAGGGTGTGAACGCCGCGATGAATGTTGGCGTTCAGGTGATCGTAATAGTTCGCGATGGCGTCGAGAACAACCTGCGGCTTTTGCGAAGTGGCGCCGTTGTCAAGATAGACCAGAGGCTTGCCGTTGATGCGCTCGGCGAGGATGGGGAAGTCAGCGCGGATTTTTGCGATGTCGAGACCGGAGGCGGATTGCGACGAAGCTGCGCGCGGAAGCGGATCATGAATTGCGGGCTGGGCGATTGGTGTCATCCCAATCCCTCCCAGTTCTGCGTTTCTACTTCCGGCTGTGCGAGGTCTTCTTGTGCGGTCTCTTCTGGTGCGATCTGGCCGGCTGCCTGATGATTTCGCGCGAGTTCAGTCAGGCGTTCGCCGATGAGCGAAGCAACAAACTCGCGTGCCGGCGAGTCGGCCATGCGGTCGAGGCACTCCGCTGCGAACGCGTAGAGCAGCAGGTTGCGCGCCGAGGTCTCTTCGATTCCGCGGGAACGCAGGTAGAAGAGCTGCTCCTCTTCGATCTGGCCGATGGTTGCGCCGTGCGTGCACTTCACATCGTCGGCGTAGATTTCGAGCTGCGGCTTGGTGTCAAGACGCGCATTGTCCGAGAGCAGCAGGTTGCGATTGGTCTGTTTAGCGTCAGTCTTTTGCGCGTCCTTGTGGACGACGATGCGGCCGTGAAAGACGCCGCGCGCGCGGTCATCGAGAATGCCGTTGTAAAACTGACGGCTCGAGCATTGCGGCTGCGCGTGCTCTACCAGCATGTAGTTGTCAAGATGCTGGGCTCCAGCGCCGACGAAAAGGCCGTTGATGAGGCACTCTGCGCCCTGGCCGGCGAGAACCGGATGAACGTTGTTGCGCACCAGGCCGCCGCCCAGAAGAATGGAGTGCGATGAGACGTTGCTGCCGCGCGCCAGCTCCAGGCGCAGCGTGGAAATGTTGAAAGCCGCAAGATTCTCGCGCTCGACAAGGAAATGCGAGACGACAGCATCCTGCCCGGCCACAAGCTCCGTGACGGAATTGGAAAATGCAGCCTCGCCGCCGATGGAGACGTAGTCCTCAATAACTGCAACGTGGCTGGTTGGCTCGGCAACGATGAGCGTGCGCGGATGCGTCATGATTTCTGCGCCGGCACCGGTGGATACATAAAGAAGATGAATGGGCTGGTCGATTACGGCCCCGCGATGGACGCGGAGGTATGCGCCATCTTCCCAGAGCGCTGTGTTCAGCGCGGTAAAGACGTCGCGGCGCACGTCGGCATAGCGTCCGAGGTGCTGCTCGATTCCGTCGGGAGCACAACCGACAGGCTCGCTACCGTTGGGCGCGCTGCCTTCCATGGCCTTGGCGATGGCCCGCTCGAGCGAGCAAATTTCGAGAGTGTTGGGCAAGTCGCAGACTTCAGAGAGCTCCGGAGAAAAGTGGCCATTGACAAAGACGAGGCGGCAGCCCGCGCCCGGTACGCGAAAGGCTTCGATCTGCCCGGCGGTGACGGTAACGCTGCCTTTGGCTGCGCGCTGAAATGGAGCCTTCGCCAGAGCCGCGAGATTTGTGAAGCGCCAATCTTCGTCGTGAGTGGTGGGGAATCCCTTGGCGTGGAAACGCTGCCATGCGTCTTCGCGCAGTTGGCGCAGCCACAACGGGTCGCGCTCCTGCCGCTCGGCGGTCAATTCGCCAAACGCTTCAAGATATGTATTCAGCTTTCCAGCTACCGTTGCCATCGTGTTCTCGTTTTCCGTTTCTTTTGTTTCTGTGCTCATGCCGCCTCGGCGGAGCCGTATCCCGTGTCTTCGAGCTCCAGGGCCAGCTCGGCCCCTCCTGAGCGCACGATTTTTCCATCGACCAGAACGTGCACAAAGTCCGGATAATGTAATCCAGCAGCCTTTGATAGTGCGTGATCACGAGGAAGGAGCGCTCAGGACCGCGCATCGCGTTTACGCCCCGGGCGACAATTCGCAGAGCGTCAATGTCGAGGCCGGAGTCAGTCTCGTCAAGAATCGCCAGCTTTGGCTCGAGATCCAGGCCCAGGGCGAGCGCCGGCATCCCAGACTTTATTTCGGCGGCGCATCGGCCGCCGCCGAGCGGGTATCGGCCACCGAGGCCGACGTCCAGCTCTTCTGGGGCGAACCTCTCGACGGCATACGTGAACGCATCGAACGCCTGAAGGCTTTGAGCAAGGAACTGGACCGTGATCTCCGCCGCTGGAGTTTGGCCTGCGGATAACCACTTTTGTCCGCGACACCCGCGAGCAGGCCTGGGCCGAAGCCGAGGCAAAAGTCGCCGAAATGGCCAAAACCAGTGGCGACAACTGACTCACAGGCGATGGGTCGCCATCGGTCAGCGCCGGCTGCTGGACCTGCATGAGCGCGGCGAGGTGCTGGACGACAATCTCTATACCACACCCGGAAAATTCGGCGGCGGCGGCGCCGGCACGACCTGGCTGGTCGGGTCCGCGGAGGATGTCGCCAACTCCCTGAAGAAATATCGCGACCTGGGCATCACGCACTTCGTGCTGTCCGATACGCCCTATCTGCCCGAGATCAGAAGGCAGGGCGACCAGCTTGCTTCCGCTGCTACGCGATTGATGCCAGCGCCGCGCCGCCGCGCGTAAAGTGCACAAGGATATCTTGTGCTGCCGTGCGTCGGCGTGAATCTGGGAAATCAGGGCATCCAGACCCGCGAAAGACGCTTCGGGTCTGAGGAAAGCCACGAATTCGACCCGCAGCATGCGGCCGTAAAGATCGCCGTCGAACTCCAGCAGATGCGCTTCCAGCAACGGGCGCGCAATCCGGTACATGGGACGAATGCCGAAATTCGCCACCGCGTCATGCCACGCTTGCACTTCGCCATCGCGCATGATGCCGACGCGTACCGCGTAGACGCCAAAGGCGAGCCGATAACCGTCTTGCAGATGCATGTTCGCGGTCGGAAAGCCCATGGTGCGGCCCCGCGCGTCGCCGCGACGCCGCCATAGTTTCTTGTGGCAGGAGTACGTAGTCAATGCGATGTCTGCCAATTTAAGGCAGCGCATTCACTGGTACATCGAACGCCTTCCTCGCGCACAAACACGATCTTGAAGCGATCGGAACGAACGCGCATGAGATCCCAATGGTGCTCGCCACGCTGACCCCGCCGGGAGATGATGCAGCGCTCAAGGCATCGCAATACCACGTTCTGGAGTTGTGGCAGAAGACATACGACGGCGCGCTGCGCATCATGTTGCCGGATACGTTTGGCACGTCACAGTTTCTGGACAACGCGCCCGACTGGGCAGCCGATTGGACTGGGCAACGCATCGACAGCAAGAATCCTTACGTCGGCGGCGACGAATATATTCAGTGGTTGAAGGCGCGCGGGCGCGTAGCCCCCCCCCGGGGATTTGCACCTACGCCTGGGGGGCTATACTTGCGTGCAGCAAACACGTAAACATACACTATTTCCACGTACTGTCGGTGGTCCGGATACTTCCATGGAAGAGCTTCTTCGTGAGGTTGGCCATTGCTCTCACGGCATTCTGTGAAATCTTTCTGAGATTGAAATTTCTGAAATTGAATATCCTGAAAAACAAAATAAATATATATATGCCTTTGAAAAATTACGAGTACATGAGGGTGGTTTTCGGAGCTTGCTTCGGAATCTACGACGTTTTGCCAATCGGAGACAATTAAACATCCTATTCTTTTGTATGCCTAAAACTTATTGTCCTTCCTGTTACTGTCCTGTTACTGTCCTGTTACTTACTGTCCTGTTACTGTCCAACGCTCTTTAAAAGTACGTTATGCGAAGAAGAAGAATTTTATCGCATAGGCGTTTACCGCAACCAGTAATGCCTGTAGCGTAACTAGATCATTCCCTTTGCGGCAGTTTGAGCTGGCAAG
>CAVXPR010000022.1:0-18329 GCA_963763585.1 uncultured Acidobacteriaceae bacterium | reverse complement strand
CACTGCCCATGCGGCTTCAATCGCGTCTTCGCGGGTAAACAGTGCTCCGTCACCCTTCATGGCGTCACCCAGAAGGCGTTCGTAAGGCGTTTCCTCTCCCGGCTGTTCATCCGACAAAAAAAGCTCTCGCTCCTCTCCGATGAACTCCTCGCCCGCAAGTTTTACGCGAGCAGCCAGCGCGATTGCCGAATTGGGAAAGAGCCGGAACCGCAGGTAATTCGACTTGCTGTTTTTCTGCGCTGCATCCGTAAAGAGCTGCTGCGGCGGCCGCTTCAGCTCCACCATGATCTCAGTTGCGGTAACAGGGAGATATTTACCCGAGCGCACGTACCACGGCACGCCCTCCCAGCGCCATGAGTCGATGAAAAGCCGCAGGGCGCAAAAGGTCTCCACGTCGGAGCGCTTCGCCACGTCCGGCTCATCCCGATAGCCCGCATATTGGCCGCGCACTAGATCGTCTGGCTTCAGAGGGCGCATGGCCTTAAAGACCTTGGCCTTTTCGTCGTGCGCATCACTCATGTGTTGCCCCGCAGGTGGTTCCATCGCAAGCAGCGCCACAATCTGGAAAAGATGATTCTCGATTACGTCGCGCAGGCAGCCGGCCGTCTCATAAAACGCGCCGCGCCCAGCCACGCCGAAATTCTCCGCAAGAGTGATCTGAACGCTGGCCACATAGTTGCGGTTCCAGATCGGCTCCAGAAACGAATTTGCGAATCGGAAATAAAGAATATTCATGATCGCTTCTTTTCCAAGGAAGTGATCGATGCGGAAGATAGAGTCTTCAGGGAATACCGCATGCGCAACGCGGTTCAGTTCGCGTGCTGAAGCCAAATCGCGCCCGAATGGTTTCTCCACGATCACGCGCGCATTCTTGGCCAGCCCGGCAGTTCCCAGTCCTTTAATCACTGTTTCAAACAGCGCCGGCGGAATTGCAAGATAGTGCGCGGGCCGTTGCGCCTTCCCCAGCGCGGCCTTGATCGCCACATAGGTGCTGCTGTCTGTATAGTCTCCGCTCACGTACTGCATCAGAGACAGAAGGCGTTTCAGCGCTTGCTTGTCGTCGATTCCGCCCGCTCGCTTGATGCTGTCTGTCGCGCGTCTTTGCAGGCGCTCCAGGCTCCATTTCGGAAACGCAACGCCGATCACCGGAACCTTCAGAACGCCGCGCTTCACCATCGCATAGAGCGCGGGGAAGATCATTTTGTGGGCCAGATCGCCCGTTGCGCCAAAAACCACCAGCGCGTCTGACTGCGACTTGGCCATCAGGCGCCCTCTTTCGTGCCGGCAGTTTTCTCCTGGTGGCCGCCGAATTGAAATCGCAGCGCGGATAACAGCTTGTCGGCGAAAGTGTCTTCGCCGCGCGAACTGAATCGCTCATACAGCGCGGCACTCAGTACGGGAGCCGGAACCGATTCGTCAATCGCCGCGGTGATCGTCCAGCGCCCCTCGCCCGAGTCCGAAACGTGCCCGGAAAATTTTCCCAGATCCGGGCTGTCGAGCAGAGAGATGGCCGTCAGATCCAGAAGCCATGAAGAGATCACGCTGCCGCGACGCCAGACCTCGGCGATGTCGGCGAGATTCAAGTCGTATTGGTACACCTCGGGGTTGCGCAGAGGAGTGGTTTCGGCATCCACAGTTTGCTGCTGCTTGCCCACGTTGGCGTGATGAAGAATATTCAACCCCTCTGCGTACGCAGGCCATGATTCCGTACTCGATTCCGTTGTGCACCATCTTCACAAAGTGGCCTGCGCCGCTAGGGCCGCAGTGCAGATAGCCGTGCTCGGCGGTGCCACCAACTTTTTCCCTGCCGGGTGTGCGCGGCGCCGAATCGATCGATTGGCGCTAATGCTGAAAAAATAGGATCGATGCGCTGAACTACATCCGTTTCGCCTCCGATCATCAGGCAATAGCCTCGATCGGCCCCCCACACTCCGCCGCTGGTTCCCGCGTCGACATAATGGATGCCTTTGGCCTTCAGTTCGGCGGCGCGGCGAATGTCGTCGCGATAGTAGGAGTTCCCGCCGTCGATGATCGCATCGTCCGCGGCGAGCAAAGGGGTCAGGCTCTTGAGCGTCCCATCGACCACGCCGGCCGGCACCATCATCCAAATGGCGCGAGGCGTCTTCAACTTCTTGACGAAATCTTCCAGTGAATTCGAGCCAACCGCGCCTTCTTTGGCAAGCGATTGCACGGCTTCCGGATGAACGTCGTACACAACGCATTGGTGGCCGGCGCGCATCAGTCGCCGCACCATGTTATTTCCCATCCTGCCCAGGCCGATCATCCCTAATTCCATGCGCTCACCTTTTCCTCTAGTTCCCGGCGTCTTTGGCCGCGAACCGATCAAAATGATATGCAGCGGCCGCGTGACATGCAGCGGCTGCGCTGCTCAATTACAACTTTACAGATCGATTGTTACGTTTAGATGCGGAAAAGGCAATCAGCAGTTTTGTAACCCGGCTATCATTTTGCGGTGCCCCTTTTGCGTGCCCCTACTACCGGCGCGGAATCAACGACAGATCGCCACTCATAATAAAGATGGTGAGCGCCACGGCCATCAGAAACGCACAAACCCAGAAGCGCCAGTCGCGGTGCATCCGATGCCAGTACGGACCTGGGTCTGTTTCACCATGGTCGCCGCTATGTCCTTCGTGGAAGTGTCGATTTCCCGTCATTTCTCCTCCGGATGTATTGTCGCATTCGTATTTGCAGCGGTACGCGTGCCTTCCCCAAGCAGCGCAACCAGGTGAAGCGCAACCGCGCCATAAAGCCTATTGCTTAGCGGGTGCCATCGCATTCACGGGTGCCGCGGTTGCCACCGGAACTGGCGGGTCGGCAGCGGCCGTGGATGAGCTGGTTGCCGGCGCCTGCGCTGCCGCCGGTATCTCAGTTCCCGCCGGATAAATCAAAATCTGGATCGAGCCCCAACCGTCGCCAGGCGTCGCGCCTGTCTGCTTGCCTTGCCCAAGCGTCTTGAGCTGGCTGTCGTCAAACCCGAAATTTCCCACAAGATACTCGCGGATCACCATCGCCCTCGCTTGGCTCAGCACAAGATCCTTCTGGGTATCGCCGTCCATGCCGGTCGACACCACGATCACCGCCACTCCGAATTGAGTCTGTGCCAGAAAGTCTCCGGCGTCTTTCAGAGTCTTCTCGTCCTTTATCTTGGCCGAATCGCGGTCGCCGAAAAGCTGCTTGCCTGCATAAGTAAATGTCTTCACTGGCGCGGCCTGCGGCAGTCCGCTGATTCCGTTCGCCGCCAAATCGGCAGAGTCCTCGTATCCGCGCTTCTTGAAATATCCGCTCAAAAGAAAGTTATGCTTCAAGGCTTCCATATTTTCCTGAAAGTCCGTCACCCCCGCCTGTGCCTGCACCATCGTGGTCTGGAGCGTCGCCGTCGTTTGTTCCAGGTTGTTATAGACCTGCTTGTCGTTCACCAGCAATCCCACGGTTCCCTGCCCGTCGTCGATCTTTGCGCTTACCGAATTCAGATGCGCTGTCGCCAAAGTTGTATTAATGATTGCCTGCTGGCTGCTATCCAGGATTCCGCTGGCTTTAGCCAGTAGCGCTCCCATCTCCAGCGGCGGCAAGCTCTGGATGGTCTCGCCATCCTTTACTTCGGCTTGCCCGGCGGATCCAAACGAAATCGACACATATTGATTGCCCAGCATCCCCTCGGTCTCGATCGAAGCCACGGAGTCGCTTTTGATAATCTCCTTTGTTTTTCTGTCGAGGTCCATCACCACAACGACCTTATCTCCGGGCTTGTGAGGCAGCGTGATGCTATGAACATTTCCGCTATGAACGCCGCCTACCTGCACGTCAGCACCCACAGCCAGGCCCGCAACATTGTCGAATTGAGCTTTCAGTTCGTACGTGGAGCTAAACAGATACTCCTTGCTCCCAATAATGAACACGCCCGCAGCCAAAGCCGCCAACGTTGCAACGATAAATACACCCAACCTCGCCACTCTCGACATATGCCCTCCTACGATTGCTTTAGAAACTCCTTCACAAAGCCGATATCGCTTTGTTGAAGGTCTTCAAACGTGCCCTCAATAACTACGTCGCCTTCATTCAGCAAGGCGAGACGGCCAGCAATCGTCCTTGCACTGTGCAGATCGTGCGTTACCACGATGGACGCCATCTTGCGCTCCCTCTGGAGCTTGAGAACCAGCTCGTCAATCTCGCCGGAGCTGATCGGATCGAGTCCTGCCGTTGGCTCATCGAGCAGCAAAATCTCCGGCTCCAGCGCCAGCGCCCGCGCCAGGCCCACCCGCTTTTGCATTCCGCCTGAAATATCGGATGGCATCTTGTCGATGTCGCCTTCCAGTCCCACTTCGGCCAGCAGCTGTCTCACGCGATCTGTCCGTTCGGATTTCGGCATATCTTTGCGATGGTGCTCCAGGGGGAATGCCACGTTCTCCTTGACGGAAAGCGAATCGTAAAGCGCTGCATGTTGAAACAGGAAGCCCATCTTCTTTCTGATCTCCCCCATTTGATCGAGTGCCAGGCCGGCTATCGCCCGGCCGTGAATACGAATCGCTCCGGAGTCCGGCGTATCGAGTCCAATAATGAGCCTCAGCAAGACGCTCTTCCCCGTGCCGCTGCGCCCAAGCACGGCCAGCGTCTCTGCCCGATTCACGCTCAAGCTGACCCCGTTTAACACCTTGCGGCCGTCGAAAGACTTGAACACTTTCTCGACGGCAACCACAGGCGCAACGCCGCCCTGATTGGGTTCCGCTTGCTTCGCCGTCATGTCGAGAGTTGTCGCCATATTCGTTTCAGGGATCCTTAGAAAAAACGGTTACGGAAAGAAAACGAGAATAAACTTCACCAGCACAACATCGGCCAGGATAAGGAACAGCGAGGCCAGCACCACCGAATTGGTGGCTGCGCGACCCACTCCCGCGGCGCCACCGCGCGTACGCATCCCTTGAAAGCACGCGATGAGCCCGATAATCAAGCCATAGACCGCGGTCTTGAATGTCTGCGGCAAGAATGAGCTGAAGGTGGCGCCCTTAAAGCCGTTCGCAATGAATTCGTGAAATGAAAGCGGTTCAACCATCGCCTGCGCGAACCAGCCAGTCAGCAGCGCGGTCGTGTCGGTCGCAATCGTCAATAGCGGCAGCATAAGAATGCAGGCCAGTATTCGTGTCGCGGCCAGCAGCCTGTAAGGGTTAATCGCGGAGGCCTCGATCGCATCGATCTGCTCCGTCACCTTCATCGACGCCAGCTCCGCGCCCATGCCCGCGCCTACGCGTCCGCTCACTACCAGGCCGGTAATCACCGGCCCCATCACCTGAATTACGGAGTAAACGAGTGTCGCGGGAAACATCGATTTAGCGCCGAATCGACTTAAACTGTAGCGCGCCTCGAGCGAAAGAATCACGCCGATTGCGGCGCCTGCCATGACTACCAGCGGCATGGACTTCGACCCGACTTCATCGAGCTGCCTAACCAGCTCGCGCCATTCGTACGGCGGAGTCACCCCGGCCCGCAACACCTGCCAGGAAAAAATGCCCAGGCTGCCGAACCACTCGAAAAACCCATTGAACAAATTCGCCGCATAGTCCGCAACCGACGGCAGAAATTCCGTCCGCCGCGTCTGAACTGGAGGGTCGAGGCCCGCGACAGGTGCAAATCCGCGGTCACTCATTAGTTCGGTCCTTCGATCGGCGAGCCATGTGTATTGTTTAGATGCAAACGCGAAATCAATGCGTGAGGCCCGCTATAAAAAAACTCCAGGGCAATGTTGCCGCCCATATATGTCAGCAGACTGTAGTTGCCCATTCGAAATGCATCCTTGGGCCCGAACCGTTCCGGATACCACGCGTATACGGCAATCATTGATCCCGCGTAAGGCGCGGCCAGCGCCGAAAAAGAGAATGCGCGATGACCGTCTTCGCCGTGACGGCCGGTCACCGTGGAGATCACCGCGTGACCCAACCGGGGAAGTAGCCCACGGCATTCGCAGCGGTAATACAACGTATCTTCCCTTAAGGCTTCGGCCAGCCCGTAATGCGCTGTCGTGGCAATAGCCGCAATTCCAAAGTCCGATCCAAATCGCTTGCCGAATCCCTCAGCCCCTTGTCCCCACTCCGGTGGTGAATTGGTCCATTGGTTGATTCCCGCGGTCACTCCGGCGGCCGCAATCGGATACGGGCCGAATGTGTCGAATGCGTAGTTGATCGCCTTTGTTCCCTCGGTCGGCCGAACATAGCTCAGGTCCAGCATCCCAGATGTCGTGATCGGACTCGTGATTCCCGACGTTGCTGAAGGTTCTCCAGCCAAAGGTTCTCCAGAAGACCCGCTTGACTGCGATCTTGCCGGCGCCGGCATTATCGTCAAAATCGCAGCGACGACAAGCACCAAAAACATCGCCCGGCGAATCATCGCACCGTCAGTCATCTTGTCCGATCGGCTAACGCGCCGTCTCGCCACGCCTCCACAGCCAGCCAACGAGACCTGCGACTCTGAGCTCCACCTGTATGACCGCATCGTCTCTCCCTGTTTCGCCATCGGTTCGGCTTTGCTCTTCTCATCGGCACCCCATTCGCGGCCAATTAACCGCCGCGCCAAGTAGCCACACTCACAACGATATTTTCAGAATCAAGGCTCCGAGCGATGCTCACATTTGCTCTGCGTCCCAAGTTGTGCGCGCCTGAGTCCCATTAGCGACGCCCAATCTCCGGCAACTCAGCGCATTTCCTGCAGTGAGCAATACAGACCATACGGCCTGCCTGGATTCGGGCGATGATGGACAGAGAATCATGGTGATTACAGCTATTCACCGGGCTATTCCAATGGGATCGACTTCCCCAATCTGCGCAGGTCAATGCGCAAATTTCGTGAAGCCGCTCGCGGCTGCATAGCCGGACATTGCTCTTTTTGGGCATGCATCGCCCAATCAGTGAACCCATCAACAACGAGGTAACAATCTGACGAGCGACTACGACAACTTTCGATTCCGCAGCCTTCCTCGCAAACGCCGGGCTTGGCCGGATCATTGTCGAGTTGAAGCCAAAGCAGACATTTTTCTGTCAGGGAGATGTTGCGGACTCAGTGTTCTACCTGCAAAAAGGCCGCGCCAGAGTCACTGTCGTCTCGCAGACGGGCAAAGAGGCCACAATCACCCTTCTATCCGCTCGCGATTTTGTTGGAGAGGAGTCTCTCGCGACAATCGATGGGCGGCATATGGCCACCGCCACTGCAGTAAACTCCTGCACTGCCCTCAAGATCACTAAGAACGAAATGATTCGTGTGATGCATGACGAGTCTGCCTTCGCCGATCTATTTCTAAAGTTCCTGCTGGCGCGCAGCATGCGCACCCAGGCCGATCTCGTCGATCAGTTGTTCAACTCCAGCGAAAAGCGTTTGGCGCGGATTCTTCTTCTGATGGCGGAATTCGGCCAGCCAGGTCAACATGACACCTTCATCCCACCCATTACCCAGGAAACGCTGGCGGATATGATCGGCACCACGCGGTCTCGCGTCAGCTTCTTCATGAATCGCTTTCGCAAGCTTGGTTTCATCAGTTACAACGGCCGCATTCAGGTACACAAGTCGCTGCTCAATGTGATCCTGCTCGATCAATTACCTGATCGCAACGCGCAAAAGCCGGCAATTCTTCCCATTCCGTGAGCGTCTTCAGCTCTCTGCTCCGCGCCTGCGCGAGTCGCGGCGATACAGCATGTTACAAACTAAGCTCCGCACGTATCGCCGCTCATTTCAGATCCAACCCGCGCGAAACGCATCACGCTAATTCGGCAAAGCAAACGCGACATATGCTCCGCCGGCAGGCCCCTTCGGATCGCGGGCTCCGCTCGCGGCGATCACAACGTATTGCCGGCCATCGATCATGTAAGTTGACGGTGTCGCCACTCCGGCGAACGGCAGTTCCGCCTCCCAAAGCAACTTGCCCGAACAGCTGTCGAAGGCACGAAATTTCCGATCGTAGACCGTGGCTCCAATAAAAACCAACCCGCCAGCCGTCACAATCGGTCCGCCATAGGTTTCCGTTCCGGTGTCTTTGATTCCCTGTCGAGCCAGCTCCGGATACTCGCCCAGCGGGATCTTCCACACATATTTGCCGGTCTTCAAGTCAATCGCATTCAGCGTGCCCCATGGCGGTGCAATCGCGGGATATCCATCGGGATCGAGAAATTTGCGGTAGCCCGTGAAGGTGAATCTGTCCTGATTCTCCTCCGCGCTCTCCCTCGTGACTGAAGCTTGAGTCTTCGCGCCATCCTGCGGCACTCCCATGAAATCTAGCAGAGCTTCCAGATCCGCTCCCCGCACATCGGGCATAGCCGGCATCTGATCCGTTCCGTCTTGCACAAAAGCGACAATCTGCGCCTTGCTCAGCCGCGTTCCCACGCCAATCAGCATCGGGTTCGCTGGAGCAATCCCCTCCATATGAGCTCCATGGCAGCGAGCGCAGCGATTCGCGTAAACGGCCGCGCCTGCCCGGTCTGTACCTGTCTGGTCCGCACCCATCTGATCCGCCGGCGCCCGCGCCGTCATCTCCTGCGCCGGCACCGATGTCAGTTCCTTGCCCGCATCGCCTCTCGACGGCAGACGAACCCGCACGCAAATATTCGATCAGCGCCTTCATCTGCGCATCGTCGATGTTCGGGAAACGACGGCATGCGGCCTGTGCCGTTCTTCACATTGTTAGTTACCTTCTCTACCTTCAGCCGGCTCAAAACATCCACCAGCGATGGAAACGCCGGCGGCGCACCCTCCAAATTCGTGCCGTGGCACATCGCGCACTGGCTTTGATAAACCTGCTCCCCAGGGTTCGTGCTGTGGTGCGCTTCAACCAGGCCGCCGGTCCAGGCCATCTCAGTTGCGTTTACATACAGGATGTCCGTCGACGGATCGATCGCCGGTCCACCCCACTCCGCGCCGCCGTCAAATCCGGGAAAGATCACCGTCTGCTTGCCTACCGAGAAAGGCAAGAACTGCCCATCGCTCGCAAAGGTGCGAAACATCTTCAACGCCCACGCGTGCGCTTCGGCGGTGCGGTTGGTCAGCATATCCTCCGTCAGCCGCTGGCGGGCGAACGGCTCCGGCGCATCTGGTTTTGGCTGGGTTGGTGAAGTCACTTCGCCGGGCACACTGCTGGTCGGGTAAGGAATCTCATGAATCGGAAACAGCGGCTTGCCGGTGATCCGATTGAACAAATACAGGTATCCCTGCTTTGTAGTTTGAGCCAGCGCCTCCACAGTCTCGCCATCGCGCTTCACCGTGTAGAGCGCCGGTTCCGAGGGAAAATCCCGGTCCCATATGTCATGGTGCACACCCTGAAAATGCCACAACCGCTTGCCGGTCGCTGCATCCAGTGCCAGCAGCGTATCTGCATAGAGATCGTCGCCCAAGCGGTCGCCACCATAGAAGTCGAAGACCGCCGAACCGGTTGGCACATATACAATGCCCAGCTTTCGATCCAGCGCCATGCCCGCCCAGTTGTTGGCCGCGCCCGGCCGTCTTCCATGCCTCCGCCGGCCAGGTCTCGTAGCCCGGCTCGCCGGGGTGAGGAATCGTGTGAAAACTCCAGACCAGTTTGCCCGTTCGCACATCGAACGCGCGCACATCTCCCGGCGGCGCCGGATGCGTCTCAGGATTTCGACCACCCACAATAATCAGGTTCTTGTAGATGATCCCGGGCGTGGTCAGCACAATCGACTGCTTCTCAAAATCTCCGCGCAAGTCCTTGCGCAAGTCGATCCGGCCCGATTCGCCAAAACTCGCAATCGGTTTGCCTGTCTTCGCATCCAGGCAGTAAAGAAAGTTCATCACTCCGGCAAAGATTCGTCCTTCCTTGCCGTCAGTCCAGTACGCCATGCCGCGTGCCGGTTGTGTGCCCCCGGCAACGCCGGCATCAAATTTCCATTTCAACTTGCCGGTCGCCGCGTCCAGCGCCACAATTTTCTGTGTCGGCGTATACGCGTAGAGCGTGCGCCCCACCACCAGCGGATTGTCCTGGATGCCTCCCTTTTCGCCCGTATCGAAGCTCCACGCCACTTTTAGTTGCCGCACATTCTCGCGGTTGATCTGCCTGAGCTGGGAGTAGTGATCTCCGTCCGGGCCGCCGTTGTATACAGGCCAACCCACTGAACTCTGCCCCGTGCAAACCCCGCCTAGCATGGATGCCAAAAGCGCTCCAATTACGAGCGTCCCAATCCCGGCAGTCCGGTCCATCTTTTTCAATTCGTTCCCTCGCTGCCACACAGTTTAAATTGCTGGCCGATTTCGATATTTCCGATTCGCCAAATCAGCCGCCGCATGGTCTAGAATGACTTGAGTCCCCCCGCACGAGGTCCCTATGAAACCCACGCTGAAGCGTGCGTTGGCGATTTTCTTTAGCCTTCCCGTCCTTGCGTTGTCTGCATTCGCACAGGCGCCTTCGCCCGCACAAGCGTCTTCGGACTTTACAACGGCCGAGCTCAACGTCACGTCTTCACCCGCATCGAGTTCGCAGCTGAGCTTGCCTGCCGGAACTTCCGTTGTGGACTTCGACATCTGGCCCACCGGCGCCGATGCGGTCATCCTGACCAGGGACAAAGCCGGCAACCATGTGGTCAGTTGGCACGTGGGCGATTCAAGCGCCGTCCCGCTCCTCGACTTGCCGGCGACCTTTGCCGCCTCATCCATCACCGTTCATCCCATGGGGCAGAGATTCTTCGTTGAAGGAAAAACCGGCCAGCAATCGCAGATTCTGGCGGTCGACAACGCGAACGGAAGCTGGACGCAGCACACAATTTATCAGTCCTCCGCTGACGTGCGCCGTCTTCTCGTCGCGCCGCGTCCCTTTGAAACCGGCTACAACGACACAACGAACCAGGCCATTGAAAGTTACCGGCTGTTCTTCGCCGAGCGCCTGCCCAGCGGTGTGTACTCCACCCGTTCGATTACCGAAGACGGCCAGCGCGAATACCAGGTAATCGGCCCGCAATCGACTTACGCAAAGATTCCCGACTCAAGTGACGAACCAACGCCAAACTTCGCTGCGTCGGCGCTGCCGGAGTCGTTCCATCCCGACGGACATTTGCTCATCTGGGAGGATGGCAACGGCTGCTTCCAGCAGCTTGCTTACGCGGGGCAGAACTGGGATAAGCCCTCACATATAGTAGGCAATCCATGCGGCGGATCGCTCACGGTAACCCCGAACGGCGCCGCGCTTTTGCATTGGAAGAGCGGCGTGTCCGGTGTCGCCGTGATCGGCGACCACGGCAGCACAACCTCGACGCAGGCCGGCGGCTATCAGTTCATTTCCACGCCATCCTCAGTGCCCGACGGCAAGGGAATCGTTGGATTGGTGGAGAAGTCGGGCGCGCCCGCGCTGGTGTACGTTCCCATCACCGTCCCTCTCGCCGACGTAATCAACGCGTGGATGTTTACCCAGGACGCCGCAGACCGTAACAGCTATATCGGCAATGCCGGCATGCTTCGCACAACCAATGAAGATCAGTTGTACGAGTTCTACGATACGGAATCGTATGCCTGTGGCCGCTACGACAGCGCAACGCCAACGCGGCCTTACCTCGTGACCACCGACATTTTCTGGGAGCTTGTTGCCTCAGCTTACGAAGGCACATTCATCGTCGAGGAGCACCAGCAAGCGATGCCCGCATTCTGGGCGTTTGTCGCCGCGGCGCGCCAGTCGCTCAACGCAACCGCGCCAAACTCCACCTGGGCTGTGGCCTTCAACGCGGTAGCGGATTCCCAAAGCGCTACCAGCCCCTCTGATACCGAGGCGCTTCACATTCAGCAAGCGCAAGGGACATTTAGCTCACCTGTTTTTGGCAAGCCGTTTGACTTTATTGAATTGACGCCACGAGGCTATTACACCGCTACTCCAGAAATGCAGCAGTATTTCAAGGCGGTTCATTATCTAACCACCGCGGCCTCGGTGATCGATGCCACTCCATTAAATGCGCTGCCCGACGATGTCAAAGCGAAGGCGCTCCAGTGGATCGCGGCCTACGCTCCGTACATCGCGCCCGGCCGCTCGCCGTTGGTTTGGAATTCCGGTGCATTCGTCCCGCCCGCGTTCGCGCTTCATCCCGTCACCAGCCCGCAGATCTTTCCGCTCTCATGGGGATTCGACAATGAAGTGCTGCTCTCAACCGTCTTCCACTCTGATTGGCCTGCCTCCGAACAGATCATCGGTCCCAAGGGTCCCCGTGGTCTGCCCTCAGGTCTCGATCTGGCGGCCGCCCTCGGCAGCGGCTACGCTCGCTCGTTGCTGAAGACCAATCTTGCGGAGTATCCGTCGCTTGGTCCCGCGCTCGATGCGCTTGAAGGCCGCGAACCAAAAACCGCGGCACAGTCGGATCTATATGACGCGTGGATCAACGCGCTGGCCGTGCAATGGGCCGACAATGCCACTTTCCCCGGCGTCGCGCAAGACACGCTTTGGGACGCGAAACGCGTCCAGACGGGTCTCGCATCCTGGGCTACGCTGCGTCATGCAACCGTGCTCGTGAACGAGAGATCAACCGCCGAGTGCGGCGAAGGCGGCTTTGAGGCGATTGTCCTGCGCCCGCCAAGAGGCTACGTCGAACCAGACCCAAAGACCTTCGAAGCCATTGCATCGTTGTTCGATCAGATGGAGCAGGTGGTCGCAAAGTCAGCCAACTTCACCGGAAATCTGCCGCAGGATTCTGAGAGCGAACAGGATTCTTCGGGCGGCGACACGGCACAGCCGCTGCAAGCCGGCATCATCCGGCGTTTGCAAGCGACTGCGAGCAAGGCGCGCCTCTTCGAATCCATGGCCCAAAAGGAATTGCAGAATCTGCCCCTCGCCGACAGCGATTACGACGAGATCCTTCACGTAGGCGCGGTCGCCGAGCATGACTTCCTGGTTTACAACAGTCTTGCCAGCGCAGACCTCGCGCTCTCCACGCCCAACCCGATGATGAAGATTGCCGATGTCGCCGGCGGGGGCGAAGTGCCCTACCTCGAAGCTGCGGTCGGACGTCCGCTTGAGTGGGATCAGGTAGTTCCGTATTTCGGTCGCCGCGAAATTGTGAAAGGCAGCATTTACTCCTACTACGAGTTCCCCTCGTCCACGCCGCTCACTGACCTCGCCTGGGCAGGAAAGGTCGCCAACCCTGACGCCGATCCATCCCATCCGCAGCCGGGAGACAAAGCAGTCGCCGGCAAGGTCGAGGTCCAGGCCCATCCCGCGTGGGTCAGCTCTTTCATCTCCAGGGAGAGCCTGTCATGTCCGGCAGAACCGCCCTTCTAGCTGTCGCCGCGGCCACACTTCTTGTCGCGCACTCAGGCACGGCTCAGCAAGCGGCCTCCGCCCAGCCGGCGCCCGCTGCCCAATCAGCCGCCGGCGATTTTCGTCTGCTCTTTACCGGCGACGTAATGATGTCGCGCCTGGTGAAAGTAGAGATCGACCAGCGAAGAACGAGCCCGTGGCGCGAAACGCGGCCTGGGTCGCCGACAAATCCGTCGACTGGGTTTTCCGAACTCTTTCACAGCGCCAGCCTCGTCGGCGGCAACTTCGAGAGCGCCGTCGGCGATCCCGCAAAATGTCCTGCGGAGAACAAACTGTGCTTTGCCGCGCCCGACTCCGCGGCCGAGCTGATGCGGCAGGCCGGATTCAGTTTCGTTACCGCGGAGAACAACCACTCCGGCGACCTGGGCCAGGCGGGTCGAAGCGAAACACGCGCCGCGTTCCAGCAGAATGGGCTGCTGGCGCTTGACTTCGACAGCTCCCCGCAATTCTTTCGCTTCGGCGAGATGACGGTAGGTTTCATCGCGGTCACAACCGTAAAAGCTGCGGACGGGCGCGTGCAGCAAGTTCCCTCAGTCGAGTTGGCGCAGAAGCTGCGGCTCGCTCGCCAGTTGGCGAACCTCGTTGTTGTATCCATTCACTGGGGGAATGAGCTGCAGGATTGGCCAACCGACGCGCAGCAGCAGCAGGCGCGCTGGCTTGTCGAGCACGGCGCGGACCTCATCGTCGGGCATCACCCTCACGTCGTTCAGTCTCCGGCGTGCGTCGAAGGCAAACCGGTCTTCTTCTCGCTTGGCAATCATCTATTCGACCAAAAATATGCTGAAACCAAAGACGGCCTCATCGCCGATTGCAGCGTCCACGCCGGCCGACTCCTCTGCGGAGCGCTAAGCACGCACACCGATGAGACCACGGCCTATCCCAGGTTGGCAGGCAGAAATGCAGCCGCTGATCGGGCTCTCGCAAGCTGTTCTCCGCAGCTTGGTCCAGGCACACAGATCGATGGAGTAACTATCCGCCCCGAGCCATGGTCACCCGAACAGCCTGTGAATGGAATCATTCTCGATGGCTACAAGATCGATGGTGGGGGAGAAAAGCTCGAGTGGCAGTCGAGACGCCAAAATCTGGTTTCGCTGCAACTGGTCACCTCCATGGCGGCCGAGCCATTACTGCTTTCGCTTGAACGCCATAATTCGTCCATAGACGATGAAGTCGGTCTGCGGCCGTATGTCTACGCCATCGGCAACCATGGCCTGATTGCGCGTTGGCGGGGCTCCGCGCTCGCGTGGCCGCTGATCGACGCGGTGGAATCGAAAGACGGTGTCTTGTGCGCGCTGCATCGCGGCGATTCGTTCCTTATGCCCGATCCCGCCATAAAGACAACCCGGATCGCAGCCTACCGATGGAACGGTTTCGGATTTACCGGCATCGAAACTCCGGCGGAATGTGACCCGATCCTTCGTCAGTCCACGCCATGAATTCCGCGCAATGAACTTTGTTGCCGCTCACTGCGATACGAGCAGGATCGGCGCACGCCAAAAAGCCGCCTTTTGCGTCGATGGATCGAGCACCGTTACCTGGCAGTCGTATTGGCCGCGTGGAAGATTGTCCACGCCTAAATCAAAGCTCAGCGCCATTGTGCCAAGCCTGCTTGCCGAGTCAGGAACGATCGACCTCGGCGCTGTCTCGTACAGTTTCTTTCCGTTCTGGTAAAGGCTGACAAATGCAAAAAGAGGCGGCTGCGGACTCGGATTCGGCGTCTGCGTCGGCGCTGGCGTTTGCTTGTAAGCCTGGAAATAAACGTAAATCTCCCTGCCGGTAGCAAATACACGCGTCACGCTGGGGATCAGCTTCTTGCCATCCTGAACGAGCGGATTGGCGGCCTCATCCTTCGCCCTGTCCTTTGCCTTCGCGGCATCGTAGATCGCTTCCTTCAAATCCACGCGCTGGCTGCTGAGCACAACTGCGCTGAGCGGGACGCGCTTGTCTTCCTTATTCAAATTAGGAATGACGAACGTCGTTTCAAAGGTTCCTATTCTGCCCGTCTCATCGTCGCGTGCCAGAAACTTGATCATGTACTTCCCGGGCAAGAGCGTAAAGCCCGTGTCATATTCGATGGGGCGCTTGGCAAGCTCAGCCGCCGTCGCATCAGACAGTTTGATATTCACATTGTCGCGAACGTTCGAAACAGTCGTCCCGCCAACTAGATCCTTGACTTCGCCTACAAAATCAATCAGCGTGTGCTCGGCGCCGCCTCGCTTTGCCAGGGCCAACTCACGCCCCGGAATTTTGACAACGATAGGAACGAAATACTCCGCGCGGTTGAGCTGAAAATAATCGATCTCCATGGCAATCGTCAGATCTGTGATGGGATTGTCCAGCATGAGCGCGTCTTCAAGCTGGCGCTCGCGGTCAATGTCAGTGAACTTATTAAACTCCTTGTCGGCATAGTAGCCCTGCCGATAGTCGAGCTTCGCCTCCTGATTTTGCGCCAGAGAAATTCTGATGCGCCGGAATTTCCCGTTCTGCTCGGTATTCGTGGTGTAGTACGCGAGGATGTAATAGTCCGAAATCGCCTCCTGCGCCTGCACAATGCCGCGAGTCAGGTCATTGTTATCAAGGAACGCCTTGCCGCCCGTATCACCGGCCAGCGCATAAAGCGTGTCTTGCGATTGCTGGAAGTTGGTGGTGACCGCCTGCGCTGCCGCTCCTGTGTAGACGCCCTGATTTCCCGGCGATCCCTGAGTCGCGTCACCCAATGGCGCCTGCGCCACCAGACCGCGCGCGTCGACAGTCCAGATGGAAACCCCCGCTTTGATCGCCGCATCCGCCGTGGCGTGCATCTGCGCCTGGTTGTCGATCCCTTGCAAGCGCAGGCCGCTGGCAAAGTAAATGAGTTCTTTCTTCTCGTTGACATTTCCCAGCATTCGCACCGCTGTCTGCAGAGCGGAGAGTTGACGGTCGGTGTTGAAGACGTTGAATTCGCTGTCGTCCTGCCCAAATGCTGCGCCCGTGTCGGCGCTGCTGGCATCGTCAACCGTGTCGGCTGAGCCCTGGCCTTCTCCAACGACCATGGTCTCGAGAATGCTGAGCAGCCTGTTACGGTCGGCGGTAAAGTCCTGCAACACATCCACCGACCCACCCTGGTAGCGCAGAATGGCGATCTGATCCGCGGTCGTCATTTGCGTGCGGACGAACTGTTGCGCGGCGGTCAATGCGCGCATCTCGTCCGTTGGCGGCAACGCCGTCATGTCGAAGTAGAGAGCCATCAGCCGGCGGTTCTTGTAGCGTTCGTTCTCGATCGTTTCGGGAGCGATCCCGGTGCGCGCCAGGCGATTGTAGATCGTCACATTTTCGTCCGCCGTCTTTTCCGCGGGCAGCGGTTTGGCCGTCTCTGACAAATCCTCGTGCTCACAATCGCTGATCGTCTGCGGAACGCCATCCTCGGTCAGCACAAAATCTTTAGCCGTCAATCCGTGAATGAAGTTGCCTTGCTTGTCTTTCACCTCCACGGCTTCCACTACTAAATTTGACTTGACCTTCAGCGTAAAATTTTGAGCTTCGCCAGCACCTTTGTTCTGGCCGACCTGCTGCGGACGCGAGGCCGATACCGCCAGCAGGAAGAGGACCGCGGCTCCAGAAATTCGCGTCATTGGAACCTCAAATTCACACTTGTTTGCAGGCTGCGCATCCCGCCGGGCGAAACCGGCAAGCCGAACTGTGCGCTGTCTACCAGATTGTTCCAGCTGGAAAATGCCGCGTGATTGAGCGTATTCGTCGAAGTCACGGCGAAATCAAGATACAGTTTTCCGTGCGGGCGAAACGTTCGCGCCAGCGAACTGTTCAGCGTGAGCTGGTCTGGCCCTATGATCGAATTTCTGCCTGCTGTTCCCCATTGCCCGGCCGTCGGCGCTGAAAAAGCCCCCGCGTTCAGGTGCGAAATGCCGCCCGAATTGTAGATAGATGCGCCAGTAAGATCTGGCCGGATGATATTTGAAAATCCGGTGCCTGGAACGGCATCAGGAAGAATTGGTGTCTCGGGCAATCCCGATCCCAAAGTGAACGTGCTCAACACCGTCCACTCCTTCAGCAATCTGCCCCGCCAGCCGCCCAGTAATGTGCCGCCTGCCACTCCCTCTCCGCTGGTGTATTGCGCCTGCACAGTGAGCAGTTGGCGCTGATCGAAAGCCGAAAGCGAGCGCTCGGCCCTGGGATTGAGCCAGTTCTGCGCCACCGCAGCCGACGGCGTAGACAGCGCCGCCGATTGCGTCTGTCCCCCGCCGCTCGCCGTCGTGTGACCCTGCCCGCCTAAATACGCATCGTCGTCGATCGACTTCGAATAGGTATACGTAAGCGACGCCGCCAATCCGCTACGCAGCCTGCGCCGCAATTGCAGCTCGCCGGCCTGGCGAATCGAGTTGCCGTTCGAGCTCTCGTACACAAATCCCGAGGGACAACTCGGGCACGGATTCGCCTCGCCGAGCGGATAGCTATTGGGCAAAATCTCCTGCGGGCCGTGCGTTCCCTTCGTCCCCTGATAAGTCGCCGTCATCTGCAGCGCAAAAGGCAGATCGCGCTGCACCGCCACTTGCCATGCCTGTGCGTAACCAATACGGAAGTTCGGATCAATCGCAAACGCGTCCGCGGTCGTTCCTGAACAGGCGACGAGCCCATTGGCCGCCGTTGCAGGAAATCCGTCAGCCAGCGTGAGCGGGCACGCTGCGCTGTTTTGAATGTTCAGGCTCGTCGAGAGCGGATACTGCTGTGCCATATCGAGCACAACGCCCTGGTACACCGAAGTGTCGGGATAGATTCCATATCCCGCCCGGACCACCACCGTTGAAGCAGGAATCGGCCGCCATGAGATCCCAATCCGCGGCTCGATCATCGTCCGCTCAGGCCGGATCAACGAAGCGGGATAATGACCGCCCGTCACTGCTCCGGCCGGATCGCTGCCCACGACCGGTGCTGCGGCGGTGAATCCACTTGCAACGTCGAGATTCACAAGCCGGCCGAAGAGTTCCGTGATCGGCGCGCCATAGTCCCACCGCACTCCCGCACCACGACGGCGAGA
>CAVXPR010000021.1:0-13766 GCA_963763585.1 uncultured Acidobacteriaceae bacterium | reverse complement strand
TTCTTATAGCTTTGGATGCACACGCTTTGCATGTGCCCAGGAATTTGCTTCGATTGCGGGCAAATCATAAAATCGCCGAATATTGAGTGATCCTGCCAGCCGGCATTTTCCAGCATTTTATCCAGATTGTCATCGGTCGTATTAAGTAGCCTCTTAGTCCCAACTGGCCAGAGCGCGTCGCCTTCAACGTAAGTGTTGTAACGGGCGTGGACCCGATAGCACTTGCCAAATTTAGTCTCTTTGCAGTCTGCGGCAACAGTAACTGTGGGCACTAGAAGCAAGAAAAAAATAGAGAGCAGAGACTTCATGGCAAACAATTTTACGCCGATTTTCTCTCCGCGCCCCAACCCTGTTATGGTCAGTGAGGATTATTTTTCCACCAATCCAAAGACTGCAATGAACCCACCTTAGGGAATCCAATTTAGGAACTCGCATCTCCATGTGGAAGCGCTGGCGAATCCGGATCATCCTTTTTCTGGCCGTGCTCGGTCCCGGATTCATTACCGCCAATGTCGATAACGACTCCGGCGGCATCCTCACTTACTCGCAGGCCGGCGCGCAATACGGCTACACGCTGCTGTGGACCATGATTCCCATCACCATCGCGCTCATCGTGGTGCAGGAGATGTGCGCTCGCATGGGCGTAGTCACTGGCAAAGGCCTAAGCGATCTTATCCGCGAAGAGTTCGGCCTGCGCATCACCTTCGTGATCATGGTGCTGCTGGTGGTGGTCAATTACACCAACGTGGTCACGGAGTTCATCGGCATCGCAGGTTCGCTGCGATTGTTCCACGTCACAAAATTTATCTCTGTGCCCATTTGCGCGGCGCTGGTCTGGTTCATGGTGGTGCGGGGCACCTACAAGAGCACGGAAAAGATTTTCATCGTCGCCTCGCTTGTCTATATCTGCTACATCTTCGCTGGTGTGCTGTCGCAGCCGGACTGGCACGACGCTTTGGTGGCCACCGTTAAGCTTCCTCCACGGTCGGTGTGGAGCGGCAAAGCCTATATGTATATGGCCATCGGCGTGGTCGGCACAACCATCGCGCCGTGGATGCAGTTCTATCTGCAGTCATCGATCGTCGAAAAAGGCATTCGCGTCAAAGACTACGCGGCTTCACGGCTGGATGTAATTGTCGGCAGCTTGTTCACTGACATTGTGGCCTGGTTCATCATCGTGGCCTGCGCCGCCACTCTATACGTGCACGGCATGGGCGCCATCCAGGTAGCTAGCGATGCGGCCGAGGCAATGCGCCCGCTGGCCGGCGACTACGCCTTCATTCTCTTCGCCTTCGGCCTCTTCAACGCCTCGATCTTTGCGGCTTCAATATTGCCCATCTCCACTGCATACACCGTCTGCGAGGGCATGGGTTTTGAATCGGGCGTCGACAAGAATTTTAAGGAGGCGCCGTTTTTCTACTGGCTTTATACGCTGCTTATTGCCGGCGGCGCAATCACGGTTCTTGTTTTACCAGACACGCAACTGATCAACGTCGCCATTCTTTCCCAGGTGCTCAACGGCGTTCTGCTTCCAGTAGTCATCATTCTCATGCTGCTGCTCATCAATCGCACCGACCTGATGGGCGAGTACAAGAACTCGCTCCTTTGGAACTGGATTGCGTGGGGGACCAGCATTATCGTCATCGGCATGACGATGGTGATGCTGTGGGGGATGATGCCGGGACACTAACGAGCTACAGCAGCTTTCCCGCCGCCAGATCCTTGATCAGCCCGCGATCCGCCGCAAGAAACTTGTAGTCAGTCAGGTCTTCAAGCTTTACCCAGCGCACCTGCTGGTAAATCTGGTTGTCGATGTCGCCTGCAAAGTTGTGCACCGCAAAGAATTGCAGATCAACGGCACCCCCGCCGCGATAGTTGTGACGAATGCGCGTGACCGCGGGGCCCACTTCAGCGCGAATGCCCAGTTCCTCATTCAATTCACGGGCCAGCGCTTCAGGCGCGCTCTCGCCCGGCTCAATTTTTCCGCCGGGAAACTCCCACAATGAAGCCATCGGCTGATCCACCCGTCGCTGGCCTATCAGCACCTCACGGTCGCGCACGATCAGCGCCGCCGCCACAAAACGCAGCGCGGGACCGGGAGTATGAGCCTTAGGGTTGGTTGGGCTGTCATTCACGCAGTCCAGTGTAAATGACGGATAAGAGCAAATTGTCTAAGGATTGTCTAGATTCGTAGCCTGAAGGCCGCGTCCATCGGGGTCGCGTCGCGAAGGACAGCCAATTGCCGGCCACCGCCGCTATTCTCCGCCCACCTTCGCTTCAACTCCCTCGGCAGACTGCGGCCTGAAGTAACCCCAGCCTCTCTTTGCCGCCGCTTCAAGCAAAGCCGGAGACGGATTTACCGGAAACGGTCGCTGGGCTATTTCCAGCATGGCAAGGTCGTGAATCGAGTTGCCAAACACGGCATCGGGCGCGGGCAAGCCCACGCGATTAAGCGCGGCTGCCTTTGCTTCGTCCGTAGGAACGTCGACGATCTCGCCGGTGATGATGCCGTCTTTAACCTGCACCTCAGCCGCCAGAATGTGATCCCGCGAAATGCCGAAATCGCGCAGGCCCGCTGCGATCACCCAGCGATTGGTCGAGCTGACCGCCCAAATCTCGATTCCAATAAGTCGCAGCTTTTTCACCAGCGCAGCCATCTCGCTAAAGACGCGCAAGCGCACGAATTCGTCTACGTACCTTGCAGCTGCTGCCTCCAACTCGCTTTCACGCAATCCTGCGTACAACTGAACCATTTCGCCGCACATCGCCGCTTCGCTCACCTCTCCATTGCGGTAAGCGCGGTACCGTGAGTCGATCCAGTCGTTTGTCGAGCGCGATACCAGCCCCTGCTCCAGCGACCAGGCCATGAATCCATACCCTGCGTCGCCGCTCCAAAGAGTTCCGTCGCAGTCGAAGACAGCAACCCTGGGCTTGTTCTCAAATATCAGCCGCTCAAACTCCTCTGCGCTCCATTGTTGAGCTGCGGTCGCGGCCGGTGTCAACGGTTCTTTCGTCGTGTCTGTCTGATTCATCCAATTCCATTTTCATCCATGCGGACCGGGTTTTGATGGATGGAAGGTTAATGGATGATGTACGCGCTGAAGCCACAGCCAGCAGATGGAGGCATCCAACTCGCGCCTTTTAGGGAGCCCTATTCCGATGCAGGTGGGCTTTGCTGCAACGGCTCAACGCGAATCTTCGCAATGCGTCTGGCGTCCATCTCCACCACGGTCAAACGCCGGTCTTCAAACACGACGCTTTCACCCGTGCTGGGAATGTGTCCCAGCCGCGCCAGCATGAAACCTGCCAGTGTTTCCACGCCGCCGTCGCGCGGCAGGTTCCAGTGCATTTGCGTTTCCAGGTCGCGCAGATTCACGCTGCCATCCATCACCACCGCCCCTCCAGCGCTGCTCAGCACGGGGTGCGACGGCGCATCGAACTCGTCCTCGAGCTCGCCAGCAAGCTGCTCGATGGCATCCTCTGCGGTCACCAAGCCCACGGTCGATCCGTATTCGTCGACTGCGATGGCCAAATGCCGGCGGTGCTGCTTGAAGTCGTGAAGCAGGTCCAGCGCCGATTTGGTTTCCGGCACCACCAGCACCTCGTGCATGATCTGGCCGAGTCGAACCTCGTCCTTGGGCGCAGCCGAGGACGCCCGCTTATAGAACAGCCGAGCCAGGTCGCGCGTATAAACCGCTCCGACAATGTTCTCAGGACCTCGCGCCTCATCGTAAACAGGAATACGCGAATGGCTGCGGCCAAATGCGCGCATACACGCATCTTCAAGCAGCATGTTCGAGGGCAGAGAGAAAATCCTCTGGCGAGGCGTCATGATCGCGCTCACCGGCACATCGCCAAGTTCCAGCGCGCGATGCACAAGCGTCTCCTGAAACTCGGGCAGCAGCCCCAGCCGTCTCGCCGCCGTGGCAATAAGCTTCAGCTCTTCGGCGGAGTGGATGGACGCAGCGCGCTCGCTGGATGGAAAATCAAAAGCGCGCAGAACAATTGCCGCCGAGCGGCTAAGCAGGCGCACCGCCGGGCGAGTGATCGCCATGAACACCAGCATGGGCGGCGCCACCGCCACGGCCAGCGCTTCGGCCCGGCGCAGCGCGAGCCCTTTGGGCACCAGCTCGCCTGCCACAACGTCAAGGTAAGTAATGATCGCGAAGCCGAGCGCCACAGCCACCACATGGCCGTAAACCTGCGCATGAGGAAGGTTGCCCATCCACCCCCCGATTATCTGCGCCGCCAGCGGCTCGCCCAGCCAGCCAAGCGTCAGCGAGCACAGGGTCACGCCGAGCTGTACCGCTGGAAGCAGGTCATTGAGGTTGTGTTGTAGAGTACGCACCGCTCGCGCCCCGGGCACCCGCGCGGCCAGCAACTGCTCCACGCGCGTATCGCGAATAGAGATCAGCGCAAACTCCACTGCGACAAAATAGGCGTTGGCCAGAATCAGCATGGCCACGGCAACCGGCTTGATGAGCAAGAGCTCGTGCATCTCGCAGTGAGGATAGCATTCAATGGCGCGCGCGGCGTTTCATTGGAACCAGACGGCTGCCGGGTGCGTAAAGAGATTGGGGCGGCAATTTGAGGAGGGCGATGAGGCACTTTTTTGCGATGGTGACGGCATTAACGGCCTTGGTGGCGGTGTTATCGGTTCCGGCGCGGGCCACCGAGGCGACATTTGAGCGTGACCTCACGGTGAGCGGCAGGGTCGATCTGGCGATCAATAACGGCTCAGGTTTCATCCATCTCACCAATGGTCCCGCAGGCCACGTCCGCATCTTTGCGCGCGTACGTTCGGGATGGGGCACGAGCGATAATTCAGTCCAGGACGTCGCGGCACATCCTCCCATTCAGCAGACTGGCAACATTGTGCGCATCGGGGCGGCGCATCGGAGCCTCGGCAACGTCAGCATCGATTATGAAATTCAAGCTCCGGCCGACGCATATCTCGATGCCGCTTCCGGCTCTGGCAACATTACCGACGACGGCGTGGGCGCAAACGCCAGGCTGAGCACCGGCTCGGGATCGATTCAGGCCACTGGACTCAAAGGCGACTTCACCGTCGGAACCGGGTCAGGCAACATCGAGGCGGAACAAGTCAGTCCCGGCGACGTAAAGGCCAATACCGGCTCTGGGTCAATCGAATTGAAGAATGTGCATGGCGGCCTGCACGCTGGAACGGGATCGGGCCACATTAAGGTCGAGGGCACGCCGACAGCTTCATGGCGCATTCACACTGGCTCAGGAAGCGTTGAGCTTTGGACAGAAAATGCGGGGCTGACGCTTGAAGCTTCGACCGGCTCGGGCGGCATTCATACCGACCGCGAAATCTCGTCGCTGGGGAGCATCGATCGCCACCACGTGAAAGGCGCTATCGGTGGAGGAGGGCCCGAGGTGCGTGTCGATACGGGCTCTGGCAGCATCAAGGTTCACTAGTCCGGTCTAATAAATAAAGCCTTAGGGAATGAAATAAAACGGATCGGGATATTTCACCGAATACTCCGCCTCCGGCTTGCCTTTCAGGTCGCTCCACTGGTCGCCAACGCTGAGGGCCAGCGTGTAACCCGCGGCGGCAATCTGCCTGCGAGCCACAGATTTGAAAGCTCCAGTAGTCTGCGAACCGTGATCCGCCGGCAGCATCACCAGCAAATTCCAACTGTCGAATCCCTGCGCACGCAGATTGCGCTCCGTGGCAGCGCGCAGCTTTTCTTTGCGGCCCGTAATAAAGAAAATACTCAACCCCAGTCGCTGTGCTTCCTTGTAGATCCGCAACGTACCCGGAATCGCAGGCGCCTGCGCGGTTGCAAGCCATTGATCGTAGCTGGCCGGGTCATACCCGAAATCCGCTGCCACCATCTGCGCATAGATCGACAACGTCGTATCGTCGATATCCAGAATCAGCGCCAGTTTTTCGTGTGGCCGGCGATGGGCGGCAAGCCGGTGCAGAAATTCAATCGCCCGATCCGCTTGTGTGTCCAGGTCGTGTGCATAGCATCCGCACTTGCATGTGCAATCGTGATATTGCTTCACTTCCGCCTTGAGCGTGCTGAGGTTAGGAATCCGCTCCGCGGCAGCGTCGCTGCTGATTACAGGCGCCGACTGCTGCGCGGGCAGGTCAAAGCAACCGAAACCCCATATCAAAACACCTGCGAAGAATGCCGAATGCTTCCTCAAATCGTTGAACTCCTCATTGAGCTTTCAGCGAAGATCGAACCTTGGGACGCAAGTTTAAATGATTCGGGGGCGGCCTGTTTCGATCTCTGCTAATATCAAGCCATCCCATTAAAGGAGAATCTATATGGCCACCCAAAATCTAGATGAACATTTCTCCTTTCGAGCGCAGCAGTAAGCGCCGTAAAGGCTACCCCTCAGAAACCAGAGTCGGGCGCGGACTTCGCGTCGTTGGCAAAAACAAAGAGCTTGTCGAAAAGCTCGGACGGAAGGACTTGTGTCCTTGCGGCTCAGGGCGGAGCTTTCAAGAAATGCTGCCTCAAGACCGGTAGATTCGACGGCTCCAACCGAAACTACTTTTTTCCGCGAGTGATCCGAGCGGCGGGGCCCTTGCGGCATCATCCGCGATAGCCCCGCTAAACTGAATACATGATCCAGGTCTTTCGCCCCATTCCCGTCGAGCGGCTCAAGCTGCTGGTATTCGATCTCGACGGCACGCTGATCGACTCCGCGCAGGATCTGTGCAACAGCGTGAATGCGGCTCTCGGCGAATGCGGTCTCGGCCCTCTGCCTGACTCCGCAATTGCCGGCTTTGTGGGCAACGGCGCACCCATGCTCATGCGCCGCTCGCTGGCGCTTGCCGGAAACATCGATCCCAGCAGAGTGAGCGAAGATACCTTTGCCAAAGCCTACGCATTTTTTCTGCAGTACTACCGCGAACACAAGCTCGACTTCACTTACGCCTATGAAGGCGTCCTCGACGCGCTCAAGGCTCTGCACCAGCTTCACGACGCTCCCGGCGGCCCGCAGCGAACCATGGCTGTGCTCACCAACAAACCGGTCCGCCCCGCGCGCGGCATCTGCGAAGGGCTGGGCCTCGCCGATTATTTCCTCCATATCTACGGCGGAGACAGCTTTCCGCTGAAAAAACCCGATCCCCTCGGCCTCCGTTCGCTCATGGAAGAGACCGGCGCAACACCTGAGGAGACTGTGATGATTGGCGACAGCAAGGTGGACGTCGAAACCGCGCGCAACGCCGGCGCCTGGTCGGTCGGCTGTGCGTTCGGCTTTGGCCCGCAGAATATTCTGGACACACCTCCCGACGTGCTCGTTGACAGTGCCGCCGAATGGACGCAGGCGCTAATCCCAGCGTAAATCACACAAAAATAAGATGTTAAGTCGATCCCGATTCATGGGAACTTCCTGGTCGCACTCCGCGTATATTCGCAATGAGAGGGGATATTGCGCCCATGCAGAGCAGATTCCTCGCCCATTGCCTCTTCGGCGCCGCCCTGGCGCTCGCTGCCGCGCCGGCCCATGCCAACGAGGACGCGGTTCAATTCTTCAACAACATTGAAGTCACTCCCGACGCCCCTGTGCATGACGCCGTGTGCTTTTTCTGCAACGTCCACGACGACGGGTTAGTGAACGGCGACATCGTCGTATTTTTTGGCAACGTGAGCATCGATGGCCAGGCCCGCCACGACGTGGTCAATTTCTTCGGCAACGTCACCGCGACTGATAACTCCTCAATTGGCGGCGACCTGGTTTCGTTTTTCGGCTCCGTGCGGCTTGGCGAAAACGTCTCTGTGGCCAAGGACCTGGTCGCGATGTTCGGTGAAGTCCATACGCCATCCAGTGTCTCCATCGGCAAAGATCACGTTGTCTTCTCGCCATTGATCTTCTTCGGGCCGTTGCTGATCATCTTCATGGTGATCTTCGTCATCATCCGCGAGATCCGCATCCATCGTGAGCGGCGGTTCGCGCTCGCTTATCCGTTCCCGCCGCGGCGATAAGAACAATCAGTGGTCCAGCGCGTTACGCTGTTGGCATGGCCCAACTTGGCTTAGAGACTGCTCGCCCTTTGCGCATCGTGATGCCCGGCGGCAGCGGCCAGGTGGGCCACATGCTGGCCCGCTTCTTTCAGGAGCGCGGCCACCACGTCACCGTGCTCACGCGCGGGCCGTACTCGGCGCCCTGGCAGACGGTTTATTGGGATGGAATTCAGCTCGGTCCCTGGGTTGAAACGCTTGATGGCGCAGATGTCTGCATCAACCTCTCCGGCCGCAGCGTAAACTGCCGCTACACCGCCCGCAACCGCCGCCAGCTTTACGATTCGCGCATCGGGCCAACGCGCCTGCTGCATCGGGCCTTCGCTTCGCTGGCCAATCCGCCGCGCCTTTGGATGAACGCGTCCACGGCCAGCATCTACCGGCATTCTGTCGACCGCGACATGGACGAAGCCACCGGCGAGTTGGGCGGCGATGACCAATTTGGCGGCCATGAAATGATCTCGACTCGCCGTCGCGCTCCGGAAAAGTGGAACTGGACCACTCAGCTTATAAAAGACTGGGAGTCTGCGTTCTTCTCCGGCGAAACGCCGCGCACGCGCAAGATCGCGCTGCGCACCTCACTGGTCTTCGGCCCCGAGTCCGGCAGCATCTTCGCTGTGCTCTCTCGGCTGGTCCGCTTCGGCCTCGGTGGAACGCAGGGCAACGGCCGCCAATATGTTTCCTGGATTCACGAAGCCGACTTTGCTCGCGCTCTCGAATTCCTCATCGACCACGAAGAGTTCGACGGCCCTATCAATCTCGCAGCGCCCCATCCGCTTCCCAACCGCGAATTCATGGCCGCGCTACGCGAAGCGTGGGATGTGCCCAACGGCCTGCCTGCGCCCGCGCCGCTCATCGCTATCGGCACATTCCTCCTGCGCAGCGAGCCCGAGCTTGTCCTCAAAAGCCGCCGCGCCGTTCCCGGCCGACTGCTTCAATCCGGATTTCAGTTTGAGTTTCCCGATTGGCCTGAAGCCGCCGCCGATCTCGTCCGCCAATGGCGCGCGCGCGACGATCTCTAGCTGAAGATCAGGTCCCAAGGTGCAGAGTCCGCGAAACACTGCTTCCAATTCACGGTTTTTCCGGCGTAATTTCCGTCACCGGCAGGTCCCAGTGTCCGAGCAAAATTTCAAACCTGCGCTGCTCTTCTTTCTTGTACGTATCCTGGTCCGGCCAAAGCGCCTTAGTAAACGCGTCTTCATCTGGGTTTGAACTCGTGGCCACGGTAGAGTTCTTGTAGACAATCGTCACGCGGTAGTCCCAGCGCCCGTCCTCGGTTGTGTGGTAGGCCGGCGACTCGATCTTTAGAGAGACAATCCGCCCCGTCGACTCGATCTTCTTGAGCAGCGGCCAATGGTTCTTCAGAAACAGGTCCAGGAATTCCTGCTGATGGCCCCACTGGCACTTGTAGTAGTACTCAATCGTGTAAGGCGCGCCTTGGCTCGATTGCGGCGGCGCTCCCTGCGCGAAAAGGGAACTGGAGAAGCCGGCAACCGTCGTGAGCATCACAACTGCGAGAACAATCCTGCGCGTGAAATTCGTCATCTGCACCTCCATACAATCGATGGAAGCATTGTAGCGCGGCGATTCTAAACCGCAAGCAGAAGGAAAGCGCTATTCAGATGGCAATGGCGTGGCGTGAGTGCGAAACCACAACGCCAGCTCTTGCTCCGCCATCGAGCCGTCCGCTACCGCGAGCATCACCCGCACGGTCTCCCCATCGCTTGCGGTGAGTTTGTGGCCATTCAGCGGAAGAAACACGCCGGCCGCCACAACAAGAGCCGTGCGCTTGTTTCCGTCGATAAACGCGTGGTTACGTGCGATGCCCACAGCGTATGAAGCAGCAAGATCGGCGATATCAGGAGTCCCGTAGGCTGCGAGGTTTTGCGGACGGGCAAGAGCCGAAAGCAGCAAAGACTCATCCCGGAGCCCTTTCATGCCGCCGTGCTCCGCGAGCTGCTCGTCATGGATTGCCAGAACCACATCTTCTGACACCCAGCGCCATTCACCTGGGCTCACTTTGCCAACTCGCGCAATACATTGCGCCGCTCACCCATGAACCTGCGCGCCAAGCCCATCTGCTCTTCAAAGTCAGGGTTGTACGGCGTAATCCGAACGCCGTCGGGCGACTCCGTGAGAAAGACAGAATCCCCCTTCTGCACCTTCAGCAGCGCCAGCGCCTCTTTCGGCAACACAATCCCAGCCGAACTACCAATAGTCGTTACTTTGAGCTTGATCATTGCGGCCGCCTTCCATTCTAATGATTATAACATACGTTATAATCTCATCTAGAGGCCAGAGGGCGCGCGTCCTGGCGGCTGAACCGTCCGATTTTTTAAGGCGCACTCAAATTCGGTGCAACTGAACAACCCCGCTATAGACCAGGCCGTTTGAATACGTGGCCAGGAAGGGCGTCACATCCTCCGGCTTGCCAGCGATCAGCACATCGGTATCAATTGTCGAAGTGTCGCCCTTCCCGACGGATGCCCCAAACACCAGGCTGACATCTCTGAGCCCACCACCAACGCTTTTGCGCAGCATGAGGGTGGTGTCGAAGGTGTCGTACTCCAGAGAATTGTCTGATAGCACCAGCCGCGTAATCGTCCAGCAGCCACTCGGCGCATCGGTGGCCGAAGGTGCGCTGAAGAGGAAGGCGTTGCAGGCCGACGGGGTTTCCGTCAGCAGGTTGCACCCGCCTTAGCCAGATAGAAAGTCGTCCCACTGGCGCCTTTCGTAATATCGTCCGCGCTGAGCGACTGATATGCGGAATTATCTCCGGGCTTGATCACCGCATAGAGCTTGCCATCCGGCGTAGCCCAGCTACCGACGATGCGGTTATCTTGAACACTCGGTAGTGGATTTTCGAGAACGACATAGTTGCAGCCGCATAGGAACATCACGACCCACTCCATATACCGCCAACAGCAGCCTCGTGCTTCGCGATCGCATACAGTTCCCCCCGGTTCGGATCTTGCCTGGTTCCTCAAGAAGCCCAATCCTAATACAAACGTCTGTCGAGGGATTAAAAAACAGGGACAGAAAAACAAGGGGACAAAAAAAACGGCCCCCGTTTCCGGGGGCCAAGTTGCCTTGGTTCTCTCGCGTTGCGAGAGCTTTTTTGGCGGCCTAACGGCGGGGTGGCCGTTGGCGCAGGAGCAGAGCCTCGGGGGAGGAGTTGGCCGCTATCTTACGGCTGCTCTGTGCCAGCTGCGGCAGGAGCGCTTTGGGGTGACGCTGCTGCCTGGGCCGCCAAACTGTTTTCCATCACGCTCACGTGCACACTGCTGAACCGAACCCGCTCTGGCTTTTGATTTTGATCGGCGGTTGCGGTTGAGGCCATCTCAACTTCATTGCCGAGGGCCACGGAGTGCATGCGATAGACGGGAATCTGATGTTCCGATACGAGATAGCGCTTGACTGCTTCAGACAGGCGCTCGGAGGATTGAATGCCTTCGCTGCCCGCCAATGGCGAGTGCGATTCCATTTCCAGAATGTAGCCTTCGTGCCCGGTTAGGCTCGAGGCCAGCTGATCCAATGCTGCTTTTGAATCCGAAGTCAGCACCGGGCTTGAGCCACGGAACTTGATCACGAGGTCGGTCGCCTGTTTGTACTGATCCAGGCCGTTCACTGTTGTGTTGACCTGATTCACGTGATTCGACGCACTTTGAGCGGCGCTGTTGGCGTTCTCAGCCTCGGTGTTTGCTGCCATCGCCAACTGATTTGCCGCATCGGCCGCGCTCTGCGCTTTGCGGATGCCTGCTTGCGCCCGCGCATCCAGATCTCTGATGTCCTGCGCGTTCTTGGCGTTCACTTCATCCAATTCGCTGAGCCGATCGTTGATGGGATCAATCTGCCTCTTCACCCACTTCTTGCGAGCGAAGGGATAAACCCGGCCCCAGAACCCCTCTTTTTGGGGAGCCAGCGGCTGCTCGGTCATCGGCATTGGGGAGGGCTGAGTCGAAGTCGTGGTCTGGGACTGCGTCGAAGCTCCTGACGAAGTTCCAGTAGATACTTGGTCCTGCGCACACACAGGAATTGCAATCGCGGATGCCAACACTAGTAAGGCCAGTTGGCGGGGGAATAATTTTGTTTCGTTCGCAGACTTCATCATGGGTTTTGTCCCTCTCTGTTCGCGGCCGTCAGGCTACCGGCTCGGGTTGAGCGCTGATGTCCGCTCGCCCTGACTAATTGCAAGAGGGGTGCCAAAGCAAGGGCAGGATGGAGAAAACGTCTATCTATATGAAACTAAACTTCTTCTAAGAATGGATTTAGGCCGGCAGGTGGGCCATTTCGTGACCTGTATACCCGTGTTTCCGGGTAAATTTTGCATCTTTGCGTAGTTTCTACCCTGCCGAGAGAATTCCGTTCTGGCCGGGGTCCATTTGCTCTAATTAGAGTCGACGGCGGGGAAATCGAGAGGCCGAGAATTAATTCCAGTCTATCTACAACTTTTGAGTGAGCGTTCCTACTTCGATTCCACGTGCCTACCTTGTATCTACGTGTGCCTACCTTGTATCTACGTGTATGACGCGGATCTCCGGGAATGCGCCATCCCAGTCCTGCGCCACTGTGTCGAAAATCAACCGGAAGTCCGCACTGTCGCCCTGCTTTAATGGAGCGGCGGAAACCGGCTCCACATCAACATAGGGTTCGCGCGTGCGAACGATGTTCATTGGATGGGTTTCGTTCTGCGCCACTTCGTGAGCCGGATCACGGAACAACACCTGCACGGTGATTCCAGTCACGGTTCGGTTGCCTGTATTGGCGATCGACCCATCTACGTACGTCACCTTGCTGCCGGCCAGGTTCGACGACTCGCTCATATGAAGATTGCTGATCGGCAAATTTCCAGCGTAGGGATCGAGCGCCGCCGAGATCGGCGTCACCGTCGGCGCGCTCTTGCCATGCTCATAAAACATCACCAGCCCGCCAGCCACGGCCAGCACAATCGCCGCGGCAATCACCAGCGGCAGCCAGCTGCGCTTTTCGGCTTCGGTGGGGCGAATCAGTTGTGGACCTGCCTGCGGATCGGAACTCATGCGCACCTGTACTTACGAGCGAGATTCTACACCTGATCTTGTTGGCGCCAGAATGCGCCGCTACGATTCTGCTACTCGATGCGAGAGCTTGACGCTAGAGGCTAGAGGCTGCTTCTCTCACCCAAACCTCGCCCGCTTGATCCCCGTCTGCCGGCAATCTTTGCCGGTCATCTTCACGCGGATGCACATCTCTGCAAGCCGCGACAGCATGCGGTCTCCGATTCGATCGCCCAGCGTAGGCTCGCGCGCGGCGCGCTCCGGATCGCTTAATCCTCCGCTACCCGCCGGCTGGTCAGAATAGTTTGTCGTAATGATCGTTGTCTGCCGGTTGTTGTAGCGCGTATTCAAAATCAGCGCTACCGTGTCCCACACCCACTCATTGGGTTTTTGCGCGCCCAGGTCGTCCAGCACCAGCACTTCGGCAGCGAATACCGGCTTCAGCAACTCCAGCTCTGTCGTCCTTACTTCAGAGTTGTAGCTGTTCTGGATACTCTTCAGCAGCTCGCGATAGTCGCAGAAAAGTCCCTTCGCTCCCCGCTCCCTCACCAGCCGGTGCAACACGCCAACGGCCAGGTGAGTTTTTCCCACGCCCATCGACCCGGTAAGCAGCAGGCCCTTGCCCGCCGTTCCCGCCGGATACTCGTCCACAAATTTCCTTGCCGTCAGCAGCGCTTCTGCCAGCGACCGGTCGGCCTCGTGGTAAATCTCAAACGTGTCC
>CAVXPR010000020.1:0-12271 GCA_963763585.1 uncultured Acidobacteriaceae bacterium | reverse complement strand
AAAGTCCCGTCTCCGTTGTTTTTGTAGAGAATATTTCCGCCGAGACATGTCAGATAGACATCAGGCCAGCCGTCGTTGTTGTAATCGCCAACGGCCCCTCCCATCGCAAAGCAGGCGTTGGAAAGTCCCGAGGTGCGCGTTACATCGGTAAACGTTCCGTCGTGATTGTTGTGAAAGAGAGCTCCGGGGCTGGCTTTTTTCTCCATCGCCATGGCCACTGTCGGCGCATTGGTGAAGTAAATATCCGGCCAACCATCGCGATCGTAATCAAGCAGCAAGACACCTCCGCTCATCGATTCAACGATGTATTTCTTATCGGGATCGGACGTGTGCTTGAAATGGATGCCAGCCTGAGCGGTGATGTCAATAAATTGCGGGATTGGACGGCCGCTGCATTTTTTTGCTTTTGCCTTTGGAGGTGGCGGTGGTGGCTCTGGATGCCCACTTTGAGCCTGACCGATAGAGACACCCGGAATTGCGAAAAAAAACATCAGCACTAGCCAATGCGGACAAAATTAAGTCTCTACCGATGCTCACCAGACGCGTATGAAACCTGTCGCATCGTCCCTGCTCCTTCTGCGAACAAGAGACGAATAGCCGGAGCATTGTGAGAGATCACTTTCAGATGAAAGTTACAGGTGATGGCTGGAGTTTACAGCAGAGAACAGACAAGGTTGAAATCATTCCGAGATTCCTAACTCCCGGTCGAGATCCGGAATACAACAAAGTCCCGCCCCCCATAAAGCCGATATTTCCCAGGCTCGTTGGGTGAGGCCATGATCTGAAGAGGGGTTGGACGATGCAGATTCTCGTCATGAGTGGCATGGGCCGTGAAAAGTTCGTGCCCACCGATATCCATAACGATAAAAGCATTATTACTGAGAAATCCGCAACCGTAAGCGCCCGCAGCCAATCGATGTCCGTCGATGTCGATGGCCGATTCCGTGATTAGATACGCTTGATATTTCTCTTGCACTTGGCTTGAATAACCTGACGAATCGACAAGCGTGACGAGCATCAGGCTCTTATCTGCAAAACGAACACCGCCTGAGTTCCGGCCCTGGATTGGCAGTCCTGCCCTGAAAGAAAACAGTCGGAGGCAAAATGCTGGCGACTTCGGCCGCTTTGAGCAACGAGGCCTCGTCGGTTTGTGTGAGCGCCATTGTTGCTTTGTTTGGATTTGCTTGCCCGAGCGCAGAAAACGATAGGAACAATAAAGTGATCCAAACTGTCGCAGTCGATTTTTTCATAGCGTCTTTCCGTCCCAATGTGTTCTCGTTCGAGAAGTCTCTCTTCTACATTAGCTCATCGATAAAGGATTTTGCGACATCATCCGGTATGCGCAACTCTTGGTGGACGAGAGGCCCTGATTTCAGGACAGGCTCTGCATCATGCACGTCGGCAAGTCGGTTCGCTCGAAGAATTTTCCGATAGGAATTTCGTCGCCCCAGATCAGGGACTTCTCCATGGCGGCTTCCAATCGCTGGAATCGTACTCAGGATTGTCTTCAAGCTTCTTCACCCGTGGGCCGAAACCACTGGAAGGTATTGTCGTGGTTGTAGGTGACGCATGGGCTGAAGACATCGATAAATGAAAATCCTTTATGCTGGATGGCGCGCTTGATCAATTCGGTCAGGTGCTTCTGGTCAGCGCTGAAACCACGCGCGACGTAGGTCGCTCCGGCGGAGAGTGCCAGGGAGATAGGATTTAGTGGAGACTCAATATTCCCATACGGCATGCTCTTGGTCTTCATGCCGATGCGACTGGTAGGAGAGGTCTGGCCGGTGGTGAGTCCATAGATCTGGTTGTCCATCACGATGTAAGTCAGGTCGACATTGCGACGCATGGCATGCACAAAGTGCCCGCAGCCGATCCCAAAGCCATCCCCGTCGCCTCCCGTTACCAGAACTGTCATGGCGTGGTTGGCGAGTTTCATTCCGCGTCGCGACTGGAAACGAGCGTCCATGCAAGCGTATGCATCCCATAGGTGTCGATGAAGCCGGGAAAGTTCGAGGAGCATCCGATACCGCTGATCGTGGCGACCTCATGCTTCGGAATCTGCAACTCGACGAGCGCCTTTTGCACCGCCGCTAGCACCCCGAAATCTCCGCATCCGGGCACCAGTCAGGATCGACTTTTCCTTTTAATCGGCCATCACCATCGCTTGGGAACTATTGCTTCAGTTGCCATCTTGAAATCTCCTTTGACAGAAGATTTTATGTGGCTGTCTTCATGTTGTCTTACGATGACGCCTAAACCATGATTTCGTGGGCCGGAATAGAGAGCTTGGTCTTGCCGGCGAGTTGCTCTTTGACAGCTTCCGCAATGTGGTGAGGCATGAACGGTTCTCCATCGTACTTGCGAATGTTGTCCATCGGGAACAAAACTAGTCTCACTACGCAGATAACGTGCAAATTGACCGCTGAAATTGTTTTCGACAATGATGGTGCGCCGTGAGCCCTTCAAGGTCTCACGATCGCATCGCCATGTAACGGAACAAGCCAGCGAATCTGCAGTTGATTGGCCGTGATGCCCTGGTCGCGCAGAAGTTCGCGGCTTCCTCGATCACTCCGTAAGTTGATCCCCAGCCGATGAGAGTAACGTCAGCATCACGCGGGCCAAGAAGCTCAGGCGGAGAAACCGAAGCTTCGATTCCAGCAACTTTGCGCATACGCTTTTCCATCATCGCGCGGCGTTTTGCTGGCATTCGTATATTCGTCGCTGATCAGGACGCCATTCTCATCGTGTTCATCGCTCGAAACCGTGTGCGTATAACCGGGCACGCCTGGAATGACGCGCGGAGAGACACCGCTTTCAGTGATGAGATAGCGTTTGTACTCTTCGTGAGTCTCCGACCATTCGAGGTGATGAGTTCCCCGCGATCGATGGGGGGATGGAAGTCGAGAATCTTGGGATCAACGCTGAGCCTTCCTTCAGCGAGCAGCAGGTCGCAGAGAACGATTCCAGGACACTGGAAACGGTCGGTGATATTGCAGATTTCGGGAATCAGCGTGAAGCAGTCGCCGATATCCAGAGGCGCCGCGATGACCCTCGGGTAATCGCCGAAGGCTGCGCCCAGCATCTGCCAAAGATCCCCCTGTTCGGTCTTGGTTGGCACCCCGGTCGATGGGCCGGCACGCTGACAGTCGATCACAACGACGGGAATCTCTGCCATAGCAGAAAGGCCAAGGCCCTCACTCATAAGAGCGAAGCCTCCTCCGGAGGTGGCACACATGGAGCGCACGCCGGCATGCGCTGCGCCGATCGCCATATTGATCGACGCCAATCTCATCTTCCACCTGGCGCACTACGATTCCGGCTTTACGACCATGATCGGCCATCCAGTGCAGCACGCCGGTAGAAGGGCTCATCGGATAAGCGCAATAAAACTTGACCCCGCCGCCGCGCCTCCCATCGCCATTGCAGCGTTGCCACTGAGCACAGCATATTTGTTCTCCGTCATCGGCAGCGGCCATGCGAAAGGTTTGAAGTTCGAGGTAGCGTAGTCGTACCCGGCGCGGGCCACGCTTACGTTCTCGTCAATAACTGACTTTTCCTTCTTGCGGAACTGCTCCGCGATCACGCTCTCAAGAGCAGGGAAGCCGACGCCCATCATGCTAAGCGCAGCGCCCATGGCGAGTGTGTTTTGCGCCACCTTATTCTTAGTAATGTCGGCGAGCGTGGAGACAGGGATGCCACAGAGCTGTACTCCAGCTGCGGTGTGCCCGGGCGAATCTGATCTGCGTTATAAAGACAAGCTCCGCCCGACGTAAGCAGGCTCAGATGCCGATCCATCGTGTCCTGGTTCAGCGGAATGATTAGATCGAGTCGGTCTCCAATATTCGTAATGGGGTCCGGGCCGGTGCGAATGGTCAGAAAGGTATGACCGCCACGAATGATGGACTGGTACGCGTTGTAGGCGTTTACGCGCTCCAGCGCCAGAAACAACTTGGCCCCGTGATCGTCTTCCCACGCGCCGGTGTTCACCGCGCCGCGCCGCAGTCCGACGATGATTGGCACATGCTCAATCCCCACAGGGCACTGAAACTCGCAAGCGCCGCAAGTGGTGCACTCGAAGGCCGCCTCCAGCGCGTTGTATTTGCCCAGCAGCGGCTCCTCCGACGCGGGACCATATTCATTGAGATAATCGCGAAGGCCCAACACAATTTCCTTGGGGTTAAGCAGCTTGCCGGTATTGTTGGCCGGGCAATGTTCCATGCAGCGCCCGCATTCTACGCAGGAGTAGGCCTGTAGGCTGACCAATTGCGTCAGATCTTTTCCCGCAACAAGCCCGAAGTCTTCGTCGTCCGCAAGCGGAGGAATCTCGGCGAATCCGCCCCGCGACAGAAAGATCGTAAACGGGCTCAAAAGCAAGTGCAGGTGCTTGGTATGCGGAATCACAGGCAGAAAAGCCAGCAAGGTAATCGTGTGCGCCCACCACAACGCTCGCGCGGCAGTGCTCGCGCCGGGAACAAAGAATGCGGCCAGATACGTAACCATCAGCACAAAGATCAGCAGGGCGATCAGACCTGACTCCCAGGAAACTGCGCCGAGCCATTTGGGCCGCGCTACGAATCGCCGCAGAAACAAGCCGAAGATGCTTACCGCACAGGCCACAGCGAAAACTGCCGCGAAGTCGAAATAAAATCGGCCGACTCGCCCCGCCGGATCAAGAAAGCCGAGCCCGAAGATTGACGCGCAGTGATTCAGCGTGACCAGTGCGAATGCGCAAAAGGCCCAGAACACCAGCGCGTGGGCGAAGCCCGCCAGTGGCCGTTCGCGGATGACCTTGGCCTGGAACATCACCTCCCAGACGAAATCGCGCACGCGCCGGCCGATCGGGAACAAATGAAAGCCTGGGTCCTTCTTCGATTGGAGAATCTTGCGGACAATTGGCCAGAGTCGCCGGCAAAATCCGTATACAGATGCAGCGGTCAACGCCAGGAACAGCATTTTCTCCGTCAAGGAAAAACTCTGGGGCTCAGCCAAATTTGAGAGAAAAGCTGTCATGATCGAAGTGAGTCGAATTGGAAAACGGATTCGCTGAACTCCAGCAGCCGACGGCGCGGCCCCAGCAGAGGACTCGCAGGGTTGCAATAGTATCCTAGCTTGTGCGGCCCATTGATTGAGTCGCGCCACTCTTGTTACTGAGGAACGAACTTGGCCAAGTACGTCGTTACGGGCGCCGCAGGATTTATCGGCCGCTCCATCGCCGCGGCTCTGCTGGCGCGCGGTGAGTCGGTGCGCGGTGTCGATAGTTTCATCACCGGCAAGCGCGCCAACCTCGCCGGACTTGAAGCAATGGAGTTCATCGAGGGCGACCTCGCCGATCCCACATTCAGTGCCAAAGCTTGCGCGGGCGCTGAAATCGTTTTTCATGAGGCAGCGCTGGCCAGCGTGCCGCGTTCCGTCGCCGACCCCATCGCCACCAATCGCAACTGCGTTGACGCCACGCTAAATGTGCTGGTGGCTGCGCGCGCTGCCGGCGTCCGCCGCGTTATTTATGCCGGCTCTTCGTCGGTCTACGGCGATACGCCGGTCATGCCGAAACGCGAAGACATGTTGCCCAATCCCATCAGCCCCTACGCGGTAGCCAAACTGGCTTGCGAACATTATCTGGCTTCTTTTGCGCGTGTGTATGGGCTTGAAACCGTGACCCTGCGCTACTTCAATGTCTTCGGTCCTTTTCAGGATCCAACGTCGCACTACTCCGGCGTGTTGGCGATCTTTTGCCGCAAGCTGCTCGCGGGCGAGCAACCTACCATCTTCGGCGATGGCGAACAGAGCCGCGACTTCACATTTATTGAGAATGTTGTTTCCGCCAACTTGCTGGCCGCATCCGCGCCCGCCGAAAAAGTCTCCGGCAAAATGATGAACGTGGCCACCGGAGCGGCCGTCACGCTCAACCAGGCGTTCGAGATTCTGAGCGAACTCACAGGCTACAAGGGCAAGCCGGCCTACGCTGAGCCGCGCACTGGCGACGTTCGGAATTCTTTGGCCGACATCAGCCGGGCAAGGGAACTGCTGGGCTACGTCCCGCTGGTTGATTTCCGCGAGGGCATTCGCCGCACAGCCGAGTGGTACAAGTCCACACCGAACGCGAGTTGAGTTGTCGCGCTGCCCGAATTCTTCCGCATCTCATTCAAACGGCCCGTCACTTAACGCCGATTCTCTGGCTGCGCGCGTGGCCGCGCCTCGCTGGCTCCCAATCCGCGTAGTGTGACGGTCATCACACGGTACCTCGCAAGCCATTGACGAGGGGTATTTGATGAACGAGACTAGGTTGGAATTTCCCCAGAATAGCTGTTCGTTCTGAACGCCAGGGCCATCGCGTTTGCCCGCAAAGACGTGGGCGAAAAAGAGGCACATGGCGAGCATTCGCTGCAGTTCGCGGCGTCGAGGCGACGTGTTTCATCGTCGCGATCTGGCGGGAGCCTCGGCGATCTTGACCCACGGCGATCTTCGTCCATATGCGCGATCTCTTGCGCACTCGGCTTTCTGTGATCACGGTTTTTGCGATCGAGGTTTCCTTCCGTTGCCGAATGCTCTATCGATCCACGAAGTATTTCTTGGCGACCCCGCGGCGCCTGTTCGGGCGAACACCGCCCACCCAGCGCCCACCTCACTGCGCCAGCTTGGGCGCGTAGTCTGGCGTCGACGCTGGTTTGTTGCCACCATTGAAGGGGCGCTGCTCGTCGCCTGCACCCTCTATTGCCTCATCGCGCCAAATCAATATGAAGCGACGGGTCGCGTTGAGCTTCGCGCCGCGCCTGTCTCCTCTCTCAATCTGGATGGCGCCGATGTCCAGGTTCCAACGTCAATTCTTTCCGCGCCCATCGCTCTGGAAACACTGGCGAGCGTATTGCGCAGCGATCGACTGGCGTGGCGAGTGATTGTCGGCCTCAAGCTTTACGATGCTCCGGGCTTTTGCGGCGACTTCGCCGGCCGCTTTCCAGATTTCAAGGTCGACACGCCGCCGCCCAATGCTCAGGCCTGGCTGCTCGACCGCTTCTCACGCCGTCTCCACGCGCAATCGATGCCGCGGACCATGCTGGTAGAAATTCGCTTTCGCTCGCGCGACGCTGCGCTTTCGGCGGCTGTGGTCAACGCGCTCATCGGGGCCTATGACGAGCAACAGATCGAGTCGCAGATTCAGGCTACTGCGCAGGCATCAGGCTGGCTAAGCACTCAGCTCGCCGGCTTGAAAACTCGCGTGGACAGCGATCAGCAGCGTCTGGCTGATTTTGAAGATCAACACGGAATTGTAAGCACGCCCGAAGTAATGGCCAATGGCCAGCCCGGCGAGACGGAACACAGCTCGGTGCTGCTTGAGATCGACGAGCTCAGCCGCCAGTTGGTTGCGGCTACAACCGACCGCATTCTGGCCGAGGCAGAATATCGCGCAGCATCGCATGGAGACCCGGAGACGGTCATTGCCTCCGATCCGCATTTGCAGGCTGACAACGCCAACTTCGCTACTGCGCTGCTCGAACAGATTCACGCACGCCGCAGCGACCTTAGGCAGGAACAGGCTCAGCTCAGCGCCGAACACGGTCCCGGTTTTCCGCGCGTGGTTGAAATCAACCGCCAATTGCAGGACCTCGACCAGCAGAAACGTGCGGAGGACACAAAGCTGGTGGAGCGCTTCCACACAAACTGGCAGACTGCGCTCGATCGCGAGCAGTTGGTGCGCAATAGCCTCGCGCAGGCCACAGATCAGGGCATGAAGCTGAACGAGGCGGCCACGGAATACGCCGTCATGCGTCAGGAGGCGAACGCCAGCCACGACTTGTATCTTCGCGTGCAGGATAAAGCCGAGGAAGCGGGCCTCGCGGCCGGAGTGCGATCTTCAAACATCTCTGTCGTTGATTACGCGCGCCAACCCGTGAAGCCGGTTGCTCCCAATCTGCCGCTTTATCTTGCCATCACGTTTTTTGTGGGGCTTTGGATTGCTGTTGGCGCGGCCCTCTTGCGTGAGTCGTTGCGCGAATCGCTTAGTTATCCAGCTGGCCCCGTGGCAGGGCCTACGTTAATCGTCCCCGTAATTCTCGTTGTGTTCGCACTGCTCGGTGCCGGCGCATCGATTCGTGCACAAGCACCTACTCCGAGTACGTCGGGCCTGCCTGCCGGTGTTGCCAGCTTTCCGCAGACCGAGGACACCAGAAGTGTGCCTGATCCCAGTAAAGCGCCTGCGGTTTGGAATGATGCGGACGCAGTTCCGGCGACAGGCCTGCCGTCGCCTGCGGGCACTCAACTTTCCGCTCCCATGCCCGCACCCATCAGCGCCGGAGACTTTCTTGAGATCGCGGAATACCATACGCCGGAGTTTCACTCCATGGTCCGCGTTGCATCGGCGGGTACGGTGACGCTGCCTCTGATTGGCGACGTCCAGCTTTCCGGCCTGGATGAACAGGCCGCCGAACAAACGATAGAGGCTGCGCTTGTAGCCAAGGGCATGCTTCTCCATCCGCTGGTTTCGGTTCTGGTTACTTCTTATGTAGGGCAAGACGTGAGCGTGCTCGGCGAAGTCACGCGTCCCGGCGTCTATCCTTATACCGTCCACCACCGCCTGCTCGACCTGATCTCTGCCGCGACTGGTCTTTCGCCCAATGCGGGCCGCCTAGTCAACGTGTTTCATGAGGGCGATTCAAAGACCGCGCATGCGGTTGTTTTGGATCCCGGTGGGATGGATACTTCAACCGACCACAATCCCGAGTTGAGCCCCGGCGACACGGTTCAGGTAAGCCGCGCAGGTCTTGTCTACGTGGTTGGCGATGTGATCCGCCCCGGCGGATTCGCGGTTGATCCCGTGCAGGGGCTCACCGTGGTGCAGGCTCTCTCGCTCGCTTGGGGACCGTCGCAAAACGCCGCTGTCGGAAAAGCTTTGCTCATCCGCGAACAAAAGGGAGGCCGCACCATGATCGCTCTCAATCTTCGGCGAATGATGCGCGGACAGGACCCGGACCAAGTCGTGCAGGACCGCGACATTCTTTACGTTCCCGATTCCGAAGCGAAGAATCTGCTCAACCGGACGCTGGAGTCCGCCATCCAGTCAGCCATTGGCGTGACGATTTACTCGGCCCTGGTTTATTCGCAGCGGTATTAAATGAGAAAAACCGCCTGGATTCTCCTGCTCCTGTTCGTCTTCACCATTCCGTGGGAGTACTCGCTCGATCTTGGCGGGATGCTTGGCAATGCGGCCCGCATCGCTGGTCTGCTGGTGCTACTTGCCGCGATTCCGGCAGTGCTGCAAGCGGGCAGCATGCGCACACCCGGCATGTTTTGGTGGGTTACGCTTGCGCTCTTTCTGTGGCTCTGCTGCTCTCTCTTTTGGACAATTGATTCAACTGCGACTCTGGAAAGCATTCGCGGCTACTTCCAGGAGATGATGATCGTCTGGTTGATCTGGGAGTTCACCGGCACTCCCGACGATTTGCGCTCGCTGTTGCGCGCCACTGTTGCCGGCTCCTGGGTGCTGGCGCTTCTCACCCTTGCGGCGTTCAGTTCGCCCGTTGCTATCGCAGCTGGCCAGATTCGCTTCGCAGCCTACGGCCAGGATCCCAACGAAGTCGCTCGCTTTCTCGATCTCGGTTTTCCACTGGCCGCCCTCCTGGTCAATTGCGAGAAACGCTGGCTACCGCGCGCGATGGCGCTGGGCTTTTTCCCGCTCGGCCTCATTGCGGTTCTGCTCACTGCATCGCGTGAAGGTTTTCTGGCTGCTGTCGTCGCGGTCATCGGATCGGCAATCCTATTAATGCGCGGTCACGCCAGGCGTGTTGTTGCTGCAGCGTTCGTACTGCCGCCGTTCGTGGCGGCGCTTTGGCTTATCGTTCCCGGCGTAACGCTGGCACGTCTAGCTACGATCCCAGAGCAACTGCAAACCGGCGACCTGAATCAGCGCTTCAACATCTGGTCAGCCGGCTGGAGCGCATTCGCGCGTGCGCCACTTCTCGGCTCTGGCGCCGGAACATTTGTCGCCGCTGCGCATCTTTCTCCGATTGACACGGCACACAACACCGCGCTGTCGATCGCAGTCAGCGGGGGGCTGTGTGCCTTGTTCCTGGCCGTTCTCCTTTTCGCGCTGGCAGTTCGATTTGCTTTTCGCGCCAGCGGATCTTTGCGCCTGGCGTTGGTTACCTCGCTTATTGTTTGGGCATTGACTTCGCTCGTTGCAACTGTGGAAGAAAATCGCACCACATGGCTACTCTTCGCCATGATTGCCGTTGCCGGCCGTCTCGCCACTGACGATCCGGACGGCCTCGACGATTGTTTCGGATCGAGGCCGCTGCCGCCGGCTTTCGCATCACGACCTCTATACGATCCACAAACTACTCCAACCTTGTGAGGTGTAACACTTCATGTTACAATGCAAAAAGTGATCCGGACATTCCGGCACCGCGGGCTTGAAAGATTCTTCAAGACAGGCTCGAAGACGGGGATCCAGCCGGCGCATGACGCGCGGCTGCGCATCCAGCTGACGACCTTGAATCTGGCTTCGACGCCGCTCGACATGAATCGGGCGGGTTGGGATTGGCACCCGCTGAAGGGCGATCTAAAGGGGCACTGGTCGGTGACTGTCAACAGGAACTGGCGGCTCACCTTCCGGTTTGAAGGCGAAGACGCGATCCTCGTAGATTGCCGGGACTATCACTAGGAGGGCGGAGTATGGCGATGATGCACAATCCGGCAAGTCCAGGCGAACTGTTGAAGGAATTCCTGGGAAAGACGACGGTGACAGAGCTGGCCCGCCGAATTGGCGTCGCGCGTGCTACGGTTTCTCGAATTCTCAATGGCCGCACGAGCGTTACTGTCGATTTGAGTATCCGTCTCGGCCTAGCACTTGGACTTTCGCCTGACTTTTTCTCCAAAGCTCAACTCCAATACGACCTCTGGGTCGAATTGCAAAAGAGGCGGCCAAAGATCAGGCCGTTGGCTGCATGAAGGGCCGATTGGCGTCAGGGTCGATGTAGACGGAAATGGAACCGTCGTATCGGATCCTGTTGTAACAGGAATGTGCACCGACTGCCTGTAACTCTTTCCTTGATCTGACATTCGAGCAAACCTATGTCGACGCTTTCGCAAAGATGGCGACGGACTTCTCTGCCTGTCTCGGCGGTCAGCATCAATCGCGCCATTTTCCGCGCCGCAATTTCCGTCGGAGCCGCGGGCATCTTCGTCAAGATCCTCGCCACCTTCAAAGAGGTTGCCGTCGCCTCGGTCTATGGCCGATCTGACGCCATGGACGCGTTCCTTGCCGCGGCACTAATCCCTAGCCTGCTCGTCAACCTGATCTCGGAATCGATGAATCAGGCGCTCGTGCCCACGCTGGTTCGGGTGAGGGAACAGGAAGGCCACGAACGCGCTCAGCAGCTGCTGTCGAGTTCCATGCTTTGGATGTGCCTGCTCCTCGCCGCGGCCAGCGCAGCGATGGCTCTTTTCGCGCGCGGCTTCTTTCCGCTCATCGCGTCTCACTTTGCGCCCGCCAAGCTCACCCTCGCCGTGCATTTGTTCTACGCGCTTGTCCCCGTTGTCCTCATCACGGGAATCGCCACCAGCTGCACCGCTGTTCTCAACACGCAGGACCGCTTTGCATTCCCGGCGCTCGCACCCATGGTCATTTCGTTCGCCATCATTTTAGGGGCGCTTGAATTCGGCGCTCGCTTGGGCATATGGGCCATGGTCTACTCCACGCTCGCCGGGTCGCTGCTGCATGCCATCATCGTCGCCTGGATGATGCACAGGCGCGGCTATAGATTCCGGCTGCGATGGCACGGCATGGACGAACCGACCCGCGAGGTCGCCGGCCAATACGGGCCTGTGCTGCTCTCGAGTGTCGTTTCTTCAGGAGGCCTGCTCGTTGATCAGGCGATGGCTGCAATGCTTGTTGCTGGCAGCGTCTCGGCCCTGGTGTATGCCAATCGCTTCGTCAGCGTGGTGCTCACATTGCTTGCCGGCGCGATATCCACTGCCATCGTTCCTTATTTGTCGCGCATGATCGCTACATGCGACTGGGCCGGATGCCGCCACACGATTCGCACCTGGGTCCGGCTCACTGCGCTCGTCTCAGTGCCCATTGCAGTAATTCTGATTGCCGGCGCGCGGCCGCTGGTGCGCATCGCGCTTCAACACGGAAAATTTGGCCCTCGCGACACCAGCGTCGTCGCATCCGTGCTGGCGATGTACGCCATTCAGATTCCGTTCTTCGTGGTCAGTCGCGTTCACTACCGTTTTATCGTCGCCATGCGCCGCACCGATCTGATTCTTTACTGCG